>JAFUVB010000035.1 GCA_017471245.1 Prevotella sp.
ATACGAGTTTGCATTGGCACGGATTGAGGAACTGTTGCCAATGGTGGATGACAATACACCAGCCAACGACCGCAATGCTGTTGAGTTGACGATGATGTCGGATGTCGTTATAGACTATGAGAAGGAGCATTATCCCATATGCAAACCGACCGTAGCCCAGTTGATACAACTGTCGTTGGATGAAAAGAATATGAGTCAGAAGCAGTTGGCTACTGAGATAGGGGTTAGTCCTTCACGCATAAGTGACTACGTCTCAGGTAGGGCAGAGCCTACGCTGAAAATTGCCCGTCTGCTTTGTGTCACTTTAGGGATAACACCTGCAGCTATGTTGGGATATTAAATTTAAGAAAAATGAAACAACAACGATTTGCTGTCATCGTGCTTTTTGCACTGATTATCGCTTCGAGTCTGACCAGTTTAGGGAGTTATAGCGCGACCGAAAGATTGGTGAGTGAAGATATGGATAGAGCATTAGCTCTGGCATTGGAGGAACAGCAATGCGATGTCATCAACCAGGACACTATCCGTACGTTCAACGGTCACTTGCAGATAGCGGAACTGCGAGGGAAAGCTACTCTGGCAGTTGACACCCGTGGACAGAAGTTCAAAGCGTATGCTCATTGCTCTGAGGCTACTATCTTCAGCCTATCAGACCAAAGGCCAGCAACTATCCTGTGGGTGTTGACTGGATTTTGGGCAATGCTGATGTGGTATCGCCATCGGCAATCGATCGTGGGTGAACCATTAACTGTGACAATTGCCAATAGGAATGCCTTTGGTGGCCTGACATACTTAGAAGAGGATGGTCGTTTCTATGCTGCCGATGGCTGTCAGGTGCAGCTCACCCCCATGCAGCATCAGCTGATGGAGATGTTCTTCAAGTCACCATCGCATTCTCTGACGAAAACAGAGATTTGTAATGTCCTCTGGCCTAAGAAACCTGATGCCAGCGAGACTCTCTACACGCTGATTCGCAGGCTAAAGCCTGTCGTAGTGCAGCATTCTGACCTTAAAATTGAGTCTGACCGAAGCAAGGCTTATCGACTGAAAATCAGACAAATATAATTCTGACATTGTATCTGGCAATGAAATGTCAGACAAATGTCAGATAGTATTTTCGATAATAAAGGAATCTCTTCGTACCTTCGCAGCAAAAATGCAAGATATGAAGAGATTATTTTTTTGTTTGTTGGCTGTTTGCGCACTGTCCTCAGCAGCTCAAGACATAGAAAAAACAGTCACTCTCGACGAGGTGACAGTAAAGGGTGCACGCACGATACAAAAGGTGGACGGCCAATGGATCTATCCTACCAAACAGCAGATAGAGAATTCTGCCAACGGCTATTCGCTGCTGGCGAAACTCACTCTGCCTCACATCCGCGTGGACGAGGCGACGAACAGTATTACGGCACTGACGAATCTCGGAACCGTGCAAGTGCGTATCAACGACATCATTGCTTCACGCGAGGATTTGCAGACGCTCGACATGCAGGGTATTGACCACATTGAGTTTATCGACAATCCTGGTGTGCGCTATGGAGAAGGCATCGCGTACATTATTAATATAAAGGTAAAGAAACCCGTGAGTGGTTACGTCGTCGGCACCCAACTGACCAATACGCTAACCGCGGTGAATGGCAATGAGTCACTCTTCGGCAAGATTAATCACGGTCGCAGTGAGTTTGCACTCAGTTATGACCTCGACTATCACAACTTCAAGGGTGCAGACTATGATGAGCAGGCCGCCTATGAATTAGAATCAGGCGACATTGCCTCCATTCATCGCTATAGTCTGAACAAACAGAGTAAGAATATCAGCCACAATGCCCAACTGACCTATAGCCTGAGCGACTCAAACTATGTGTTCCAGGCCAAGCTCTCAGGAAGTAGCGATATACAACCACAACGCAGAAATGCAAAAATGATGATTAATAATGAGCCCTATGATGACCTTTCATCATCCCGCAGCAGTTCACCATCGCTTGATCTCTATTACCATCAGGACTTCCGCCGCCATCAATCGTTGACGGCGAATGTTGTGGGAACATATATCAAGACAACTGGCGATACGGAAAACAATGAGGGCACCGACTATCGCTACGATACAGACGGAAGAACTTACTCCCTTTGGAGCGAGGCTATCTATGAGAACCAACTAAAGCCCTTTACCATTTCAGCTGGAGCACAATATGGGCAGCGGTATAGCCATAATACATATCAAGGAGATGTCGATGCGACAAACGACATGCACACTTCCAGCCTTTATCTCTTCTCACAACTGAAAGGACATCTTGGCAAACTCGCGTTGATGGGCGGTCTTGGTGCCAGCAGAAGGTACTATCGTCAGGGAGATGCGACTCAGGATTACTGGTTCTTCCGTCCTAAATTCACCGTCAGCTATCCTTTGACAAACAGGCTAAAGGTGAAATACGACTTTGAAATCTCGCAGCACTCATCCCAGATAGCCCTCGTCAGCAACGTAAGCATCAAGCAGAATGTGATGGAGACCATTCTCGGCAATCCGGATATCCACCCAAACCGAGTCGTCTCCCACCAACTGAAGCTCTCTTATTCCACCCCTCGCTTCACCTCTGCACTGCAAGGCTATTACCGTCTGAATCCCCATTGCAATATGGAGAAGTACATCCGTCAAGATGGCCATTTCTATAAGACGCAGACCAACGCGGATAACGAGTGCAACTTCTTCTATATAGACACTTACAACCAGTGGGACATCATCCCAGAGAAACTGACAGCTACCGTCTATGGCGGCATCTATCGTTTCTTTAATTTTGGTGAGGATTATACCCATACCTATACCGCGTTCAACGGTGGCTGTTCGTTGCAAGCCTATCTGGGTCGCTGGACGTTGGGAGCATACGCTGATAATGGATGGAACTTTATGGAAGGAGAACATCATGGTCATCAGGCGCCAGCATGGTACATCACTTGTAACTATCGTATGAACGAAGCCATCTCCATTTCTCTCTATGCCCAACATCCGTTCAGCCAACATCCATTGACAAATAAGACTGAGGTCGTAAGTCGCTATGTTCAGAAAGAAATCTCTCAGCACTCTCGCGACTACGGTAATATGTTAACCCTCAAGCTATCTTATCACCTCGATCGTGGGCGCAAGTATCGGGACATCCGGCGCTCTATGAACCATAGTGATAAAGAAACGGGTATTCTGTCTAAATAGCCCAAATAGTATGCGCAAGGTCATTTTCCTTTTTATCGCCTTCATCCTCGTAGCGGTGAGCATCGATGGGATTCATTCTTGTGCTGACCTAAAGTCGCACAAAGAGGTATTCGGTCGACACCTCACTTATGCCGAAATGTACGAATATAAGGATAAGGATAAGGATTATGACTACGTCGTTCGTGTCCCGTCGTTCTTCAACGCCCAACTCGATTCCCTTAGGGAAGAGAAAGGCCGCATGCGTTTTGACTATGCCGACCTGTGGATAACCCTGGTCATCGAAAGCCACGTGATGAATTCGGATGGTATGTCGCTCCAAGCAGGCATGGATTCGTTGGCGCAAATGCTAAATGCGACAGAGCACAAACTCGGCAACGATTACTTCATCCTCTCTGGTCCGCAGTATGAGAATGGCAGCCGTATCGATGGTTACAGTTATTTCACCAAGATAGTGGCCAATCACAAACTCTGGTTTGTCTATACGATAATCTATCCTGACGACTACAAAGAAGTCCTTACTCGTCTTTTCAAGGAGATAGACGATTGGCAGATTTGGGAACGTCCGCATTTGAAACTGAAATAGGCTAAGGATCAGACCCCTAAGGGCGTATCTGAATAACAGGGAAATCATCACTAAATGGTATATATTGATTACCAACGGGAAAGAAGACAAATTCTTCTTGTCGCCGTTGGTAATCTTACTATTTGTACGGAATGATAATATAATCTCGTCCTTATTGAAATTTAAACTACATGGCCAATCCTTTACGTTCTTCGTCGTTCATATCGTCTATGTCATTATAGCTTCTTCGCTTGCGAGGGTTATTGTCACCATTAGATGACGGAACAAATGCGGAACAGGAATATAGTTTCATATAACTGAAAATGGTTCTTTCTATGAGGGATAAAGTGGCAGAACGTTTGTCAGGTCTTGAAAACTCTCTACTGATGTAGGCTTCGATACGGGGCTTATGATACTTGGCGATAATCTCTTCCTTCGTCAAGCTACCATTCTTGAAAGCCACAAAGTCCTCGTTGCTCATTTGCTCCTTGTATTCCTTGGAGCCACCTGTAAACTTCATCGTGATATGGCACTGCCCCTGTTTGTCCTTATAGGCATGGGTGGCTTCTACGTCGATGAAGGAGGGGAGGACATATCGCTCTGGGTATGCTTTGCGTCTCAAATCCATATTCTCCTTACGTAGGCTGTCAATCTCCATATGAGCCTTCTCGTTGAGGGCTGCACTCTGTTCATTGTTGTTGCGCAATCGCTTGTTTTCATCCCTTAAAGCCGAAATGACTTTTTGATCCTGTTCGTGCAGTTGCTTCCGTCGCTCTATATCCGCCTGAAGTTGCAAGACCTTTTCTGTCAGTTGCTCCACCTGTTGCTGAAGTTCAATGTTCAGAGGGTCAGCCTTAAGATCTTCTATAAGTTGGTCGATTCTCCTGTAGAATGTATTCTTGGCATCCTTGGAGAGGAAAGACTTGCGGACAAGTCTGTTGGGCATTATACCAGTCTTTCAGGTCATATTGTACAAGCAAC
>JAFUVB010000074.1 GCA_017471245.1 Prevotella sp.
AAATTGTCATTTATCCGCTTGTTTATAGCAATCTTATCATCGAACTTTGAAAGAGTACCTGCTATTTTTCTTTGTTCAGGAAGAGATGGCAGCTTCATGGTAAGGTTTTCAAGTACATCTACTTGTGCCCTTTGACGGCCAGAACTACCAACCATTGATTTAACTACAGCCTCCTTGAAAGAAGGAACATGTGAAAGGTAATAAACAAATACATTATCACTAATACCATAGCGACCTCTTATCACAATATATTCTGTAGAGCCATAGGCAATCTCATTTTCATCAAGCATCGAAATAAAAGCGTGCTTCCCGTTTTCGAGGCAAGGCGTAATTCTTGCCATTATGGTATCGCCGTTTTGGAACTTAGCACCACCAGAATATGGCTCATATACCCAAGAGTATATATCTCTTGAATGAGGTATGAGTTGATCCATAGTAATCTTTCTCGCTATAGTATTCTTTTTGAGACTGATTCTTGGATTGAACTCCATAAAATCTCCCAATTTGCATTCTTTCCACTCTTCCATAAATGAGAATTTACTTGTTCGTTTTAACCTTGACTCTTTCAGCACAGCTCTCGTTTCGAGCCGATTAACTGATGAATCTTCGATGCGAAAGTTTTACGTTGTTCTGATTGACCATAGCATAGTGCATGGTCGTATCTATCTTCACATGCCCTAAGAGTTTCTGCACTTGCTCTACGGGCATTCCCTTGTCGATGGCCATAGTAGCCAGTGTGCGACGGAACTTGTGCGGATGCACTCGCGGTACGTTAGCCTCTTTGCCTATCTTACGCAACCGAACCTCCACGCCAGATATTTGCAGCCGTTCATGAGGATTGGCGAGTGAGACAAACAAAGCCTCGTTCTGATCGCTTCGCTCATTGAGATATTCCTGCAAGTGAATCTTCGTGCGGGCGTTGAAATAGACGATGCGCTGCTTGTTGCCCTTTCCGAAGACGATGCACTCACGCTCGTTGAAGTTAACATCCTCACGGTTGAGTTTCACCAGTTCGCCTACACGCATTCCCGTCGATGCCAAGAGGTCAATCATAGCCAAGTCACGGGGATGGGCGCAAGTGTCGCGCAGGTTCTCTAACGATTCGTCGGTCAGCACCTCACGAACCTGCGTACCCGTCTTCACCTTGTGGATGCGACGGACGGGATTCTTTAGAATGTAGTCCTCTTCCTCTAACCAGGAGAAGAACGACGAGAAGATGCGACGCACGTTGTCAACAGTCACCTTGCTGGCTTTCCGCTTCTGCTGGAATACGGCCAGATAAGCCCTTACGTCTTCCGTCGTGATGTCGGTGAATCGCTTGGGCAGGGTATCAGCAAGCGTCTTGATGGTGTTGCTGTAATAGCGAATGGTGGGCTGGCTGCATCCCTCCACCTGCTTGGCAGAGATAAACAGTTTCAGCAGCGTCTCATTCGACGACTCCAAGGGGGGAGCGTCATTTTCGCCCTCCGTAATGGTGTACTTGCTGATGGTTTTCAGCAGCACCCCGTTCAACTTCGCTATCTGTTCTACACTCAAAATGTCAGCCATTGCATTGCTGATTTCTAAAATTAATTTCTCTTTCATTGTTCTCCGATATTATGTTGTGATACGATAATAACGAAGAATCTGTGGGCCTTGCTATACGGTAAAACCGATGCTGCCCAACTGTTTGCGGATTTCATCCTCCAATCGGTGACTCTCGACAAAGAGTCCGCTCAGTTCAGATGTCAGCCGCTTCATCTTGTCCTCAAAGGGTTCGCCGTCGTCTTCCTGTTCGGCAATACCCACATAGCGACCTGGCGTAAGGATATAGTCCTGCGCCTTGATGTCATCCAAGGTCCTGACGGCACAGAAGCCTTTCTCGTCTTCGAGCGTACCTTGACGATAGTTGTCGAAGGTCTGGGCTATTCGCTCAATGTCCTCCTGCTGCAACTCGCGCACAGCACGGGTCACCATCGTACCCATCTGGCGGGCATCGATGAAGAGCGTCTTTCCTGGCTGTTGTTTGTTACGTGAGATAAACCACAGGGAAACAGGAATACCCGTGGAGTAGAAAAGCTGAGACGGCAGGGCGATGATACCTTCCACCAAGTCTGCTTCCACGATACGCTGGCGGATGTCGCCCTCACTGCCTGTCTGCGATGATAAGGCGCCATTGGCTAATACCAGACCAATACGACCTGTAGGCGAGAGGTGATAAATCATGTGCTGCATCCAAGCGAAGTTGGCGTTTCCAGCAGGTGGCAGTCCGAACTTCCAACGTGGGTCTTTCTCTAACTTGTCTGCTCCCCAGTCACTGAGATTAAACGGAGGATTGGCCATGATGAAATCAGCCTTCAAAGTTGGATGCTGGTCGTTGAAGAACGTATCGGCATACGACTGACCAAGATTAGCCTCCAGTCCACGGATAGCCACGTTCATGTGGGCCATCTTCCAAGTGGAGGGGTTTGCCTCTTGGCCATATACGCTGATGCCCGATAGTTCCTTCTGATGGTTCTTGATAAACTTGGCACTCTGCACGAACATACCTCCAGAACCGCAGCAGGGGTCATAGACACGGCCCTGATAGGGCTGCAACACTTCCACGATAGTACGGACGATGCAACTTGGCGTATAGAACTCACCAGCATTCTTGCCTTCCATTGAAGCAAATTTCTGTAGGCAGTATTCATAGACACGTCCCAACAAGTCGCGCTCATCGCCAGAGGCATACATCTCAATATTCGAGAAGAGATCAACCACATCACCTAAACGACGCTTATCCAGTTCTGGACGGGCATAGTTGCCAGGCAGCACACCCTTCAATTTTGGATTCTCACGCTCGATGGCTTGCAGTGCATCGTCAATGATTCGTCCAATCTCAGGCGTATGAGCTGACATACTGATAACGTACCATCGTGCGTCCTGCGGAACGAAAAAAACACCATCAGCCTCATACTCGTCCTTATCCTCCACATCGGCATATTCATCCTCAGACAGTTCCTTGAACTTCACTTCAAACTTGTCGCTGATATATTTCAGGAATATCAAGCCCAGCACCACGCCTTCATATTCCGAGGCATTCAGATTGCCTCGTAGTTTGTCGGCAGCTCGCCATATCACCTCTTCAAAACCTATCGAAGTTGTATTTTCGTTTTTCTTCTTTGCCATAATCCTTAAACCTTTTATTACTCTACCAACAGATAACTTTTGGGACAGTCAAGCAACTGCGCTATACGGTCTAAAGTCACAAGATCAGGCTGCGAAGTGTTGGTACACCACTTACTGATAGTGGAGTAATTCTTACCCAACTGCTCTGCCAGCCATTTGTTTGTCCTTTTCTTCTCGGCCAGGACAACCTTTAGTCGATTCAAATCTTTCATGTAGTAATAATATTTTGAATTTGACGCAAATTTAGTGATTTTCCACGAAATAACGGCAGTACCTAATAAGATTTTAATGTTTTTAAAGATTATCACGCCCTGAAAGGAGGAGAAAGGTACTGGAGAAATGGGAAAGGGATACTGACAAACAGGGAGAAAGGTAGTATGTAACCAGATAAGACCGCCCGCCCTTATCAATTGGGGCGAGCGGCCTTATATCCGTGAGCGGACGGACTTATATATACGGGCAATCGCTGAGTTCTTAGTTTTAACGCTTAGAGATGTGGCAACAATCCATCAACTATCTGACAGAAGAGTGGGCCACACATACCTCCTGCGCTGGCAGGCAATCCATCTTTCTCCAAGACAACCATAATGGTATATTGGGGATTCTTAGCGGGGAAATATCCACATAGCTCCATTCTGAAACTATTGTCTTGAAAGCGAAGAGTCCGACCACTTGCTGCCACATCGATATATTCGTGTCTGGCTTTCTTGTAGATGCCGTCAGTCACGCAACGTTCCATTGCTCTCTGAACTGGCTCGATATATTCGGGGTAGCATATCTGGTCGTGTATGATGGTGACATGTTCATCAGGATCACAAATCTTCACCATCTTACCACCATTGGCAATGGCATTATAGAACGTCAACATCCCCATCAGGTTATCGGGCTGTCCATTCAGGTAGAAGTCGATTTGGTGTTCGTATGCTTGTCTGTCAGCCCCGTATGCTTGTTCTATGGCTTTAGTCAATCCCACCTCCGAACGATGAGTAAGCG
>JAFUVB010000036.1 GCA_017471245.1 Prevotella sp.
AGAATCTCTGCTTTGGAAAAGACCTCGCTCAGAGAACTTGTTACCAAGCCGAGAGACTCTGTCAATCTCAATCAATCTGTCAAAGAACTCACTCTATTTTGAATATTTATACCTAACGCGATTTTATCGCATCAGTAGTAAACTCATTATAAGAACTCATCCGTACTGATGCTTCACTGATACAGAACACATTCCTAACTGATACTTCACTGGTAAAGAACTCATTCTTTTGCTTGTTAAAACCTATGCTTTTTTACTTGTGATGCCAATGCCTAATACCAATGTACAATGTTCAATTGTCAATGATCAATGTTCAATTGTCAATGATTACCGTTCAATTGTCAACGATCTTTGTCATTTTGAAGAGTGCGATTTTCTTGTTCGTATTTACCTCAGCATCAATGCGATACTTGTTTGTCGTGTTCTGCGAGGCATCTGTATTCACTACATCCTGATTGGCTGAGAATGACACAATATACTCATATTGGTCTTCGCCAGCTTCACGCTTTTTGATGTTGTAGTTGCCTGGTAGTTTCCAAGTCATTTCTGTTATGCCGTCTTTGTATAATTTGTTCATCATTTCCACGACATCAGATTTCGTGGCGTTTTCTTTGTTGAGAAGAGTAAGTGTTTCTGCAACCGTTGACTTCAGGTTCTCTTCATTGCGTGAGTTGATGCTTACAAAGAAGTTGTGGAAGAGGTCGCTGATGAAAGCTTTCTCTTCGGGAGATACCGTTTGTGCTTTTATCTTCTTAACTATTTCGTCAGCTTCGTCGCGGTGGTCTCCATCGGGATGCTCAGTTATATATGCCAGATAAGCCTCTTCGGTGTCAAGGCTGCTTGTCTGTGCCCAGTCGATAGAGTCGATCTTGTGCATGGCAAGCGCCTTATGCTCTGAATTTGGATAGTTTTTCAAGTAATCCTGCAGTGCCGATTTTGAATTGCTTACCAATGCGTTGGTCCAATCTTGGTTGCCAAGTTTAATCATTTTCAGCTTTGCCTGAATCGTATCGCGATGGGCTGGTGTGGCGTCTTTGTAGGTGTCGAGGAATCCTTGCAGCACTAACGGGTCATTGCTGTTCACTGCAAAATTGTATTCTTCATTTTCTTTCTTCTTCTGTGCCTCGTTGTACATGTAGAAACATGCGCCGAAGATGACAAGTGCAATGATAAACGAAATAAAGAGTGCTGTTTTGGATGTCTTCTTTGCCGGTTTCGTTTCTTCTTTGCTTACTGCAGGTGAAAGGTTAGACACAGTGGCTTTATTGCGATTTTCGCTTGTAGCACTTTCATTCGGGTTGGTCTTGTCGTCCGTGTTTGAAGACGGCTGGACTGATACAGCGGGAGCCAGTTTGGGCGTATCCTGTTTTGCGGGTTTGCTGTCTACTGAATAATGGTTAGGTGCAGGGCAGTGGCAATGCGGGCAGAGATCTTCGTCATTTAGATACACTTCACCACATTCGGGACATTTGGTAATCTTCCCTGCAATTTCCACTCCGCAGTTGGGGCAAATGGGTGCTTTATCACTTATTTGATGTCCGCACTCAGGACATTTTATAATTGCCATATATGACGTGTATTAGTTGGTTTTATATTCTTATGAATGAGTTATCTGCGTATTTTTGGTTCAGGCAGCAGCCATATCGTGTTCTACCGGTGGCGGAACCGGATTTCACGCATGCTGTGTCTGCCCATGAATCTGCTTTTGTCCACGAAAGTGTTGATGCCATTGATTCGTCCTTTTGCCGTGTATTGCCAAATCATGTAGTCGCGATCATCGGCAAGCTCCGGCGGTTCATTAGAATACATCGCCACCATAAGTGGATAGTCATCTATCTGATGTTGCAGATATTTGTTGTAAAAGTTTCGTCCTGTATAGATAAGCGGCTTCTGCTTGTATGCTTCTTCTACCATTTTCAGGAAAGTCATGAGGGAATCGCAGAACACATCCACTTTTAATCCTCCCGTTGATTCAACGTCGATCATTGGAATCAGGTCCTGATCGCCAGGCCTGCATTGTGTCTTGAAGTTTTCAAGTTGCTTTTTGAGCTCTGATTTCGGGCGGAAGAAATGGTAGCTGCCTACTTTCAGACCATAGCGATGGGCTAATTCGATGTTCTTTTCATACGTGTCATCAATCCTGTCTCCGCCTTCAGTGGCTTTCAAGTATACGTATGCCATTTTGCTGTTTTCGCCTACAGTTTCCCAGAATACGCTTCCCTGATAGTGGCTCAAGTCGATTCCATGAATGTGTGAGCATGTGTCTTCGCATTGTACATAGCTTTCTTGCGCATATACAATGGTTGTAGTGGCTATATATATAATGATAAATAATAATCTTCTCATACTTTTTGCAAAGTTATTGCAAAAAGTGCGGAATGCAAAATAAATTATATTTCTTTAATTATTCTTCTATCTCAGACAGGCTCTTCGCGAAGTTGTTTAGGAAATTGCTTGTTGTTTCAAACGGATTGTACCGCATATAGCGTATGCTTCGCCTTAGGTTTCTTCTAAACACCTTGCTGTTGTTCTCTACCATGCCATTTGTCCTCATGCGGAAATGCCAGTTCTCAGCTGTGTCGGCAGCAGTATGGGTGAGCGATCGCTGAGTGAGTTTCTGGGCAGCAGCGTCTTCTTTTAGCATGTAAGGTATTTCATCGCGGTCGAAATGGAAGAATGTAGTCAATATGCTTCCTTGAAGGCTTGCCATTTTTCTCATTCCGAGTTTGTTGAGTGACGTTTCCAAGGAGATGAAGTTCACTCTGTCGCCTTCACTGCGCAGGAAACGTCCCAGATCAACAATACCTTTGAGCGATATGCCGCGGTTGAGCGTCTGATTCATATTATGGATGATCATGTAGAGCAACTGCATGGTTTCTGGCGTGGAGTCAGGATTGTTGTTCTCTTCCTTGATGATTCTTTTCAGTCTGAAGTTCAGAAAAAAATTCATCATCTTAGGTTGTTCGTCAAAGACAGGCAATTCAGGAAGATTATTTCCTGCGCTGAGGTTTGCACTATTCAACACTTCGTCAAATACCGGGTGAGCAATGTTTATGTTTGGGTCATCCTTATGATGCTGTAGACCGATGCGCACATAGTCTGTAACATTATGAACATCAGCTATCTGGAGCAGTCTTTTCCATTTGAAAGCTGACATCGGTTCCAATGGTTCCTCATCATTGAACACGCCCGACCTCAATAGTCGGAACAGATTGTTATTAATAATATAGTTTGTCATCGGCTGTATCTTCTGGGATATTTGAACAATATTGACAGCAATGCTGCTATGCCCAACATCATTGGATAATATAAATAAGGTATTATCTCTATGGGACTGATGCTTGCCAGACCTGCTGCCATTAACAATTGTGCACCATACGGTATGATTCCTTGCATGAAACAGGAGAAAGTGTCAAGTATGCTGGCGCATTTGCGATTGTCTACACCGAACTTGTCTCCTATTTGTTTGGCTATTCCTCCGACGGTAAGGATGGAAACGGTGTTGTTGGCAGTGCAAACATCTGTAAGACAAACAAGAGCGGCAATGGATAATTCTGCGCCTCGCTTGCTGTTGATCTTTGCAGATATCTTCTGGATGATGAAGTCAATACCTCCATTCATGCGTACAATCTCAAGCAAACCTCCCGCCATCATCGTAATGATAATCAATTCACCCATTCCCAGAATGCCTTGTCCCATGGAACCGAACCATCCGTACAGGTCGTAAGTGCCGTTAAAGATGCCAATGATGCCCGTCATGGCAATACCCAATGTGAGTACAGCCATCACATTCATGCCAAAGATTGCAGAAATAAAAACCACAAGGTAGGGGATTACTTTGAGATACTCCACGTCGGGTATGTCTGTCGGTGAGTGTACATCTGCACCAAGAAACAGATATAAGACAAGTATCAACAAGGCTGCTGGCATAACGATGAATGAATTCACTCTGAATTTGTCACTCATTTTACATCCTTGAGTACTTGTTGCAACGATGGTGGTATCGGAAATGAATGAAAGATTGTCGCCGAAGAAAGAGCCTCCAACAACAATGGCTGTTATCATCGGCAGGTTTGTGCCTGTGGAATCGGCTATTCCGGCAGCTATTGGCGTCAGTGCTACAATGGTGCCGACACTGGTTCCGATAGACAGGGATATGAAACAGGCTGCGAGGAACAAACCAGAAAGCAACATGTTTCCTGGCAACAGACTTAAGGTAAGGTTGACAGTTGAATCGATACTGCCCATTGCTTTGGCAGAATTTGCAAAGGCACCTGCCATCACAAATATCCACAACATAATCATCAGATTACCTGTTCCGGCTCCTTTACTATACACTTCAATCCTTTTTTGTAGAGAATGGCTGCCGGTTATACCGATCGCATAGATGCTTGCCAGCATAAACGCAACGGTAATAGGCACTTTATAAAAGTCACGTGCAATGATGGAAGTGACCAGATAAAGTACTATAAAAACCAATAATGGCGATAGTGCAAGTAATCCTTTTCTGTTGCTCATGTGGTTGTCTTATATCGCTATCGACATACGGATGATAATGAATTACTGTGATACAACACATCAATCTTCCGTATGTCGATTATCGAATAACATTTTGTATGTTAAAGAGTTACGCCGTTTTTGAAAATAGAAATCTCGCGGTATCCATTTTCTTCGTTTTTGGCTTTTTCACCATTAGCAACGGCAATGATTTTGTCGATGAACTTGTCGAGAACTTCTTTCATTGGTTTACCTTCAACGAGTTCTCCTGCATTGAAGTCAATCCAATTAGGTTTGTTCTTATACAAATTGCTGTTAGTGGAAATCTTCATGGTGGGAATGAATGTCCCGAATGGAGTTCCGCGTCCTGTCGTGAAAAGCACGATTTGACAACCTGACGATGCCAATGCTGTGCTTGCCACAAGGTCGTTTCCTGGTGCTGACAGCAGGTTCAACCCCTTTACTTGCAGCCGGTCGCCATAACCGAGAACACCACTTACAGGTGCGCGACCACACTTCTGGGTGCATCCCAATGCCTTGTCTTCAAGTGTTGAGATACCACCTGCCTTGTTTCCAGGTGAAGGATTCTCGCCCACAGGTTCACCATGACTGAGAAAATACTCTTTGAAATCGTTGATGAGCTTCACTGTCTGATTGAATAGAGCTGGGGTTTCGCAGCGATTCATCAAAATGGTTTCAGCTCCAAACATCTCTGGAACTTCTGTCAGGATGCTCGTTCCGCCCTGTGCAACGAGGAAATCGGAAAACTCACCGACAAGAGGATTGGCAGTAATACCGCTAAAGCCATCGCTTCCGCCACATTTCAAACCTACTCGGAGTTCGCTCAATGGGCATGGCTGACGCTCGTCTTTCTTTGCAATCTGATAGAGTTCGCGCAGTATTCGCATACCTTCTTCCACTTCGTCGCCCTCAACTCGCTGGGTGACAAGTAACTTGATGCGCTCTCTGTCATAGTCGCCAAGCATTGCCATGAAATCTTCTGGCTGGTTGTTCTCACATCCAAGCGAAAGCACAAGCACAGCACCGGCATTGGGGTGAAGGACGATATCACGCAACACCTTTCGCGTGTTCTCATGGTCGTCGCTCAATTGTGAGCAACCGTAATTATGGTGCCAGGCATGAACTGCGTCGATACCTTCAAGACCAGTTTCCTTTTCCAGTTGGGCGGCAAGGCGTTCTGCTATTCCGTTAACACATCCTACAGTCGGAACAATCCACACCTCATTACGGATACCTACTTCGCCATTCTTCCGAACATAACCATTAAAAGTGCGATTGTCCTGGGGAATATTGAGTTTTTCATCAACTGGATGATACTCATAGGATAGTTTTCCGGAGAGATTGGTTTTCAGATTATTCTCATTAACCCATTGTCCCGCCTTCAGGTCTTCCTTGGCATGGCCGATGGGATAGCCATATTTGATGATGTTTGTTCCTTCGGGTGTATCATTAATCAAGACTTTATGTCCCATTGGGGTGTCTTGTAAGAGAGTAACTTGTTTGTTGTCGATGTCGATTATTTCGCCTTTGCTCATCTGGCGAAGGCAAACAACCACTGAGTCGGCAGGGTTGATTTTGATGAATGCTGATTGTTCCATAGATGTTTCTGTATAGTTTATAATTGAAATTCTTTGAATCTGTAATTGAAATTCTGTATAGTTTTAATTGAAATTCTGTGATTTTATAATTGTCTTCTTCGATAGAAATTCACGTTTTCTTTGGTGAGTAGCTCGATGGGCATATAGTTCACCGGGTCCACTTCCTGCTTTAGTACGATGGCCTTGAACAATGTGTCAACACAATTATATCCTTGCATGAACGCATGTTGGGCTATCAGGAATGAAATGGATCCCTGTCTGAGGCAAACGGCATTCTTTCCAACCATGTCGTATCCCATGATCTGAACATCGCGCCTGTTTGTTCTCAAGAGGAAATCACCAATGATATGAGCTTTCGAACACATTGTGATGCAATGATGAACATCGGGATTCTTCATGAAGAACGCTTCCAGTTGCTTGTCATAGTAAGCTTTGTCCTTGTCCATCGGCATGTCGAGCTCAACGATATCGATGTGAGGGTAGTGCTCTTTCATATAATGACGGAAGCCAACCTCACGGTTATCCTGTTGCTTGCTTGCCACTTTTCCGTTCTTTGTCAGTTTCATCAGCATGATTTTCTTCTCGTTTTGTGCAATAAGCATCAGCATCTTCGCTGCGAAATATCCGCTGCTGAGAGAGTCTTGTCCGTAGAAAGAAAGTGGATTCAGATCAGGCAGATATGAGTCTAAAAGTATGAACGGGATATTTAGCTCATGCAGTTGATCAGTATATTTCTTTGTGATTTCCAAATCGCTCGGTACTACAACCACTCCATTAGTTCCTGATGCAATGATATTTTCGAAAACTTCTTCAAACTCTTGTTTGTTGAATCTTTCGTAATACCCCATTTTCACATCAATGTGGAAGTCTCTCCTTACTTCGCATGCCTCCAAGGCACCTTCTTCAATCTCTTCCCAATATGCTTCACTCTCATGTTTTGGAATCAATACATGAAAAGTATATGATTTGTTGTATGCCAATGCACTGGCATACATATTAGGACGGTAGTTGATTTCTTTCAGAACACGCTCAACTTTTTCGCGTGCAGACTTCGATACGTTAGGGCGATTGTGGAGGATTCTGTCAACAGTACCTACAGAAACGCCTGATTTTTCTGCAATATCTTTGATCCTTACTTTTGGTGACATTTGTTTAATTATTAAAAATGTATGCATAGTGTTCGCGAACACGGATGCAGTTTTTCGATGCAAAAATAGTAATAAAAGTTGAATTGTGTGAATACACAGCAACTTTTTTTCTTAAAAATGTCTTTTTTCTAAATTTTATTTGTAAATTTGCAGCAAAATGAGCGCAGATGTGCTCGCAAACAGAAACAAACGAATTAATCTATAAACAAAAAATTTGAAAGAAAGCAATTATGGCTAAAATCGTAACATTAGGAGAAATCATGCTCCGTCTGTCGCCGCAAGGTAACGATCGTTTTATCCAGAGTGAGTCATTCCGCATTATTCCTGGCGGGGGTGAAGCCAATGTGGCTGTAAGTGTAGCCAATTATGGGCATGATGCCTATTTCGTATCAAAACTGCCGAAACACGAAATCGGTCAGATTGCCGTTAACGCCCTGCGCCGTTATGGTGTGAATACGCAGTTTATTGCTCGCGGAGGTGATCGCGTGGGACTGTATTATGCAGAAACAGGTGCAAGTATGCGTCCGTCAAAAGTTATTTATGACCGTGCACACAGTTCGATAGCAGAAGCAGATCCTTCTGATTTCGACTTTGATGCTGTGATGGAAGGTGCTCAGTGGTTCCACTGGAGTGGTATCACACCCGCCATTTCCGACAAAGCAGCCGAGCTTACCAAGCTTGCTTGCGAGGCAGCAAAGCGTCACGGAGTGACGGTTTCTGTGGATTTGAATTTCCGCAAGAAGCTTTGGACTTCTGAAAAAGCGATCTCTATCATGCGCCCGTTGATGAAATATGTGGACGTTTGCATCGGTAATGAAGAAGATGCAGAGCTCTGTCTCGGTTTCAAACCTGATGCCGACGTTGAAGGCGGCAAGACAGATGCAAGCGGTTACGAGAAGATTTTCAAGCAGATGAAAGAAGAATTCGGATTCAAGTATGTAGTTTCCACGCTTCGTGAAAGTTTCTCTGCCACATTCAACGGTTGGAAAGCACTTATCTATAACGGTGAGGAATTCTACCAGAGTAAGCGTTATGAGATCAATCCTATTATCGACCGCGTAGGCGGAGGCGACTCTTTCTCAGGCGGATTGATCCACGGATTGCTCACGAAAGCCACTCAGGGAGAGGCTCTCGAGTTTGCTGTTGCAGCTTCTGCACTGAAGCATACCATCAACGGAGACTTCAATCTGGTTTCTGTTGACGAAGTAGAAAGCCTCGCAGGCGGCAATGCAAACGGCCGAGTACAGCGTTAATTCATGAATCGTAATAACCGTTTAAGACATTAAGAAATGGCAAAATTCGATAAATTAGCAGTTCTGAAGAAGATCGGTGATACCGGAATGGTTCCTGTTTTCTATCATAAAGATCTTGAAGTATGCAAGAATGTGGTTAAGGCATGCTATGAAGGCGGCGTGCGTGCATTTGAATTTACCAACCGCGGTGACTTTGCCCATGAGATATTTGGTGAGTTAGTGAAGTGGGCTGACAAAGAATGTCCAGAGCTTGCACTTGGAATTGGCTCTGTAGTAGATGCCCCGACGGCTTCACTTTACATCCAGTTGGGTGCCAACTTTGTGGTGGGTCCGTTGTTCAATCCTGACATTGCGCCCGTCTGCAACCGCCGTTTGGTTCCCTATTGTCCTGGCTGCATGACCGTTTCAGAGATAGGAAAAGCTCAGGAACTCGGCTGCGATCTGACGAAAGTATTCCCTGGCGACGTTGTCGGTCCTAACATGATTAAAGGCCTTAAGGCACCTATGCCATGGTCAAAGATTATGGTTACAGGCGGCGTAGCTCCCGAAGAGGAGAACCTGAAGGCATGGTTCAAGGCCGGTGTCTACTGTGTTGGCATGGGATCGAAGCTGTTCCCGAAAGACAAAGTGGCAGCAGGCGACTGGAAATATGTTACAGACAAGTGTGCAGAAGCACTCGGTTATGTAGCTAAGGCAAGAGCATAATCACAATTGTTTATAGTGGAAGGACGAAAGAGATATGGAAGATTCATGAGTGAAAAGAGCAAAAGAAACGGTTCGTTTTCACCATTTCTTACTCTCTTCATTTATCTTTCTGCTTTTTCGTCTTTCCTTTTTATGGCTTCGTGCAAGCCTTCGCATAAGGATGATGCCGACTTTTTCAACTCCATCTCTTATGCTTTTCATTACCAAGACATCGACTCCACTTCGTATTACGCACTGAAAGCTCTCGAATTATCCGACGGTTACGCCGAAGGAAAGGCTGAAGCCATGAACAATCTGGCATTTGTCAACATTGTCAGGATGAACTATTCAGAGGCATCAGTTCTGCTCGACAGCATCAATAAGATAACAGACAATCAGGTGGAGCTGCTGATTTCTGATATCCAACAGATGCGACTGTGCCAGCGCGAGTCACGAAACAAGGACTTTTATGAGTTTCATGAGAAGGCAATGAGGTCGCTGAAGCGCATCGACGAGGAACGTGACGTGCTTGATGAGCATCTGAAACGCCGACTGTTGTATGCCGAAACGGAGTTCGCCATCGTAAAGTCCACCTATTATTATTATGTAGGACTGGAGCAGCAATCGCGTGATGCACTGTCGGCAATCAGCGTGGATGAGATTGAAAAAGACTCTGCTCAGTATCTGAATTATCTGTATCAGATTGGCGCGGGAGGTATTATCAATGAAGGAACGCGCAGCGAAATCAACCAGAAAGAGTGGGAATACTTGGTGAGATGCTACATTGAAGCGCGCCATTGCGGGCAGTTGTTCTGGGAAGCAAATGCGCTGCAGGCAATGAGCGAGCATCTTTTTGTTGACGAAGAGCGCAGCCAGCTGCTTGCAAACAATAAGATGTCGCTCTCGGTCATTAACCCCGACAACATGCCCGACTCGTTGCTCGCCGGCTATTTGGCACAGAAATCACTCGAAATCTTCGTTGAATACGGCGATGTTTATCAGATAGCCGGTGCCTATCGCACCCTTTCGCAGTGCTATTGGACGCTGAAAGACTACACATCGTCTATCTTCTGCCTTGAGAACGCCCTCAAGAATGATGCCATTTTCCAGACTCCCGACCTCGTGGCAAGTATCCGCGAGCGCCTTTCGCTCACCTATTCCGCAATGGACAACAAGCCGCAAAGCGACTTCAACAGGAACATTTACCTCGACATGCAGGAAATTACGCGCCAGGACAGACAGCTTGAAGCGCGTGCTGAACAGCTGAACCGCAATTCAAAACAGTTGAATTTCATGATGGCGGCTGTTATCCTCATGATTGCCATCGTGGTGTTCTCGCTCTACGTCTTCGACTATTTGCGCAGGAAGAAAGACCAGAAAGACTCCCTGTCGGCACTGATGGAACCGCTGCACAAGTGGAAGAAAGACAACGAACAGCAGATCTTAAGGCTGAATGAAACCTACGAAGACATCAATGAAAGATACGGCATCAGCAAGCTACACTATCAGGATAACAAGCGCAGATATACCGACAATCGCGCGAAGATGTTCCTTGTGAACAGCGTGATGCCCTTCATCGACCGCATCATTCATGAGGTGAACCATCTCAAGAACGAACAAGAGAGCAGCGAAATCACGTCGGAACGGCTTACCTATCTCTCGGAACTGACCGACAAAATCAATGAATACAACACCGTGCTGACACAGTGGATCCAGCTGCAACAGGGGCAATTGAGCCTCCATATTGAGAGTTTCAGGCTGCAAGAACTATTCGACATCGTGGCAAAGAGCCGCATGTCGTTCCTGTTAAAGGACATCAGCCTGAGCGTAAAGTCCACTGATGACGTGGTAAAGGCAGATAAGATCATGACGCTGTTTATGATTAACACCATCGCCGATAATGCGCGGAAGTTCACCAGCGCAGGCGGCGAGGTGGAAATCAGCAGTTCCTCAACCGATCAATATGTGGAAATATCAGTGAAAGACACGGGATCGGGACTGAGCGAAGAGCAACTGAGCGGTATTTTCGATCATAAAGTATACAACGGTCATGGCTTCGGACTGATGAATTGCAAAGGAATCATCGACAAATACCGCAAAATGAGCCAGTTGTTCGGCGTTTGCAGCATCGGCGCAGAGAGCAAAACGGGCGAGGGGAGCAGGTTTTTCTTCCGTCTGCCGCGCGGTGTCGTCCATTCAATCGTGGCATTCTTCCTTTGCATGCTTCCCTTCCACGCCGGCGCAAGCCGCAATGAGCTGCAGCAAGCAGTCAGCTTTGCCGACTCCGTTTATATGTGCAACATCCGCGGCGAATACCGGAACGCCATCAATTATGCCGACAGCAGCATCGCCTGTTTTAACAAATACCACCTCGAAACCCATCACAGCGGCGACACGCTGATGACAAAATACGACAACGGACAGACGGTACCCGCCGA
This sequence comes from Prevotella sp., assembly GCA_017471245.1. GTDB lineage: Bacteria > Bacteroidota > Bacteroidia > Bacteroidales > Bacteroidaceae > Prevotella. The sequence continues at coordinate 11,640 of JAFUVB010000036.1, forward strand.
GATCATCTGGTATCACGACAGCGTGCGCACCAACTTTGAAGCCATTCTCACTATGCGCAACGAGTGCGCCGTGGCAGCTCTTGCCGTCCACGACTGGGAATTATACCGATATAACAACAGTGTCTACACGCAGCTGTATAAGGAAATGTCGGCCGACAACTCACTCGAAGTCTACGTAAGCGACATGAAACGGGTGGAGAGCAATAAGACAATAGCCATCTTTATGCTCGTTATCCTGCTCTTCGTGATATTGTTTGCCTATTATTTCCTCTACTACCGCCACCAGCTTTACTACCGTTTTTGCGTGGAGCAAATAGGCAAAATCAACCGCATGCTGCTCGGTGATGAGCCCGACGAAGATAAGCTTTCCCACCTGAACAGTCAGATAGCAACAGGCATTTCGCGATGGCCTGACAACCTTTATCATATCGTGAACCGCATCAAAACGGCGCTTCAGGAAAGCGTTGACTCCAGAAACGACCAGAATTTGAGCATAGAACTCGCCGAAGACAACCTTCATCGTGCCGAATATGAGAACCAGAAACTCTACGTTTGCAACAATGTGCTCGACAATTGCCTGAGCACCTTGAAGCACGAAACCATGTACTATCCCTCGAGAATCCACCAGCTGGTAGAGGAAGACGAGCCGAATGTGACGGCGATAGATGAGGTGGTGTCTTACTACAAGGAGCTTTACACCATCCTCTCAGCACAGGCAATGCGCCAGTTGGACAGTATCAAGACCGAATGCAAGCCGGTTGACGTATATGGCGTTGAGGTGTTGGGCGACAAATTGTTGTTCGACTACATGTTCTCTCTGCTGAAAAAGCAGGCGGCAGGTGCCGAACTGCACGTCCGGCCGATGGTGAAAGATGAGAATTACGTGGTGTTCACCGTTGCGTTGCCGCAGCTGACCGACACCGACTTGTTCACTCCCAAGATACGCAACATACCGTTCATGGTGTGCCGACAGATTGTTCGCGACACGAGCGAGGCAACAAACATGCGCGGTTGCGGCATCGTGGCTGAGCAGGAAAATGACAAAGGGTTGGTGCTCCACATCACGCTTGCCCTGTCGAAACGCAATCAACATAGCATCAAACAATAAAAACAAGAATATGGAACCATTCAAAGTAATCATCGTGGAAGACGTTCCCTTGGAACTGAAAGGGACGGAAGGAATTTTCAGAAATGAGATTCCCGAGGCAGAAATCATAGGTACGGCCGAAAATGAGACTGCTTATTGGCGCCTGATCAAGCAAGACAAGCCCGATTTGGTGCTTCTCGACCTCGGATTAGGTGGCTCAACAACCGTCGGAGTGGAAATTTGCAGACACACGAAAGAGTCGTATCCCAAGGTGAAAGTGCTCATTTTCACAGGCGAGATCTTAAATGAGAAGCTCTGGGTTGACGTTCTCGACGCCGGCTGCGATGGCATTTGCCTGAAGAGCGGCGAACTTCTCACGCGCGGAGACGTGGCAAGCGTGATGAGCGGAAAGAAGATGGTGTTCAACCAACCCATACTTGCCAAGATCATAGAGCGATTCAAATACTCCGTGAATTCGCAGTTGATGCGCCAGGAAGCGCTGATTAACTACGAGATTGACGAATACGACGAGCGCTTTCTTCGCCATCTTGCGCTCGGATACACCAAGGAACAGATTACAAACCTGCGCGGAATGCCCTTCGGAGTTAAGAGTTTGGAGAAGCGTCAGAACGAACTGATCAACAAACTCTTTGCTGACGGCAAGAGCGGAGTGGGGGTTAACGCCACGAGATTGGTGGTAAAGGCTATTGAACTGAGGATTCTCGACATCGACAACCTGCGTCCCGACGATGAGTGAACAGTGAAACAATAACGCAAAAGATGAGATGAAGAAGTCGGAAAAAGCATTTGCCTACGTGGCTTTGATGCTGGTAATCGCTCAGGTTGCAGTGATTCTGGTGTCGTGGATCGTCACTGCCGTCACCCAAGCTCTGCCCATGCGCTCGCTTTTAAGTAGCGAAGGCATCCGCTGGTTCTTCGGTGAGTTCGTGTCGAATCTGGCTTCTCCGCTCCTCGTTTGGATGCTTTTGGCTGCCATAGCCTACGGCGCGCTCCGCTCAAGCGGACTTCTGCAGGCGCTGAAGGGTGAAAGCCATGAGCATCGAAACAGTTTCCGCCATCGGTTTGCACTGAAAATCGTGGTTGCTGAAGTGATTCTCTACGTGTGCATCATACTCATTCTCACGTGCATACCTCATGCCGTGCTCCTCAGCAGCACTGGTCATCTCTTCCCGAGCAGCTTCAGTCAAAGCCTCGTTCCTGTGATTACGTTTGGGGTGGTATTGGTTTCCGTCACCTACGGTCTGCTCAGCAGCACGCTTTCTTCGGTGGTCGACGTATTCCATTCGCTCACTATAGGGGTTAGCTATCTGCTGCCATGGTGGTTCATTTATGTGTTGGCTGTGCAGCTCTGGTATACCATTTGCTTCGTGTTTATGCTATAGCAAAACCATAGGTTTCATCTCTTGAATTTCAAAAGCATAGGTTTCGGACTTCAAAACCTATGCTTTTGACGTGTAAAACCTATGGTTTTGAGCCCTGAAACCTATGGTTTTGAAGCCCGAAACCTATGTTTTTGAAAGGCGAAACCTATGCTTTTGAAAATAACATCGGTATCTTTCAACTTCTACAATGGAATTTTATCGATCCGGCGCTGATGCCTTCCGCCCTCGAAATCAGTGGCGAAGAACTCGTCCATGATCTTTTTTGCCATCTCATTGTCAATGAAACGCCCCGGCATAACGAGCACATTGGCATCGTTGTGCTGCCTGATCAGGTGCGCAATCTCAGGTATCCAGCACAGTCCGGCACGTATCTGCTGGTGTTTATTAAGCGTCATGCTGATGCCTTCGCCGCTTCCGCAGATGGCAATGCCAGGATACACCTCGCCGTTTTCTATTCCTCGTGCCAGCGCATGGCCGAAATCGCTGTAGTCGCACGACTCTTCTGAATACGTGCCATAGTCTTTATACTGCAGTCCTTTATCATTCAGATACTGAATAACGTATTGTTTCAACTGGAATCCGGCGTGATCGCTCGCCAATCCTATTGTTTTCATGTCTATCATATTCATCAGGTTAAAATGAAAAAGTGAAGTGCTGGCATGCAAAAACAGCCTTTGCGCAGCACTTCACTCTGGTTTTCTCTCATCTTATTCTGCCAAGAAAGCCTTCACTTGGTTGTAGACGTTCTCAGCGGTGTAGCCTAATTTCTCGTCAAGAACCTTGTATGGTGCAGAGAAACCGAAGCTCGGCATTCCGAATACCTTGCCATTGGCTCCTACAAGACCCTCAAGAGTTACAGGAAGACCTGCCGTCATGCCGAATATCTTGGCACCTTTCGGCAATATCTGCTCCTGATATTCCTTGCTCTGACTGCGGAAAAGACCTTCTGACGGGACACTTACGATGCGCACCTTGATGCCATCCTTGCGCAGCAATTCTGTGCCGGCAACAAGCGTTGACACCTCAGAACCGTCGGCAAGAAGTATCACATCATACTCATCATCGCTTCCTGCCACCACGTAAGCACCCTTCCTGGCCTGCTCATAATCATTGCCTGCGGGGAGCTTGGCTATGTTCTGGCGGGAGAAAATGAGGGCTGTCGGTGTCTCAATGTTTTCCATTGCCATTGCCCAACATACGGTTGTCTCATCGGCATCGGCAGGACGGAACACGCGCACGCTGTCTTTTCCGTGGTGGTTCTTCAGCTTCTCCATCAGCCTGATCTGTGCTTCCTGCTCCACAGGTTCATGGGTTGGACCGTCTTCACCCACACGGAATGCATCATGAGTCCATATAAACTTGATGGGAACTTCCATCAGTGCTGCCATGCGCACGGCCGGTTTCATGTAGTCGGAGAACACGAAGAACGTGCCGCAGGCGGGTATCACGCCACCATGGAGATGCATTCCGATGCACATACATGCCATCGTGAGCTCGGCAACACCTGCCTGGAAGAACGCTCCTTCGAAATCATTCTTCACCAGACTCTTAGTCTTTTTCAGGAATCCGTCGGTCTTGTCGGAGTTTGAAAGGTCAGCTGATGCACAGATCATATTGGGAACTTGCTCAGCCAAAACACCGAGACAAGCGGCACTCGCGGCACGTGTGGCAGAGCCTTCTTTCTGAACCACGGCACTCCAATCCACCTTTGGCGCGTTCCCGCTGAACCATTCTTTCATCATGGAAGCTTTCTCCGGGTTTGCTTTTGCCCATGCTTCTTCTTCTGCATAGCGCTCTGCTACGATCTTCTTAAGTTCTTCCTTACGGTTGGCATACAGCTCTGCCACTTCGGGGAAGATCACAAATGGGTTCTCAGGATCGCCCCCGAGGTTCTTCACGGTCAGCTTATATGCATCGCCGCCGAGTGGAGCACCGTGGGTGTTAATGCATGCTTCGTAGCTTGTTCCGTCAGCTCTCAAGGCACCTTTACCCATAACGGTCTTTCCGATAATCAGCGTTGGGCGCTCGGTTTCCTTATTTGCCTCGATGAGGGCAGCGCGAATTTCGTCGGCATCGTTGCCGTTGCAAGTCAGCACATTCCATCCCCATGCCTTGTATTTTGCTGCAGTGTCTTCGTTCATCACTACTTTGGTCTCCGTGGAAAGCTGAATGTCGTTGGAATCATAGAACATGATGAGGTTGCTCAGACCCAGGATTCCGGCAATGCGTCCGGTGCCTTGCGAGATCTCTTCTTCTACTCCTCCGTCGGAAATATATGCGTAGATCTTGTGCTTCATCACCTCTTTGCCAAGGCGTGCCTGAAGGAATTTCTCTGCAATGGCTGCGCCGGCGGCGAAGGTATGACCCTGTCCGAGCGGACCGGAAGTATTCTCTATTCCGCGTTTTAGTTCGCGTTCAGGATGTCCCGGAGTAGGGGAACCCCACTGACGGAACTGAGAAATCTCGTCGAGAGTGAACTTTCCTTGCAGGCAAAGTGCACTGTAGAGCATGGGGCTCATGTGTCCCGGATCGAGGAAGAATCGGTCTCTTCCTGCCCATTCTGGGTTTTCAGGGTCGTAAACGAGGAATTCCGAGAAAAGCACGTTGATGAAATCAGCACCGCCCATGGCTCCGCCCGGGTGTCCTGAATTAGCTTTTTCAACCATTGATGCCACCAAAATGCGAATGTTGTCGGCGGCTTTGTTCATTAATGTTTTACTATTCATATCTTAAATAATTGTTTAATGTTTCTTTTTCATTTATCTGTGATAAGCCGGGAAGGCTACTTCACTTCCAACACAACGACGGATTTGGCTGGTATTTTGAACTTCAAACTGTTCTTTTTCACCTTTACATCCTTGAATGTTTCGGGCTTCACCTTATCCGGATTGTCAAAATCGTTGTAGTCAGAAATATTCTTACAGGTGAGAATGCGACCGGTCATGCTCTTCAGTTTGGCACCATCGATGTTGATTTCAATCTCTTTTTTCTTGTCAAGACTGACGTTTGTCACTGAAATCACGATTGTTCCATCTTCTTTTTTCGCAGATGTGGCGCTGATTAATGGCAGACGGCGGAAACCGTTTTCCTTGCTGTTGTCCATGGCTACGTTCATATCGTGCCTGACATTCATGTTTTCGCACTTGATTTCTGTAGGCAAATAGGTTGCATTCTGAAAAGGCTTGTACATCTCGAATACATGATAGGTCGGCGTAAGTACCATGTGACCGCCATCTTTGGTATCTGTCAGGATCATGCTTTGCAATACATTCACTATCTGTGCTATGTTTGCCATCTTCACTCTGTCGGTATGACGATGGAAAACATCAAGAGAGAGGGCTGCAACCATAGCATCGCGCATGGAATTCTGCTGGAAAAGATGACCTCTAACTGTTCCGGGCTCTTCGTCCCACCATGTTCCCCATTCGTCAACGAGCAGTCCGATTTGCTTTTTAGGGTCTTTCTTGTCCATGATAGCGCAGTGCTTGTTGATGACATCCTCTATTTCGAGGCACTTTCCCAGTGTCCAGTAATACTGATCGCTGTCAAACGTCGTGGCAGAACCTTTGCTTCCATTCCAGCCAGATACGGTATAATAGTGCAATGAAAGACCATTCATGCGGTGTCCTACATTATCCATGAGCACTTTTGTCCAGTTATAGTCGTAATCGCTGGCACCACTTGCAATCTTATATAGCTGATGTCCGTCGTAGTTACGGCAGTATGTGGAGTATCTGCGATACAGGTCGCTGTAGTATTCCGGCCGCATGTTGCCGCCGCAACCCCAGCTTTCATTACCTATCCCGATATACTTCACATTCCAAGACTTGTCGCGACCGTTCTGGCGACGTAGTTTTGCCATGGGAGTATCGCCGTCGCTGGTCATGTATTCAACCCATTTGGCAAGTTCTTCCACAGTTCCGCTTCCCACATTTCCGCTGATATACGGCTCGCAACCAATGAGTTCGCACAGGTTTAGAAACTCATGTGTACCGAAAGAATTGTCTTCTATCGTTCCACCCCAGTTGTTGTTCTGCATCTTTGGGCGCTTTTCTTTCGGTCCGATACCATCCATCCAGTGGTATTCATCAGCAAAACAACCACCCGGCCAGCGCAAAACTGGCACTTTAAGGTCTTTTAATGCTTGCAAGACATCATTTCTGTAACCCTGTGTGTTAGGTATTGGGGAGTTTTCTCCTACCCAAAGGCCACCATAAATGCATGTTCCAAGATGCTCGGCAAACTGTCCGTAGATCTCTTTGGGTATTTTCTGTGTACCATTGTTTGCTTGAATACTGATGGTAGCGTCTTGTGCAGAAGCAAAAAGTGAGATTGTTGCTGTCAAAGCAACGATAATGAGTCTTTTCATATACTGTAATCTTTTTCTTATATTACGGATAAAGAGTGCGATTCCCTAACCGCACCCTTTATACAGATACAAGCAGTTACTTCTTGAACTTGACTGCAGCTTCCTCTATGCTGAGTCCGTTCTTGTAGTTTTCTATATAGGTGTTGAAGCCGGCCACATCTTCTGGTGTCGGTTTTATCTCAATACCGGCATTGCCAGTGAACACCACGTTGTCTAAATAGTCGGGAAGCGACATGCCTTTCTCATTGTTTACGAGATAGGATGCCAGCAACGCAATGCCCCAAGCTCCTCCTTCGCCTGCCGTTTCCATGACAGATATCGGTGAATTGATAGCTGCGGCGAGGATTCGTTGCCCAACGCCCTTGGTCTTAAATAATCCTCCGTGTCCGGTTATTCTGTCAACCTTCACCTTTTCTTCATTGAAAAGAATGTCGTTTCCTATCTTCAGCACGCCAACAGATGCGTGAAGATGGGCTCGCATGAAGTTGGCAAGGTTGAATTTGTCATTGGCAGATCTCACAAACATCGGTCTTCCTTCTGAAAGTCCGGTTACTGGCTCGCCAGAAATATAATTGTATGAAATCAGTCCGCCGCAGTCTGTGTCACCTTCTAATGCATGGTTGTACAGTTTTCCATAGATTTCGTTCATATCTACGGGAACTCCGATGAGTTGTTGGTATTCTTTGAATATATTAACCCATGCATTCAAGTCGGATGTACAGTTGTTGCAATGAACCATAGCTACCAAACTGCCATCAGGAGTGGTCACCATGTCGATCATCTCATAAGGTTTTGAGAGGTCATGCTCCAAGACTATCATTGAGAATGATGATGTTCCGGCAGACACATTACCCGTTCTTTGCTTCACGGCATTCGTTGCAACCATGCCCGTTCCTGCATCTCCCTCGGGCGGGCAAACAGGTATTCCTGCCTTCAGACGACCTGAAACATCAAGGAGTCTTGCACCTTTTTCTGTTAGGCAACCGGCATTCTCTCCGGCAACAAGCACTTTTGGCAGGATGTCAAGCAATTTCCAATTGTAGCCTTTGGGTGATACCAAGTTGTTGAACTTATCAACCATGGCAGACGAATAGTCCTTTGTCTCAGGGTCAATGGGAAGCATTCCGGAAGCATCACCTATTCCTAAAACCTTCTCACCTGTAATCTGCCAGTGGATATATCCTGCCAGTGTGGTCAGAAACTCGATATCATTCACGTGGGGCTCATTGTCTAACACTGCTTGATACAGGTGAGAGATACTCCAGCGTAGAGGAATGTTGTAAGAGAATAGCTCTGAAAGCGTGGCAGCAGCCTTTCCTGTGTTCGTATTTCTCCATGTACGGAATGGAACGAGTATCTTCTCATCCTTGTCGAAAGGCATGTAGCCGTGCATCATGGCACTGATTCCGATGGCTGCAAGGTTGTTTATTTCAATGTCATATTGCTTTTTCACGTTGGAACAAAGATCTGCATAACTGTCTTGCAGGCCGTTCCATATCGCATCGATGCTGTATGTCCAAAGTCCGTCTACAAGTTGGTTCTCCCATTCATGGCTTCCTTGTGCGATTGGTTTGTTTTCCTGATCAATCAATACTGATTTGATTCTGGTGGAACCTAATTCAATACCGAGAATGGCCTTACCTGTCTCGATGGTTTGTTTTGCATTTAATTTCATCATGTTGATTGTATAATGAAAAATGAAATGAATGATTACTCTTAATTTAAACTAATGGTAACTGACATTTTCCAACATTTTCAGTTGGGTTCTGTCGTATATCAAAAAGCAAAATGAAAAATCAAAAATGCCTACCATGATGGTTTCATCTTTAATTTTTCATTCTGCAGTGTGAGGTTATTTCAATGCCTTGTTGAGCATATAATACACTTCGTTGATACGAAGCTGCTGTTTCACGCTTTCAGTAGTGGAATCCTTGTTGATTCTAACATACTCAATGCCGAGCATTTCTGCGAAGTCTTCCCAGTATTCCTCGGTGATATCGTATGAGAATGCACTGTGGTGTGTGCCTCCGGCAAGAATCCATGCTCCAGCACCAATCTCAAACGAGGGCTGCGGCACCCAAAGTGCACTGGCAACGGGCAGGTTTGGCATTGGTTTAGGCTCAATACACTCTACTTCCTGAGAAATTAAGCGGAAACGGTTTCCAAGGTCTACAACGGTTGCCTTTATGCCACGACCGGTCTTTGAGGTGAACACGAGGCGGGCAGTCTGCTGTTTGCGTATGCCGATGCCGAGGAAATGAACCTCCAATTTGGGCTTGTCGACAGCGATGAGCGGACAAACCTCCAGCATGTGACTCTGAAGGCAGGATGAGCGATCGCCGGCGAAGTTCAGGGTATAGTCCTCCAAGAACGAGCAACCAATAGGCATTCCCTGTTGGATAACCCACAAAGTGCGATAGAGACAAGCCGTTTTCCAGTCACCCTCAGCACCGAATCCGTAACCTTCTCCCATCAAACGCTGAGAGGCAAGACCAGGTATCTGGTCGAATCCAACGAAGTTAGGATCGTTGATGTCGGCATCTCCAAGGTCATCGAAGTTGGTTGTGAAGGCTGTAGCACCTTCGTCTTTCAGTACTCGGCGCAGTGCTATCTCTGCCTTGGCAGCGTTCTTAACCTTCTCCCAATATACCTGTTCGCCACTCTCGTCAATCTTGATGGTATACGACTTCTTGTATTCCTCAACCAGAGCATCTGCCTCAGCATCAGTTACCTTCTTGAAATACTCCATCAGAGAAGATACTGGATAATAGTCAACATGATAGCCAAGGCGCTGCTCAAACTCAACGCGGTCGCCATCAGTAACGGCTACATTGTTCATGTTCATACCGAACATAAGGCAGCGTACGTTCTTTGCATCAGCAACACCTGCTGCAACGCGAGCCCATACGGCAATCTTCTTCTGTGCATCCTCACTTTTCCAGTAGCCGCACACCACTTTTCGCGGAATGCGCATGCGGGTGCAGATGTGTCCGAACTCAATATCACCGTGCGCACTTTGGTTCAGATTCATGAAATCCATATCCATTGTATCCCATGGAATCTCTGCATTATACTGTGTATGGAAGTGGAGCAACGGCTTGTTCAGCTGCTGTAAGCCTTTAATCCACATCTTTGCAGGTGAGAAAGTGTGCATCCATGTGATGATACCGATACATTTCTCATCATTGTTGGCAGCTTTCATCACAGCCTCCACCTCTTTTGAAGAGTTGGCTGTGCCTTTGTATACGATTTTAACAGGAATGTTTCCGCTGTTGTTCAGACCTTCAACCATTTCCTTGGAGTGACCATCAACCTGAACTACTGCGTCACCTCCATAAAGCAACTGTGCTCCAGTCACCCACCAAATTTCAAGATTATCAAACATGGTTTAATTTTTTTATGATAGCCGACAATTAGCAACAGGCATACTGATAACCAACTGTCAGGATATCGGTGTTAATAATTATATTATATATTCATTAAAATGATTCTACAATTAGCGCTTGGACTGGCCATAATAAGCATTTGGTCCGTGCTTGCGGCTGAAATGTTTCTCAATAAGCAGTGGGTTCATTGTTGTTTCTGGATTCACCATGAACGATACAAATGCCATTTTTGCCACTTGCTCCATGACAACGGCATTGTATACTGCCTGATCGGCATCTTTTCCCCATGAGAATGGACCATGATTCTTAACCAGCACACCAGGAGTATGTACAGGATTGATGTTTCCGCTCTTGATCCGGTTGACAATAACCACACCCGTTTCCTTCTCATACTCAGCCATCTGATCCTCGGTCATGTCGTAAGTGCATGGAATCTCGTCGTGGAAATAGTCGGCATGTGTTGTTCCAATGTTTGGAATGTCCTTGCCTGCCTGCGCCCATGCAGTAGCGTAGGTGGAATGTGTATGCACAATGCCGCCCAATTCTGGGAACGCCTTATATAAAATAAGGTGTGTAGGTGTGTCGGAAGAAGGGTTCAAGTCTCCTTCTACCACCTTTCCACTTTCGAGGTCAACCACTACCATATCGCTGGCTTTCATTGTTTCGTAGCTCACACCTGACGGTTTGATCACCACAAGCCCTTTCTCACGGTCGATTCCCGACACGTTACCCCATGTGAAGATCACCAGATTGTGCTTCACCAGGTCGAGATTGGCTTTGAATACTTTCTCTTTCAGTTCTTCTAACATAATATGATACGACGTTTTATTACCCGCCATCAGCATCTTACAGCTTGAAAGTGGGATATTCTTGATACATTCTTCTATTGAAACGATACAAGGCAGCACCCCTCTTGGAGCTATACTTATCAATCAGTTCCGTCTTTTCAATCGTGTCAATAGCTTTGATGCGCTTACGGAAATTGCGTTTGTCGAGCTCTTCACCGAGAATTGCCTCGTAAACCAGCTGAAGCTGAGTGAGCGTAAAGAGATCGGGCAGCAGATTGAAGCAGAGCGGTTCAGAATTGATATGCATCCGCAACAGTGTGAGTGCTTTCTTTATCATGATGTTATGATCGGAGAACAACTTTGGAATTGCATCAACATCAACCCATTCCAGCCCGTGCTTCTTCAGCAAATCTTCCTGATAATCGCTCACATTGATCAGTGCGCAATAGGCAACCGACACCACTCGCTCGCCAGGATCGCGGTCTACGGCTCCGAAAGCTGCCACTTGCCTCATGTAGATATGCTTCAGCCCAGTCAGTTTATAAAGCACCCTGTATGCTGCTTCATCAATGCTTTCGTTTTCGCCAACGAATCCGCCGTAGAGAGACCACTCCCCACGGCCAGGATCCATTTGGCGTTTGCCAAGAAGCACCTTTAGTTTCTTTTTGTCGAAACCAAAGACTATGCAGTCAACGGCAACGAAAACCTTGTTATGTTCAGCATAGAACGCTGTCATCTTCTTTCTTTAAGTCAGTATTACCAGAAATAAATGTAGAACGCAACGGTGAAGCCGAGGATGATGCATGTGTGGATCACATCCCAGGTATTCCAACTGGCACGTGTTGCGGCAATCTGCTCTGGCGTTGCCGTACCAAATACCAAGCCTTTGATCTTCTCCTGGTTCGGAGCTTCTGTGAACAGACTCACGATAATCACGATGATGCAGCATACAATCAGCATGGCACCGCAGAAATACAGCCAGTTGAAGTCGTAGAACACAGTCTTGAACCAACTATCGCTGGCATTCGTGGCATTGCTGTAGTATACCTTTGCTCCCAAACGGGTCAGACCAATAATGATACCAGACAGCAGTCCCCACATACCACCCTTAGCGGATGTACGCTTCCAACAGATGCCCAGCAAGAAGGCTGCTGCTATACCAGGAGCCAGCACACTCTGCACATCCTGCAAGTAGTTATAGAGCACATTACCCACAGAACGCATGATGGGAATCCAGAGAATACCAAGAACAACGATGACCACGGTGGCAATCTGTCCGATGCGTACGAGACTCTTCTCAGAAGTTTGTGGCTTTAAGCGCTTCCAGAAGTCAATAGTGAACAGCATTGCTGAAGAGTTAAACAAGGATGCCAGTGAAGACATCAGGGCAGCAAGTATTCCGCAAACCACCAAACCTTTCACACCGGCAGGCAGCAGCTTGGCCACAAGGGTGGGGAAGGCTGCATCTGGAGTTGACAGAGAGAACACTTCACCGTTAGGCATGGCAATACCCTTTGTACTCAGCGCGTATGCAATCATTCCGGGAATCAGGAACAGGAACACAGGCAGCAACTTCAGATAAGCACCGAAGATTGTACCACGACGGCTTTCCTTTTCGTTTTTACCCGAGAGAACACGCTGTACGATATACTGATCAGTGCACCAATACCAGAAACCAATCACGGCGGAACCTACGAGAGCACCAAGCCAGGGATAGTCTGGATCGCGAAGGTCGCGGATCAGGTCAGTCATGTGGTCGCCATACTCATTCACAGTCTGTACAGAGCAGGTTGCCATCATCTCATCCCATCCGCCAAGAGCCTTCAAGCCCAGCACGAGAATGATAAGAGAACCCAGCAACAGAATTGGAGTCTGCAGCACGGAAGTGTAGAGCACCGACTTCATACCACCGAAGATGGTATAAAGAGCGGTGATAAGCACCAGTCCGATAGCAGCAATCCAGAAGAAGTCGATGCCCCAAAGCTCCTTGATGCCGAATACCTGTTGGAAAACCAGACCACCGGCATATACCGTCACGGCAACTTTTGTGAGCACATAGCTGATCAGCGAGATCACCGAGAGGATGGTGCGGCTCTCCTTGTTGTAGCGTTTCTCGAGGAATTCCGGCATAGTATACACCATTGAACGTGAGTAGAACGGAACGAACACCCATCCCAAAATCAGGATCATCCATCCCTGAATCTCCCAGTGAGCCATGGCCATACCTGATGATGCACCTGCACCGGCAAGACCGATCAGGTGTTCAGAACCAATGTTTGAGGCAAAGATGGACGCACCGATGGCTATCCACGTAGCATCCTTACCACCTAAGAAATAATCCGCAGAGTTGTCGTTTCTCTGACTGACAACCCAAATCACGATACCTATCAGTGCACAGCAAAATACACCGATAACGATCCAGTCTAATAATTGCATATTGTACGATTGTTAAATAATTTGTTTGAAACTTCTTCCTTTACTGTTTCACCACACCGAACTTATAGATGCAGTGAGAGTAGTATTTCTCACCTGGACTCAGGAATGGTGACGGCCACTTGGGCTTGTTGGGAGAGTCGGGATACTTCTGTGTCTCCAGACACACACCAGCATGCTTTGCATACTTGATGCCTTTCTTTCCTGCAACCTTGCCTTCAAGGAAATTACCCGTGTATACCTGAATTCCCGGTTCGTTGGTGAACACCTCAAGCATGATACCTGTTTCAGGTGAATAGAGGCTGGCTGCCAATTGTTTGATATTGCCCTTGCCGTCATGATATGAGGCTAAGCACCAGTTGTGGTCGAAACCGTTGGCATTCTTGATAGGTTTGTAGTCGAAGTTGTTCACATCCTTGCCAATTTCCTTCGGTTCCATGAAGTCCATAGGTGTGCCTTTCACCCAAGCCGTGTCGCCAGTGGTCATATAAGTGGCATCAGATGGTGTGTAGATGTATGCATTCACATGGAGAATGTGGTTTTCGATAGTCTTGTTGGGGTCACCGTTCAGGTTGAAATATGAGTGGTTAGTCATGTTCACCACTGTCTTCTTGTCGGTCGTGGCAGCATACGTGATATCGAGGCTGTTGTTGTTGCGAACAACATACGTAACATCTGCCTTCACGTTGCCTGGGAAGTTGTTGTCACCATCGGGCGACATCATTGTCAACACCAGTGTAGAGTCGTTGGGCTGGTTAGCATCGTACACCTGATACTGCCATCCTGAGGGACCTCCGTGCAGGCAGTGTCCGAAATTGTTCTTTGGCAACTGGATGGTTTTTCCGTCGATGGTGATCAGACCGTCCTTGATACGGTTGGCATAACGCCCGATAGCAGCTCCAAAATCGCTTGGAGAATTCACCGAGTCGGCATACTGTGCAACGTTGTCGTAACCCAACACCACATCTTTCAGCTCATTGTTCTTGTCGGGCACCATCAGCGATACCACTCGTCCGCCGAAATTGGTGATACACACCTCCATACCGTTGTTATTGGTCAGTGTGTACAGTTTCACCGTTTTCTCATTAATAGTTGTGTCGAAGGCAGTCGGGTTCAGTCCCGACACGGTCAGTTTGGCATCATTACCGCCACAAGCGGCGAGCAGGATGGCTGCCATTCCTGCACCGCAAATCATAGATTTAATGTGTTTCATTGTAGTTGAATAAATTAAGAGTATTGAATTTGGGTGTAAAAATACAATTTTTTTTTGAGTATCCATTATATATAAAGGTAAGAATACATGTATTTAAGATTTTTTATGTGATATCATCCCTTGTTAATATTTATTGTTTTTTATGCGTTGAGCGTATAGATTCCTATAAAAATCATTATCTTTGCAACATGAAACTAATTAACTGGGGATTTATTGGCTGTGGCGATGTCACAGAAAGGAAATCGGGACCTGCCTTCAATGAGGTTCCAGGGTCGAAAATTGTAGCGGTGATGAGCCGTACTGAGAAGCGTGCACGCTCGTATGCCGAGCGCCATCATGTGCCAAAATGGTATACAGATGCGCAAAGGTTGATCGACGACCCTGACGTGAATGCTATTTATGTGGCAACACCGCCGAGCAGTCATGCCACATTTGCCATTATGGCGATGAAGGCGGGCAAGCCTGTGTATGTGGAGAAACCGCTTGCAGCATGCTATGATGATTGTGTGCGCGTGAATCGTGTCAGTCAGGAGACGGGTGTGCCATGTTATGTTGCCTACTACCGCCGTTACCTGCCTTATTTCCAACGTGTAAAAGAGATTGTGAAGAACGGTGTGATCGGAACTGTTGTGAATGTGCAGGTGCGCATGTCGGTGCCACCGCGCACCCCAGACTATTATTCAGAAGAGAATCTGCCATGGCGACTTCAGCCTCAGATTGCAGGCGGTGGCTATTTCTATGACTTGGCGCCCCATCAGTTAGATCTGCTGCAAGACATGTTCGGAGTAATCACAGAGGCGAGTGGCATCTGTGCCAATGTTGGCGGACTTTATCAGGCAGAAGACAGCGTGAGCGCGTGCTTCCGCTTTGAGAACGGCTTGCCCGGCAGTGGCTCCTGGTGCTTCGTAGGTCATGAGTCGGCACAGGAAGATTGTATAGAACTGATTGGTGAGCGTGGTATCCTGAGTTTCTCGGTATTCAACTTCGATCCCATCGTGCTTGTAACCAGTGAGGGCGAACAGAAAATTGAAGTGGAAAACCCTCCATACGTGCAGCTGCCAATTATCAAGAGCGTGACTGAAGCGCTGCAAGGCACAGGCGTATGCTCGGCAACGAGTGTGAGTGCAACACCTGTTAACTGGGTGCTTGATAGGATATTGGGAAAGATTTGATGATGAAGAAGATGATGATAGCACTGCTGGCAGGAGTGGCAATGGCAGCTTCGGCACAGCAGACAGAAAGTGGTGGGGAACCAGAAAAGGAAGATCTGCCACATCGCATAGGCAACTTCTTCACCAAGTATTTCCGCGACTTCAACGAAACCGACACTTCATACATCGAGCCACAGCACTATAACTTTGCGCTGATGATGCAGAACACGAACACCTACGAGCTATATAGCATCGGAAGTAAAGACGGGCAGATCATCTCCTTCGCACCTAAACCGACCTACCGGGTGGGACCTTACTTCGGATGGCGATGGTTTTTCCTTGGATACACTTTCGATGTGAGCCATATCTCAAATGAGCACAACAAGAAAGAGTTCGATGTGAGTCTGTATAGTAACCTGATGGGGGTTGACCTGTATTACCGGAAGACTGGCAATGACTACAAGATCCGCTCGTTTCAGCCTGACGGTGATTCACGTGAGATAAGAAACCTTGACATCCCTTTCTCCGGACTAAATGTGGGCATCGTGGGTGCAGACCTCTACTATATCTTCAATCATAAGAAATTCTCGTATCCTGCAGCTTTCAGCCAGAGCACCGTACAAAGGAGAAGTTGCGGAACGGCTCTTGCCGGATTCGGATATACTCGTCACAGCATTAACCTTGACAGTAAACAATTAGAGAATACGCTGAATGAACACCTGAGAGAATTCGGCACATCAAAACTCGACAGCGGTCTGTTATTCGACAACGTGAAATACTCAAACATATCCGCTTCGGGCGGCTATGCTTACAACTGGGTGTTTGCTCACAACTGGCTGCTGAGCACAAGTGCCATGCTGGCGTTGGGGTATAAGCATGTAACTGGTGCGCTGCGCAAGGATGAGGTTACGCTGCTGCGCGATTTCTCTTTCCGAAACGTAACGCTCGATGGCACATACAGAATCGGTTTGGTTTGGAACAACACTAAATGGTTTGCCGGCATGAGTGCAATCATGCATAGCTATAACTACAAGACGAGCCAGTTCTATACGAACAACACTTTTGGCAGCCTTAATTTCTATGTGGGATTTAACTTCAACAGGAAAAGGGGACATTAAGAAGTGAGAAAAAGAACATGATGAAAAAGACAATGATTACGTTGTTGCTGGGACTGACGCTGACGGTATCGGCTCAGCAAGTGGAATATGAACGCGAAGACAGTGTTCGCGTAATGGAACTGCTGAATGGCGCTTCCTGTCTTGATACTGTTGGAGAAAACAGGATGGGGGAGTGGATGGTGCATTTCGGACGTGCCATCATGGACATGGGGATTCCCTATGTGGGACATACGCTGGAGCCTTTCGACAAAGAGCGGCTGATCATAAACCTGAGGCAGATGGACTGCACCACGTTCACTGAGAATGTTGTTGCCCTTTCGCTTTGCATGAAAAACGGTCTGACTTCGTTTGAAGCCTTCTGTCATATACTCCAGAAAATAAGATACGAGAAAGGCGATGTCCCCACTTATTCGCGCCGCCTGCACTATTTCACTACGTGGATTCTCGACAACACCGATATGGGATTCTGCCACGAGATACAGTCACCCAATCCGCCATTTACTGAAGTGCAGACTGTGAGGGTGGATTATATGTCGAAGAACCCGTCGAAATACCGCATGCTCACAGTGAACCCCGGCGACATTCCAGCCATCAGGCGAATGGAGAGTGATATCAGCGGGAAGACATTCCGATATATTCCCAAGCAGGAGGTGAAGAACACAGCATTGCTGAGAAATACCGTTCACAACGGTGATATCCTTGCCATTATCACCAATATCAAAGGTCTCGACACCCAGCATATTGGTATTGCCGTGTGGCATGACGACGGATTGCATCTGCTGAATGCATCAAGTATACACAAAAAAGTTGTCGAAGAGCCGATGACTCTCCGACAATACCTTTATAAACACCCCACGATGCCAGGCATCAGGGTGGTAAGAATCAATGATTAATAGGCGAACAAAGGATAGTTCTTCATGGTCTCGTTCACGCGTGCACGAACCTTTGCAATCACTTCTTCGTTCTCGGGATCGTTGAGCACCGTCTCAATGAGCTCTGCAATCAGCACCATCAGGTCTTCCTTTGCACCGCGGGTGGTGATGGCAGGTGTGCCTAAGCGCAAACCACTGGTCTGGAAAGCACTGCGAGTATCGAAGGGAACCATGTTCTTGTTCACTGTGATGTCTGCTGCCACCAATGCGTTCTCTGCCACCTTACCTGTGAGATCAGGATACTTTGTGCGCAGGTCAACGAGCATGGAGTGGTTGTCGGTGCCGCCGCTTACGATGTGGAAGCCGCGCTTCACCAATTCCTCTGCAAGCACTTTTGCATTCTTCTGAACCTGCTTTGCCCACTCTTTAAACTCGGGCTGCAATGCTTCACCGAATGCAACTGCCTTTGCAGCGATGACATGCTCAAGCGGACCGCCCTGCTGACCAGGGAATACGGCTGAGTTGAGAATAGTAGACATCATCTTCACAACGCCCTTTGGAGTCTTCAGTCCCCAAGGATTCTCAAAGTCCTTACCCATAAGGATGATACCGCCACGAGGACCGAGCAAGGTCTTGTGGGTGGTGGAGGTGACGATGTGAGCATATTTCACTGGGTTGTCGAGCAGACCAGCTGCGATGAGACCTGCCGGATGAGCCATGTCAACCATGAGCAATGCGCCCACTTTGTCGGCAATCTCGCGCATGCGCTTATAATCCCACTCACGGCTGTAAGCACTGCCACCGCCGATGATCAGCTTCGGCTTGTGCTCAAGTGCCAATTGCTCCATCTCATCGTAGTCAACACGACCTGTTTCTTTGTTCAGGTTGTAGCCGATGGGGTTGTAGAGAATGCCGCTGGTGTTAACATGCGAACCGTGAGACAGGTGACCGCCATGGTCGAGGTTCATCCCCATGAAGGTATCGCCGGGTTTGAGCACTGCCAGCAGCACTGCTGCATTGGCCTGCGCACCTGAGTGTGGCTGAACATTGGCATATTCAGCACCAAACAGTTTGCAAACGCGCTCGATGGCAAGGTTTTCAATCTCGTCAACCACCTGACAGCCGCCATAGTAGCGCTTGCCGGGATAGCCCTCAGCATACTTGTTGGTGCAGTACGAACCCATAGCCTGCATGACTTCGTCGCTTACAAAGTTCTCACTGGCAATCAGCTCCATGCCCTTGAGCTGGCGCTGGTGCTCTTTTTCGATCAACTCGAAGATTTGGTTGTCTCTTTTCATTTTAAAGAAGGTATTTTTTCTTGTTTATCAGATTTATGGCGCAAAGGTAATAAATATTTTCATGATAGCATCTTTTACCTCGTATTTTTAACGTGATTTACAGATTTCGCCGATGTCACAATGTCCAAGACCGTCTGTAAAGGCATCAGGCAGAGGGTGCTTGCTTGCCATTTTCTCCGTATGGTCAAGCGTTGAGCTTGCCAAGTAAGCGGTTGGTTACCCTTATCCATAGACAATAATATGTATAATATGTGTGATGCGCATAATATCCTGATATCCAGGTGTTTGTCGGAATCTATCTGTTACTCGCTGCGTTACCTGCTGCGTAATCTGCTGCGTTACCTATTTTAGCTTTTAGTCTCCATGAAAATTCAATATGGTCTGGAGATTTACATTCCAAAATGAATGTACACATTATTAATATATTTAAATGAAAACAATTATCTTATATCAATACAACAGATTCAAAGGATTCATAGGATTTAACGCATGTTTGCATGTGTAGCTTAAATCCGTATAATTCGTATAATCCGTTGTTCAGAAAATAGCACAGCTGGTAACGCAGCAGGTAACGCAGCGAGTAACAGATAAATCCTCTCAAATATCTGAATGTCAGTTTGTTATGCAAAGTGACACTTCAATACTCTTTTTAAACACGTGTGTGGTCTGTGGGCATACGTTGGATGATTAATTTTAAACTCAGTCGCAATCTGCGATTCCGATTTACAAAACCTATGCTTTCACACCTCAAAACCTATGCATTTATGCTCCGAAACCTACGTTTATGGGCGTCAAAACCTATGATTTTACACTCCTAATACTATGCTATTTCAGAAATATCGGCAAAATCGCTTGCTCATTTCGCCGATTCTTTGTAATTTTGCACGACAAATACAAATTCAGAAGATGAAACAAACAATTTTGGTAACAGGTGGCACGGGCTTCATTGGGAGCCATACCACGGTGGAACTTCAGCAAGCCGGATATCAGGTGGTAATCGTTGACAATCTGTCAAATTCCAAGGCAGAGGTGGTTGACGGCATTGAGAAGATCACCGGCGTGCGTCCTGCATTCGAACAAGTGGACTGCTGCGATCAGGAAGCACTTGAACAGGTATTTATTAAATATCCTGACATTCAGGGAATTATCCATTTTGCTGCAAGTAAAGCTGTAGGCGAGAGTGTGGAAAAGCCACTGCTGTATTATCGCAACAATATCACGTCGTTGATCAATCTGTTGGAGCTGATGCCGAAATATGACGTAAAAGGCATCATCTTCTCATCGAGTTGCACCGTATACGGTCAGCCCACGAAGGAAAACCTGCCTGTAACCGAGGAAGCACCCATACAGAAAGCGCTCAGTCCTTACGGCAACACCAAGCAGATCAACGAAGAAATTATTCAAGACTATATCCACAGCGGAGCACCCATTAAGGCTGTCATTCTCAGATACTTCAATCCCATCGGCGCTCACCCGTCTGCGCTGATTGGCGAACTGCCCAATGGAGTGCCTATGAATCTGATTCCATTCGTAACGCAGACCGCTATCGGCATCCGCCAGGAGCTGAAGATTTTCGGAAATGACTATCAGACCGAAGACGGAACCTGCATCCGCGACTACATTTATGTGGTGGATCTTGCCAAGGCTCATGTCAAGGCAATGGAGCGCGTACTCGATGTTGACGGCACCGATGCCGTGGAAATATTCAACATTGGTACCGGCAGAGGCCTGAGCACCTTGGAAGTGGTGGAGGGCTTTGAGCGGGCAACCGGCGTAAAACTCAACTGGCGCTATGCTCCTCGCCGCGAAGGAGACATCGAAAAGGTGTGGGGCAATGTTGACAAGGCGAACAAAGTGCTCGGCTGGAAGGCAGAGGCAGATATCAACGATGTGCTTCGCTCCGCATGGAAATGGCAGTTGAAATTGCGCGACGACGGCGTGCAATAGCATTTAATACCATACGCGTTGCCATCTCGGCACGTGTTATTTTGTGTTTGTGTTGTTTGTCCCCCGATGTGAATCGGGGGATAATTTATTCTATTTTCTGAAACAAATATTAGCTTTTTTTTGGTATTCAGCAGTTTTTTCGTACCTTTGCAGGCAGATACTGTTTATAACTAATATTTAAAAACGTTTATGCAAAAAAGAATTTTGTTTTTGATGCTCATGGCGATGTTGACTGTAACTTCGGCCATGGCTCAGATCATCACCTCTGCCATGGGCGGAAAGGTGACGATTGCGGGTAGCAACGAAGAAGTGATTGGTGCTACCATCCAAGCCGTTCACGAACCTTCGGGTACGCGTTATACGGCTGTTACCAACATCGACGGGCGCTTTAATATCCAAGGTATGCGCACCGGCGGTCCTTATTCGTTAACGGTGTCGTACATCGGATTCCAGACAAAGACACTGAAAAACATCACGTTGCAGTTGGGTGAAACCACTACGCTCAACGTGCAGATCTCGGAAGATGCCAACGAACTGGCAGAAGTGATTGTCACAGGAAGTGCTTCCAAGTTTGCTGCAGAGAAGACTGGAGCTTCCACAAACATCAACAATGCCCAGATTACGAACCTTCCAACTGTTAGCCGAAGCATTACCGACGTTACGCGTCTGTCTCCTTATGGCGGCAATGGTATGAGTTTCGCAGGTGCCGACGGCCGTACTGCCAACTTTACCATCGATGGTGCCAACTTCAACAACAACTTCGGTTTGAGCTCAAACCTCCCAGGCGGTGGCAATCCCGTATCTATCGATGCCATCGAAGAGCTGCAGGTGGTGATTTCTCCGTATGACGTGCGCGAAACAAACTTCATCGGCGGTGGCGTGAATGCCATCACCAAGTCGGGAACCAACACATTCCGCGGCAGCGCATACGTATACCACAAGAACGAGAACATGCAGGGCGATGCCGTATATCGTGAGCAGATCAACGGCGCTCGTGCCAAGAGTCAGACCACAACCTACGGATTCACCTTCGGCGGTCCGATTATTAAGAACAAGCTGTTCTTCTTCGTGAACGGCGAAATGGTGAAATCGCCTACCATCGTGAACCGTTGGAGGGCTACAGAAGATGGTGTTGCCGATGCCGACAATTACCTCTCGCGCACAACAACGGGCGACATGCAGATGGTTTCCGAATTCGTGAAGAGCAGATACGGCTATGATCCAGGTTCATATACCAGTTTCCCCGCCGACGAGAACAACTATAAGATTCTTGCCCGCCTCGACTGGAACATCAGCAACATGCACCATCTGGCACTGCGCTACAACTATACGAAGAACAACTATTGGAATTCTCCCA
Source organism: Prevotella sp. (assembly GCA_017471245.1). Taxonomy (GTDB): domain Bacteria; phylum Bacteroidota; class Bacteroidia; order Bacteroidales; family Bacteroidaceae; genus Prevotella. Next base: position 34,062 of record JAFUVB010000036.1, read on the forward strand.
ATGCTTCTTCTATGGACGGCGGAACGCGAAGCGCATACAGCCGTATGTCGCAATACTCCATGTCGTTTGCCAATTCCATGTATGGAATGGACAACCTCGTGCATTCGTTCTCACTCGACCTGAACAGCCGTCTCTCCGACAATCTCTCAAACCAGTTCCTCGCTACATATTCCAAGCTCGATGACATACGTAGTTCCAACTCTGATGAGTTCCCGTTCATCGACATTCTCGACGGTTCCGGCAACACAGCCAACTATATGGCTCTCGGCTATGAGCTGTTTACTTGGAACAATGCCGTGCACAACACCATCTGGAACATGAAGGATGACCTTACCTATTATCTGGGAAGCCACAAGATTACCGCTGGTCTCACCTTCGAGCACCAGATGGCTGACAACCAGTATATGCGCAACGGAACGGGCTATTACCGCTATAAGAGCGTCACCGACTTTATCAACGGTGCCACTCCCGAGGTGGTTTGCCTCACCTACGGCTACGATGGCGAGTCGAAACCAGCTGCCCGCGTGCAGTTCAACAAGGCAGGTTTGTATGTGCAGGATGACTGGAACGTGAACACTCGATTCAAGTTGAACTATGGCATCCGCTTCGATGGTCTGTTCTTCAACAATGGCGATCTGATGACAAACAATGCCATCCTCGCCCTGAACTATTACGACAATGCAGGCCGTGAGCGCCACATCGATACCGGCAAATGGCCGTCATCGAGCCTCACACTCTCACCCCGCGTGGGATTCACATGGGATGTACTGGGCGACAAAACGCTGAAAGTGCGCGGTGGTACCGGTCTCTTCTCAGGCCGTCTGCCTCTCGTTTTCTTCACCAATATGCCTACAAACGGTGGTCTTGTGCAATATCAGGCACAGCTCGGTCCGTCAACAAGATATACAAATCTGCCTGCAGCAGTGCAGGAGAAGTATGCCGACATGACCGATGTGCTTACTCAGTTCAAGGGCGGACTTGTGACCGATGCCAACGGAAAGGCTTCAATCGCTGCTTTGCAGAACAAGCTTTTCGAGATGGGATTCCCCTCAACGGTAAATCCCGACGACGGTACGGTTCCTTCGTCTATCTCTGCCGTGGATCCCGATTTTAAGATGCCGCAGGTTTGGAAGACCTCTCTCGCCGTTGATTATCAGTTCCCCGTGGACTTCCCGTTTACAGTTACCGTGGAAGGAATCTTCAACAAAACCATCAACGGAGTGTGCATCTCCGACTGGAGTATCCGCAATGTGGGCGGCTTTGCACGCTTCAACGGTGTTGACAACCGTCCCATCTATCCTTCCGATTTCCGCACCGGCACCAAGGCATTCGTACTTGAGAACACCAGCCGCGGTTACGGATGGTCGGCCAACGTGATGCTTAATGCACAGCCGGCAGAATGGATTTCGCTGATGGCAGCCTATACGCACACCGCTTCGAAGGAAGTTACCGGCATGCCGGGTTCTGCTGCCGAGTCGGCGTTCACATACGTTCCCACGGCTGAAGGACCTAACAACATCCGCCTCCACAACTCACAGTATGTTACTCCCGACCGTGTTGTTGCCAATGCAACAATCCACGACAAGAGCGGCAACCACTATAGTTTCATCTACGAAACATGGCGTGGCGGCTACAACTATTCATACATGACAGCCAACGATATGAACGGCGACGGCTACAACTATGATGCTCTCTACATCCCGACCGACGACGACGTGATGAGCAACCGCTTCCGTTTCGTTTCCGAAAGCGACAAAAACCGCTTCATGGAGTATGTGCACAACGACAGCTACCTGAATAGCCACCGTGGCGAATATGCCGAGGCATACAGCGTTTACAGTCCTTGGGTTCACCGTATCGACTTTGGATACAAGCACGATTTCAAGGTGAACTTCGGCAATACCACACATAGGCTGCAGCTGAGCCTCGATATGAAGAACGTGCTAAACTTCTTTAATTCAAGCTGGGGTGTGAGCAAGTACATGAATCCCGACCTCAACGAGGGAAGAATCCTGAAGTATGAAGGCACCGATGCACAGGGCTACGCCACATTCTCTACTCCGAAAGCCGTTAATTCCAGCAACAAGACATGGGTTCCCAACCATTCTATCGGTCAGTGCTGGTATGCTTCAATCGGTATTAAGTATATTTTCAACTAATTTAATGACTATAATAATATGAAACTCAAATATTTAATTCCGTCTTTTGTGGCAGTTATCGCCATGTTGGTGAGCTGCTCCGACAATAACGACCCCACCTATCTCGACGAGGTAAGGCTGTCGTCGTCCTACGTGACGTTGGCTCTTGAAGGTGGTTCCACGGATATCACGGTAAACGCAACCGACAGTTGGTCGATCGATGCCTCAGAAATTCCATCATGGCTCACCGTTTCTCCGCTCTCAGGATCAGCCGGCGAGAGCAAGATTTCATTCTCAGCTGGTCCCGGTCTCTATGGTCAGGTGACCGAAATCCATCTTTCCTGCGCCGGAAGAACGCAGAACATCAACGTGCAGCAGGGCGTTCCGGCACCGTCGGATGCCACTTGTGCCGATGTGATAGCAGGTCCCGACGGCAAGCAATACCGCGTAAAGGGTACTGTAACAGGTATTGCCAACGTCAGTCCTTACGGAAACTGGTATCTGGCAGATGAGACCGGTCAGATTTATATCTACGGTACTGCCGATGCCGACGGCAAGTTGAAGAACGACGCATTGATCAGTCTGGGCATCGAAGTGGGCGATGTGGTGACCGTTGAAGGTCCCAAAACAACCTACAACGGCACCGTGGAACTCGTGGACGTTACGGTTGTCAGCGTTGAAAAGTCGCTTCTGAAGATTCTCACCGAAAGCAAGACAATGACGAAGGACGGCGGAAACCTCGACATAACATTGGTTTACAAAGGCAGCGGCGCATATCCTGAAATCGCAGCTGATTGTAAAGACTGGATCAAATACGAGGGAACCACCTACAAACCTGGCGTTCCCACGCTCTTCGAAACCAATCCGGGCGACACCGCCGTGGTGCATTTCACCGTTGCAGAGAATACTGAGAAGACCCGTAACGGTAGCATCAACTTCTCTTCAACCACGTATGACAACAAGAAAGGCACATCTTCAACCGTGATGGCATATACCTTCACGCAGAAGGGAATTACGAATCTGCCTACCGGAACCGGTACTGAGGAAGACCCGTATAATGTCACCGCTGGCTTGGAAGCAGCTGCTGCCGGAGCTACAGACGTATGTGTAAGAGGTATCGTGAGTCGCAAGCCGACCTTCAATTCCAAGTATAGCAGCCTCACCTATTATATATCTGTCGATGGAGAACAGAACGATGAGCTGGAGGTATACAGCGCAAAGAGCTTCAACGGAGATAATTATAGCTCTGCCGATGATATCCAGCTGGGCGACGTTGTGGTGGTTAAGGGCAACCTGAAAGACTATAAAGGAACGCTTGAAGTTGACCAGAGCAGCACGCTGATCAAGCTTAACGAGCAGACAAGCATGGAGAATGTGAATGCAGAAGGTTCTTATCGCAAGCCATTCGACATTGCTGGTGCCATCAACTATGTTAACAACGGCGGCAAGGATAATGTCTTCGTGAAGGGCGTTGTGTCAAAGGTTGTCAATGCTTTTGAGCCTGGATACGGCAACGGAACGTTCTGGATTTCCGACGACGGTGTATATAACACTGATTATTCGAAGGATTTCGAGGCTTATCGCGCACTGTGGTTGGGCAACAAGACGTGGGCTAACGGCGACGATCAGATTGCTGTTGGCGACAAGGTGGTGCTCTACGGTCAGCTGACAAAGTACAAAGATACTTACGAAACCAGCGACAAGAAGGCTTACGTCTATAACTATAACGGCAAGGTGAAGTAATTCTCTTTCGTTGTTAAATATAAAAAATCGGGTATCGCATGGCGGTATCCGATTTTTATTTTGTCTATTTCCACTAAAGAAATCGATGGTTTCCGACAATCGTTGCAGCCTATTCATCTAAAGAAAACTTTGGTTCCAGATTGCCATTGCAATCAATTCCTCTAAAGAAAACTTAATTTCTTGGTCATAGTGGTGTATATCTCATTCATTTTGTGTATATTTGTGGCAAATTAATCATACATTCAAATCAATTTAAAACAAAACATTATGGTAATCGATTTCAACAACATCCCCGAAGAACAGAAGTTTAATTTCAAAGGCGGAGTGGGGGAACTTGACTCTCGCGACTATATCGACGGGAACAACAAGATTATGTTCAGCCGACTGAAACCTGGCGCTTCGTCAGGCCATCACTCTCACGACGGCAGCAGTGAGATAGCATATATCCTCAGCGGCGAGGCGGTTTTCAAATATGATGACACAGAAGAAGTGGTGAAGGCAGGGCAGGTTCACTATTGCCCAGAGGGTCATAACCACAGCATGCACAACCGCACCACCGAGGATATTGTGTATCTTGCCATCGTTCCAACGCATGCTAAATAATGCCGAAATGCCGCTTTCGTTTCCCTGAAACAAGGCATCGCATTCTGAAACCTATGGTTTCCCGTCTCAAAACCTATGTTTTTGAGCCTCAAAACCTATGCTTTTGAACCCCAAAACCTATGCTTTTGCAACGCGAAACCTATGCTTTTGAGCCTTAAAACCTATGCTTTTGAGCCTTAAAACCTATGCTTTTGCGAACTGATACCATAGGTTCTGAAAAATAAAACAGCCCACTCGCACTTGGCGAATGGGCTGTTTCTTTATTCAATTCTTCTGTTTTTCAGCAAAATCTTCTCTGATTTTCAGGAACATTTCCTCTGTTTTTCAAGAATTTCTTCTCTGATTTCCAGCAAAATAATCGCTGATTTTCAGATGCAATTCTCAGTTTTTACAGAATGCTTTTCACTGTTTCCAGCATGCCTTTCTCCTGGATGTCGTTCAGGAAACCTGTCACCATGTCGGTCAAACCGGGTATTGTGTTCAGGTCGCCATGCTCTCCCCAGATGAAGGTAGCACCGAGAACACCCTCGGCAACCTTGCGTGTGTCGCCCGTTGACCACAGGTTCTTCAGCAGATCCATTATCTCCTGAGCATCGTTAGGCACGATTTCGGCACCGTCGGCACGCTTTCCGCCCTTGTAGTAGGTGATGATTGCGGCGAGTCCAAGCACCAATCCCTTCGGCAGTTCGCCCTTGCGCTCCAAGTAAACCTTCACTCCTGGCAGGTCGCGAGCCTGGAACTTGGGGAATGAATTCAGCATAATGCTCGTCACCTGATGATCTACATACGGATTGTTGAAGCGCTCCAGCACGTCGCCAGCGAACTGTTTCAGCTCGTCAATCGGCAGATTCAGCGTTTCCATCAGCTCTTCGAACTGCACTTTGTGGATGTATTTGCCGATCACTTCGTGGTTGCAAGCATCGCGAACGATATTCACGCCGCTGAGATAAGCCACTGGAGAGAGCACGGTATGCGGGCCGTTGAGCAGCGTAACCTTGCGCTCGTGATACGGTTTCTCGCTTTCGGCGATGAGCACATGCAGTCCTGCCTTCTCTGCAGGGAATTCCTCGCGCAGTGCATCAATGTCCATGTTCTCCGGCTTCTCAATCACCCAAAGGTGGAAGATTTCTGCCTGCACCACGAGATTGTCCTTATAGCCCACCTTCTCCTGGATTTCTGCAATCTCCTTGCGCGGGAATCCAGGAACGATGCGGTCAACGAGCGTTGCGCAAACATAGTTGTACTTGGTGAACCACTCCTTGAATGCTTCGTAATCCTCACCTAAGTCTTCCTTCCAAAGCTCGATATACTTGTAGATACATTCCTTCAGGTGGTGTCCGTTAAGGAATATCAGCTCGCAAGGCATAATGATCAGACCTTTCTTCGGGTCTCCTTCGAAAGTCTTAAAGCGGCGATAGAGCAGCTGAACCAGCTTTCCGGGATACGAAGAGGCAGGTGCGTCGGTGAATTTGCAGCTGTCATCGAATGCGATACCAGCCTCCGTGGTGTTTGAAATCACGAAACGGATCTCCGGCTGCTCAGCCAATGCCATGAAGGCGGCATTCTGAGAGTAGGGGTTAAGTGCGCGGCTGATCACGTCGATACGCTCTAATGAGTTGACAGCCTCACCGTTCAGGCGGCCCTGAAGGTTCACATGATAGAGGCAGTCCTGACCATTGAGCCAGTCAGCCATGCCCCTTTCGATGGGCTGAACCACCACTACGCTTCCGTTGAAGTTGGTCTTTGCATCCATGTTCCATACGATCCAGTCTACAAAAGCACGCAGGAAGTTGCCCTCACCAAACTGAATAATCTTCTCAGGCATCACGCTCTTCGGCGCGGTCTGCTTGTTTAAAGCTTGTAATTTCTTCATGATTTTGATTTGTTGTTGTATTTTGATAGTTCTTCTTATTTACATGCAAAGGTATAAAAAATAAATATATAATATGTCATATTCATGCGTTAAATAAACGTAAAGGTTTGCGAAGCTCAAAACTTTATACTATCTTTGTATGCGAAACCGAATCATCAGGAATTATAATTCACAACATCAATCATGAAAGATATCAAGAAGATTGTCCTGACCGGAGGACCTTGTGCAGGAAAAACCACCGCTCTCGTCAGGATCATTGAGCATTTCTCCAGCCGAGGATATAAAGTTTTCACCATCCCCGAAGTGCCAACGCTCTACAGTTTGGCAGGTTGGAACTATCTGACACCCAATAAAGACCTGTATTATGAGGGAGAACGCGCCATCTTGAAGACACAATTAGTGCTCGAAGATACGTTCATGCAAATGGCGGAGGTATGCAAAAAGCCCACGCTCATAGTGTGCGACCGCGGAACACTTGACATTTCCGCCTACATGACACCCGAAATGTGGGAAGAAATCACCGCCAAGGAAGGCACGAACACCAGCGAACTGAGAGCCAGATATGATGCCGTGCTCCACCTTGTGTCGGCTGCCGACGGCGCAGAGCAGTATTACACCGTTGCAACCAATGCCACCCGGTATGAGCAAGTGAACGAAGAAGGGCTTCGCATTGCCCGCGAACTCGACAAGAAAGTGATCAAGGCATGGACGGGACATCCGCATCTGCGCGTGATTAACAACCACGATGACTTCGAAAAGAAGCTGAACCGCGTGATCAAAGAGATTTCCCACGTGCTCGGTTTGCCGCAGCCCATCGAGGAAGAGCGCAAGTATATCGTTGAGCTGACGGGCGAAATACCCGACTGCATCGAGAGCGAGATCACCCAAACCTATCTCGTCGCCGACCCAGGAGTGGAAATCAGGCTGCGCAGGCGTGGCTGGCACGGCAAATATGTGAACGTGCATACCACCAAGAAGCATACTGACAGCAACGAAATACTCGAAACGGAGCGCCAGGTGAGCAACAATCTCTACGAATCGTTGCTGCAACAGGCTGACCCATACCGCCAACCCATACGCAAACAGCGCAAGAGTTTCATTTGGAAAGGGCAATACTTCGAACTCGACAACTACCTTGAGCCGGTATCCAATCTGACCATCCTCGAAACCAAAGGTGTTGCAGCGAAGGAGTCGGTGAAGTTTCCGCCGTTCATCAAAGTGCTGGAAGACATCACCGGAAATGACAAATACTATAACTACAACCTTGCTTTGCGCAAGTAATACAGCAATAAATTTGTATAGGGGGCGAAAGTTTTAGCGGACACCAATAAAAAGAAACGGGCTGCAGATGTTGTTCTTGCAGCCCGTCTCTTATTGAAAGCATCACCTGATCAGCGCGCCGTCACATATTTATGCAGTGTTTTGCGCACGGCACCTATGCCTGCGTAAAGTTCTTTCACCATTCCTTCAATCTGATTGCCAAGCCCAGCCTCGTAGAGATCTAATCCGAAGACATCCTTGCGGCTGTATAATTGCCGCAGGCAGCTCCAGTCTTGCTCCTCTTTCCCTATTTCAAGAGGGGCAACAATGGCCTGCAGCTCTGCCAACATCGGATCTGGCGACGGACTGAATGGTGTTCCGTCGTCCTTGATACCTTTCAGATAGCGCGCATAGCCAGCCAGTGTCAGCGGAATGAGGATGAGGTTCTCCATGTCGAGACCGCGCGAGATGTATTTCTTGATGGTCTCTCCGAAACGGATGGGAAGCTTCTGCGACGTGTCCATAGCGATGCGCTGCGGTGCATCAGGCATGAAAGGATTGGGCAAACGGCGGTTTATCACGGCACCGATGAACTCGTATGGGTTGAGCACACCTGGATCTACCACCACCGGCATTGCCTCTATGTATCCCAGTTTCTGAATGAACGGGCGCAAATCCTCATCAGCCATCTCGGCAGAAATAAGCGTATAGCCCAGCATACAGCCGTAGATTGACATGGCAGTGTGGAGCGGGTTCAGACAGGTGGTAACTTTCATCGTCTCCACCTTATCTACGGTTTCGCGAGAAGTATAGAGTGCTCCTCCAAGATTGAGCGGCGGGCGGCCGTTAGTATAGTTGTCTTCAATCACGAGATACTGCACTTCCTCGGCATTTACGAATGGAGCCGTGAACGTATGCTTCTCTGTTTCGATGTAGTTGTTATCTTCAAATCCGTCGGAAGCCAGCAATTCCTTCACCTTTTCGTGCGGGCGGGGCGTGATTTTGTCAATCATCGACCAGGGGAATGTGATTTTCTTCTCATCCTTGAGATAGTCGAGGAAAGCATCTGGCACCTGTTTGTCGGCAACCCAACGCTCTGCGTATGCAAAGACACCTGCCTTCACCTTGTCGCCATTATGCGAACAATTGTCCATCGACTGCACTGTCAATGGCAGTTGTCCTGCCTTCCAACGCTCGTAGAGCAGTGCGCACACCTTGCCCATGGCAAATATCGGCTGCATTCCGCGTGCGAGATCAGCCTCGTTATAGCTGTATCCCTTCTCCGTGATGGTGAAAGAAATCATCTGCAACGAAGGATTGCGGAATATTTCCACCAGTCGCTGCCAGTCGCAGAACTGATAGTCGGCCTTGAGAGCCTCGGTTACGGATGCAATAACCTTCTTTTCGATGTTGCCGTCAGACTGCAACGACACGAGCAGAGAGAGGTTATTGTAGGGAGCGTATGCCTTATCAACCACTTCGAAATCGAAAGTTTCAGCCACAATAACGCCGCGGTCATACTGTCCGGTGTTCAGTGCATCGTTCAGAATGGCAGCAGGGAATGCGCGGAAGATATTGCCTCCGCCGAAGTGAACCCATGTAGGCTGCTTGGCAGTATTCTCTCTCACTGCCATGATGTCAAACTTTGGGAGCTCATAACCTTTGGCTTCCCATTCAGCGGCATTGAAATCGCCGCTCAGGATGTCGTTTAGTTTCATTTTTTTCGTTATATCGTTATGTCGTTATATCGTCATTTCGAGATTTTCTTGATTAATCAAAAAATCCCGGCTGCTTATATTCTATGCCCAGTTCACGGTCAACCGTGGCAAGGATTCCTTGCACCTGACCGAGTGCGAACATGCGACCGAGGAACGAATAGCCGGCATTATAGCCTTTGGTCTCATCGCCAAGCATTGTCATACCATGGTCAACGCGCATCGGAAGCGCCGGATTCTCTTTCTCAAAGATGCGCGCAAGCTCGATGATATCTGCCCTGCCGCCCAGATGACTTGCCTCTGTGAAGTCGCCATTGGGGAAAATATGGCACGAGCGCAGATGTACGAAGTGAGTGCGAGGGGCAAATTCGCGTGCCATATCTACCACATTGTTGTATGCACCTGCGCTCAGGGAGCCTGCACAGAATGTTAATCCGTTGTGCTTGTTAGGAACTGCGTTGAGGAACCAGCGGATATCATCAACGGTACGCACGATTCGGGGCAGTCCGAGAATCTCAATGGGCGGGTCATCCGGGTGAACGCACATGTTCATATCACATTCCTCGCAGGTGGGCATGATAGCTTCGAGGAAGTATTTCATGTTTTCTCGCAACTGGTTCTTGTCAATGCCTTTATAAAGATCGAGGAATTCACGGAACTTCTGAATGGGAGCCTCGTCGTTTTCACTGAAGTTTCCGCTCACGAAACCTTGCGTTTTGATTACGATATTCTCCACCAGCTGATGGTCTTTCTCAGGTGTCATGGTCTTTGCCAGTGCATCAGCTTCTTCGAGAACATTGCGGCTTTGGGCTGAATCCAGTTCTGGCGGGAACTTAAACTTGGCCCATTCCTCGCGCGCACCTTCGCGTTTCAGGATATAGATGTCGAAATAGGCAAACTCGGCATAGTTGAAATAGAGGTTGGAAGCACCGTTTGGATTGTCGTGGAGCAAGTCGGTGCGCGCCCAGTCGAGCACCGGCATGAAGTTATAGCATATACAATGGATGCCTTCAGCCGAGAGATTGCGCAGCGACTCCTTGTATACCTCAATCTGATAATCACGATCGGGACCGCCATACTTGATGGTTTCCACCACGGGAAGGCTCTCCACTACGCTCCATCGCATGCCGTAGCTCTCGATATATTCGCGCAAGTCGCGAATCTTCTCCCGTGTCCACACTTCACCTAAAGGCACATCATGAAGGGCTGTGACGATGCCCTCAACGCCGATTTGCTTGAGCATGGCAAGCGTAATCTTGTCGTTCTTGCCAAACCATCTCCATGTTCTTTCCATATTTATCTTTTTTTATTTGTTTGTTTTAGACTGCAAATATAGTCATTTTATTTTGAAATCGCCGTGAATCAATACATTCTTTTACAGAATAAGACAATCGTGCAAGAAAATGAAACGTTATCGTTATTTGAGTATATCCCGTATTTCGTCCAAGCATCCGTCGTTTTTCGACTGGGCGATACCCAGCAAATGGCAGAGTAGGGGATAAACGTTCACATTGCGGAAGTGCGGATGCTTGATGTGTTTGAAGTCGGGACCCACTGCCCGGAACATAGCCTGCATGTCGCTATATTCATGATCATAGCCGTGAACACCTCCTGTTGTCACCTTCTTATCGGTGAACAACCATCCCAAATCGGGCAATACCACGATGTCGCCCACATTTTCATTCGAGCCGTAATGCAGATATGCCGGTATGTCCTTGCGCTTCCACACCTTTACATGGTCAGTTTCCTTGAGTGCATTATACACGGAATCCTCACAATCAGGCTGCACATAGATGTTGGCAGGTACGTCGCCTTCAATCTGAATGAGCCATTCCTTCTTCAGGCAACTCATCACCGGTATCTGCCTTGATGGTTCTGTGAGGGTCATTCCATGGTCGGAAAGCACGATGAAATTCACCTTTCCGGCAATGGGGAGCTGCTGAATACCGCTGTAAAGTCGCTGCATCAGCGAGTCCATCGACATGGCAGCACTGCGCGTGAGCTTACTCTGCGGACCGTAGAGATGGCCGTTATAGTCGGGCTGTTCGAAATAAGCCATGATCAGTTGCGGCCTGTTTTCCTCGGGTTTCTTCAGCTCTTCGATGATGCCGTTCACCCGCTCATCGAATGTGATCTGCGTTTTCTGGTCGTAGAGATAGTATTTGTTGGGATACATGCCCTTTACTTTCACATCCGAACCAGGCCAATAGAACACGGCGGTGTGCAGTCCCTGCTTCTGGGCTGTAATCCATATCGGTTCGCCTCCATAGAACTTCGGATTGAATTTCGTGTCAGGATTGCTCAGCGAGAACACTGATCCGTCTTCTCGGCAGAGGAATTTGTTGGCAATAATGCCGTGATGGTCAGGATAGAGCCCTGTTGCCAGTGCGTAATGGTTAGGAAATGTCTTTGAAGGAAACGATGGCAGCAGTCCGCTTTCCACGCCTTGGCTCGCCATCCAGTCAAAGAAAGGCGTGTCGAATGTCTGTGGATAGTCCCAACGGCATCCGTCGAGTGAAATCACAACGGTGTAGTTTCTCTGGCTCTGTGCATGTAGAAGCGTTGCAAAACATGCGAGCAATAGGCATAACAGTTTTCTTTTCATGTTGTAATGGTTGGTTTTATTCATGGTGATAGGGTTCTCCTTTGATGATGGTGCATGCGCGGTAGAGTTGCTCAGTGAAGATCATGCGCACCATCTGGTGCGAGAATGTCATCCGTGAGAGTGATATTTTTTCGTTGCAGCGGCTGTAGACGGCATCCGAAAAGCCGTATGGCCCGCCGATTACGAATACGATCCGCTTGGCAGCCGCTTGCTTTCGTTGCAGCCATTTCGCAAATTCAATGCTTCTGAGCTCCTGTCCGTGCTCATCGAGTAGCACCATTGTGTCGGTGGTTTGCACCTGTTTCAGAATGAGTTCTCCCTCGCGTTCCTTCTGCATACTTTCCGAAAGGCTCTTCGTGTTCTTGAGTTCAGAAATCGTAATCAGCTCGAAGGGCATGTAGTGAGCTATGCGTTCCACATAGTCGTCTATGCAGGCCGCGATATGTTTGTTGGTGGTTTTCCCCACGAGAATCAGCACCGCCTTCATGGCTTCTTATAGCTTGAAGGGTGTTTCTTGCCGTTCTTGCATACAGGACACAGGCTTTCATCGTCATCAATGTGCTCGTATTCGTGCTTGCGTTTGGGGTTCATTGGGAACCAACCTTTCTGAACGCGCTTTTTCTGGGAGAATAGTTCGCCGATGCCCCATAGGAATGATGCTCCTGTAACGCCGAGAATAGATGAGAAAACGACGTTCTCAATCACGAATGCGCAGCAAATGCAGATGATTCCCACCACAAGATATACCCACCAGTATTTCGTTCCGGTGTAATACTCCTGCTTAATCACTAAAGGATGGCACATTCCGATAATCAGGAACGTGCTCACGGCGATAATCACGCCGGTATAATGCAATTCCATATCCTAATAGATGTTTCTTCTGTTTTCTGTGCAAAGTTACGAATAATCGAGCGAAATGCAAAAAGAAAACCCCGTTTTCTTTCAGCTTTTCCGAGATGTAGTAACTTCGGCGAAGCCAAAGTGGAGAGAATAATCGAGAGAAAAGCAAAAATGAAACCAACTTATGATGTAACGTCAACCTATTCTCATGATCAGCCATACGTTCAGAGAGAGGGGTAGAAAAATCCTTTCTTCTTTCTTTCAAATTTCGAAATAATTATTTATCTTTGCAACCCAAACATTGAATCACATGCCAGAAAGAAGAAAAAACAACACTCCGATAGACCCCAGCTACGGCCATCTGCAGCCACAAGCCACAGATATTGAGCGCGTTGTGCTGGGTGCACTGATGATCGACAAGGATGCCTTCTCGGTGGTGAGCGAGATTCTCAACCCCGAAACATTCTATGAGCCGCGCAACCAAAAGATCTATCAGGCCATACAAACGCTCTCACTCGCCGAGAAACCAGTCGACATCATGACCGTGATCGAGGAACTGAAGCACGAATCCACGCTTGAAGAGGTGGGCGGACCGGCATATATCATCGAACTAAGTTCGCATGTGGTTTCCTCTGCTCACATTGAGTACCACTCGCGCATACTTAAACAGAAGCATCTGGCACGCCAACTCATCACGTATGCCAGCAACATCGAGACAAAAGCATTCGATGAGGGCGTGGATGTGGACGAACTGATGCAGGAAGCAGAGGGTGCGCTCTTTGAACTTTCGCAGAAAAACATGCGTCAAGACTATCTGCAAATCGACCCGATTCTCGCTCAAGCCGTCGACATCCTGCAGAAAGCTGCTGCCAGTACGGGCGGTCTTACCGGCATTCCCACAGGCTATACCAAGCTGGATGACATGACGGCAGGATGGCAACAGTCGGATTTGGTGATCATTGCCGGCCGACCAGCCATGGGAAAAACCGCTTTCGCCCTTTCGCTTGCCAAGAACATCGCTGTGGATTATCAGGTGCCAACGGCATTCTTCTCACTTGAAATGAACAATGTACAGTTAGTAAACCGCTTGATTTCAAATGTTTGCGAAATATCTGGAAAGAAAATCCTTAACGGTCAATTGGATGATGAGGAGTGGAAACGGCTCGACCGCAACATCCGTGCGCTGCAGGGAGCGCCTATCTACATTGATGATACGCCTGGCATGAGTATTTTCGAACTGAGAACAAAGGCGCGACGATTAGTGAGAGAGAAAGGTGTGAAAATCATTATGATTGACTATCTGCAACTGATGAATGCCAACGGCGCGCGCTTTGGCAGCCGCCAGGAGGAGGTTTCCACCATCAGCCGATCGCTGAAAACACTTGCCAAGGAGCTGAATGTGCCTATCCTTGCTCTTTCGCAGCTGAACCGTACCGTTGAAAACCGCGAAGGCATCGACGGAAAGCGCCCGCAACTGAGCGACTTACGTGAGTCGGGAGCCATCGAACAGGATGCCGACATGGTGCTTTTCGTGCATCGTCCTGAGTATTACCGCATTCTTCAGGATGAAAAAGGCAACGACTTGCGCGGCATGGCTCAGATTATCATTGCCAAGCACCGCAAGGGTGCAACCGGCGATGTGCTGTTGAACTTCCGCGGAGAGTTCACCCGTTTCCAGAATCCCGAAGATGTGATCATTGCGCCAGTGCATGGTATGGAAGGCGAATTTATTGGTTCCAAGTTGAACAGCGGTGATCCTCTGCCGCCTCCGCCCGTTGACGAGCAGGTGCCATTCTGATTCGGCAAGGCTAAACATGAGTCGCTGATTGTCACGATGTTTCATTTAACAAAGCAAAATAAAACTATTGAATATCATGAAGTTAAGAAATGTAATGCTCTTTGCGTCGCTGCTTGTTGCAATTGGTGCAACAGCACAGGTGAAAAAGTCGGTCTCCGTTCTCGGCGACAGCTATTCCACGTTTGAAGGTTTCATCACCCCCGCCACCAACGAGATGTGGTATTATGAGGAAACGCGCGATAACACAGATGTGGATGATGTTTCGCAAACCTGGTGGTGGCGGTTTATCAAGGAGAACGGATACAAGCTGTGCATCAACAACTCGTGGAGCGGCTCCACCATCAGCTATTACGGCTATGCAGGCAACGATTACAGCGAGCGTTCCTTCATCCGTCGCATGAACAATTTGGGCAATCCCGACCTGATATTCATATTCGGAGGCACCAACGACAGCTGGGCTGGAGCACCGATGGGAGAGTTCAAGTATGAGCGGCTGCGTCAGGATGATTTCTTTTCTTATCGTCCTGCGTTGGCATTCTTGCTTAGCCAGATGCAGAAGCGCTATCCCAACGTGGAACTGGTGTTCCTGATCAATGACGGACTGCGTGAAGAACTGGTGAGCAGCACGAAAACCATCTGCAATCACTATGGTGTTACCTATATACAACTGAAGGACATCGACAAGAAAAATGGGCACCCCACCATCAAAGGCATGGGTCAGATTGCGCAGCAAATAAAGGATGCGATGGGAGAAAATAAATCAAATTAAAAGAAAAACACGCAAAAAAGTGATAAATTATTTGCGATATTCGGTATTTATGTGTATTTTTGCAGCGCAATGGCGTAATTGCCGTTCCATTAAACATACAGAAGAATGAAAAATCTGAGCACAAACCTATACATTATTAATATTATCCGACTGCAAAGAGCGGGCGGAAGTGTAAAGGTGTGCAGGTAGCAATGCACGTGATATGATTAGAAACCTTTCCACTTCCGCAGTGCGAAAGGTTTTTTGTTTCTGTAAAATTTATTCACATCAAATGGCGAACAAAAAGGTAAAAAGATTATAAAAAAAGAATGACATGAGTGAAAGATTATTTATTTTCGACACTACGCTGAGAGATGGAGAGCAGGTTCCCGGCTGCCAGTTGAACACCGTTGAGAAGATACAGGTGGCAAAACAGCTGGAACAACTGGGCGTTGATGTGATTGAAGCCGGGTTCCCCATTTCAAGTCCTGGTGATTTCAATTCCGTAATCGAGATTTCGAAAGCCGTTACGTGGCCAACCATCTGTGCGCTCACACGTGCCGTTGAGAAGGATATCGATGTGGCAGTGGAAAGTCTTCAGTATGCCAAGCGCAAACGCATCCACACTGGCATCGGAACCAGCGATGCGCACATCAAGTATAAATTTAATTCCAACCGTGAGGAGATTATCGAGCGTGCAGTGGCTGCCGTGAAATATGCCAAGAAGTACGTGGAAGATGTGGAATTCTATGCCGAAGATGCCGGGCGCACGGATAATGAGTATCTGGCACGGGTGATTGAAGCAGTGATCAAGGCAGGTGCCACGGTTGTTAACATACCCGACACCACGGGCTATTGCCTGCCAGCCGAATATGGAGAGAAGATAAAATACCTCAAGGAGCATGTCGACGGCATCGAAAATGCCATCATCTCAACGCACTGCCACAACGATCTCGGCATGGCAACGGCCAATACGTTCAGTGGAGTGGTAAACGGTGCGCGCCAAGTGGAGGTTACCATTAACGGCATAGGTGAGCGTGCGGGCAACACTTCGCTCGAAGAAATTGCCATGATCCTGAAGTGCCACAAACATCTGGATATCGACACGAACATCAACACCACCAAGATTTATCCCACCAGCAGGATGGTTTCGGGATTGATGAATATGCCCGTTCAGCCTAACAAGGCGATTGTGGGGCGCAATGCCTTTGCCCATTCCAGCGGAATCCATCAGGATGGCGTGCTGAAAAACGTGCAGACCTACGAGATTATCAACCCCAAGGATGTGGGACTCGATGATAATTCCATCGTGCTTACGGCACGCAGCGGCAGGGCAGCTCTGAAATACCGGCTCGAAACATTGGGCGTGAGCATCGAGAATGACAAGAAGCTGGATGCCTTGTATAACAAGTTCCTGGCACTTGCCGACAGAAAGAAAGAGGTGAACGATGATGAAATCCTCACGTTGGCTGGTGCCGATCAGTCGGATAACCATGCCGTGCGCCTTGATTTCTTGCAAGTTACAACCGGTATGGGTGTAAGGAGCGTGGCAAGCATAGGTATTGATATCAGCGGACAGAAGTTTGAAGCAGCCGCCACGGGCAACGGTCCTGTGGATGCAGCCATCAAAGGACTTAAGAAAATCATTCAGAAGCAGATGACCTTGAAGGAGTTCACCATCCAGGCTATATCCAAAGGTTCTGATGACATGGGTAAGGTTCACATGCAAGTGGAATACAACGGCAGCGTGTATTACGGCTTCGGGGCGAACACCGACATTGTGACGGCATCTGTCGAAGCTTACATCGACTGTATCAATAAATTCAGGAATTAGGAATTACGTTTTAACATCAATAGAATCAATTCAATGAATACACTGTTTGATAAAATATGGGACAAGCACGTAGTGCAGATGATCAGCGACGGTCCTATACAATTGTATATCGACCGCTTGTATTGTCATGAAGTAACGTCGCCGCAGGCTTTCGAGGGCATTCGTGCAAGAGGACTGAAGTGCTTCCGGCCGAATCAGATATTCTGCATGCCCGACCACAACACACCCACGCACGATCAGGACAAGCCCATTGCTGATCCTGTATCGCGAAAACAGGTGGATACGCTGAAAAAAAATGCCGAAGAGTTCGGGTTAACCTACTTTGGAATGATGGATTCAAATAATGGAATCATTCACGTGGTTGGTCCAGAAAAAGGGCTTTCGTTGCCAGGAATGACCATCGTTTGCGGCGATTCGCATACAAGCACTCATGGTGCTGTGGGTGCAGTTGCATTCGGAATCGGCACTTCCGAGGTGGAAATGGTGCTGGCATCACAGTGCATCATGCAGCAGAAACCCAAGTCGATGCGTATCACCATCAACGGAAAACTGGCACCGTGTGTAACAGCCAAGGATGTTGCTCTGTATCTCATGCACAGGCTTACCACAAGCGGAGCTACCGGATATTTCGTGGAATATGCCGGTGAGGTGGTGCGGAATATGAGCATGGAAGGTAGGCTTACACTCTGTAATCTCTCGATAGAGATGGGAGCACGTGGCGGTTTTGTGGCACCCGATGATACCACTTTTGCTTATCTGAAGGGGCGTGGCTATGCTCCAAAAGGCAAAGAATGGGAGAAAAGCGTGGCTTATTGGAGAACGCTGAAGAGTGATGACGATGCCGTTTTCGACAGGGAATTGGTTTTCGATGCTCAGGATATAGAACCCAGAATCACATACGGCACGAATCCAGGCATGGGAATTGGCATCAGCGAAAGCATTCCCTCCACAGATGAAATCCCTGAGAACGGCAAGGCGGGCTTTATGAAGGCTTTGGATTATATGGGATTTATGCCAGGCGAAAAACTATTGGGGCATCCTGTAGATTATGTTTTCCTTGGCGCTTGCACGAATGGGCGCATTGAGGATTTCCGCGCCTTTACTTCTGTGGTTAAGGGTCGCCGAAAGGCAGACAACATTGTTGCTTGGTTGGTTCCAGGCTCTTGGACAGTTGCGCGACAGATACATGAAGAAGGACTTGATACCGTATTGAACGAGGCTGGTTTTGAAATCCGCCAGCCCGGTTGTTCTGCCTGTCTTGCCATGAACGATGACAAAATACCCGCAGGAGCGTATGCGGTGTCAACCAGTAACAGGAATTTTGAAGGTCGTCAAGGCATCAGTGCTCGCACCATTTTGGCATCGCCGCTCGTTGCCGCAGCAGCTGCCGTAACGGGAGTGATAACCGATCCGAGAGTATTAATCTAAAAAACGAACAGCAATGAAGCAGAAATTCAATATTATTACGAGCACATGTGTTCCTCTTCCTTTAGAGAACATCGACACCGACCAGATCATTCCGGCGCGCTATCTGAAGGCTACTACCCGCGAAGAACGCTTTTTCGGAGAGAATCTGTTCCGCGATTGGTGCTACAATGCTGACGGAACGCTGAACAAGGAATTCGTTTTGAACGACAGCAGATATAGTGGTTGTATCCTCGTTGCAGGTAAGAACTTCGGCTGCGGGTCAAGTCGTGAACATGCTGCATGGGCTATTGCAGGCTACGGATTCAGGGTTGTGGTGAGCAGTTTCTTCGCCGATATCCACAAGAACAATGAACTGAACAACTTTGTGTTGCCGGTTACGGTGAGCGAAGAGTTTCTTTCCGAACTCTTTCACTGCATCCAGAAAGATCCGAAAACAGAGGTTGAAGTAAATCTTCCCGAACAAATCATAACTAACAAGAATACAGGAAGAAAAGAGTCATTTGCCATCAGCGGATACAAAAAGCACTGCTTGATGAACGGACTCGATGACATCGACTATCTGATACAGAACAAAAGGATGATCGAAGAGTGGGAACAAAACAACAGATAGGAATATGGGAACGAGTGAAAGCATCAATTCTTACCACCGACTGCAGCCGTTTATCGAGATAATGGATTGCACTCTGCGCGACGGAGAGCAAACTTCGGGCGTCAGTTTCCTACCTCATGAGAAGCTGATGATAGCCCGAGTGTTGCTGCATGATGTGAATGTCGACCGCATTGAGGTGGCTTCAGCGCGCGTGAGCGATGGAGAGAAAGATGCGGTGAGCATGATATGCCGCTACGCAGAACAGCATGGAATGCTCAGCAGAGTAGAAGTGTTGGGCTTTGTTGATGGCGGTCTGTCGGTGAATTGGATAGCAGAAGCTGGCTGCAAGGTTGTTAATCTCTTGGCAAAAGGCAGTGAGAAGCATTGCAACGCACAGCTGAACAAAAGCGTTGACAGTCACATTGCCGATATTCTGGAGTGTGTCAGAAAAGCAGAAGAGAAAGGCATGGTTGTCAATCTATACCTCGAAGACTGGAGCAACGGCATGAAAGATTCGCCGGAATATGTGTATTCCATGCTCGATGTGTTGACAAAAACATCCATCCGAAGGTTCATGCTGCCCGACACATTGGGTGTATTGAATCCTCTTCAGGTGATAGAATACATGCGCAAAATGCAGAAACGCTATCCAGAAACTCACTTCGACTTTCATGCACACAACGACTACGACCTTGCGGTAAGCAATTCTCTCGCTGCTGTTTTAAGCGGTTGCAAGGGGCTCCATGTAACTGTCAACGGGTTAGGAGAGCGTTGCGGCAATGCATCATTGTCGAGTGTTCAAGTGATTCTGAAGGATCAGTTCCATGCAAAAACCAATATTCATGAAGGTCGGTTGAACGAAATAAGCAGGCTGGTTGAAGGCTATAGCGGCATAGCCGTTGCTCCAAACCAACCCGTCATTGGCGAAAATGTGTTCACACAGGTGGCAGGAGTTCATGCTGATGGGGATTCAAAAGCAGGCCTATACTACAATGCACTGAAACCAGAACGGTTTGGAAGGAAACGGGAATATGCGCTCGGAAAGAACAGTGGCAGGGCTAACATTGCAAAAAACCTTGAAGAACTGGGGCTTGTGCTCACTCCCGAACAGACACAAAAGGTGACACGGCGCATCACGGAATTAGGCGACCGCAAGGAAATTGTGACACAAGAGGATCTTCCGTTTATTGTCAGTGATGTGCTGAAGCACGATGTGCCAGAGGAAAAAATAAAACTCGTGAGCTATATGGTTAGCACTGCCTACGGACTGAAGCCCTTGGCGAGCATCAAAGTGGAGATAGGCGGCAGACAATACGAAGCTGATTCAACAGGCGACGGGCAGTATGATGCATTCGTAAAGGCTCTCAGAAAGATATACAAAGACAATCTGGGGCGCACTTTCCCAATTCTTGCCAATTACGCGGTGAGCATTCCTCCCGGTGGACGAACAGATGCTTTGGTGCAGACCGTGATAACGTGGCATAATGGCGATAAACTGATCCGCACACGAGGGCTTGATGCCGACCAGACAGAGGCAGCCATCAAAGCTACAATCAAGATGCTGAACATCTTCGAAACCCAAAACTGAGCATTTCCAAAATCAATTACAGATATACATAAAACTCATTTCGGAAATGCACAAATCATATTACGGCAATGCATAAAATCAATTTCAATAAGGGAAATAACGATTGCGAGCAAGTAAGAACAATAATAAAACGGAAGAAAAACTTAATAAACAACAGACTATGAAACTGAAAATTGCAGTATTGTCCGGCGATGGCATCGGACCGGAGATTATGAAACAAGGAGTGGCTGTGCTGAACGCGATTGCGGCAAGATACAATCACGAATTCATTTACGAAGATTCGATATGTGGAGCACACGCTATCGATGAGGTGGGAGATCCTTTTCCTGAATCCACATTTCAAACCTGCATGAACGCAGATGCCGTCTTCTTTGCAGCAGTAGGCGATTTGCGCTACGACAACAACCCAACATCGAAAGTGAGACCTGAACAGGGACTGCTTGCGATGCGTAAGAAACTGGGACTTTTTGCTAATATCCGCCCTGTAACAACATTCGATTGCCTGCTCCATAAGAGTCCGTTGAAGGACGAATTGATAAAAGGTGCCGACTTCGTTGTGATACGCGAGCTCACAGGAGGCATGTATTTTGGAGAAAAGTACCAAGACAACGACATGGCTTATGATACCGACATCTACACGCGACCAGAGATAGTGCGCATCCTTCGCGTGGCTTTCGAGATGTCTCAAAAGCGGAAAAAACACCTCACGGTGGTGGATAAGGCCAACGTACTGGCTTCTTCGCGGCTGTGGCGACAGATTGCCAAAGAAATGGAACCACAATATCCCGACGTGGAAACCGACTATATGTTCATCGACAACGCTTCAATGCGGGTGCTTACAGAGCCTCGATTCTTTGATGTGATAGTGACCGAGAACACGTTTGGTGACATCTTGACCGACGAAACCAGCTGCATCACTGGCAGCATGGGACTTCAGCCATCGGCTTCCTTAGGTGAACACACACCGTTGTTTGAGCCTGTGCACGGCTCTTGGCCACAGGCGGCAGGCAAAAACATCGCTAATCCGCTTGCCCAGATACTCTCCGCCGCTATGCTCTTGGAGCATTTCGGTCTGAATGAGGAGGGAAAGGCTGTGAGGAACGCCGTAAATGCAAGCCTCGATGCCAATGTGCGCACACCGGAAATACAGGTGGAAGGCGGTAGAACCTACGGCACTGTTGAGGTGGGCGAGTGGATTGCCGAATACATAAAGAACGAATAGACTCAGTTAGATGATTGAATTCATGAGAAAACGTGTGCTTTTGCTCATGCTGCTGATGATGATGGCTGGTATCAATGCAGCACAAGACTGGAAAACGATGAAAGACAGCCTTGAAAATGCTGTGGAAAGGCTGGCATATCATCCAGATTCCATCGATCTGCGGCTGAGAAAAGCCTCGTGGAACATGAGGTTGGAACAATGGGAATATGCTAAGGATGAATATGACTATGTGCTATCTCGTGAACCGATGAACCTTTCTGCGCTCTTTTTTAGGGCATACGTGAATGAGAAACTTCATCGTTATCACTTCGCCAGACTCGACTATCAAAACCTGCTCACCGTAGTTCCCACGAATTTCGAGGGCAGGTTGGGACTGGCACTACTCAACCAA
Source organism: Prevotella sp. (assembly GCA_017471245.1). Lineage (GTDB taxonomy): Bacteria > Bacteroidota > Bacteroidia > Bacteroidales > Bacteroidaceae > Prevotella. Next base: position 56,437 of record JAFUVB010000036.1, read on the forward strand.
AAGGACAAGCACTACACTGAAGCCATGGATCAGATGCATATTCTCATTGAGCAGCATCCTGACAGTGCCGTGGCTTATGCTGCCTTGGCAGGTATGGAAAAAGAAAGAGAGCTATACGAGCTTGCTATATATGATTATAGTAAAGCCATTGCTCTTGATCCTTCAAATACTGATTATTTGCTCAACAGGGCTGATCTCTACATAAAACTGAAAAAGCCTACAGACGCAAGAAATGACTTGGAAAGACTCGTTACCTTAGGTGTTCCCAAACAGTCTTTAGAAGAAATGTTTGATAAAGTTATAAAAAAGAGGCAGAAGCATTCACGTAAGCAGTAATTGCAGTTTATCTTTAACAAGAAATCCGGGAACCCTTTGTCTATTGGGGTTCCCGGATTTCGGGTGGAGGTGCCTAGCGGAGTCGAACCGCTCTATACGGTTTTGCAGACCGTCACATAACCGCTTTGTTAAGGCACCATTTCAATTTGCGGATGCAAAGATAAGACTTTTCTTTTGAAACACCAAATTTTTCTGTTGTTTTTTACTTTCGATGGAAGAAAACATGGTTATTTTGCAGTCCAGCAGCTCGGTTTTCCTGACTTCGGCGGTTTTAACATTTCCGAAGGCTCAACCTAGTTGAAACCCCGATAAACAGGGAATTTTGCTCGGTGACTTGGGTGACTCAGAAAATTTGTGTACCTTTGCGGCATGTTCCCACGTAAGAAGAGAAACAG
>JAFUVB010000037.1 GCA_017471245.1 Prevotella sp.
AATGGGACTTGTCACAGATCTTGGTGCCGCTGATTCTCACAGATACAAACAAAACTCTCTTGAACTTTCTTTGTTTGATGAGAAGCCAAGATGCCGTGTGGGTGATGTGTTGGAGCCAGAAGTGGACGAGAAATATTATTGCTCTGATAAGTTCCAACAGATGCTTCATGAGGCTATTGGCGACGATTTGAGCGTTCTTCACGGTTATAGGCTCATAGACTATCGTGGTGGACAGTCGCTCCACTCTTGGGAATTAGGCATGAAGGGTAAATGCTCAGATGCAGAAATCCGCTTTATGAATGCCTTGATACAGAACCGACGCAAGCCTATCTTCGGCAAAGAGCAGGATGGTAAGAAGCTGACGCTGGAACAGATTAAGACGTTCTATACTGCGCAAGACATCGAAGAAGTCATTGCTTCATTGCTTGAGAAACGCTACCTTCAGGTGAACGAAGACGGCAAGTACAATCCTGTCTGCGGCAATATGTCTTTTGAGGTTTTCAAGTTCCTCGACCCTGACAGTATTTCCGTAACGCTAACTTCATCGGATGCCAATCGTCTCGGTGTGATTCAGCATAACAGAGCAAGACATATAACGCCTCGTGAATGTGCAAGATTGCAGGGGTTCCCAGATACGTTCAAACTGCATCCGTTAGATACTTGGTCGTATAAGCAGTTTGGTAATTCTGTTTCGGTTCCTGTGGTGGAAGCTGTATTTGACGAGTTCTTAAAGAAAAACTTAGATTCCTTAGGGTGGCTGTTATGAAGACGATGAAGACCTCATTCAGAAAGATGTTGGCACAAAATTCCTGCCAATATACAGCAGGAGGTGGACTTGGAATTCTCCAGATTAAACCAAGCCCACGAACAAAATGTGCAGCAAAACAAATTGTCGCCTGAACTTAAATAACACAATGATGACAACATGTCACAACGGAAATAGCGTTTTATGGAAATTAAATTTGACGAACTACAGCAGCGTGTGCGCAGCATACGACGTAACACTCATAGGAATTCGACCTACAAGGTTGACGATGTGTTACGTCTCGCCATCGATTATAACTATGAGAAGTCTCAGGACATCTGGCGCGAGATAGTATTGGTGCTGGCTCCACGATATAGGGTAGAGCCAATAACGGAACATGCGGTGCGCAGTTTCATCAACTGGGGCGTACCCTTTGCCCACTTCTTGCTGTTGACGGTAGAGGCATGGGCAGACAACAACAAGGCATGGGTGATGAGCGATGTGGTGACGATAGCAAAGCAGTTCATCCTTGAGCGCGACCCAGGCGACGCTTACATCTTCAAATATCCCAGTTATAATGGTCTGTGGGTGGAGTACCAAGAGGGTGAAGGCCCTGACACGACAGTCTTGCTGCCACAGGAACTTAAGGAGTATAACAACAATTATCTGGTGCTTCGAGTGATTGGTATGAACCGCCTGATTGAGACTTGCAGCGACCCACAGCCTATTCGGGCACGTCCATTCGACATTCTGAACAGGCTCGACCGCGAGGTTATCAATGGTATGCCTGGCGGTGTATTCCCTGCACATACTGTCATCTTTTGTGATAACGATGAACACGGTTTTATCTTCGAGTTTTCTCATTTTGAAGTTGACTTGCAGGAGCCAGACCCCAAATTCCGCACACTATATGTAGTCTATCGTTACGACACAATTGTTTCATGAAGAAACAGCAGGATAAACCACATAAGCTTAGTTTCAGCTTTCCCAAAGAATCGGTTTCACAGGAAGCCTTCTTTGATGCGATAAATGCTGCGTTCAAAGCAGAGTTTGGCGAAGTCCCTGATAACGTTGCTTGGAAGAGGGCTGCTGAAAGTTTGACTGACAAGAAACGCCTGCCAGCGAAAGAGGACGGTGAAAAAGATGACCAATACTTCTTTCGTCTAAGGGATATGTGGGGACAAGCCGACATGGTAAAAGAGACACATGAGCGATGGAAGTCTAAACATCGTAATGGTGTTTTCAAACGTGACTACCGGCAAAGGATTATCACCCAGTTGCAGGAGTTGTTCTTATCCGATTTCTTATGCTATGATTATATCGACACGGGTATGCCCCGTGAAGACCGTGAACAAGCCGTTTGTAGAATGAAAAAAGAGGGCTTGGAGGTGTTATTGGAAGAAACGGATGGTGCTGACTGGAAATTTGCCATGTTAACCAGACACCTGATGAAGCCGCAGGAACAAAAGCTACTTTGTGATGCTTATTACGTAGGCGAATACATTGCCGACATGCGTGAACGACTGACTTGGGTAGATTTGGAGGCATTTCTCCGCTTTGACACCTTTATGTGGTTGGTGTACGAAGATATGGGGGCATTTGAGGATGAAGAAGAAAAAGAAGAGAATGAGGAGGAAGAAGATGAGGAAGAGGAAGATCATGTAGAGGAAGAATGGAATGACGAGCTTGATGGAGTATTCAACTCCAGCATAAATCCTCAAAGGGTTTTTGAAACAATTAAAGCAATGAGCGACCCACGGGTAACAGATGATTACCCCCGATTCTTTGTGTTTTTTAGAGTGCTTCTTTATATCGGCTGGATAGAGAGTCGGCCAGGCCTCTTTCTCAAATGGGCAAATTGTCACTGGAACTGCGGATGGCTGCATAAGCATAACTTTAAGTTCTCGAACAATATAGACAAAGGACTGAGGGATGCACAAATTTCTCAATGGAATGCTAACACTTGTACTTCAGATATAGGCAATGCCTATCGTGCTTTAGCAAAGGATGTCTTGTTGAAATTTACAGAAAATGTCAATGGCGGTAAGTTAATTGACAGAATAGACTTTTATAAATCTGATGTGAAAGCACGCATCAATGATGGGCGTTCATTAGCCTATCCCTTCTGATTGATTAAAATCAACGCTTATTTTTCAAACTATTCGGGCATTTCAGACATGGAATGCCTTACCTTGTCATACCCGAAAAACAGGGTAAGAAAAACCTTGTCTTACCTCGTCTTACCTTGTCATACCTTTCTGTAAATCAGCGTATTATAAGGCTCAAAAAGTCTTTTTAGTTCCAGAAAAAGTGCCTACCTTTGCAAAAATTTTAGTTCAAAAACGAGCAAAGATATGGCAACAACAACAACATCCATGAGTTCAGCAAAGCAGGAGCAATATCCGCTCTGCGACTCCGCAAGGGAACTGCTCTGCAAATTGGCAGAGAGTTTCGGGCAGCGTGTTCCTGAATGGGAGCACACGCTACGTACATTCGCGCCTGATGAGCAGGAAATGATAGTCAGCATGGCGAATGAGGCAACAGACAATCCATACGTCTTCCAACTGTTCGTTCCGCAAAACGACAACGAGGCGAGAATGAAGGCGGTGATGGAAGCCCTGACACCTTATATAAAAGAATACGAACAAGAACAACAATACAAAGACGATTATGAGTACTAAGAAGACAACGCAGAAGAACGGCCAGTCGCTGCCAAGCGGTGACCAGGCTATGTACATCACCCGTCCAAAGGGTAAGCCGGACGTGACGACGAAGGGTAAGTTGAACGAGTGGCAGAACGGCTACAAGGAATTTATTCCGCAGGGCCAGAAGCCGAGTAACAGAACGATGCTGAAGCAACTGGGCAACTCGTCGTTCTACAAGAGCGAGGGCGAAAAGGACTCTTCGTACAGCCTCCACCTGAATGTGAACGGCAAGTCTGAGGACCCCGTGGCCGAGATGCTGGAGCAGTTCCTCATACTCACCGAGGGGCAGCGCAAGCAACTGCCGAAACTGCCAGAGGGTTCGGAGGGACGCATGCTGATGGACAACGGCATGGGGTTGAAGATATGGCTGGATCGCGAGCGCGGGAAGGTTAGTATACTGACTGAACTGAACTGCGGACCCGACATCGAGCGTCAGCTGCTTCAGGCTCAGAGTCAGATGGGTGTGTGCGTGGCAAGGAACAGACAGGAAATTATTAAGGTAAGGGGATAACGGCTATGAATAAGAACTGGAGATTTGTATGGCAGGAGAACCTCTTCTGGGCATCGTGCGAACCGTGCACGTCAGCAGTGTTCTATTCGTTGGTGCGTAACGCGCAGGTAAACTGGAGTGTATGTACGCGCAGGGATATCATCAAGGCGGTGCGCGAAGGTATGCCGCTCGACAGGTGGACGCGCCTCTCGGACTACCAGAAATGGTGTTACCGACAGCTGGCTAAGCCCCGGGCGGGCAAGGAGTTCGTCCTGAAGCCCGAACCGCTGCGACTGTTGCAATGGGCGAACGACCTTAAGACCTGGCTGCCGGGGTTCATCTTCGGTGTGGAGGAATTCGGGCTGGTAGCTCGCACCGACAAGAACGGCAATCTGCGTCTTGACCCTGAGGGTAATCCGATGATGTACCGCCGACGCAGTCAGCAGAACGTCGTCCACCTCAGCGGACTATTCATGTCGGACTACGACCACCTGCCTTTTGACCCCAAGGAGCTGTACGAGAAGACACTGGGAAAGGGTTATCCGTGGATGACCCGGCTGGCTCATCTGACAAGCTCGGGAGAGGGACTACGGCTGGTAAGTGAGTGGAACCCGGAGATTGGCGGAAACATAGCCGACCAGCAGTACCTTCAGGCACAGGAACTGGGAATGCTCAATGTCATTGGGACTACGGGTAAGCACGTCACTGATAACAGCTGTGTAAACTGCGACAAATTCTCGTTCTGTCCGCGCGAGGAGGACATTCTTTTTATTGATGAAGACAAACTCTTTAATTTTTAATACATTTATAAGATGGAAGAAAAGAACATTTTTGAGAACGAATTCGACCGTCAGTACGGCGAATCGTACAGAGAAGGAAACAGTGCCGCTACAAACTCCGACCATCAGCTGCCAGGCAATGCCGCAGCACCCTCGGAGGGCACAGAGTCATTAACCACAGAAGCTACAGCCGGGAGCGAGGCTGCCGGACAACTTGCCAAGGAAGTAGCGCCCAAGGACTTGGAGAAAGAGAAGTACATGGTGTTCGGATACGACCCCGAGGACTTCGTGAACACCCTCTACCCCAACGGTCCCAACTGCCGCCACGATGCTGCCCGCGACGCATACAACGACTTGCTCGTGCTGTATGACGGCAACTGGGAAATGGCACGCAACAAACTACTCTCGTTCCAGTGGGTAAAAGATCTCATAGCGGAGCGCACAATAAGCGAGATAGACCGCATCGTGGAGGGAGGTCGAAAGCTGTTTCAGAAACGCGAGAGCGAGAACTTCAACTCGCTACAGCCATCGAAGGCTATGCGCAAGGCAATAGAGCAGGTTACGGGCAGAAAGTACTCGGTACTCAAACTGGAACAGCGCGGTATGCAGCAGGGTAAGGCGGCTGCCATGCAGTTGGAGATACTACAGACACTGGAGAACATCGGAGCCGAGTTTGCCAAGCTTACTCCCTACTTCCCGCTGCTGAAACTTCTCTTTTTCCGATTGAAGCAGAAATACTATCCTGCATCGTTCTTCGTAGGCGGTTCGTTTGCCATGACACTGATGACACGCTGTTGGTACTACTTCTGGCCAAAGCCGGGCAAGAAGAACCGACTGAACTCACTGGTGATGCTCATCGGACGTATGGGCGGCATGAAGTCGGTGGCTGTCGACCTGGAGGAGATAATGATGGAGCCCATACACGTTGCCGATGCTCCCCAGATAGCCGCCCTGAACGCAAGCAATGCCGAGAGAGAGCAGAATAACGGTGGTGCTAAGAACAAAAAACCCCGACCAACGGGAGTCTACCGGGCTTTGCCGCCAGAGACGAGTACAGCCGCTCTGCGCGAGGCTGAGGCTAACGCTCACGAAATGCTCAACGGAGAGGAGTACTACATGCACGTAAGCATCTTCGACAGCGAACTGCAGAACACCCTCTCGCAACTTAAGAAATCGTACTTCGATGCTCTGCAAACCTACTGGCTCAAGAGTTTTCACTCGGAGAAACATGGAGCATATCTTAAGACATCTAATGCACCTGTGGGCGAGACACCCGTACATTTCAATGCCTGCTACACCGGAACGGAGGACGCTGCAAAGGCTATCATATCAGAAAAGACAGTAGTTAACGGTCTGATGTCGCGCTTCACCATCGTGCCCAATGCCGACTCTAACTTTGAGATGCTGGAGCCAAGTCCGTACGACGACGCTGCCCGCCAGAGGGATGCCGAACTCAGGGAATGGGCTTATAAGCTGGACAGTTGTAAGGGTGAGATACCGTGTGAACCTATCTCGAAAGCCCTTCAGCTGTGGACCAAGCACCACATGGCTGATGCCGGTGAGGACAACGACCTAGCTCAGGAGGATTTGGTTAAAAGACCATGCTGGCATGCAATTAACTTTGTGCTCGCATTCGTGCTGTCAAGACATTGGTCGGAAATGGTTCAGGATACCGACGGCAAGTGGAAATGCGGTCCTAACTTCAAGACAGACCAGAAGGACGTACGCCTGGCGATCCTTATTGCTAACGCCCAACTTGCTTTCCAGGAGCACTTCTGTAAGGCCATCCTCGAAAAACACTACGACGACCTGGCTGCAGAACAGGCATCTAACGTGCGCCACAAGCAGAAGACGTGGCTTGGCTATCGTCGCCTGCCCAACCCTTTCTCGTCGGAAGACGTTGATAAAGCTTTTGAGTACGGAGGTAAAACCGGCAGCATCTGTAGCCGTCTGAAACGCTTGCAGGATCAAGGTCTGGTACAGAAGATTACCAGCGGCAAGGACAAGGGTAAGTATCGGAAACTTATGTAAACTTATTGACTCTTCGTGGCTATATTGCAATATTGCATTGCATTTGTTTTTCTCTCTATAGGGGGTGGGGTTCTTAAGTAATCCTTCCCCCTAAACCATTACTTTAATAATTAACATTTATTAGACTAAAAATCAGGAAAATAATTTGGTGGTTTGAAAAAGGTTTTGTAACTTTGTAGCGTTGAAATACAACACAAGTGAGTTATTATTTTACGAGTTACAAACCAACACAAAAATTAAAAGACTATGGCAAAATTTCTTTATGAAATCAAGCAGGACAAGAGTTCCCGCGAGAAGGTGGCTAATCTGTGGTTCGCTCACGCCAAGCACGTGGAGACGCTCGACAACCGGGCAATGGCAAACCACATTGCTGAGCACGGTTCGATTTACACTCCCGACGTAATCTTCGGTGTGCTCGAGAAGTACAAGACCTGTATCGTAGAGATGCTGCTCTCGTCGAGGAAGGTGAAGATCAACGGCCTGGGAACGTTCTACACCACCATCGAAGGCACTGGTGCGGAGTCGTACTCTAAGTTCGACGTGAAGAAGAACATCCAGGGTGTTCACATCCGCTTCCTGCCCGAGCTGGAGAAGACCTTGAGCCTGGCATCGACCGAGTTCGTTAAGAAGGTGACGTTCAAGAACGCTGCTGAGATCGGGACAACGGCACCGGAGACTCCGGTTACTGACCCGCTCTAAATCTGAAAAGTGCACACGGGGATTTCCTCGTGTGCGCTTTCGGTTTCATAACTCTCCCTCTGCGGTGGAGAGGTAAGCATAACGTAAAAAAGTTGGCAAAAGATTTTGCGGAACGAAATATTATTACTACTTTTGCATCCGCAAATGCGAGAGCACTTTTTAGAACTTGCTTAATTGGAAGGTTGGCAGAGTGATCGATCGCGCTGGACTCGAAATCCGGTAT
>JAFUVB010000038.1 GCA_017471245.1 Prevotella sp.
GCTTGTTCAGGGAAATGTCTCCTTCCGTTGTCTTCATTGAGAGCCACTGCTTGCCGAAGCCCAATGACACCTGCGGATGCCAGATGCCGAACTGGGGTGCGAGTGACACAAAAGGCACGATCCTTTTCAGAGAGTTGATATTCTTGTAGGTCACCAGCGTCACGTTGGAGTTGTCAATCTGCTCCACCCAGTGTATGATCCGTCCGCGCTCATCAGAATAGTCAATTGAAAACTGCAGGAACTTCCACATTCCCTGAACGGAAACGTTGTGGATGACGGAATTGTCGAGCAGAGGATTTCCACGCTGCATGCCGTAACGATTGGCATAGAACACGTCGTTGCTCAATTGGCGGTAGGTGGGGCGCGTGGTCTTGGCAGAGTAGCCTATCTGTGTCATCACCTTACCTATCTGTCTGCCGAAGGATAGCGACGGATAGAGATTGCTATAACTGCGGCTTTGGTCTTCTATGAGACGACCACTTTCATAGTAGTCGAAGTTCACGTGTTCATAGCGGAGCCCCATGCGGAACTGGCCAATCTTAGACATCTGTATCGAATATTCGGCATACGGACTGATGCTTTGCTCCTTCAGCGTGCTATAGGTAGAGGCGACATAGCCCTGTGGATTCACATAGTCATCCTGACGGTCTGTATTGACATACTCGGCACCGAAGTCGAGCGAACCGCCAAACAATGGATAGGTCATTGTCAGTTTCGAAGCCAGCATACGGTTTCTTACCCGATTCTCAGCATCAAGCGTGCGGTCATCCTGAATCTGGCAGGTTTCTGTAATCCTGCTCTGCTCGTCGTAGCCGCTATGCAGAAAGTCGAAGTTCCAGTCGATATCCAGTCTCCCCACCTTACCTATATAATAGGCATTCAGTTTATGCTTCGCTTTCCCTTGAGTCTGCTTCTGGGTCAGGTTTTCCCATTTGTCGTAGAATGCGCCGTTGGTTGTTACATCACTTGTCAACGTGGTTGTCTCATCAGAATTAGTCGGGAACGAGTATTCGTATTTAGCGCCCAGCGAATGGTACTCATTCAGCATATAGTTGAAGCCCGTCTCGATGCTATAGTCACGGCTAACGATATCCGTCCGCAAGTCGTTTCGCTGTTGCCAGAGCGTATCGGTTTGAACTTCCTGGGTTATTTCCGACAGTTGAAGATGATTCCCTTTGCTTGCCCACAGCGAAGCAAAGATATCCAGGCCGTTGTTGCGGTAGTTTAGGTCGAGCGATGCTGCTTCATGGTCTTTCCGCCCCTGTTGCCAGCGCCCCCAAGTGTCGATGCTGAAACCGTCGCCAGCCTTGCGAACGGTCTGGATCTTCACAACGGCACCTACCGTTGCATCGTACTTGGCTCCAGGATTGGTGATGAGTTCTATGTGCTTGATGTCGGTCGATTTCAGTTGCTCCAACTCCTTGGCATTGCGCATCAGTCGCCCATTGATATAGATAATCGGTGTTCCTTTACCAAACACTTCGTAACCGTCGTCTTTCTGGATGATGCCTGGCACATGTTTCAATACGTCACTGGCCGTTCCCAACTGGCTAAGTGGCGTGCTCTCTACATTAGTCACCAAGCCCTCACTGCCCATCTGGTATTGTGGTACGTGGCCTTTCACCGTGATGCCTTTCAGGGCATACTTGTCTGGTTGCATGCGTATTTCGCCGATATTACCCACGCTGTAGGTATTCTCTATCTTCTTATAGCCGATGCAGGTGATTCGGGTAATGATTTTGGGCTCTTTGCAGGGTATCACGAAGTCGCCCGCCTCATTGCTCACGCCTCCTGTCAGGAAGGTGGAGTCGCCGAGAGAGAGTAGCGAGATGCTGGCGTAGGCAACGGGTTGGCCACTTTCGTTGATGATGCGCCCTGAGAGTTTCGTGTCCGACTTTTGCATGCATTCGATGTAGATCTCCTGCTCGTCGAAGCTCAGGTGCATGGGATAGAAGCCACAAACCTGGCGCACGGCATCGCGGACGGAGACGCTCTTCAGCTGCGTGGTGACGGTGAAGTCCTCCAGTTCGTCGAAGATAAAGTTCAGCTTGTAACTGTCTTGGGCATTGTCTATCCAGATGAGGGCTTCGCTGAGCGAGGTGTTCTGAAAGTTGTGCGAGAGTCGCTGTGCCTTCACGCTCATGGCGACGAGGCACAATATAATAAGGTGAAGAAGTTTCATAAGCAATGAGTTGTGCTTTAATTGTCAATTATCAGTTATTCCACGGTGATGGTTTCGTCCGTGAGGGTCAGGTGAACCTTCTTGAAGTGGTTGATCTTGTCGATGATCTCTTGCAGCGTGTCGTCGGTCTCCCATTGCAGGTAGAAGCGAAGGGTGCGGGCGGCTTCATTCTTGAACTCCACGTTCACGTCGTAGACATCGGCGATGTACTGCATAATCTGTTGAAGCTCCACATTATTATTTATTACGGGGACTCTCTTGGTCGGTCCAACCTCCAAGCCGTAGGACTTCTTTACTTTCTTCACGTCGGACTTGCTATCGGTGACGGTTACTTTCGGTTTCGACTCAATGTTGCTGATGACGTGCACGGCGGCATAGGCGATTCCGCTGAGCAGAAGCGCACCGATAAACATTGCTGCTATCTGCATCCATCCCCATGAACGGCGTTTCTGGTTGAAATGCACGGCTTCGAATTTCTGCCACTCGGTATCGATGTCGGGCATGGGGATGTCTGCCTCATTGAGCATCCCGTCGAGTTGCTCGTCGGTGTATCGCTCGGGATGCAGGAGCATCCACTGTTTTTCGTCTCTTGTCATACTTCTCTGTCTTTAAAAGTTGAACGTAGTTTCCTCAGTCCTTGCACGATGTGTTTGTTGACGGCCGACAGGCTGATACCGAGCGTGCCGGAGATTTCTTTGTACGACCGCTCTTCGTCGTAGTGCATCCTGATGATGCGGCTTGTCTGGGGTGTCAGCCGATGGTCGATGTAGTCGTTGATGGCTTGTAGCAGTTCGTCGTCGTAGTTGCCGCTGTCAACAGCCTCAGGTGTTAATAACTGTGCAGCGTTCTGTACTGTCTTCCTATGTGCAATGATGTTGAGGCAGCGATTACGGACGCAGGTCAGCAGGAACGTGCGGACAGACTCCTGACGCAGTGGGATGGTACCAGCCCACAGTTGGGCGAAGATGTCCTGTACCGCATCTTTCGCCTCGTCTTTGTCGCCCAGCAGGAGGTAGGCTGCCCGGTACATCCTGCCGTACTCCGAACGGAAGAGTTGTTTAAACTGTTCTGCCTTGTCTTGCATCTTTTCGTTGTCGCTTTTACCTATTATACATTCAAAAGAGCGAAATCATCACCCCTCTTAACTGAAATCATCACTTTTTATTCTTGTAGATGTCTTAATCAATGTTAATCGTTGTCACGTTTCCGTCTTATGCCGCGTCTATTGAGTGAATATGGAACAAAAGGAGTTTGAAACGCTGATACGTCGGATTCGTCCACATTTGTACCACGAGGCCCTGAGGTTCTTGTGCGACAGTGATGAGGCGGAGGATGTCACGCAGGATGCCGTGCTGAAACTATGGTCGATGCGGCAGATGCTCGATGAGTATCACAGCGTTGAAGCTCTGGCCGTGGTGATGGTGAGGCGACTGGCGCTAACCCGAAAGCGTGCCGTTTCGATTCCTTTGGCAGACTGGCAGGAAACAGAGATGTCGGGCAATGACACTCCTGAGACAACACTTATCAGCCATGAGGAGGAAGCTAAACTGATGCGCCTGATAGAGACACTGCCCGATGCCCAGCAGGCAGTGTTGCGGATGAAGCACATCGACGGGCTGGAGACCTCGGAGATAGCCCGTATCACAGGCTGCACCGAGGAGGCCGTGCGCCAGAATCTGTCAAGAGCGAGAAGAAGAATCATGCAACTATTTATCAAATAAGCGATATGGAGGAAAGGAAGATACAACAACTGATAGAGCGGTTCCTCAATGGCGAGACGACGAATGCCGAGGAGCAGGCGCTGTACGACTACTTCGATAGAGAAGACATTGCGGAGAGTCTGAAGCAGTATCAAGAGATGTTCCATTGGTATGCCAATGGCATGCCTGCCATAAGCAGACACAAGCGGACGTATGTCCCAGTGATTCTCGCCATTGCTGCCTCGCTGCTCTTGCTCGTCGGCGTAGGTCTTGGCTACTGGCACTACCAGCAGCAACAGGAGGAGTATGCAATCTACGAAGGCAGTTACATCATCCGAGACGGCAAGAAGATAACAGATATCCGCCAGATACTGCCCGAACTGAAGGCGGCTGAGCGGAAAGTGTCGGAGATGATGAATCCACAGAATACTAATCAAGAAATTCCAACGATATGAAAGCAAAAGTAATGTTAGCAGTGCTGGCTCTGATGCTGAGCGGCAGTGCAATGGCGCAGCAGCGCATCAACAAGATTGTGGACGAACTGGAACAGAAGGGTGTCGACGTCAATAAGGTAGTGAAGCGCGATCCCAAGACCAAGCAGATCCTTTCGACCGTGAAGAGCTTCACCTTCTATAGTAAGGAGGGCAAGTATGCCAATCGCCTGAAAGAGGCGTTCAAGAAGGATGCCGAGGATGCCGTCACGGAGACCGTCAGCAACCACGGTAATGAGTATACCCTCGTCTTCCGCGACGGCAAGAGGCGTGCCACCTATATGCTCAGCATTTCAGACAAATCGAATTCGAAGGAGAACAATCAGACCCCGAGGGTGTACCTTTCCATCGACATCAGGGAAGGAGGCTCTTCCAACTTCGACTGGGGAACACTGAATCTTGACGGCATCGATTCGCTTCAGGACCACCTCAGCGAGTACGACTGGAGCAAGTTCGACGACGCAATGGCGGAGTGGAGTGAGAAGTTCGGTCGCGATATGGAGAAGTGGGGCGAGGACTTTAGCAGACAGATGGAAGAGTTGGACAAAGACCTGAAGAAGTCCAAGGCCGAGAAAAAGCTTCGGAAACGTGATCGAGAGAAAGCCGATTCTGTTGTCCGCCAGAAGAAACGCACTGAGGCTGAGCCCATCGCCAGAGCCAAGCGATCTTAAGATATCTCTCTCGGAATAACCTTTTTAGTGAGAAGGCGGCGCCCTGATTGCAGACACCGCCTTTTCCGGCTCTTTTCTTTCTGGTTCTTTGTTAAAAACCAAAGTCGGGCATGCTGTCTTGCATGCTCTTAACTTCTGCTGCACACACAATAATCGCTACAGCAGCGGCAGCCACAGCTGTGCACTCGCCAATCACGGCTCCTGTGCTCTTGCCACTGCGAAAGGCAAAACACCGTCCTGTGTATGGATTGCGTAGCATTCCGTCCTTGCTGATGCCAGCATCGGAATCTATCGTGATGCGAGTTACAAAGTCGGTGCAGTTTACCCGCTGGGCAGAGCCATGGGGATTGTCAATGGCATAACTGATGAGGGCAGACAGTGTGAGCGGGGTGTCGTATTCAGAATACTGACGAACCTGTCCTTTCTTAAAACGGCTCTCGCTGTCAGCGAACCTGCCCCTACAGTTATAGCAGAACCATCCGCCACTCTTTCCAATGTCTATCATGTCGGGGCGCAACAGCAGGGGCAGTTCCCTCCATGAATAGATGACGGAGATGCCATGAGGTGGGATGGCCAGTATGGGTTGATTATAGATAGCCATGCTGCTGGTGTGCGATTCGCCGTCAACCCACTTGATGTCGCTGTCGCCATCGTATATCACGCCTCTGCCTATGGTATGACTCTCCGTATTGACCGAAGGGATGAACATTTGGACAGACTGTCCGTTGACAAACGAGAACGAGTTGCGGCGGTCAATGTAGATGATCTGTCCTGTCAAGTTCTCCACTTCTAACAGTGCTTCCCCTTGAGGACTCAAGCGTATGCTCGCCTGAATATTGTTGTCGCCGTTGGCATTGATACGTGGTCCGTTCATGAAGCAATACACTGCAACGCGTGTAGCCGAAGCAAAGTTGGAGATAAAAAGGAGTGCCGCCATCAGGATACTCCTTCTGAGTAGATGTGATTTTGTTTCCATAACAGTTTTCTTTTAGTATGCAATTACTATAGCAAAGGTAGCCAATATCAGCCCAACCCCCAAATGGGAAATCCCTATGCTCCTGGGGATTTTCCCTATAAAAGTCACCGTAATGACTATCATGATGGATTATTTGGGCTTTTTTTCAATAAAACAGCATGCAAAAAGGAGAATTTCTTCTTGTTGACGCTGATTTATAACAGGTTGATAACCAGCTGTTTATGGTTTTCGCAGTCTGATAACGATGAGTTCGCGATAGTTTTTATATCAAAAACTGCGAGTTTTTATGGCAAACACTCGCAGTTTTCAGTTCAGAAAGAGACTGTTTTTAAACGAAACACTCGCAGTAACACGCCGCCACACTTTTTAAAAAGCGATGATAAGGCTCTTCCGAAAGGTGATATCGACTATTACGATGCACGTTTCTGCGACACGATTCTGATGAGTTTGTATCTCACGTTTGAGGCATCCTGCGGCGGGTTGGCAAGAGTTGTTTTCTTCACCAGGAGTTCATAGTCGTAGCCCGGCTCATAGGTGAATCCATCAACGGTGGAAAATGCGACGCAAACCCACCGGCTCTCGCCTTTCTCCCTGATTTGCATGCCCTCAAAAGGATCGCCTATGTACATCAGCGGGGAGTATGTGCCCGTCTCGGCGGATACGTAGAGTGTCACATTTTCAACCTTGTCCTTCGGTTCATCGTCTTCTAAGCTACACGCTGCGAGGCATATTGCTGCGAGCATCACGAGTGCCATTTTTCCTAAATCCATTGTTTTCATTTCTTTGCGTTTTTGGTTTCTTTTTCAATAAATACTTTGTCCTGTAAACGGCAATACTGTGAAATCTTGCACGCGAAGAAAGAAAAAAACGGCGATTTCCTATTTTTTCCTGTAATCAAACGGCGTCGTATTGGTCATCCGCTTGAAGTATTTGCAGAAGAACGAGGGGTTGGGGAAGTTCATTTCCTTTGCAATCCGTGCGATGGTCTTGTCGCTGTGGCGCAGTTCCACTTCGATTCTGGTGGTGAGGGCGCGGTCGATCCATTCTTTGGCAGTGGTCCCGCTTGCCTGTCGAACAACGGTTCCGAGGTAGCGTTCAGTGAGACACATCTTGTCGGCGTAGAATTTGATGTGGTGTTGCATCGGTGCATACTGGTTGACCAGATAGATGAAGCGGTCGAAGATAGTCTGTTCGCGGTTGCGCGAGTCAGGTTCGCGGTTGGCATATTGCCTCATGATGCCGTCGTAGTGGTGCATCTGCGCGGCAATCAGGCTGGCAGCCGTCTGCCGGTTGTAGCCTTTCTGGCGCACCAGATGCCATAGCGTGTCGAGTATCTGCACTGTAGTGTCGAGGTCGCTCTGGCTTGCCTTTATCTGAAAGTCGCGCACTTGTCCGTTGAAAGCCTGCGGCATCTGGTTCGGGGCGAAAGGCAGCGGGAAGTCGGTTGACACGCCGAATCCGTAGATTTCGAGGTCGGGCGACAACTTGACGGGGCTTACGATGGAGCCCGGACCGATGTAAACGATGGAGCCGGCGGCGATGTGCCTCTCCACAAGGTTGATATTGGCATCGATTTCACCGCGCACAATGATTCCCAAGCGCCTGTCGTTGATGGAGAAAGGCGGATCTTGCTTGATGACAAGCTGGAACACTTCGGCAGCGCCATGTATGATGGCGAGCTGATCTTCAATATATATTTGTTCGCAAAGGAGTGCGCTGTGCTCCTCCAGAATGTCTCTCATGCGGGTGAGGCTCATCAGTTTCGGTTGTCTGCTCATGCGCTTTCATGTTTTTGAATATCCGATGCAAAGATAATGAAATTCCACGGAATAATATCCTTTTTATAGATATTTCGAACAAAAAGGACATTATATCATGCGTATAGGTAACGCCGATGTCGTTTTTTTTACCGACCTTTGCACCAAGATAATCATTTTCACATGGCGATTATGAAGAAAATTGCAAGTTGGATATGCTGTGCGGCGATAGCTACAATTGCCCAAGGACAGACGCTTCAGGAATGCCAGCAGGCGGCAGAGCTGAATTATCCGCTGATCAGGCAGTACGACCTGATTGGCAAAACCACCGGACTGACGGTGGAAAACATCGGCAAGGGCTGGCTGCCGCAGGTGTCGGCACTGGCGCAGGCCTCTTATCAGAGCGACGTGGCAGCATGGCCTGAGCAGATGCAAACCATGTTGCAGCAGATGGGAGTGGAACTCGACGGACTGAAAAAAGACCAGTATCGCATCGGTATTGATGTGCAGCAGACGGTCTACGACGGCGGTGCCATCAACAGTCAGAAAGAGATTGCCCGTCGACAGGGGGCATTGCAGGAGGCGCAGACAGAGGTGACGCTCTATCAGGTGCGCCGCCGCGTGAACGAAATGTATTTTGCGCTGTTGATGACCGACGAGCAAATCCGTCTGAACAGCGACTTGATGGAATTGCTCTCTGCCAACGAAAAGAAGTTGGAAGCAATGTTCCGCAGAGGAACAGCTGCCGAGAGCGACTACAATGCGGTGAAGGCAGAAAGGCTCAACGTGGCGCAGCAGGCCACAAACCTGCAGTCGCAACGCCGCACGCTCACCATGATGCTCAGCACTTTCTGCGGCATCGAGGTGAAAAATGCAACGAAGCCCGCAGCCGACATGGGTAACGCATCCTCAGCTCGGCCTGAGCTGAAGGCGATCGATGCGCAGCTGCGGCTCACCGATGCCCAAGAGAAAGCCCTCGACGCTGCCCTCATGCCGCGCTTCAGTGTTTTCGCACAAGGATACTACGGTTATCCCGGACTGAACATGTTCAAAGACATGACAGGGCGGCAGTGGTCGCTCAACGGAATAGTGGGTGCGCGGCTGTCATGGAATATCGGCGCGCTCTATACACGCAAGAACGACAAGGCAAAACTGCAGCTGCAGCGCGACTTCGCCGTGAATAGCCGCGACGTGTTCCTCTTCAACAACAACCTGGAACAGCTGCAGCAGAACGAGAACATAGACCGTTACCGCCGCCTGATGGCTGATGATGAAGAGATCATCAGGCTGCGCCAGTCGGTGAGAAAGGCAGCCGAATCGAAGCTGGCACATGGAATTATCGACGTGAACGACCTGGTGAGGGAGATCAATGCCGAAAACAATGCGCGCGTGCAGCTGTCGATTCATGAGACGGAAATGCTGAAAGCACTATACGATTTGAAATTTACGACAAACAAATAGGCACGATATGAAACAGACAATAGTCATAGCAGGTGCGGCACTGATACTCGCCGCCTGCGCAAAAAGCGAGAAAGAATACGACGCAACAGGCACGTTTGAGGCAACCGAAACCACAGTCTCTGCCGAGCAGAGCGGCATGCTGCTTGCTTTCAACGTGAGCGAAGGCGACGTGATTGAGCAGGGAACAGAAGTGGGATTGGTGGATACCACACAGATTTGGCTGAAGATCCGTCAGGCAGGAGCAGCGAAAGAGGTTTATCAAAGCCAGAAACCCGACATGGAGAAGCAGATTGCCGCCACCCGCCAACAGCTGCTCAAGGCGCGCACCGAGCAACAGCGCTACAAAGAATTGGTTGCCGACGGTGCCGCACCGAGCAAGATGCTCGACGATGCCACTAATCAGGTGGAGGTGCTGCAACGCCAGCTCGACGCCCAAAAATCCGCCCTTGCCACCAGTACGAATGCCTTGAACAAGCAGATGGCAGCCACCGATGTGCAGGTGAGCCAGCTCATCGACCAGTTGAAGAAGTGCCATATCAAGGCTCCCGTCAGTGGAACGGTGCTTGAGAAATATGCCGAATGCGGCGAGTTCGTAACGGCAGGCAGACCGCTCTGCAAGCTTGCCGATGTAGGGAAAATGTACCTGCGTGCCTATGTCACCTCAGCCCAGCTCCAGCAAATCAGATTAGGGCAGAAGGTGAAAGTGTTTGCCGACTACGGCGACAAGCAGCGCAAGGAGTATGAAGGCACGGTAAGCTGGATCAGCAACCGTTCAGAATTCACACCCAAAACCATCCTTACCGACGACGAACGCGCCGATTTGGTTTATGCCGTCAAGGTGTCTGTAGCCAGCGACGGATACATCAAGATAGGCATGTATGGCGAAGTGAAGTTCTGAAAACCGGAGGACGTGAAGCATCCGAAACATGAACGAGGGATTTATGAATGCTATAGAGGTAAACGGAATCAGCAAGAGCTACGGTCGGGTAAAGGCACTCACCGACGTGTCGTTCTCGGTGAAGAAGGGCGAAGTGTTTGGTTTGATCGGTCCCGACGGGGCAGGTAAGACCACGCTGTTTCGCATTCTCGCCACGCTGTTGCTTGCCGACAAGGGAACGGCAACGGTCGACGGCTACGACGTGGTGGAACAAATGAAACTCATCCGCCATCGTGTTGGCTACATGCCTGGGCGGTTTTCGCTTTATCAGGATCTCACGGTGAGAGAGAATCTGGAGTTCTTTGCCACGCTTTTCAACACCTCCGTCGACGAAGGCTACGACAGTATCAAGGCAATCTACAGCCAGATTGAGCCTTTCGAAAACCGCAAGGCGGGTGCTCTTTCGGGCGGAATGAAACAAAAACTGGCGCTTTCGTGTGCACTGATACACCGTCCCAGCGTCTTGCTTCTTGACGAACCCACCACGGGAGTAGACCCCGTGAGCCGCAAGGAATTGTGGGAAATGCTTTCCATGCTGAAGGAGCGCGCCATCACCATCGTGGCTTCCACGCCCTATCTCGACGAAGTGAGGCGTTGTGAGCGGGTGGCGTTCCTCGACAAAGGCATCATTCGCGGCATCGATTCGCCCGAAACAATACTCAACACCTACGCCGATATCTTCAATCCGCCGGGGATAGATCATGGAAAAGATGGCACCGCGACGACGGAGAACGTCATAGAGGTGAGCCATCTTGTCAAGGCTTTCGGCTCGTTCCGTGCCGTCGACGACATCTCGTTTTCTGTGAAACGGGGCGAGATATTCGGTTTTCTCGGTGCCAACGGAGCCGGAAAAACCACCGCTATGCACATGCTCACGGGTCTGAACCAGCCTACGAGCGGCACCGGCACGGTGGCAGGCTTCGACATCCGCACTGAGCATGAGCAGATAAAGCGCAACATCGGCTATATGTCGCAGCGTTTTTCACTCTATGAAGACCTGACTGTTGCTGAGAATATTCGTCTTTTCGCCGGTATCTACGGCATGAACCGCGCTGAAATCAAGAAGAAAAGCGAGGCACTGCTGCGCAAGCTGAAGTTCGAAGACCATGCCAACGACCTGGTGAAGAGCCTTCCGTTAGGATGGAAACAGAAACTCGCCTTCTCCGTGAGCATCTTCCACGAGCCCGGCGTGGTGTTTCTTGATGAACCGACGGGTGGGGTAGACCCAGCCACGCGCCGCCAGTTTTGGGAACTGATCTATGAGGCGGCATCGCGGGGAATCACCGTTTTTGTTACTACACACTATATGGATGAGGCCGAGTATTGCGACCGGATATCGATTATGGTAGACGGAAAGATAAGTGCCATCGGCACACCCGATGAACTGAAGAGGCAGCTCAACCAGCCCGATATGGATCATGTTTTCACCTATCTGGCACGCCAGGCTACACGAAACAGTAACTGAACAAAAGCAAAAGAGAAGTCATGAAGACGTTTTACAGCTTTATCCTGAAAGAAGGGCGCCACATCTTGCGCGACCGCCGCACCATGCTCATCCTCTTTGGCATGCCGGTGGTGCTGATGTTGCTGTTCGGTTTTGCCATTACTAACGACGTGAAAAACGTGCGGTTGGTGGTGGTAACGTCACAGATAGACCATCAAACGCAGCAGGTTGTCAACCGTCTTGCCGCATCAGAGTATTTCATCATCACTGCCACGGCTGCCACTCCGCAGCAGGCAGAGCACATGCTGCGCAGCCAGAAAGCCGACATGGCTGTGGTGTTCGGCAGCAATTACGCCTCGAAGAACGGCGGAATCCAGTTCCTTGTTGACGGTGCCGACCCCAACATGTCGCAGCAGTGGGTCAATTATGCGCAGTTAACCATTCAGGATCCGGCACTCATGAACGGCGGTTCCAGTTCGCTCGTCCACACCAAGCTGCTCTTCAATCCGCAGATGAAGTCAGCCTATAATTTCGTTCCCGCCATCATGGGCATGCTGCTCATGCTCATCTGCGCCATGATGACATCCGTTTCCATTGTGCGCGAGAAGGAACGAGGCACCATGGAGGTGCTCTTGGTGTCGCCCGTCAGACCGCTGATGATCATCGTTGCCAAGGCAGTGCCTTACATGGTTCTTGCCTTTGCCATCCTTGCGGCTATCATGCTGATGGCGCGTTTCGTGCTCGGTGTGCCGCTGGCAGGCTCGCTTGTGTGGATCATTCTTGTGAGTGTCATCTACATCCTGCTCGCCCTGTCGCTCGGACTGCTCATCTCCAGCATTGCCTCCACTCAACTCATGGCGCTGCTCCTCTCGGCAATGGTACTGCTCATGCCCATCGTCATGCTTTCGGGCATGCTGTTCCCGGTGGAGTCGATGCCGACAATCCTGCAATGGCTGTCGGCAATCATTCCGCCCCGCTACTATATCCAAGCCATGCGCAAGCTGATGATTATGGGTGTGGGCATCGGCGATGTGCTTCGCGAAGTGTTGATTCTCTGCGGTATGACCGTAGCCCTGCTCGCCGTGGCACTTGCCAAGTTCAAGGTGCGGCTTTAGGTAGTCTCTTGCCTTTGCCTCTGCCTTTCATGCCAAAATGAATATGAAATAATAATAACCGATCATACAGATGCTATCATTTCTCATACAGAAAGAATTCCTGCAGATAAGGCGCAATGCCTTTCTCCCGCGGCTCATCATCGCTTTTCCCGTGATGGTGATGTGCATCATGCCGTGGGTGATGAACATGGAGGTGAAAAACATCGTGGTGGATGTGGTGGATAACGACCGCTCACGCTATTCGCAGCAACTGGTTCACAGCATTGAGGCATCCCGCTATTTCATCTTCAACGGTCAGAAACCCACTTATGCCGTTGCTTTGGATGACATTCAGAAGAGCCGTGCCGACGTGGCGGTAGTCATCCGTCAGGGATATGGCAAGCGGCTGTCTAACGGTCAGTCTACCGGTGACGGCGACGTGCTCATCGCTGCAAATGCCGTGAACGGGACAAAGGGAGCCATCGGCAGCAGCTATCTGACGCAGATTATAGTTGACAACTTGTCAACTCGTCAACTCGTCAACTCGTTAACTTTATACAACAAAGGTCAGAACTACAAGGTGTTCATGATACCCGCCCTGCTTGCCATTGTGGTAATGCTGATGTGCGGCTTTCTGCCTGCGCTGAACATCGTGAGCGAGAAAGAGACAGGAACCATCGAGCAAATCAACGTCACGCCAGTGTCAAAACATGTGTTCATCCTTTCCAAACTGATTCCTTACTGGATGATTGCCCTCGCGGTGGTAAGCATCTGCCTGGTGCTCTCGTGGCTGGTCTATGGCATCGTCTCACAAGGTTCGCTTTGGCTTGTCTATATGCTTGCCATGCTGCTTGCCTTGTTTTTCTCCTCGCTCGGCCTTGTCATCTCAAACCACAGCGACACCCTTCAGCAGGCCATCTTCGTGATGTGGTTCTTCGTGGTGTGCATGCTGCTGCTCAGCGGACTGTTCACTCCGACGCGCAGTATGCCTACGTGGGCTTTCGCCACCACCTATGTCAACCCCATGAGTCATTTCATCGAAGCCGTACGCACCGTCTTTGTGCGCGGCGGCTCCTTCCCGTCGATATCCAGCCACGTGTATGCCCTTGCCGGCTTATCCTTGCTCATGGCGGTATGGGCAGTGCGCAGTTACAAGAAAAATCAGTAACGTTCTGATTAAAAAGTTTCAATGTTGACAGGGGAAGGCGTTCCTCCGGCATGCTTTTCTTCCCTTAGTAGTAATGATGAAGCAGGTAAGAACATATACCTTCGGAACGCCTATTGTCTTACAATCGGTTCTTCTCCGCATTGCCGGCCCCCGTTCCTTTATACTTCGACGGGGTGACATTGAAGCGGTAGCGCAAGGATAGTGAGACATAGCGCGAGTCATCTTCGTCTACCTTGCGTAACATGAATTGGTTACTATAGAGTGTGAACCGAGCTATGTTGCCATTGAAGAGGTCATTGCCAGAGAGTTTGACGTTAAGCCGACGCTTAAAGAAGTCCTTGCTGACGCTGAGGGTGAGTATGGGGTTGGTACATTCTGATATAGCATTTGCTCCTGTACAGCCATGGGTATGCACATTGAAATCGCCCTGTAGCAGCCAATCATGGGGAAGTGTAATGATATTGCCCAACTGTATTGACAGCATGGGCTGGTCAAAACTCTTCTGCCCACCCAAGAACGTAGTCTTGAGCCACGGTTTCATTAGTGATGCGTTGTACTGTAGCGTCCATGTTTCCCCCTTTGACAACTTGATATTCTTCTGTGCACCAAGCGTGACAATCAGCCAGTCTGCATGGTCATAGTTCTTACGGGTGATGAGGTTAACCTTGCTGTCGCTCTCTAAACTTCCTGCAGTGTAGAGGATTGGATCTATGCAATGGGAATAATTGGCACTGAGATAAAGCCATTTCCATACAGCCATCGCATTGACATTGTGATATTTGACAGGTCTCAGATAGGGATTACCCGTCTGTAGGTTCAGACGGTTTTCGTAAATGACATCGCTGCTCAACTGCCAGTAGGTTGGGCGCGTCGTGCGCTTGGCATAACTGAACGAGAACTGGGTGCCTTTAAGAGCCGTAGAGACCGAAACCGATGGGAACAAGTCGTTATAGGTGCGGCTTTGGTCATCGCGCCGCTTACCGCAGATGAAGTACTCCGACTCTACGTGCTCATAGCGCAGACCAGCCGACAACTGGAAGCGACCAAACTGCTGCCGTAGTTCAAT
Source organism: Prevotella sp. (assembly GCA_017471245.1). GTDB lineage: Bacteria > Bacteroidota > Bacteroidia > Bacteroidales > Bacteroidaceae > Prevotella. The sequence goes on from JAFUVB010000038.1 coordinate 14,948, forward strand.
GAAGGGAGCAATGTTGCTTTCGTGCTGTTCGTTGTTACTGTTGGCAATATAGCCCTCGGCATTTTCGAAACTGCTGTTCCACCGGGTATTGGTGTACTCCTCGCCAACCTCAATCTGTCCTTTTCCTATAGGATGCGTCACAAAGAGCTTTTCTGCCGCCATCCGGCTGCGCGTCAGAGCATAAGTGTTCACGTCTCGGTCGTCCTGGTTCTCACTCAGCTCGTGTTGTTGGTTGCGGTTGCGTTGGTCTCGATAGGTGTAGTCGGCATTGAAGTCGATGCTCATTTTCCCAATCTTGCCCGTATAGTATAGGTTAACCTGATGCTTGGGAACCCCCTCTGCCCGGCTGATGCCGCTATTATGCAAGTGGTCGTATATATTGCCGTTGGCAGTCAAGTCATCGTCATATTCGCTTTGGGTCTTCACATAGTCGTAGGTATTCTGATAGAAACCGCCGAAGGAGTTGTTGTCATCCAGTTGATAATTAAAACCAAAACGGCCCTCAAGAAACGGATTGTGAATATGGTCTTCCTGCCTATTGTTAATCACCCAAAGGGTGTCAGCAAAGACGGTTTGCTCGAACTCTCCCTTTTCCCACCGCTTGTTATAGGCTCCGAAGAGGTTGGCAAAGAGTTCCAATCCTCCTTTTCGATAGGTCAGATTGATGCGCTCGTTGTTCACGTAGCCGTGTCCTTTGCTGCTCCACGACGACAGTTCTACGCCCAGTCCCTCGCCCTGTACGCGCTTGGTATGGATAATGATGACAGCTTGGACGGTGGCATCGTAGCGGGCTCCGGGATTCTGAATGACCTCCACCGTGCGGATGAAGTCTGACTGGATATTGCGCAGTTCGTTCAGGTCGGTCAGTTTGCGGTTGTTCAGATAAATCAGCGGCGCTCCTTTTCCGAGAATCTCGTAGCCCTCCCCTTTCTTTGAGATGGTTGGCACTCGCGACAGCACATCTTCGGCTGTTCCAAGTCGTTCCATTACGGTACTCTCTACATTCATGACCAATGAGTTTCCTTGCAGCACCACCTTTGGACGCTCACCCTGCACGATTACGCCATTGATGGTATAGTTGTCAGGTCGCATCCTGACGGTACCCACTTCGGGCTTATCGCAGAGTCTGTAAACGGTCTTGTATCCTACGTAGGAAATGCGGACCAATACTTCGACTTGCTCAATGGGGATTGCGAAATATCCGCTCTCGTTGCTGACTCCGCCACTGAGCAGAGTGGAGTCGGCAGGATTCAGGACTGCAATATTGGCATAGGCGACGGGCAGTCCTTGTTCGTCAATGATAGAACCCGTGAGATGGCGATCAGTCTTGTGGGTACACTCCACGAAGATTTGCTGCTTCTGCTTACCTTTAATCTCTGGTGTGTCATCAGTAGTGACGGTCATCCGGATAGGGTAGAAGCCTATCATCTGCTGGATGGCATCGGGAATGTTCTTGTTCTTCAGCGAGGTCGTAATGCGGAAGTCTTCCAGCTCATTATAGAGGAAGTTAATGGTATAGTCGGCCGACTGCTCGTTCAGTTGGCGCAAGGCTTCGGAAATGGATACATTATTGAAAGTATGGCTAACCTTTTGAGCGTTTGCAAAGACTACAAAGGCAAGAACCGCAAGGGTGAGAAATAGCTTTTTCATTGCACAATCAGTTTCTTGTCGTCCATCATGATGTTCACACTCTCGAAATGGTTAAGCGATGCAACAACCTTGTCGAGCGGCTGATCCTGATACCACACAAAATAGAAACGGAGCTGGCGAGCTTCCTCATTCTGGAATACAACCTCCGCATGATAGTATTCGGCTATCTCTGAAAGCATCTTATCGAAGAGGATATTGTCAAAGACAACAGACTTAACGGAGGTGGTATCGGACGTGAGTTTGTCGGCAGGAGCAGTGTGGACTGGCTTCTCAACACGTTCTGCTCGAACAGCTTTTTCTGTTTTAGATTCTTGAGACTGACGTGCCATGTGGATGGTTGCGAAGGCAATGCCGGATATCATCAGTATGCCAATAAAGGAGGCGGCTATCTTATATGATAAAATTGAGACATGGTGCTGCGTTTCGGGATGCTGCGCCTCAAACTGCTGCCATTCGTTATCAATAACCTCGTCGGTAATCTGTTCGTCAGCCCGCGCTGCATCAATGGCGCTGCGAGTCTTCGACATCAGCGTGTAGAGTTCTCGACAATCCTCATCGAGAAGTATCTGCTGCCATTCGTCGGCAGCGTATTCGTGCGGATGCTCCATCATTTGGAGCAATAGTTCTGTCTTGTTCATAAGCTTTCTTGGGTTTTAAGTTGGGTGCGTAATGACTCCAGCGCTCGGCGCAGATGTTTGTAGACGGTGGTTTCGCTGACCTGAAGCTTGCGGGCAATCTCGCTGAAGGTGAGTCCGTCGCGGAAATGCCACAGAATGATATCGTGGCAAACGGGCGGTTGCAACAGTAGGATGCCCTCGTTCAAACTTTCCGTCTCCTCACGTAGTAGTCGTTCAGAGAGGATGCTGCTTTCTAGGTCAAGGAGATAAAGCCGTTGGATGCGCTCCTGTATCTGGCGGTTGCGCATTACGTTCAGGCATCTGTTTCGTACACAGGTAAGCAGGAACGCCTCGGCTGTGTCTTCCCGTAGCGGGCGCGGGTTGCTGAGAAGTTGGGCAAAGATGTCGTACACCACATCCTTGCTTTCTGCATCATCGTGCAGAAGTATGTTGGCCAACCGATACATCTGTCGGTAATGCTGTCGGAACAGTTTTTCTATTTCTTTTCTGTCTGTCATACACTCTCTATACACATGAGAAGTCTATTTACTAAACCCCAAGACTGCAAAATTACAATAAAAATAAAATAAAAGCCTTGGCGAAACCAAGAAAAAGGTCGCCGAGGATGAAAGTCTTAAACTATATAAAGCAATTTCGCATGCACTTTCGAGTCTCCAAAGTGGCACTTTCGAGTCTCCAAAGCATAAGAGTGCAGCAGCAAATCAATTTAATTTGCGCAGTAAATCAATTTAATTTGAAAAACAAATTAATTTAATTTGCACAGTAAATCAATTTAATTTACTTGAGCATAGCGGCTTGGCGGGGAGAGAAAAGCAATGGTTTGGAAGGAGAAAAGCGCAATACAATAAAATTCAAAGTTTCGCGTTATTAATTCGTGTTAAAAAGAATTGCGATATTGATGATGGCTGTCGTGTTCGCCGCAACAGGGGCGAATGCGCAGTATGACGCGTCGCTCAGCCACTACTGGGAAACGGAGACGGCGTTTAACCCCGCATCTGCCGGAAAACAGGAGAAACTGAACGTGGTGGGTTCCTATCAGATGAGTTTCGTAGGCTTTGAGCATAACCCGCGCACCATGTATATTAGTGGTGACATGCCGCTGTATGCCCTGAACAACTATCATGGGGTTGGGCTGAACCTGATGAGCGACCAGATTGGCGTTTTCACCCATCAGCGCATTGCAGCGCAGTATGCCCTGAAGAAGAAACTGCTGGGTGGCGTGCTCAGCGTGGGCGTGCAGGTGGGCATGCTCTCTGAGACGATGGACGGCAGCAAGCTGGATTTGGAGACCTCCTCCGACCCGGCTTTCGTGACTTCACAGCAGGAGGGAAACTCTGTGGATATCGCTGCGGGAGTGTATTACACTCACGGTCGCTGGTATGCCGGTGCCTCTGTCACTCACGTGAATGCACCCTTAGTGGAACTGGGTGAGACAAACGAGCTGCAAGTGGACAGAACGTATTATTTTACGGGCGGATACAATATTAAGCTGAGAAATCCGTTCTTATCTATACCAGCCTCTGTGTTGGTGCGTTCCGATGGCGTGGCATGGAGAGCCGACGCTACGGGGCGGCTGGTGTATACTCACGATCAGAAACGCCTGTGGGTAGGAGCTTCCTACAGTCCCGGCAACTCGGTCACTGTGCTCATAGGAGGGCGCTTCCAAGGGTTCAACGTGGGATACAGCTACGAGGCATATACATCGGGCATTAGTCTCGGAAACGGAAGTCATGAGCTGTTCGTGGGCTATCAGGTGGACCTGAATCTCTACAAGAAGGGAAGAAACAAGCACCAGAGCGTGAGGATTCTGTGAATTGCCTGATGGGAGAAAGAAGATGGTAGATGAAGATCATGGAGATGGAGGAAACTTCCATTCTTGAGAATGTTGAATGAGATTATTTTGAAATTGATATACGAAGAAAATATGAAGAAGTCATTAGTCATATTGGCATGTGCTGTCATGGCGGTGATGCTTTCGGGCTGTCTCGGAAGCAAGATGGCATCGTCGGTGAGAAGCGGCGGTGAGGTGACCGGTGTGGGAGGCGGAAAGAGCTTTGTGGAACCCACGCCCTATGGCATGGCGTTAGTGAAGCGCGGCTATCTGAAAATGGGTATCGAGAACCAGGACAGTCTTTGGGGCTCGCAGGCTCCGGTGAAGGACATCTCTGTTGACGGCTTCTGGATGGACGAGACGGAGGTGACCAACTCAGAGTATAAACAGTTCGTATACTGGGTTCGCGACTCTATCCTGCGCACCCGCTTGGCTGATCCCTCCTACGGCGGAGATGAGACCTACATGATTACCGAGGACAAGAACGGCGACCCCGTTGCGCCCCATATCAACTGGAAGAAGGCACTGCCAAGGAAACCCAACGAGGATGAGGCGCGCGCCATTGAGAGCCTCTATGAGGTGAACCCCGTGACAGGCGAGAAACTGCTCGACTGGCGACAGATGAACTATCGCTATGAGGTGTACGACTATACGGCTGCCGCTCTGCGCCGCAACCGCCTGAATCCCGAAGAGCGCAACCTGAACACCGACATCATCGTGGATCCCAATGAGGTGGTGATGATCTCGAAGGATACTGCCTATATCGACGATGAGGGCAGGATAGTGAGGGAGACCATCGACCGTCCGCTGTCGGGACCGTGGGATTTCCTGAACACATACATCGTGAACATCTATCCCGACACCACGTGCTGGGTGAATGATTTCAAGAATTCTGACAATGAGATGTACATGCGCTTCTATTTCAGCAACCCTGCCTACAACGACTATCCGGTGGTGGGTGTCACATGGGAGCAGGCTAACGCGTTCTGCGCATGGCGCACCGACTATCTGCTGAAAGGACTTGGTGGCGAGGCACGCTACATCCAGCGCTACCGCCTGCCCACAGAGGCTGAATGGGAATATGCCGCCCGCGGCAAGGCAGGTAATGAGTTCCCTTGGGACAATGAGGACATGAAGAACGAGCGTGGCTGCTTCTATGCCAACTTCAAGCCCGATCGCGGCAACTATACCGAAGACGGCAACCTGATAACGAGCAAGGTGGGCATCTATGGCGCCAACAGCAACGGACTGTTTGACATGGCAGGCAACGTGGCAGAGTGGACGAGCACCATCTTCACCGAGGCAGGCGTAGAGGCTATGAACGACCTGAACCCAACGCTTCAGTATAATGCCGCCAAAGAAGATCCCTATAGGCTGAAGAAGAAGAGCGTGAGAGGCGGATCGTGGAAGGATCCTGAAAGCCATATCCGTTCTGCGTGGCGCTCGTGGGAGTACCAGAACCAGCCCCGATCCTACATAGGTTTCCGCTGCGTGCGCTCGCTTGCTAATTCACAGAGCGTGAAGCAGAAGGGCAGCAAGAAGAAATAATGATACGAAAAAACATAAAATCATTGCACTATGACACAGTATAGCAAACTGAATATCATATACCGCCTGCAAAAGTGGATGGACAGTGTGCCGGGACAGACATTCCTTAACTATGCATACAGTTGGGGTGCCGCCATCGTGATTCTCGGAACACTCTTCAAACTGACACATATTCCCGGTGCCAACTTCTGGCTGTTCTTAGGAATGGGTACCGAGGTGTTCGTATTCTTCCTCTCTGCTTTCGACCGACCGTTTGACAAGACTGCCGACGGCATGGATCTGCCGACGCATCTCCGTTTAGACGAGGATGAGGAGAGCGAAGACGAAGAACCGGAGACCGACGAAGGCGTGGAGCCTGTTGTGAGAGGCGGCGTTGCCGGAGGTGGCACGATTATCATCGGTGGCGGTGTTGCCGCTGCGGCTTCTCCCGGTGTTACGTCGGCTGGGGCTGGCGATGGTTCGGTGGCAGTTGCCGCCATGCCCGGTGCCGCAGAGGGTTCTGTTCAGCCGCCAGTGATTCCTCCGCTTACTCCCGACATGACCGAGGCAACCAATGCCTATGTGGACGAACTGAAGAAACTCACTGAAGTGCTTGAGCGCGTATCCGAGCAGAGCCGCCGACTGACAACCGACTCTGAGGAGATGGAGAACCTGAACCGCACGCTCACGGGTATCTGCAAGGTATACGAGATGCAGCTGAGGAGTGCCAGCTCACAGATTGGCACCATCGACGAAATCAATGAGCAGACCAAGAAGATGGCACAGCAGATTGAACAGCTGAACAACATCTATGCCCGTATGATCGAGGCTATGACAATGAAGATGAAAGTAGAATAATGGCAATCAAGAAAAGACCCGTTTCTCCTCGCCAGAAGATGATCAACCTGATGTATGTCGTCTTGATGGCAATGCTTGCGCTGAACGTCTCAACGGAAGTGCTGGAGGGATTCTCTCTTGTTGAGGAGAGCATCAACCGCACGACGATGAACTCGGCGAAGGAGAATCTATCCATATACAATGACTTCGAGTCGCAGATGAAGAAGAATCCGGCAAAGGTGAAGGCTTGGTTCGACAAGGCTACGACGGTGAAGCGCATGAGCGATTCCATTTATAACCTTGCCCAGGATCTGAAGGTGGCCATTGTGAAGGAGGCCGACGGCAGCGATGGTGACGTGATGAACATCAGGAACAAGGAAGACCTGGAGGCTGCAAGCCAGGTGATACTGGCTCCCGGAAAGGGGCGCGGACGCGAACTTTATGATGCCATCAACTCTTTCCGCGAGCGCATCCTGACAATGGTTTCCGATGCCAAGCAGCGCGAAATCATCAATAGTAATCTCACGACGGAACTCCCGAAACATGCCCATGCCATGGGCAAGAACTGGCAGGAGTATATGTTTGAGGATATGCCTGTGGCTGCTGCTGTCACCCTTTTGTCAAAACTACAGAGCGATGTGCGCTATGCCGAAGGCGAGGTGCTGCATGCACTGGTGTCGAACATCGACGTGAAGGACATCCGAGTGAACAAGCTGGATGCCTTCGTCATACCAGAGAAGACGGTGCTTTATCCCGGCGAGCAGTTTGCAGCCAATATCGTGATGGCAGCCGTGGATACCACCATGCAGCCTGAAATCTATGTAAACGGAACGAAAATCAATACGAGCAGCGGTCGGTATTCATTCACCGCAGGAAGCGTTGGCGAGCATTCGTTCAGCGGTTACCTGCTGACAAGGAATGCCGCCGGTGAAACCATCAGGCGCAACTTCTTGCAGAAATACAGTGTGATACCTGCCCCCAACAGTGCCACCGTGGCTGCCGACCTGATGAACGTGCTGTATGCCGGCTATCAGAACCCCATGACAGTGAGTGTGCCGGGTGTTCCCGACAATGCGGTCACGGTGTCGATGAGTGGCGGCTCGCTGAGTGCCCGTGGCAGTGGTCATTATGTGGCTGTTCCTTCTACCGTAGGGCAGGATGTGGCATTCACGGTGACGGTCAACGACAAGGGTACGGTTCGCAAGATGGCTCCTGTTACGTTCAAAGTGCGCAAGTTGCCCGATCCCACGGCATACATGGTTGTGGGCGACAATCGTTTCAAGGGCGGAGGCCTGGCAAAGGCTTCGCTGATGAACCTGTCGGGCATCAAGGCGGCGATTGATGACGGTTTGCTCGACATTGAGTTCAAGGTGACCGGATTCGAAACCGTATTCTTCGACAATATGGGTAATGCCATGCCGATGGTCAGCAGCGGTGCTTCTTTCTCTGAACGCCAGCGTGACGCATTCCGCAAACTGTCGCGCAACCGCCGCTTCTACATATCCAGGGTTACGGCAATCGGACCCGACGGTATCACGCGCACGTTGCCCGGTGCCATGGAAATCATCGTGAAATAGCAAAGGGCGAGGAGCAGCAGAAAGAATGATAAACGTGCAGCTTCAACAGAAAGAATAGTTTAGTTTCCCCACAAGGAGTTAATATATATAATAAGGTATGAACAAGAACAGAAGATATTTTGAGAATTCGCGGATGCTGTGGATGGCAAAGCTCATGCTGGTGGTTATGGCCAGTCTGGTGTCGCTTCATTCCAGCGCACAGCCAGCTGCCCGCCGCCAGGCACAGCAGCAACAGCAGAAGCAGTCGCAAGCCAACAACATGACCACCCGCGCACGAATCATGTTCCCCACATCGCAGACAATGTCTGAGGATGTGGTGTGGCGCCGTGACATCTACCGTGAACTGAATCTCGAAGAAGATGCAAATGCAGGATTGTATTATCCCGTGGAGCCGATGGGACAGCAGATGAACCTCTTCACCTATCTCTTCAAGCTGATGCTCAGCGGACAGGTTAAGGCATACGAGTACAGGCTCGATGGCAATGAGGTGTTCAACGACTCTGCCCGCGTAAAGCCCAAGGCTTTCATCGATAATTATCACATCTACTACGAGAAGACGGAAAACGGAAGAATCCGCATCGACGACAGTGATATTCCATCGCGCGAGGTGAAATCGTATTACATCAAGGAGAGTTCCTATTACGACCAGAAGTCTGCAACCTTCCACACCAAGGTGATTGCCCTTTGTCCGATCATGAGCCGTGAGGATGACTTCGGCGACGGTGCCACCAAATATCCGCTCTTCTGGGTGAAATATGAAGACCTGGCACCTTTCCTTGCCAAGCAGACGATTATGACCAGCAACCTGAACAATGCCGCCGTGATGAGCATTGACGACTATTTCACGAAGAACATGTATCGCGGAAAGATATACAAGACCAACAATATGCTAGGGCGCACGCTGGCACAGTATTGCCCCAACGATTCCGCCATGGCAAAGGAGCAGAGACGCATTGAGCAGGAACTGGTGAGTTTCGAGAAAAGCATCTGGGGCGACAATGCCAAGAAAGACTCTCTCGACAGCATCGCAAAGGCAGCTCCCACCGTAAAGGCAAAGAAAAAGGCGGTGAAGACCAACCGCAGGGCAGCCACCACCAAGCAGAAGGAAACAAAGGTGAAGACGAAATCTGCATCCAAATCATCCTCTGGCTCTTCGTCGGGCGGCAGTGCAAGGGTTACGGTTCGTCGCCAAAGACACTGATAAACCGAATACATGCGGGTCACCGGGCGTGGTTCGCATATTGTTAGTATAACCATTAAAAAATATGAATATATGAGAAGGATCATCATGTCACTTGTGTGCCTCGCTGCATTCAGCCTTTCAGAAATGCAGGCACAGTCACAGACATTTCGTCTCGGTGTGAAAGGCGGAGTGAATCTTACGGAGTTCTCGTTCAAGGGAGATGACTTCAATGCCGACAACCGCGCCGGTTTCTTCATCGGTCCCATCATGCACATCAACTTGCCACTCACGGGACTGGGCTTGAATTTCGCAGGTTTGTATAACCAAAAAGAGGCAAAGGTGAACGGCACGGAGACCATTAAGCACAAATCGTTGGATGTTCCCGTGAACTTGCGCTATGCCATTGGCCTGTCAGACATGGCAAACGTTTTTGTGGAAGCAGGTCCGCAGATAGCCTTCACCTTGGGCGACCGCGCGCTGAAGTATCACGACAACGACCTGAAAGACGTGAACTGGCGGTTCAACGACTCAGAGTTCAGTGCCAATATCGGTGGCGGCATCACCATCTCGCATCTTCAGATTGGCATCAACTACAACCTGCCGTTGGGCAAGACCGGTGAGTTCGAGTGGGACGACGAAGTGGAAAACAAACTGCTCCACACCTCCAGCAAAGCCAAGTCATGGCAGGTGTCGGCAGTGTGGTTCTTCTAAGCACCATGTAACTCATTCGTTTGATAACATACAAAGAGGGTACTTCAATACAGACATTCCTATAGAAACAACGGATTTCACGGATTCTACGGATTTAAGTCATGCTGATAATCAAGACTTAGATAATCCGTAGAATCCGTGAAATCCGTTGTAGTTTCTTTATGGCACACCTTCTTATTTGTGAGCCAATATATCACTCTTATCAGATGGGTACACCCAGCTTGGCAGCTTCCTTGGCAGTCTTCTCTGCCTTCTCCTCTGCCTTCTTCAAATCCTTGCGTGCCTTCTCCACGGCATCGCGGGCCTTGAGGGCATCATTGTGGGCTTTCACCTTCTTCTTGGCCTCTTTTTCGGCTTTCTTTGCTTCCTTGGCGATGGCTTTGGCATCCTTGGCCTGCTGCTTGGCGGCATCAACACCTTCCACCACCTGACCGTTCTCCTGCTGTGCAGTGATCACGTCCTGAGCATTTACGCTCTGTGCGCTCAGCAGACATGCTGCCAGTGCACCGGCAAAAATCAGTTTCTTCATATTCTTTTCCTTTACATGATTGATGGTTCTTAGACAATCTTGATGCAAAAGTAATGATTTTTATTGAAAAAGAAAACAATTTGACGTTTTTTTCTGTACAATTGCTGAAATTTATGGCAATCTGTCCGAGCAGCTGCGCACTAACAGCACCGCATGCCGTTGCTGACTTTTGGCTGAAGAACAGCCGCTGCACGGCTTTTCTCCTGCACATCGAGCGTCCTCTGATAACGGCTCTCATGGTGGGTCCAAACGTCAAGAGTGTCAAGAATTTTTCTTTCTCCTAAGGTTAAAAAACAAAATTAAGTGCACCTGCGCGTAAAACGTTGATTCACAAATAGTTGGAGAAATTTATCCCGCACCCGCTGCGACACCCGCTGCGTCACCTGCTGCGTAATATTGTGGACAAGATTTGTAAATATCTTTCGTTGTCCGCTGGCTCTGTTGTTGCTTTCAAGATGCCTGTTGAAGGTTGGCAGGAAGGAGTAAACGGCGGGGGTGAAATATAAAAATTGTTTACAAATAATGCCCACAATATTACGCAGCAGGTGACGCAGCGGGTGTCGCAGCGGGTGCGGGATAATTTTTCACAAGCGCTTGTAAGTCAACGGATTATGCGCAGGTGCGGGTAAATGTGTTTTTTATCCATAGGAGAGAGGTGAAAAATGTTTACAACGATATGCTTGGCTATGATAGATGTTGCGTCAGTTTAGCTTTCGTTCCGTAAAACATACGTTTTCAATGGTCAAAACATACGCTTTTAGTAGTCAAAACATACGTTTTTATTCTTTAATACCTATGCTCTCATTCTTCGAAACATACGCTTTCATCTTCTGCCCTGTGCTTTTGCGATGAAAGCATGTTTTGAAACAAATATCGGAAGAATCATTCGGTTAATTGTTTTTTTTGTTTTACCTTTGCATTCGATGAAATATGCCGACGTGATATTGCCGCTGCCACTTGAAGGATTCTTCACTTACGCCATACCCGAAATGATGGAGGCGCAGGTGAGGAGGGGCGTGCGCGTGCTGGTTCCCTTAGGCAAGAGCAAGCGCTATATCGCTCTTGTGGCGCGGGTGCACGACGTGAAGCCCGACTTTGAGCAGATCAAGCCCGTGATGCAGGTGATCGACGGCGAGCCGGTGGTGCGCGATGAGCAGTTCCGCCTGTGGCAGTGGATATCCGACTATTATCTTTCGCCGGTTGGCGAGGTGCTCAATGCCGCCTTTCCATCGGGAATGAAGACCGTGGGCGGCTATAAGCCGAAGATGGAGGCGTATGTGGAGCTGGGAGAGAAGTTCCGCAGTGAGCAGGCGCTGCATATCGCATTAGACATGCTGTCGCGTGCCACCAAGCAGCAGAAGGTGTTCATCGAGTTTCTGCAGATGTCCCACTGGGATGAGATTTCCTCCACGCAGCAGCCTGCGATACAGGAGGTGACGCGCGATGAACTGCTGAATTCGTCGCACAGCACATCCACGGTGCTGAAACAATTGACCGACAAGGGCTTCCTGAAATCGTATGAGAAGGAAGTGGGACGGCTGAACCACGGCGGCGAGCCGCATTTCGAACATATCAAAAAACTCAACGAGGCGCAGCAGGAAGCCTACAATCAGGTGATGTTCCAGTTCCTCAGCAAGAACGTGGTGCTGCTCCACGGTGTCACGTCGAGCGGGAAAACCGAGATCTATATCCACCTTATCAAGCAGGCAATCGACAGGAAACAGCAGGTGCTCTATCTGTTGCCCGAGATTGCGCTCACCGTTCAGATGCGCGAGCGGCTGCAGCGCGTGTTCGGCAATAAGCTGGGAATCTATCATTCCAAATACAGCGATGCCGAGCGCGTGGAGATATGGAAGAAGCAGCTGTCGATGAATCCATACGATGTCATCTTGGGTGCGCGGTCGGCGGTGCTGCTTCCTTTCCAGCGCTTGGGGCTTGTCATCATCGACGAAGAGCATGAAACCTCCTTCAAACAGCAGGATCCCGCTCCGAGGTATCATGCGCGGAGTGCCGCCATTGTGATGGCGCAGATGAGCGGTGCCAAGGTATTGTTGGGAACGGCGACCCCTTCGATGGAGAGCTATTACAACACCACCGTGGGGAAATATGGCTTGGTGCGCCTGGAAAAGCGGTTCCAGGATATCCTGTTGCCCGAGATTCAGGTGGTCGACGTGAGAGACATGCAGCGCCGGAAGATGATGAACGGTCCGTTTTCGCCTCTTTTGCTGTCGCATATCCGCCAGGCGCTTGAGCGGGGCGAGCAGGTCATCCTGTTTCAGAACCGTCGCGGCTTCGCGCCGATGATAGAGTGCCGCGTGTGCGGATGGGTTCCCCATTGCCAGCATTGCGATGTGTCGCTCACCTATCACAAGAGAATGGAACAGCTCACGTGCCATTACTGCGGATTCACCTATCAAGTGCCGCAGGCTTGTCCCAATTGCGGCAACACGAATCTCACGGGGCGCGGCTTCGGCACCGAGAAGATTGAAGACCAGGTGATGGCTATCTTCCCCGAGGCACGCGTGGCGCGCATGGACTTAGACTCCACCCGCACGCGCCATGCCTACGAGCGGCTCATTGCCGACTTCTCTGCCGGGCGCACAAATATATTAATAGGTACGCAGATGGTTACCAAGGGACTGGATTTCGACCGTGTTTCGGTGGTGGGAATCCTGAATGCCGACTCCATGCTGAATTATCCCGACTTCCGCGCTTACGAGCATGCGTTCATGATGATGGCACAGGTGGCGGGGCGCGCAGGCAGGAAAGGCAAGCGCGGACAGGTGATCTTGCAGACCAAGAGTCCCCAGTTGCCGGTCATCCAGCAGGTGGTGAGCAACGACTATTCCTCTTTCTTCAATGACCTGCTGCAAGAGCGGCGCGCGTTTCGCTATCCTCCATATTATCATTTGGTGTATGTCTTCCTGAAACACCGCTATGAGCCGACGGTGGATTCTGCCGGAAGGCAACTCGGAAGTCGCCTCCGCCATTGGTTCGGAGAGCGCGTCTTGGGTCCCGACAAGCCTGCCATAGCGAAGATGAAGTCGCTCCACATACGCAAGCTTGTGCTGAAATTAGAGAACGGGATCGACATCAAAAAAGTGCGCGAGTGCCTGCGCCTTGAGCAAGAACTGCTCTTACGCGACTCGCGCAATGGTTCGTTGCAGGTCTATTATGATGTCGACCCGCTGTAGATAGCCCTTCTCTTTTGAAGAAATGCTCAGAGCGTGAGGTCAACGCCTACGCCGAACACCCTGTTCGTGCGGGTATAGTCGTTGTGTGTGGTGCTGTTGGTCAGGGCGGGTGTCACGTCTTGCTTGTAAGTGTCGTAGTTGGTCTGGAAGTAGGCCACGTTCACTTTCACTTTTTCGCTTACCTTATAGCCAACGCCAAAGCCGAAGGTATAGCTGCTCACCACAAACGACATGTCGTTCATGTAGGCATCCGAGAGACCGTAGTTTGTCTTTTGCAGACCGCCGCTCACCTGCAGCTTGTCGTTGATGTCCCATTCGGCACCGCCGTTAATCTCCCATGTGTTGCCGTCGAGCTTCTTCTCTTCGTGGTTATACCAGTGGGCTGACTTGTCGAAAAACAGATGATAGCCGGCATTCACGCGCACGTTGGGCGTGATTTCCCACTGGGCGCCAACGGTGAACAGCGCGGGCTGGTCTTCAGGCACACTGCTTCCGTCGCGGTATTTGTTCACTGCGTCAATCTGGTGAGCCTCTTTCACGGTGGAACTGTTCTCCATGCGCATGCGCGTCTTGAACTCATATTTGGCGGCAAGGTTGATATTGCCGATGCGATAGTCAATACCCAGGATGGGGGCAATGCCGATGCCGCTCTGGTCAGACATCAGATTCACGCCTTCGCGATAGGCCTCCAGTGCCTTCATGGTTTGCTGCGTGCCTTCCAACTGTGCCTTTGCCGCTTCGGCAGCAGCAAGCTGGGTGGTGAGTTCTGCCGGAGCCGCAGCGCCTGCTGCCTGATATTGTGCGATGCCCGCCTGCAACCGGCTGATGCCGTCGGCATATTGTGCTATTCCGCCTGCAATGGTGGTGTTGGCATTGTCGAGGAAAGTGCCGAAAGGAACGGCACCGTTCTGCGTGTTCACCATGATGTTGCTGAGGCGTGCCTTGTAGGAAGCCGAGCCGTAGAGTATGCGTGCGCCGCCATATACAGAAAGGTTGTCGGTGAGCTTATAGGCTGCGCCGAGGGTGAATCCGAAATAATATTGCTTGCCGCGCATATAGCCTTCCACGTCATAGCCTGTGGCACCGAGGGGCTTCAGCTGACTTGCTATGGCGCCAACGGCACTCTCGAAAGAGCCGATACCATCGGAAAATTCGCATTTTCCGCCACCGCCGGTCACCCCGAAGTTAAACTGCCAGCTCCATCTTCCTTTATTATATGCGGCTTGCAGTGATGGGATGATGGGCGCATCGGCCACTCCTTCGAATTCCTTTGTTGTGGCATTGTTGTTGCGCATGCCCAATGCGAAGTCGGGATTCGTGGTCACGATAGTGCGCGTTTGGTGGGCATACTGCCAGTTGAACGACAGATGCAGTCCGTTGTTCATGAAAGCCACACCGGCAGGATTGCTGTAAACACCATCAATACCGATGGCTGCGTCGCGTGCCGGATTACGTAAGAATGTAACGCTTTGGTTTGTGTTGGTCAGAATACCGCCGGCGAATGATGTGGTGAAGCATGCTATTGCGCAGGCGGTGCAAACAAATTTCAGTTTATTCATTTTAAATACCTTTAAAAATTTTGGTTGCAAAGTTACCTGTATTGTTCTAAATTACCTGTAATCGCACACAATATTTAACGTTTGTTAGATGTTTAACGGCGGTTTTATGCACAAAACGGTGAAAATGTGCAACGATGTTCGGAGGTAAACTTTGTTTGTCTATAGGAGTTAAGGAGTAAAGGAGTGGAGGAGTTAAGACAATAGTTCTGCTAAAATTATTATCTAATATCAAAACAACGGATTTCACGGATTTTACGGATTATTTAAGTTCCTGTTTTCGGCATGACTTAAACCCGTAGAATCTGTGAAATCCGTTGTTTTTAAATTATTTGTTAGTCTGCGACGCTACGTGAATTTACGTAAATATACATGAATTACTCGTAAATATTTACGATTCATTCGCGTTCATTCGCGCACATTTATGTTACGCCGTAGGCATTTAAATCCGTAGAATCCGTGAAATCCGTTGTTTAAAAGAAAAAATATCATTTGTCTTCACTCCTTCACTCCTTAACTCCTTAACTCCTTTTTCCCTTAACTCCTTAACTCCTCCACTCCTTCACTCCTTTTTAAATTCTCAGGAATATTTCTTCACGTTCCTGTAGTAGGAGGTGAGTGAGGCGAAGCCTGAGCGCACGCTGAGCGTGAGCGTGTCGATATCGGGATGCTGTTGTTGCAGTTTTGCGGCATGTTTCACGCGCTTTCGGTTCACATATTCGGCAAAGCACATGTTGAGTTCTTCGTTCAGGGCTTGCTGGATATAGCGCACGTTGGTGTTCAGCTGCCGTGCCAGGTCGCTCACTTTCAGTCCGGAAACGAGGTATAGCTGCTCGTCGTCCATCAGCTGGTCGATCCTCATCGCCAGTTGCTGTGCCTTGCCGTTTGTGTTTGGTGTGCGGCTTTCGCCCTGCCCGTCGAGGGGAGGTGCCGTTTCTGTGTTGCCTTGCGTGTCGGCGGCAGGCTCTTCATGCACTTCCTTGATGTCTACAAAGCCGTATTGCTGGCGGCTGCCCGTCCACGCCAGGGCGAATATCAGCATGGAAAACAGCAGCGAGGGTATGGCGAGTGCCGCATTTCCCACGAACACATGGCGGCCGATGAAGTTTGCAGCGATTGAAATCACCGAGGTCACCATCATCAGTGTCATGATCAGCGATATGCTGTGCAGCTTCTTGCCTTCTTCGTCGGCATAAACGTTGTCAACAAGGCGGTGGTATGAGCGGATGTTTCGCCTGGCATTGAAATACACCAGCACCACTCCCACGCCAAACAGCAGCTTGTACAAGTGGTGAACCAGTGCCTGAGCCAAGCACAAACCTGCAAGTCCGCTGAAGCTGTTATTATATAAATAGGTGTGAAAAAACTGTCGGCATTCGTCACCGCTCATCAGCGCATAGAGCAAACCCACGATGGCTCCGCAAATTGGGGGGGGGCAGAAGCAGTGCGGCACTTGCCTTTTTGCTCACTTCACCGCGCGTCAGCGTCACGATGTAGTAAAGAAAAACGGGATAAACAGCGAGGTTCATCGCCACATAGAGTGTGTCGGTGACGGGCAGCCAGGCAAGGGCATGAGCAAAGAAAACCGTGTGGCAGGCATAGAGCAGCGCAGTTGCCACTGTCCACCAGAGCAGCTCGCGATGGGCGGCGCGGTTGCCGTCGCGCCAGAGGTCGAGTGCTATCGCTGCCGTCCAGAACAGGCTCACCGTCATGGGCAGTGCCGTGAGCAATCCCTGTAGCAGTTCTTTTATTTCCGTCATTCCCGTTTTGTTATTTATTGTTTTCAGTGGCAAAGGTAATCATTACCGATGAGAATGCCAAACAAATGTCCCGTTTTTGAGACTTGAAAACATAGGTTTTGAAGGTCAAAAGCATCGTTTTTTTAGCAGGAAATCGTTTTTCCGATTATGAAAATCATTTTTCCGAATGTGGAAACCGGTATTCGCGCGTATGCCATACCTTTGCAACTTAATGGCTAAAACCGCATTCCGAAACATTTTTATCAATAACAAATAAAAGCTACCCGTTGGCGGAATTAAATAGTCAAAAGAATGTATAGTAAAAAGTTGCACATATTCAAGATTTTAAGTAACTTAGAGCGTCCAAACTTTAAGTTATACAATCTAATTATGTGCAACCTGTACACAAAGTTCGCAAATTTCCTGGAGATATGCAAGAAATTCTCCGAGGATTTGGTCACAGAGGCAGGAAATATCCGCCGTCCCGGTCCCGTTCCCCGTTTTTCAGACTTGGAAGTCATAGCCCTGAGCATGGCAGCCGAAGCCGAGGGGATTGACAGCGAGAACTGGCTGTTCGAGGCGAGGCTGAACGAGTGCCGTTCCTCCATACCCAATCTTATATCGCGCCGCCATTTCAACGACCGCCGCAAATGGGTGTGCAGCCTTCAAGAGCAGATACGCAGCCGAATGGCTAAGGAGATGGATGGAGGCGAGGCCTACTTCTGTATAGATTCCAAACCGATAGAGGTATGCCGTGTGGTCCGCGGGAAACGCTGCAAGATGGGAAGAACGGGGGCATTTGAGAAAGCCCCAGACTTTGGCTACTGTGCCTCGCAGGGTACCTACTTCTACGGATACAAACTTCATGCACTCTGTGGGTTAAGTGGTGTTATCCACTCCTACGACCTTTCCAAGGCAAGTGTCCACGACATCAACTACATCAAGGACATCAAGCACGTCTACCACGATTGTAGTATCTTTGGTGACAAAGGCTATATCGGTGCAGAGGTACAGCTCGACCTCTTCGAGACAGCGAACATCAGGCTTGAATGCCCTTACAGGCTGAACCAGAAAAACTGGAAACCGACATTTGTACCGTTTGCCAAGGCGAGAAAGAGGGTGGAAACGATATTCTCACAACTTTCTGAACAGTTCCTTGTCATAAGAAACTATGCGATAGAAACATGCGGTCTGTTTGCCAGAATCATTGGCAAAGTTAGTGCGCTGACTGCATTGCAATACATCAACTATATTAACAACAAGCCCATTGGAAGGATTAAGTACGCACTAATTTAATTCCGCCAACGGGTTAAAAGCTTTCATTATGAAGAAGAAAACCTATTTTGCACCGCAGATCAAGTTTCTGCGCATGAACGAAGAGAGTCCCGTTATGGCGGGCAGCGATGAATCAGGAGCTACGCTCGAAGGAATGGAGAATGGCGGCGACCTCTCAAAACCGCTTAACATCTGGGAAAACGAATAAAGACAAGGAGGAAACAGAAACATGAAGACAATGAAAACCATCATGAGTGCCCTGTCAGTGGCTGCATTACTGGCACTCAGCGCATGTAGCAGCGAAGTGGAAGAGGGCAGCGCAGTTGTGGAACCCGCCATCGGAAAGGTGATCAGCTATACTGTCGATGTAAGGCACGGCGGTCCGGAGACGCGCGCCACCGTGGATGACGAGCTGAACCTGCTCTTCCAGGAGGGCGACCAGTTGGAAATCAGCGGCGCCGATATCAGCGGAACGCTCACGCTGAAGAGCGGAGCAGGCACCAAGAACGCCACCTTCTCAGGCGATTTGATCTATACCGGCGAGGGCGAGGCACCTGCCGACGACCTGGAACTCAGCGCAAGGCTCATAGGAGTGGATAATGTATTGGACTATAGCCTAATTAAAAGCCAACACTATAGCAGTGCAGATGTATATGTATCTTATTTCATCAAAACTCGTGAAGCATTTACTTTTCCAGAAACTCTTGAGGAAGCTGTAAGGAAATACAGTGACATTGTGGGTACTGCTACTTATGGAAACAAGTCATTCTCGCTCAAACAGAATGCATTCTTCGTAGAGTTTGACCTTACTTTTAAAATAGGACAGCCGGATGATGTCATTCTCGACTTCAGCTTCTATTATACTATTGGACCAAAGCTGCAAGTAAAACTTACCGATGGAAGAATTCATGGTTGGGTTGCTTTTGCTATCTCTCCTGATTATCGTAGATTTTCTTTCAATGAAGTGTCACTTCGTAATACCAGCAACAAAGTGATTAAAGATATAGAATTGGTTCCATCTACTACAACGCCTGAGGCAGGAAAGGTATATCATGTCACACGCCTGATAGAGGGCGACCCCATCGATTTGAGTTCGCAAACGGGGGATGTAACCGTAGCAGATAAGATTGCCACAACCATCTCCGGCACCAATACTTCCCTGAATATCACCGTGGGCAAGGGTGCCACCGTAACACTGAAAGATGCCTCCTTCAACCGCCTCACCACACAAGGCGATGCCACCATCATACTCGATGGAACCAACAAACTGAACTTTGATGCCGGCGGCTCTGCCGTAACGATTGCTGCAGGCAGCACGCTCACCATCAAGGGAGATGGCTCGCTCACCAGCGGAACAGGTTGGGCGAAGAGCAAAAGCGGACTCACCGGCGATGGAAACCTCGTGGTGGAAGGCGGAACCGTCACCATGAACGGCAACGATGTGGAGACTGGCACTACAGGTGTCGGTATCAGCGTGCGAAACTTCACTTTGAAAGGCGGAAAGGTCAGCGCATGGGGCGGAAACAACTCTTACTATAGCGAGAACCGCAACGAGGCAATTTACGCATCCGGCGACATCGTGATTGAAGGCGGCGAGGTGGATGCCAACGGTCGCCATGGCATGAATGCCGCAGGTAATATGACCATCAGCGGCGGCACGGTGAAAGCTGTGGGTTCTGGCGATCGTGCCGGTGGCTACAACTCAGGTCTGAGTGCCGGCGGCACACTGACTATCTCCGGCGGAACCGTAACGGCAAAGGGTGCAGTCGAAAGCCCCGGCATCGGCGATAAAGGCACCTGCGGCGACATCCTCATCAGCGGCGGAACGGTGACTGCCACGGGTGGATACGGTGCAGCCGGCATTGGAACGGGTTCGGCATCAGACAGCAAGTGCGGCAACATCACCATCAAGAGCACTGTGACAAAGGTGACAGCTACGAAGGGCAGCGGCGCCACGGAGTCGATAGGTCATGGCAATGAATCATCCACAGTGGGCACTGTCACCATCGAGAGCGGTGCCAACGTGGTGCAAAACTGATCTTGAAATCCCTTTCAACCCATCATAGAGGGTACTTCAAAACACAGATATTCCTATAATAACAACGGATTTCACGGATTTTACGGATTTAAGTCATGCTGATAATCAGGAACTTAAATAATCCGTAGAATCCGTGAAATCCGTTGTTTTTAAATTATTTGTTAGTCTGCGACGCCACGTGAATTTACGTAAATATACATGAATTACTCGTAAATATTTACGATTCATTCGCGTTCATTCGCGCACATTTATGTTACGCCGTAGGCATTTAAATCCGTAGAATCCGTGAAATCCGTTGTTTTTAGATTATTTGTTAGTCTGCGACGCTACGTGAATTTACGTAAATATACATGAGGGTGTGTCAAAATAGAGAAAGTCGCCCAAATGGGCGAGAAATCTTACAAATTTAGACAAATCTTTCAAAATAGTAATATTGAAAATCAATTTGTTAGATTTGAACAGATTTGTAAGATTTCTGCGCGAAAGCGCACTCCAAGCATTTTGACACACCCTCGCGTTCATTCGCGCACATTTATGTTACGCCGTAGGCATTTAGATCCGTAAAATCCGCATCCGTTGTTTCTATAAGAATTTCTGTATTTTGGAGTGCTCGCTTTTCCTTGTTGTTTCTTCCCTTGCTCCAGGAATTGGGGCATTTATTTCTTCAGTTCGGGATAGCTGATGCGCGTGTGATAGATGCCTTTCAGTCGCTCGATGAGCACCTGCTTTGCCACGAAGATGTCGTGGAAGGTGATGGGGCAGTCCTTGAAATAGCCCTCGTTCACCTGCCCGTCGATGATACGGTTCACCAAATTGCCAATGCTCTCCTCCGTATATTCAGGAAGCGAGCGCGAGGCAGCTTCCACGGCGTCGGCCATCATGAGGATTGCCTGCTCGCGGGTGAACGGGTTCGGACCGGGATACTTGAACGGTCTCGGGTCGATTTCTTCCTTCGGGTGCTCGTTCTGATAGGTAATGTAGAAATATTTCGTGATGCCCGTGCCGTGGTGCGTGGCAATGAAATCGCGGATGATGCCTGGCAGGTTGTGCTTGTCGGCAAGGCGCAAGCCCTCGGTCACATGGTTGATGACTATCTTTGCCGCATCGGGGCGTGTCATTTTCTCTAACGGATTCTTGCCAGCCTGGTTTTCGGTGAAGAAAGCCGAGTCGTGCATTTTGCCAATGTCATGATACAAGGCACCCGTTCTCACTTCTTGCGCCTTGGCTCCAATCTTGTTGGCAATGGCTACTGCCAGGTTGCTCACCATGATGGAGTGCTGGAACGTGCCGGGAGCCACCTCGCTGAGTTCGCGAAGCAGGTCTTTGCTGGTGTTGGAAAGCTCGATGAGCGTTACGTCGGAGATGAATCCGAAAGTCTTTTCCACTACGAGCATCAGCGGATAGGCGAAGAGCAGGAACACGCCGTTCATGGCGAAGTAGGTGTACATGCTGTGATCCATGGTGAGCACGCTGTTGTCTTGCATCAGCTGCAAGGCGAAATAGATGGCGCAGCTTGCCAGGAATACAAGCAGGGCAGTGCGGAACACCTGAACTCTTTGCGACAGCTCGCGGAGCGAATAGATAGCCACCATGCCCGCCACTAACTGTATGATGATGAATTCGTATTGGTATTTCACGGCTGCGGCGCAAAGCAGCACCATGATAACGTGCGAGATGAATGCCGTGCGTGAGTCCATGAACACGCGTATGAATATGGGCGCCATGGCAAAAGGCAGGATGTAGACACTGAGAATGCTGTGCGACATCATCACCGACACCAAAATGGGGAAGATGGTGATCATGGCATAGAGCATGAGCATGCTGCGCAGCTTTTCGAAATAGTCTTTGCGGAAGAGCACCAGATAGCAGGTGAACAGTATCATCAGTATCGACACGAAGAGGGTCTGTCCGGCAATGGTCGACGGTATCTCGTTGCTGGTGGCGCTGCGCCGTGTCATTTCCCTTTCAAAGCTGCTCAGCACCCGGTAGGTATGCGGGTCCACGATCTCTCCGCGGTCGATGATTTTCTGTCCGGTGAGCACCATTCCGCTTGCAATGGCTATGCTGCTGAGCAAGTCGTTGCGCTCGGTTTCGCTGCGTTCCTTGTCATACGAGATGTTGGCTGCTATGAATTCGTTCAGGTTGCAGCGCTGGAGTATCTGGCGGTGTGGACTTAGCTTCTCATCGGCGAAGAGCTGCTCGTAGGCCGTCATGGTGGAATAAATGCAGTTCACCTGTATGCTCGTGGCATTCTTGCCGCTGATTACGCGTATCAGTCTTGTAGAGTCCTTGCTGATTTCTGAGTATTGGTTGGGATCCATGATACCTGCCTGATAGAGGCGGTGCAGTCTGTCGGTGATGATGGTTACATATTCGGCAGGCAATCCGGGGATGCCGCTGCCGAAAGTGCTCTTGAACTTCGCTATCTGTAGCTTTTCCTGCTCCGCATTGTAGCTGTAGTATGGTTCGAAGTTGTTCAAGATGCTGTCCTGCTCCGCCTTGATGGCTTCGTCTGTCTTATAAATGGGGAAGTCGAAGCGCGCGATGAGCGAACCATACATCCATGGTTTCCCCACGTCGTAGCGGAACTGCGGACCGCTGTCGCGTGGCAGGAACCATACGAGGAGTACCACCGTGGCTGCTATGATGGCAATGCGCGTCATCATGTTTCGCCAATATCGTTTGTCGGAATCGTTGTATTTGTCTGTCATAATGCTCAGTCTGATAAGGATGTATTTGGTGCAAAGGTAATGAAAAAAATCGGTATTGCGCGCTAAAACTATAATTATTCAGTAAGTTTTCACCTTATTTCGGATAAAAAGTTGTACCTTTGCACGAAATTTAGTGTAATTATGTCAGAAAGAAGAGTTAGGGTGCGCTTTGCACCAAGTCCTACGGGTGCCTTGCACATCGGTGGTGTGCGCACTGCATTATATAATTATCTGTTTGCGCGCCAGCATGATGGCGATCTCATCTTCCGCATCGAGGATACCGACAGCAACCGTTTCGTGCCGGGGGCAGAGGAGTATATCATCGAGTCGTTCCGCTGGTTGGGCATCAAGTTCGACGAAGGTGTGAGCTTTGGTGGATCATTCGGTCCTTACCGACAGAGTGAGCGTCGCCGGATTTATAAGAAGTATGTGGATCAGTTGCTTGAGAACGGCAAGGCTTATATCGCCTTCGACACCCCGGAGGAGTTGGAGGCAAAGCGCGCTGAGATAAAGAATTTCCAGTACGACTCCCATACGCGCGGCATGATGCGCAATTCGCTCACGCTTTCTCAGGAGGAAGTGGATCAGTTGATTGCTGAAGGCAACCAGTATGTGGTGCGTTTCAAGGTTCAGCCTGGAGAAGATGTGCATGTCCTTGACATGATCCGCGGCGATGTTGTTATCAAGAGTGATATCCTGGATGACAAAGTGCTCTTCAAGAGTGCCGACGAGCTTCCCACCTATCATCTTGCCAATATCGTGGATGACCATTTGATGGAGGTGTCGCATGTGATTCGAGGCGAGGAATGGCTTCCCAGTGCTCCGTTGCATGTGCTTCTGTATCGTGCTTTCGGATGGGAAGACACGATGCCGCAGTTTGCCCATCTTCCTCTTCTGCTGAAACCGGATGGCAAAGGCAAGCTCTCCAAGCGCGATGGCGACCGTCTCGGTTTCCCGGTGTTCCCATTGGAGTGGCATGATCCCAAAACGGGCGAGGTGTCGAATGGTTTCCGCGAGCAGGGATATTTCCCGGAGGCAGTGATTAATTTCCTTGCCTTGCTGGGATGGAACCCTGGAACGGAGCAGGAAATGTTCTCCCTGAATGAGCTGGTGGAGCAGTTTGATATCTCCAAGTGCTCAAAGGCTGGCGCAAAGTTTGATTTCCAGAAGGGAATCTGGTTCAACCATGAGTATATGCTGAAGAAGAGCGATGCCGAAATAGCAGAGCTTTTTGCTCCTGTCGTGGTTGGAAACGGTGTTGAAGAGAGCATGGAGCGCATCACTCAGGTGGTTCACATGATGAAAGACCGTGTGAGCTTTGTCAAGGAACTGTGGCCCTTGTGCTCATTCTTCTTCATTCCTCCGACGGAATATGATGAGAAAACCGTCAAGAAACGCTGGAAGGAAGACTCTGCCAAGGTGATGGGCGAACTGGCTGAAGTGTTGAAAGGCATTGACGATTTCAGTGTCGAAGGTCAGGAACCCGTAGTCTTCTCATGGGTGGAGCAGCAGGGTTATAAGCTCGGTGATGTGATGAATGCGTTCCGTCTGGCTCTTGTTGGTATCGGCAAGGGTCCTGGTATGTTTGACATCTCTGCATTCCTCGGCAAAGAAGAGACCTTGCGAAGGTTAAGAAGAGCGATAGAAGTATTGAAATAGGTATGTATAACATCATCATGTATCTCATTCAGGCTGGTGTGGCTGTTGCCAGCCTTTTCAATGAGAAAGTGCGCAAGATGTGGAAGGGCGAGCGCGAATGCTTCAAAATATTGGAGCAGCAAGTGGATCCTTCTGCCAAGTATGCATGGTTTCATGCTGCTTCGTTGGGTGAATTTGAGCAAGGTCGCCCCATTATGGAGCGAATGCGCCGCGAATACCCGGAATACAAGATTCTGCTCACCTTCTATTCTCCGTCGGGTTATGAGGTGAGGAAGAATTATGAAGGAGCCGACATTATTTGCTACATGCCCATCGACACGGTGGGTAATGCGCGCCGGTTCCTGCGGCTGGTACGTCCTTGTCTGGCATTCTTCATCAAATATGAGTTCTGGTACAACTTCCTGCATATCCTGAAACACAGGAATGTTCCAACCTATAGCGTCAGTTCCATCTTCCGCCCTAATCAGGTGTTCTTCCGTTGGTATGGCAGAAACTACGGTCATGTGCTCCGTTGTTTCACAAAATTCTTCGTTCAGAATGAAACAAGCATGCGACTGTTGGCGAACATTGGCATTACCGATGCCGAAGTAACTGGCGATACGCGCTTCGACCGTGTGTTGCAGATCAAGGATGCCGCCAAGCAGCTGCCCGTAGTTGAGAGGTTTGTCGGTTCTTCTTCCAAGGTGTTTATCGTTGGTAGCAGCTGGGAGCCAGACGAAGATATCTACTTGCCGTATTTCAAGGATAAGGATTGGAAGATCATCGTGGCAACCCATGTGGTGAACGATACACGTATCGCCAAACTGCGCCAGCGCTTCGAGGAACAGGGTAAGAAGGTGTTGCTCTATTCAGAGGCGCAGCAGCAGGACACAGACTCAAAGCAGCAAAACGCCGGTGCCGATGTGCTGATTATCAATTGTTATGGTCTGCTCTCCAGTATTTACCGATACGGTGATGTTGCCTATGTGGGTGGCGGCTTCGGTGTTGGTATTCACAACCTTCCAGAGGCAGCAGTGTGGGGCGTACCCGTGTTTTTCGGTCCAAACAACCAGCGTTTCCAGGAAGCGCAGGATTTGAAAGAGAGCGGTGGCGGCATAGAGATTCACGGCTATGATGACTTTGCCGCTCGCATGGATGACTTGATGGCGCATCCGGAAGAAATCTCGCGCAGGGGAAAAATAGCCAGCGACTATGTGAGTGGGCGTGCCGGAGCCACCGAGAAGATTCTTCAGTCTGTGCTTTTCTCCGGATAAAGTGTTGGAAAACTCTCGTTTCTTTTGTTACAAAACACATGCGTTGGCGTCATCTGTTTGTATGAAGTCAATTCGAAATATTTTTTTAATCGTCTCATTCCTCCTGTCGGTGGCGGGGGGCATGGGCAGTGTGTCTGCACAGAGAGCAGGTAATATGGTCAGGATTGTCGTCGACAATCAGGTAAAAGGTACAGCCATCCCAGCCAATTATGTAGGTCTGAGCTATGAAATAGCCATGTTGAAACCCGATGCACAGGGGAAGCGTTATTTCAGTAAAGAGAATCTGCCGCTGATCAGGCTGTTTCATTCTTTGGGCATCAAGAGCTTGCGCTTGGGAGGAAACTCCGTCGATGTGAAGGGCGGCTACACACCAACGACCGAAGATATCGACGAATTGTTTGGCTTTGCCCGTTTGGCGGGCATCAAGGTCATCTATTCCGTGCGCCTGCAGGATAAGATGGTTGGCGGAAAGCCTTCGCCAAACAGCAATATTGATGATGCCGTGGCGCAGGCAAGTCATATCTACAATCATTATTCTGATTTGCTCGATTATTTTGCCATCGGAAATGAGCCTGGTTACTATAAGGATTACGAGCATGATTTGAAGCCGCGGTGGAATGCCATCATGCAAGCCATGCGCAAAGTGGCTCCCAAAGCTCGCTTCTGTGCGCCCGATGACAACCCCAATCCCACTTTGTGCAACAAGCTTTGGAGTGATTACGGCTTGACAAATGCGAATGCGCAGGAGCCTGTGTTGGGATTGATCACGATGCACAGTTATTCTGCCGGTTGCTCATATAAGAACCCCGGCTCTGCCAAGAACCACAGCGAATTGATTCCGTTTGACTATAAGGAGCGCAGCAGGTATCTTCTTTCAGATGAGCTTACCGAAGAGAACCAACGAGTATACAATCAGATGGAGCGGGTGTTCAACATTTCACCGTTGCCTGGCTTCCGTCTTTCGGAAACAAACAGCTATTGGTATAGTGGATTGAATGGGGCGAGCAATGCCCATGCCGCTGCTCTCTGGGCTTTGGATTATATGTATTGGTGGGCTTCACGTGGCAACCAGGGTGTGAATTTCCATACTGGCGACCGTGTCGGAGGCGATGGCATGGTGCCTTTCTATGCAGCTTTCATTTCTGAAAACAATGGATTCGATGTGTTTCCGTTGAGCTATGCGCTCAAGGCATTCGGCATCGGTGCAATCGCCGAAGATGAGCAGTCGGGGCAACGAAGCATGGCTCCCGTACAACTGTCAGGGCGAAATGAACATCTGACAGCTTACGCCACACACGACGCGCACGGTTTTACTTACGTCACCGTGATCAACAAGGATGTCCGCAATGGTGCCGGGGTGCGGCAGCTAATGCTTACCTTGGCCGATGGAGGACAGGAGGTGTTCAATGCCGACTATATGTTGCTCACGAATGAGAATTCCATGCAAGATATCGGTGCCGAAGAGAAATACCTCGCCAAGAAAGGACAACTGATAGGGGGACATGCCATCATGGCAGACGGTACATTAGATGCTCCCGAATGGATCAGGGCGAAGGTGGACAATGGGAGAATACGTGTGGAACTGCCTCCGCTAAGTGCCGTCATCATCAAAGTGAACACGGGCAACTATCATATTGTAGACAGTCAGGTGGAGCCGATGCAATATGGCAAATACAAACCCGAATGGGGATCCTTGAAGAAGTTTGAAGCCCCCGAATGGTTCCGCGATGCCAAGTTCGGCATCTGGGCACACTGGGGGCCTCAGAGTGTTCCTGAGTATGGCGACTGGTATGCTCATTATATGTATAAACAAGGTTCGCGCGAGAACAAATACCATCTGCAGCATTTTGATCATCCGTCAAAAACCGGCTTCAAGGATCTGGTGAATATGTGGAAAGCCGAGAACTGGAATCCGGAACGATTAATCAGTCTCTATAAGCGCGCCGGTGCTCAATACTTCGTCACCTTGGCAAACCATCATGATAATTTTGATCTCTGGGATAGCCAGTACCATCCTTGGAATGCCACAGCGGAAGGACCTCACAAGAACATCGTTGCCGGATGGGAGCGTGCTGCCCGAAAGGCAGGACTCCGTTTCGGTGTGAGCATCCATTCCTCGCGTGCGTGGAGCTGGTTTGACCGCACTGAGGATGCTGATACCAGTGGAACCTACAAAGGTGTTCCCTACGATGGCGTCTTGACCAAGGCAGACGGCAAAGGGCAGTGGTGGGAAGGCAAGGATCCGCAAGTGCTCTATGCCCGCGGCCATGCCTTGAAGAATACGGGTTATACCAACGCTGCCGGTCGTCCCGTTTCAATTCCCGATGCCGCATACGTGGAGAATTATTACGACCGCACCTTAGACGTAATCAACAAATACAAGCCCGACCTTGTCTATTTTGATGATTCCGTGTTGCCCCTGTGGCCTGAGAGCGATGCCGGACTGAAGATAGCCGCACATTATTATAATAGTAATGCGCTATGGCACAACGGAAGACAGGAAGGCGTGATAACAACGAAGAAACTCAACCGTGAACAGCAAGACTGCCTGGTGTGGGATGTGGAGCGAGGCGCACTGAACGACATCAATCCTTATCCTTGGCAGACCTGCACGTGTCTTGGCTCCTGGCATTACGACCGTACACGCTTCACCAAGAACACTTATAAGTCGGCATTGCGTGTGGTGCGCATGCTCTCCGATATCGTCAGCAAGAACGGCAACATGCTCCTGAGCGTTCCCGTGCGTGCCGATGGCACGATCGATGAGCGCGAAGAAGCCATCCTCGACAGTATCGGCGACTGGATGGCTGTCAACCGTGAGTGCATTTTCGGCACCCGTCCATGGGTGAAGTATGGCGAAGGTCCCGACATCGACAATGTGGTTGAGATGCAGAATGGTCTCGGTTTCAACGAGGCAAACAAGGACTACACTCCGGCAGACATGCGCTTCACCAAGAAGGGCAATGTGCTTTATGCCATTGTGCTGAAACGGCCGGAGAACGGAAGCTTCGACATCAAGTCGTTGGCTGGTATGGGCGAATCTGTAAGGAAGGTGGAAATACTGGGTGTGGGCAAGGTGGCGTTCACTTGCGATGCGTCATCATTGCGCCTCTCCACCACGAAACCCTTGTCATTCGTTCCTGTTGTCAAAATCACAATGAAAGAAAATATCAAATAATTAATGTATCGTATGAATAATATATCCCATTCTTCAGAATCGAGAATCGCGAAGCACATCTCTTGCTTCTCATCTCTTGCTTCTTGCTACTCTAAGCAATTCCCTTGCTTCTCTAAGCATTTCTCTTGCCTCTTGCTTCTTACCTCTTGCTTCTTGCTAATCTCTCTTCCCGTCGCTTCACAGCAGATGCCCGACGAGATAGCACCCATCAACGCTCCATTCGACATGCCTCAGTTGCAGCGCCCGGTGTTTCCCAATCGCACCGTCAGCATTGCCAAGGCAGGTGCAAAGCAGAATAAACTCAGCACGGCTGCCATCCAGAAGGCGATCGACCAGATAGCAAAAAAAGGCGGTGGTACGGTGATCGTGCCTGCAGGCAAATGGCTCACTGGCCGCATTCAGTTGAAGAGCAATATCAACCTGCGTTTGGAAGAAGCTGCCGAGCTCCACTTCAGTGGTGACATCAAGGACTATCTGCCTTGTGTTCCCACCCGCAATGAGGGGGTTGACGTCATCTCCATGGGTGCCATGGTCTATGCCGATGGCGCTGAGAACATCGCCCTGACGGGTAAGGGAAAGCTCATTGCTCCTGCCCGCGACTGTCAGATGATGAAGCAAGCCATGGGCGGTGTGAAGGAAGAGTTGCAGCAGTTGCCCTTGGAGCAGCGCGTCTTCGATGGAAGCAATGGCAGTCAGGTATGCCTTCCCCAGTTCTTCGGTCCCATCAACTGCAAGAACATCCTCGTTGAGGGTGTCACCTTCCTGAACAGCATCTTCTGGAACATCGTTCCCGTGTATTGCGAGAACATCATTATCCGTGGTGTTGAGGTGTCGAGCTTCGGCATGGGGCGCACCGATGGTATAGATATCGACTCATCTGTGAACGCATTGATAGAGTATACCACCCTTGATTGCGGTGATGACTGCTTTACGCTGAAATCGGGACGCGGTATGGACGGTAAGCTCAAGGCACGTCCCACTGAGAATGTCGTGGTTCGTCACTGCACCGTGAAGCGTGGCGTGGGCGGTATGACCATCGGAAGCGAGACGGCTGCCATGGTGCGCAATGTATATATGCACGACTGCGTGATGGAGAGTCCCCGCTCTGGTCTCTATTTCAAGACGCGCCGTCCGCGTGGCGGAGGTGGTGAGAATATGTGGTTCGAGCGCATTCACATCATCAACACTCCCGGCAGTGCCTTTAGCTGGGACATGCTTGGCAGTGCCATGTATGTGGGCAAGATGGCGCAGCGTCATCCCACGCCTGCCGTGAACGAACTCACGCCCGTTTATCGCAACATGCATTTCAAAGACATTCGTGTGGACAACTGCAAGACGCTCGTCAAGGCAACCGGTTTGCCTGAGTCGCCCATCGAGAATGTCACCTTTGAGAACATCCAGTCGGAAAACAAACAGATCATTTTGCAGGATGTGGGCAAGATGACCTTCAAATAATCTAAGACAATGAACTATCAGACAATACTTGAAAACATACACAGAAAGATACAGCCTTATGCCGAAGAGGGCAAACAGGCTGACTACATACCAGCATTGGCCGAGGTGAATCCTAACCAGTTCGGCATTTGTATACAGACGTTAGACGGCAACACCTACTCGTTGGGTGATGCCGCCACGCGTTTTTCCATACAGAGTATTTCCAAAGTCTTCACCCTCGCCATGGGTTTGGCTGTTGAAGGCGACAATGTGTGGAAGCGCATGGGGAAGGAACCATCGGGCAATGCCTTCAATTCGTTGGTCCAGTTAGAGTATGAGCACGGCATTCCGCGCAATCCTTTCATCAATGCAGGTGCCATCGTGATGTGCGACATCCTGCTCTCCGCGCTTCCCGATGCCCCGGCAGCGTTCCTCAGTTTCATCCGGAGCCTGTGTGGGAACAGCGAGATTGGCTATAACGAACCGCTGGCACAGTCGGAACAGAGCAATGCTTATATGAATGCTGCCATCGCCAACCTGCTGAAATACCATCACAACATTGACAACCCTATCGACGATGTGCTTCATTTCTACTTCCTCACCTGTTCCGTAATGATGACTTGTGAGGAACTGTCGCGCGCCTTCTTGCCTTTTGCCGACCATAGAAAACCTTTCTCATTCGGCGGCATCCAGCTGACAGCGTCGCAGGTGAAGCGCATGAATGCCATCATGCAGACTTGCGGGTTCTATGATGAGGCAGGGGAATTCTCTTATCTGGTAGGGCTTCCCGGCAAGAGTGGAGTGGGGGGCGGCATAGCGGCTGTCTGTCCTTCGCGCTATGCCGTGGCAGTGTGGAGTCCCCGTCTTAATGCCAAAGGCAACAGCGTGATGGGACTGAAGGCGCTCGAACTGCTCACCACCGAGACCGCCGAATCCATCTTCTGACAGAGAAATAACCAAAATGTGCAGGCAGGCAAAGATTTCTTGGATAATTTGCGTAATTCGCCAATTTTTATTGTATCTTTGCAGGCGATAAAAGTTTATTGAAAGGAATATGGCAATGACAAAACTGACTGTATCTATCGAAGATATTTCGATGCTCGAACAGATAAAACAGGCCATCAGTCTGCTGCGTGGCGTTTCTACAGTTACCCTGACGCGGCAGCCTAAGACTGGTATGGATCGTGCAATGGAGGACATCAGGCTTGGTCGCGTGTTTGATGCCAGCAGCGTGGAGGATCTC
The DNA here is from genome assembly GCA_017471245.1 of Prevotella sp. Taxonomy (GTDB): domain Bacteria; phylum Bacteroidota; class Bacteroidia; order Bacteroidales; family Bacteroidaceae; genus Prevotella. The sequence continues at coordinate 46,711 of JAFUVB010000038.1, forward strand.
ATCAACAAGTGCAAAGCATGAAGTATACATTACGATTCACTGGCGAATTCAAACGCTCGCTGAAGCGTTGCCTAAAGCGAGGCTACGACGAGCGGTTGTTGGCAAATGTACTTAATATCTTGGCTTCAGAAGGTTGCCTGCCCGAAAGGTATCATCCTCACATCCTTCATGGTAACTATGAAGGTTATTGGGAGTGTCACATCACTCCCGACTGGCTTTTGGTGTGGGACCAAAACGACCGTGAACTAATACTGTTATTGACCAACACTGGCACACATTCCGACTTATTCGGTAAAAATAAAAGGTAATCATGTTTTCGCTCTGCTGAAACGGCAATTAAGAGTTCGTGAAAGTTTTCACGTTAAAAACTGCGAGTTTTCAATTCAACAACTGCGAGTTTTCAATTCAAAAACCAGCAGTTTCCAATTCAAAAAGAAACTGTTTGTGATAGAAACACTCGTAATAGCACGCGAAAAACGGTTTTGAATAGTGTGGTTTCGGCTTCTTGATTAGCGGTTCTATCTATTGACAAAACCACAAAATGCGACCTTAAGCCGCGATAACTTCTTGGCAACGATTAAAAAATAAGCTGGTACGATTTACTCTCATCATGTTTTTTTATAAGATAGTTCCATTTAGGCAATTGTCATCAAAGATGATTTGTCTGGCTTTGTCTGATTCAAAGATTTGGTCTATTGTCCTGTTTGTTTCGTAGGACTTGTCGTTGATGGTTGCATAGACTTTCAAACCCCTACTTGTCTTCGTCTCACTTGCTTGCGAACTTGCTCCACTGAAAGTAGAGGCGAACCGCCTCCATCACAAGCAGGCAGAGGGTGGCGGTCTGGGGTGTTCCCACTGTAAGTGTTACGTCCAGGTTCTACAAATGTTGTCACAGCCAAACCCTGATGTGTCGTGACTTGTTCCTATGGTAAGATACCCTGTGTTTGTGCCTACGTCATATATGCCATGTGGTACGATTGTGCAATTAGAATACGAAGTGAAATCATAGTCAAAAGCCCTGGGCGTTACTTGACAGAAAGCTTTTCCGTTGCGTTTGAAATTGCCGATCATCCCTTTCTTTTTTGTGTCAATGCTAAGCACGGGTATTCCTTGTTCAAGGCACTGACCTACAATCTTGTTTTTCTTCTGGCATCAAACACTTGCAAGTATTTAGAATGTTTTTGAAGTAGTTTTCTCTGCCCACCGCCTGTATTCCTAACACGTCCAGGCTGTCGGGATTCCGTGGCACTAAGTTCGTGGATTCCCTTGTATATGGTTTTTCTGTCTACGCCGCTGACCGCAGCAACTAACTTAACGCCATGTATTCCAAGATGGCATACTCTTGTTGCAAGGAACAGTCGTTTAGCCCGCTCATCAAGCTGGCGATGAGCATAATATCCATATCTGAAAGGATTACATTGGTCATCTTTCTATTCTCCTACCAAAAGGCAACATACAATAATATCAGCGAAGGTCGTTAAACCATCGCTGATACGAGCCATCCATTCAAAGATTCTTTGAAACTTAATTGCTATCTGATAGGCAGACTCTTATAACCAGGAATTTGATACACACCTGTTTCATACTTGAATCTCCATGCTGCGATTGTAGGGCTGATGCCGTTTTTCTTAGCTTCATCTGTTACCGTTTTTATCAAACTGTAAATAGTTAAGGAACGACTCTTTCCCTTCATTATATTCGCCCATACAGATGGTGGTATTAGCATGTCTTTTGCATAGTTATTGGCCTCCTGTTCCACTCCTTCGGCATCGCCCAAATCTTGATTATATGAAACAAACGAAGATCCATCAACGAGGTGCTTACTTATGTGACCACATTCATGCAGAACATCGAATACAAGCATGTCCATGTTATTTCTTCTATGGCTAACCACAATGAATGGATGGCCATCAATGATGACAGAGTAGGCATCAACAGGTGTCTTCTCAAATTTTTCAACAACACAATATCCTATTCCGTATTTGGTAAGTATAGCCTTTATCTCACGTTCTGTAATTGTCTGTGCATTAGCTTTGGCGGCAATCTCCTTTGCCGCTTTCGTCTCATTGCCTTTCTCGTAAGAAGTAAGCGTATCTATCTCCTTGCTACACGCATAGCGTGCAAGAAGAATCCATGTGCTCAAATTCTTAAATTCAGTCTCAAGTCTTTCACTTTTTTTGAAACGGCCTTGCCCTTGAGCCGTAGAAAGAGCAAGTACTCCCTCCACGTTTTCCACATTAAATATTTTATATAAAATATTCAACTTATCCCTAAAATACTTGCAGCCGTCAAGAGCGAGCTTCTTAAACAGAATGGAGAGATTCAGAGCTGCGGCCAAGGCATTCTCCACTTGAATCGCCTTAGCTTCTTCTTCGTCTCTCTGGCGAATTGCCTCCATGTCCCTCTCATAACTCAGTTGCAGTCCCATCCAATAATCAGCTGAAATTCCAAAGGCTTCCTCTAATTTTAATGCCATTGAAGGCGTTATACTCTCTTTGGCATTAAAGAATCTGCTGAGATTTGGGGCTTTCATGCCAAGGCGCTCTGCCAGCTCTTTTCTCTGCATACCACGGGCTTTCAGCTCATCCTTGATAAGTTCAGTAGGATGAATAGCCTCAACAGGTACGAATGTTTCCTTAATGGTCGCCATAATGCTCACTTATTTCTATTAGTACTAATGTTATTTTATCTTCATGTTCGATGAAAATCAAACGATATTTTGTGTCATATCCAACTCTTACGGAAGAATGAGGCGAGTTCGTTAAAGGTTCATAGGCAAGACTTCTGATAACAGATACTGCATTTATGTCCTTTGCCTGTTTTATGTACCTAATAACTTTATCCAAATTTCTAATGAGTTTGGCATTACTTCTGTAGGACTTGTACTTCCCAACATATCGGTGATTTACCAACGCTTCAAGTTCATCATCAACATATTCAATTACCATTGCAATTAAGATTTATGCGTGCAAAGGTATATATAAATTATCAAAAACGATAATTTTAAACACGCGAAATTGAATTCGTAAGGTTTATTTAACATTTGTCCTTCCGAAAACATCTATCTTTTAATACAAAGGCCTTATGTTGCATACGTGACAGGAACAAACAAATGCAAGGGATAAAGTGAAAATTTTACCAACTTTTTTTTTAGCATTACTTGGCAACTTGATTTCAGAAACTTCTATGAATTAACTACTCCTGTAAATTTATCGACGAAATGGGATTGTTGTTAAAAAAAACTAATTATTTGAAATATTGTGTACGGAAACAATATGATTTTGTATAAATAATTGTAACTTTGCAAACGATTTGCAGTTAATCTGCAGTTGTCTACTATAAGCAAAAAAAATAACATATAAATAATTAATTAACTCTCAAACAGAAATGAAAAAACTATTTCTTTTCTTTATCATGACTGTCTTCGCAACGGTAGGAGCGAAGGCGGATGTTACACTCAGTTATTCCTGGCCTGGTAATGACTGTATCTTGACTATTAAGACTACAGCGGCAAATGACATCGCTAACATGAGTGATGCTGACCTCAACACTTTGGTGTCCAATTATCTTACCAATATTACTTACAACACGTATGGATATGGGGAAGTCCGTATTGTGATAGACGGACCTGTAAGTAAATATGATATTCAGAAACTCGTAGTTCTTAGGAATAATACGTTTACTAACGGTTCAAATGTTGAGTGTGTCAAGAATATAAATTCCTTCAATCTTGAAAAAGCACAGTTCAAGGATGCTTCTAATAACGACATAGACTATAAGACTCTATTCAATAGTATCGATAGTCCATTGGGAAACTTTGAATACATTGTCCTTCCCCCGCAGGTAGATGGCGAAGGGAATATCCAGCCCATTGATGAGTCAGTTTTCACAAAAATTAATCCCGGAACATCAGATCCATATTTGAAGCACTTCAAATCAGTGGTAGCATTTGACACGAATGATCACTACAACCTAAATAAAATGACTGCTTACGTAAAGGAGGAAGGAACGTTGCTTGGAGCAATGCGGGCTGCAGCTGCACTCACAAACGAACAATCATTGGTTAGAGACAAAGCAAGTAAAATCAAGGAAGCATATATCTCAGGAAATGTGAACGCCGTTGATTTAGGAAATGGTGGATCTGGAACACTAACGATAGGAGAGAATGGGCATCTTGAGTTTTGGGAAGACGTGGATGAGTCAAATATGAATCAGACAAGAACTTTAAAAGGAACAACTACCGATGTCGCATTAGGGTATATACAACTTGAAAAAATAGATTTGAGCAAGGCTAACTTTTCCGACATTAATGACCTGACTCTGTCAGCACTTGGTGGAACTGTTGGTTCCTCTACTAAACAAGTGATTATTCCAGAAAGTGTGAATACACTGCCAGCTGATTTCTTAAGAGGGTGTGTCAATCTTACTGATCTTTGCATACCCTCAAATATTGAGTATATAAAAGCAAGAGCCTTTTTTAATACGGAATTGAATCATGTCTGGACAACTGCATCTTCAGGAGACGCATCTGACACAAAATATGACAATGGAAAGTATGACAAGGACGGCAATTATTATGAGGGATACGACAATCCGGATTGGCACAGCTGGAATGATAAATCGTACGGAACTATTACTTTATCGAGCAACTTGAAGTTGATAGAGAGTTATGCTTTTGCTTCTTCCACTAACATTAAGGATGTTTACGTGATGGCGTTGGATGCTCCGGAGTGCCACGTCGATGCATTTTCTCGTATGGCTTATTGTGCTGAAAATACACTGAATACGTCTTATATCACAAATGGTTATATTGAGCGCGATGCTTATCAAAAAGTAAAAGAACAAGGACAGTGGTGTGCCATGCTCCATTTCCCTGAAGGTGCTGTGACACCTTCCATCCAGCGTTATACTGACGTGACGCGCGATTATTCGATTCCCTCCAATATGACTGATGCCAAGGGAAACACCATCATGTTCCCCACCCAGCAGGAGTTTCTGCGCTCTTTCGGTCAGGGAACGAATGGTTACCTGTGGAACGCATGGGATCCCAGAAGGCAGGGGCGCGAAGAATCGCCCGGCAATCCAAACGCATTTACAGATGCTGGAGCATTAAATGGATATGCTACTCAAAGTCAAGCAAATGAGTTATATAACAAAAATACAGATCCCGACAACGGAGTGAGATATTCCCAGATATACACTTCTTTCTATGACGTAACCAAAGAGTCTGATGGAACAACCGCCACGACTCAGCCAACGAATGTTCCTGTTGACTATAACAAGGTGAAGTGGGACGAGGCTTCGTACACGCTGAACCAAGAAACCGGCGAACAGCTCTATGATGCGGATTACCGAGGCTGGCATCAGTTCGTGCTCACCGCCTATACCAATTTCTCCAACGACCCACCCAACACATGGAAGTTCACGCAGAGCGACAACGACTGGTGGACCATCTGCCTTCCTTTTGATATGACCAAGCGCGAGCTGAGGAAATTCTTCGGCGATGAAAGCAAGGAAGAGGCAGCAGATGCATTCCCTGTGCTGAGCAAACTGGTGAAGGTATACAGGCAGGAAAATGACCGGCCAAAGGAAAACACCATAACGCTGGTGTTCGGTCCTGACCTGCTGCAGAATAAGGAAGCGGTGGCAGCTGGCGAGGTGCATGGAACCGTTACTGAAGGAGTAGCACCTGCACTGGATGATGTCGTGCTGCATCAGGGCGTGCCATACATGATCCGCCCCCGCAGGGCTGGCAATGGTTCCACCATCTGGAAGGCGAAGAAGGATGATCCCGCATATGAGAAAATTGCCGCCAAGAGTGGCGCGGAATGGAATGCCATGCTGCTGAAAGGTCTTTATACAGTGAAGTCTTACAAAAAGGACGAAGAAGAGCGCAGCGACTTCGATTACACCTTCGTGGGATCGTTCTACCGATATTATCTTCCAAAGTATAGCTATTACCTCGGATATAACAAAGATGAGAACCAGATATGTTTCTTCTTCCAGACTGCAGAAGCGTATAGCGCAAACACCAACTATAGCTGGAATACGTTCACAGGAATCATATGCCCGAACTGGAAAAAGAGGACAAAGAAGGGTGGTGACGAAGCCGCCGATTTCTATGAGGCAACCGACTTCAATGAGGGTATGCACTGGAATGTGGAAGGATTCCCATACGACACCGAAGGATTTGATCCTGTATATCCAGAGGATGAATACCCCGGCCATCCCGTTTCGGCCAAGCTGATGTTCATGTTTGATGACAGCTATGATGAAGCCACGGGAATCAGTGAAGTTGGCAGCAAACCATCCGTTGCAACTTCCGGGAAAGTGTACAACCTGAATGGTGTGTACGTGGGAGATACCGTAAGAGGTCTCGCCAAGGGAGTGTATGTGGTGAATGGAAAGAAATATGTAGTAAAATAAGAAAGGAGGAGAAGGATATGAAAGCATATTGCAAACCAAATACGGATAAGTACTCCATAGAGTTGCAGTCGTTTATCGCAGCAACCGTTATAAATAATGTGGAGAAAACCACGCGTTGGGATAAAGGAATCCCAACGGAGATAGAAGGCGCCGAATACGGAAAAGTGGGTACTCAAATCTTTAATGGAACAGATTTCGACCACTACAACGGAAAGGGCGGCGGAGAAAATGGTGCCGGTAACCGTTCCAAAGGCAGCCTTTGGGATGATGACGATGAATGGTAAAAAGAATTGTTCCGAATACTTCGGGCAATCTTTCTGAATAGTTTTTTATAGAATCTTGAGTTAATTATGGTTCGGGGACGCTGCGGTTGTTCGTAGTGTCCCCGTTTTTTTTGATGCGATGCTCAACTTCCTGATGTAGTCTGTAGTTAAAGAGGTTAAGCTGAAAGTTACGCGATATAGGTCGGCTGATAGCTGAAAGTGTGCGAAATTGTTGAGCAAAAGTGGATTGTTTCGCAAAAATAGTGTATCTTTGCAACGTGAATCATTAAATCGTGAAAAGATATGGCAACAATTAACTTTGACAGAGCTCGTTTCTTGGAGTCGATTCGTGAATATAAAGAGCAGAAGCGCCAATGGCAAGAGCGCATCAACCGTAAACTTGATGCCAAAGAGGATGAGATACGGCGCATCAAGGCTTCGCGTTATTACGAAACTTTATAACAGGATGAAAGAGCTGAATACTTCTCGCCTGCAAATCATTTCACCTTACGTTGTTGTTCGTAGTGTCCCCGTTTTTGATGCGATGTGATGGGTGGTGAGTAAAAGGGGGCAGTAATGCAAATATATGAGTTATGCGGATGCTTGCGGAAAGGTTATTTGCCATACAAAGTCATATACATGCGGATAGTGTCTTTATAAGGTCTTTTAACCTCATTAGGAGCGAAACCACATCGCTCGTAGAACCCGACAGCACTGTATTCTTTTGTTGCCAGTGCTTCAACAGTAAGAAACTGGCAGCCTGCCAACGTCTGCCTCCTCGCTAAATCTGCTATTTGCTTAATCAAGAAATCACCGATATGCTTGCCTCTCCATTTTTCCTGTATTGCGAGGTAGGCAATATCCATCGCAGGATATCTGGACTTGGCATAAAATGTTTCTTGATAATTATAATCAACACCAGGTAACGCTGTTGATGAAACCCCAGACTGAAGTTCTTCCTTGTCATCAGAATCCAAATCGAGAGAGTCAAAGCTGAGAGCAAAGATAGCTACAATCTCTTCTCCGAATTTTACTGCATAGGCCTGACAATAATGATTCTCAACGCTTAGTTGAAAATCACCTCTAATGAACTTGTCCATCGATTCAACACCAGAAGAGAATGTCTTAAGACACTGAAAATCAGTCAGTGGATATGAGACGAGTTTTCCTAAAAATGCAGTCCTTTCCATTCCATAGTCCAATATTTCTCACTATCCTTTAATCTTCGCTGGGCAGCTTTCTCTTTCTCGTTAAGTTGACCTGTTATGGCACGCCGAAGAGATTCCCTAATCTCTTTTGAAAACTCGGGTGTTATCGGCTCTCTTGGTGAATTTACTCCTAACATGCTCTTTCCTCCTTTTATGTATTATTTCTCTACTCTGTTGCAAAATTACTCTTTTTTTCTGAATCTGCAATTTTTTTCGCAGTAATTTAGCAATTATTTCCTCATGGTATTCTTAAAAAGTAATTTTCATTCAATGTCACTTTTCGTCCTAATCTTTTGATATACAATATGATAGGGTGAGTGACATTGAATCGTTCAATGTCACCCTGTTTTTATGGAAGTAAAACAACTTGTTTTACATTGCCAAATTGCAGCTTGTTCGGTATTGAAAGCATGTTTCAGCGAAGTGAAACAAGTTGTTTTGCAAACGATGAAACAATAATTATTCGGAGATAATCTATTTAGGAGTGGAGGAGGAAGTTTCTTAGGAGTAAAGGAGTAAAGGAGTTAAGGAGTTAAGACGAATGCTTTGTTGCAGAATACTTGTACTCGAATGTATTATTTTAGGAGTGAAGGAGTAAAGGAGTTAAGGAGTTAAGACGAATGCTTTGTTGCAGAATACTTGTACTCGAATGTATTATTTTAGGAGTGAAGGAGTACAGGAGTGTAGGAGTTAAGACGAATGTCTTGCTCCTGATTACCCGTACACGAATGTATTATTTTAGGAGTGTAGGAGTAAAGGAGTTAAGGAGTTAAGACAAATGCTTTGTTGCTGGTTACTTGTACTCGAATGTAATCTCTTGCCTCTTGCTTCTTGCCTCTTGCTTCTAACAACTAAATCTCTTTTCGGAAACGAATGAGAATAATTAGAACGAATTATATCCACAAATTACAATAATAATTCGTAAGAAAGGAATCATCCTCATTTAGGAAGCGCAAGACCTCATTAATTATTCGTGGAAGGCCGCATTGCGGCCGTAATTAATTCTAATTATTCCAATTCGTTTCCAAAGAAATCATGTGTCACATAGCTTGCGAACAACAATTATTTACGAGTGAAGGAGTAAAGGAGTTAAGGAGTTAAGACAAATGTCTTGCTACAGATTGCCTGTACTCGA
>JAFUVB010000039.1 GCA_017471245.1 Prevotella sp.
ACCTTTGTGGCTGGGCATAGGGCTTAGTATCTTTTTGTTTGACACCTCAAAGTTACTAAATTTCCGTGACATACGGAAATCCCTGTGCTCTTTTTTACACCATCATATCACCTTATTTTGAACTTGCGGAACTTGAATTAAATATAATCAGAAATGGATTCCTTAATGCTTATGATGGGATTGTAGTTTATTAAGTTGTATAATTTAGAACCATCAAGTGCCAGATATTGCATGGCAGTATCGACTCTTTCAGACTGATTGAATACACTCTCTGACATTTGCTGGTCTAACTTATTGTATATAATCTCAATCAGTTGATGTACCGAGACAGTATCAACACCACCTACATTGTAAATACCTCCATGAAGCCTCATTTGCACGGATTTCTGTATTATTACGGATATCTCTTTTACATGTATATATTGACGAATCTGTTCCCCACTCGTAAAATTTGGTACTAAGCCGTTTTTTAAAGCATTGATGGTATATGGTATCAGACGGTTGGGATTCTCACCCTGGCCGTATATGGTGGGTAAAATGAAATGCCAATGCGTAAAGTCATGTCTATAGGAGGAAACAAATTTGGAAAACATTCTTTTGCTGACTGTATAGTCATTGGGGGCAGGAGCTGAAGAATTGATAACGTCTTCTTCTGCAAAAGGATATCTTTGCATGGTCTCTCCCATCTCAAAATATGAGCCGAAAGAAACAAAAACACCATTATAGTTTTTGTCTCTCAGTTGGAGGCATAAGGATACAGGACTGAAAACGTTTAATTTGTATATGATATCTTCTTTTTCTCTCAGATTGGACTGTATACCAGCGCCAATTGCATAAATTATTAGGTCGGAGTCCAATAAAAAGGATACATCAAAGTTTTGATTTACCAAATCTATAGCATAAAATGAATCATAACTATGTGTGGGAGGCTCCAAACCAAAACAGTTGATGATATAACCCTGTTGCTGGAAATAATACCCAATTGCAGTCGAAAGGAATCCGTTTGTTCCTAAAATAGAAATAGTCATGATGGCTGACAGAAAGAATGGATTTGTTCAATGCAAAGCTGATAGACATTCTCATTTCTATATCGTCTATACCAGTCTGCAGTTAGGTGACAACACTGTTCGATATTTGTACGAGGCTCCCAGCCTAGTTGGAATTTAGCTTTACTGATGTCGAGCAACAACAGGTTGGCTTCGTGTAAAGCATTGGAATTGGACACATCCTTTAATTTTCCTCGACCATAATAGTTGCATAGCATAGTGGCCACATCCCATACAGGGGTGATGCTTTCTGAGCGAGGCCCAAAATTCCAACCCTCACAATATTTGGTTGGTTCTTGTAACATTTTACTTGCAAGGAGTAGGTATCCAGAAAGAGGTTCAAGCACATGTTGCCAAGGACGGATAGCCTTTGGACTACGTATTTCAATGGGGTTATCTGCCTCCAATGCTCGGATGCAGTCAGGAACTATACGGTCTTTGGCCCAGTCGCCGCCGCCGACAACATTGCCGGCACGGACACTGGCTATGGATATGTGGTGTGTTTTTTCGTAATCTGCAGGATTAAAGAAACTCCTGCGCCACGAATTAATGGCAATTTCGGCTGCACCCTTGCTGCTTGAGTATGGGTCGTAGCCCCCCATTGGCTCATTCTCGCGATAGCCCCATATTTGTTCGCGGTTCTCGTAACACTTATCGGTAGTAATCATCACCACGACTCTAACGCTGTCTGTCACACGAGCAGCCTCCATAATGTTGATACTGCCCATAACATTGGTTTCGTAGGTCTCAACAGGAATCTCATAACTCAGTCGAACCAATGGTTGAGCAGCTAAATGGAAGACGATTTCTGGCTGGTATTCAGCAAAGATGTCCTTCATCTTTTGGCCATCACGAATATCGGCACGGATATCGGCCTTGATTATATTGCCGATACCAGAAAGGATATAGTTGTCTTTATCAGAATAAGGATCAAGACCTATGCCAATGACCTCGGCACCTAATTCGTGGAGCCAAATGGAAAGCCAGCTACCCTTGAAACCTGTATGGCCAGTTACCAAGACGCGCTTACCTTGAAAAGCGCCATTGAAAATGTCGATGTTCATGTTATCACACAGATATCACTGATATCATAACTTTAAGGATTGTAATTCCACAAAGTCTTTGATTGTTTGGGTCATATACTGAATCTTCTCAGGAGTCATACCAGGATAAAGGCCCAGCCAGAAGGAATTGAGCATGATGCTGTCTGTTACCTGTAGAGCACCTATCACACGGTAGTCAACACCTTCGACGTACTGTTCAAAGGCAGGATGACGTAACAGATTGCCAGCAAAGAGATTTCGAGTTTGAACCTTGTGGTCTTCCAGATACTTTGTCAATGCATTGCGGGTATAACCGGCATCTTTTTTTACCGTGATGAAGAAACCAAACCAACTGGGACGACTGCTCTTCTGAGGTTCTGGTAATAAAAGACCATTAACTCCTTTCAACCCATCATGCATCATATCAAAGTTCTCTCTCCTGCGACTGACAATGAAGTCGAGTTTCTCCAACTGAGCACAGCCGATGGCAGCTTGAAGGTCGGTTGCCTTCAGGTTATAGCCCAGATGACTATAGACATACTTGTGGTCGTAGCCTTGCGGGAGCAGACCAAATTGCCCCGCAAAACGACAACCACAGGTGTTGTCTATGCCACTTGCACACCAGCAGTCACGTCCCCAGTCACGATATGAGTTTATATATTTGTGGAGTTCGGGATTGTTAGTATAAACGGCGCCGCCTTCGCCCATCGTCATGTGATGAGGAGGATAGAAAGATGAGGTGCCGATGTCACCGATTGTGCCAGTTTTCTTCCATTCGCCATCAATGTAATATTCTGAGCCTAATGCATCACAGTTATCCTCAACCAGCCATAGTTTATGCTTCTTGCAGAAAGCAACAACGACTTGAAGGTTGAAGGGGTTTCCCAAACTGTGAGCAATCATTACTGCTTTAGTCTTTGGTGATAATGCAGTTTCCAACTGGGTGGTATCAATATTGCCTTCTACGATGTTCATGTCGACGAATACAGGTACGGCACCATACTGGACGATGCAGGCAACTGTTGTAGGAAAGCCTGCAGCCACGGTAATCACTTCATCTCCACGACGAATCTGTCGATCACCTAATTCTGGTGCAGTCAGAGCACTAAAAGCAAGAAGGTTGGCCGAAGATCCTGAATTACAAAGCGAGCAGTATTTAACTCCTAACCATTCAGCCAGACGAGTTTCAAACTTATGTACCCATGGACCTGCCGTCAGCCAAAAGTCCAATGAAGCATCAACCAAGTTGACCATTTCTTCATCATCAAAGAAACGGCCACCATAGTTCACTCGGCTTTTCCCTGGCTCAAATTTAGAATGTACCGCATGAACTTCCCGGTAATAGTCTCGGGTCAATACAAGAATCTGTTTTTTTATTTCTTCTTTCTTTGACATTTTGTTACTTTTTAAAAACCTTTTGGTACAGCACGTTCCCATTTCTTCCAGGGAGCGGTATTATTTTGCAACAACTTCTCTAACATCATTTTCTCACGGATATTATCCATACATTGCCAAAAACCTTCATGAATATAAGACATCAGCTGTCCTTGGCTTGCAAGTGTCTCTAATGGTTTCTTTTCAAAAACAGTTTCATCCCCATCCAAATAATCAAATATCGCTGGCTCTAAAACCATATAACCAGCATTGATAGGCGCTCCGTCAACAATGTTTTTCTCACGGAAAGACTTAACTGCATTATCTCCCCCAATATTCAAAACACCTTTATCCTGTTTCATCTTGACAGCAGTTAGAGTGGCTATTCTTCCATGACTTTTGTGGAATCTCAACAACTCATTAATATCGACATCACATACACCATCACCGTAAGTCATAAAAAAAGTTTCATTACCAATATACTTTTGAATTCTCTTAATACGACCTCCGGTCATAGTATTATAGCCTGTATCTACAACAGTAACTCTCCATGGTTCACAATGATTAGTATGAACAGTCATTTCATTCTTCCCATCACGGTAATCAAATGTCACATCACTGTTGTGTAAGAAATAGTTAGCAAACCATTCTTTTATATACTCCTGCCTATAACCAGCGCATATAAAAAACTCTGTATGCCCGTAATATGCATATTCTTTCATAATATGCCAAATTATCGGCATACCTCCTATTTCAATCATCGGTTTGGGTTTGTACTGTGACTCTTCTGATATCCGAGTTCCAAAACCTCCAGCTAAAATAACAGCTTTCATTTGCTTTGCCTATTTGTTATTCTTGAATGGATGAAATTTACAAAATAATTCTTAAGATACAGATGGCTCTCGTTTAAAAAAAACGAGAAGGATTAGTAGAACAAGACTCCTACTACTATCATTGAAGAAACAATGAAAGATATATATTCATTTCTATCTGGCCTACACAATAAACCACAACGGCCATCATTATTGACAGAATCGCATTAGAACTAACATCACGTAGTTGCTGAACAAATGGATATCCAACATATTTTTTGTTCGGATGCGCATTGATAATCAAAGCATATACCCCATAAACACACATACCTGCAGCAATTGCTAATGGACTAATAAATGTTGTGACTATCAAGATTGCAACCATCACAGGCTTTTTGTATAATTCAAGTCTCAATAGCACATCTGCCCTTCCCACACCTTTCAATGCCTGTAAGTTGGCTGTGTTTAATATTCCTAAACATTCTGTTATACAAAGTATTTGCATAAAAGGAATACAGGGAGCCCATTTCTCTGTATAAAGAAGTATTACAAGTTTATCACAAACTGCAGCCAATCCGAATAATATAGGCATCAATACATAGCTGCTGGTCTTCATGGATCTACTGATAGCACGAACTAAAGCATCACGGTCATTCTGTAGCTTCGACATTGCGGGGAACATAACCCCATTAATCGTAGAATCAATATTTCTGGTAAATAACTGAGGGATTCCTTCACCTCTGTTATAAAATGCCAAATCTGCGGCTGTGTATTTTATACCAATTATGTACCCCCTTAATTGATAGAATGATGTGCCGATTAGGCTTGACATCATATATTTCCAGCCAAATGAGAACAACTCTTTAAATCGAATTACTGAAAACTGCAACTTTGGGAGCCATCGTACGAAATAAAACAACAAAAAAGCACTAATGATCACACTTAACAAACTTTGTGCAACGAGTCCCCACACGCCATAACCTGAGTACGCCATGATTAAACCGATAATACCAGATATGACGGTGGCAATCATCGTAATATAAAAATAGAATTTAATATCCATTCTTCTTGTAAGAATGACATTTTGAATTCCACTAAAAGATGACACTACCATAGACAAGCCTGCTACACGAAGTACTGGAACAACAGTTTCGTTCTTGAATAACAGACCTAATAATGGTGCAATGGAAAACACTATAGCATATAACAATACTGAAAAAAACAATTGCGCCCCAAAAACAGAAGAATAATCAAGATCGTCTGTTTCTTTTTTTTGAACAAGAGCTGTTCCAAATCCGCATTACTCAAGAATGCCTATCCATACCAAAAACATGCCTGACAAAGCAACGACTCCATATTCATTAGGCATTAACAATCGTGCAAGAATAACAAAAATAACAAAAACTAACAATTTGACCAGATATTTTCTGAAGAAATTGCCAAAAGAGTCCGGAAATTGTTTTCTGCTTTAAGTCTTCTGTATCAGACATCTGTTAAAACCAGGAATTTGCTATTAGTGGAATCCGGTTAAATTGCTTTCATTCTTCTTTCTTCACCAATAATTCTTCAGGCACAAGAAGCAGATAATCAGAAAGCACAAACATGGCACTTGTGTTGGTATAATGATTGTGTCCTTTGCACAAAGGAATAAGGAACACTGTTTCTGGATGCCCATCGTGGTAGACATGACAGCCCTCAATATCCGTCCTGTCACAGTGGATCTGACAACAAACCTCTGCTTCTAAATCCGGTTTATGAACCTTCCAGTATTCCAACCAGCTGTCATAACCTGCAGGAACCTCATATTCTCCTACCACATTCCTTACTAATGCCACTGCTTCTGCCATAATTGTATTAAAAAAAATAAAAATATTGCAATATTTTTGACGTTTTTTTCAAATGCACTCAATTACACACAATCGGAAGAATTTTGTAGTATTACTATGCACTCAATGACACACAATCGGAAGAATGCGGTGGTATTTCAAATGTGCTCAATGATACACTGGTGCTGCTTGGTCTTTTTATCGTAGTTGATACCCACAAGAACCACGGCACCTGCATGGTCTTTCAACACTCCGCCATAACGTTTCTCGTGAATTTGGTTGATGGCGGTGTCAGCAGAATGGTCGTACTTCAACTCCAAGACCACAGCAGGGAGGTCACGATTGGGGCGAGGCAGCAGCACAATATCAGCGAATCCTTTTCCTGTAGGGAATTCGCGAATCATCGTGAAATCCTTTCTTGCCATATAGTATGCTATCATCAGCACACACGAAAGGGAGTTCTCATCATTGTATTGCAGCACGCTGGTATTGTCGGAATGGATGATGTCGACGGCATTTGCCACGTTCTCAGCCTTGCCCGTCAGGGTATCACTGAGCAGCTGTTCAGATTGCTTGATGGCATTGGCAATCACCTCCCAACCGGTTTCTGAAACGATGGCATTCTTGAACTCCGTAGCCACCTCGCGGTTTGGTATCTTGCATGTCTGGCTATCCCTGTCATATGACAGATATCCCAGATGTATCAGCAAGGTCAATACATCATCCTTGCTGCGCACTACATGCAAATCGTTTTGGAAACTCGCCGTATCCACATGACAAGACTCCCCTACCAGCAAACGTATCACATCGTCTTTCAAACCGTCGAAATACATGCGTATGTACGCAGATACAGTGTCGTATGCCCCCGTATTTGACCAATAGGTGTCGCAATACTGATTATAGAGTGCCGTCATGACGGATGTCGGATTGAACATTCCCTTGGTTCCTCCGATCTGATAGCCGTCATACCATTCCTCAAAAGAGGCATAATCCATCTGATGGCTGGCACATAATTCGTTCACCTCTTGTAAGGTAAACCCGAAGCAATCGGCCATGGGACCGGGCTGGATGACAGAATATTCATGGAAATTATTCAGTGCAGACTGCGTATCATATTTCTTTATGGGCAAGATTCCCGTCATATATACGCCCGCGAAAGTAGACATTGCATTGGAAGATTTGAACAATCCTCGCAAAAGTCTTACGTATTGGTCTGTCACCTCACTATTTTTGCACTCCCTGAGGATAGCATCCCATTCATCGATAATCATGATGAATTTCTCAAAATATGGCTGCTGCGACACGATTGCATGCAGAACCTCAGCCAGATTGCTATTCTCCCGGAGTTGGGTTTCGGGGAATATCTCCTTCAGTTCCTCTATTAAATCGGATTCGATATGCTCCACAACACTATTAGGATCATACCGAGTGACGAAGTCGGTCATATCCAAATAGATTACCGGGTAGCGCTGAAAAAAACGTGGAAAAGACGGAGATGAATAGATGGTCAGGTCGGTAAACAGACTCCGATCGGCACACCACAGGTCATAATAAGCATACAACATCCTTGCACCCACCGACTTTCCGAACCGGCGGGCACGACTTACGCACGTGAATTTCCGTTCTGTATTGAGTGTGGCGTTTACGATTTCGATGAGCTTGCTCTTATCAACATACTCGCCATTCCTGGCATCCCGGAATCCGTCGTTGCCAATTTTCAGAAACCTTCCCATTGTTTTTTGGGCGGCTTTTCGCTGAAGATAATCACGCGAAAAGCATTGTTTTGGAGCCGTGTCGGTCTCTTCCTTCAATCATAAAAGTGATTGACTGAAGGTATAAAGAGAACTGACATGCCTCCGCTTAGGGGCCTATTCGCCCGCAGATTATAGTATCGTTCTTTTCGAAAAGATATGCAAAAGTAGTGTTTTTTTCCGAGAGGACAAAGCGTTTGCGCATGTTTTTAGCGCGAAATCGCCGTTTCGACGTGAAAAACCGCAAATCTTCATCCGCAGGATTATGATTCTGCATTCGCGGAAATCACAGTTTTGCATTCATCAGCGCTGTCACTTCCTCGTCGGTAGACAGGTTGAAGTCGCCGGCGATTGAGTTTTTCAGCGCGGCGGCAGCCAGTGCGTAGTCGATATACCGCTGGTCGTCGTGGGGGAAAGCGAGCTCTGCATGGATCATTCCGGCACTGAAAGCATCGCCAACACCCATGGTATCAACGATGTCGAGTATGTCGTAGATGCGCGACTGATACACTTTTCCGTTGCTCCAGAGCACAGCCGTGAGCGTGTTGTGGCTGGAACTGATCATGTTTCGCATACCAATGAGCCACTTTTTGCATCGTGGCCAGCGGCGGTGGATGTCTTCAAACCAGTCGCGATATGCGTCGATGGGCATCTGATAGTCAGCCGATGTGGCTATAAACGGCACTTGCCGCCCTGTCATATATTCGTATTCGATGGCATCAGCAAAGACAATGTCGGCATATTCGAGCATTCTGCTGAGCGTCTCCTTGGGATCGGCGCCGTATTTCCACAGGTTTTTCCTGTAGTTGATGTCGAAAGAGATGGTGATTCCCATATCATTGGCGGTGTCGAGAGCCTCAAACGTGGCATCGGCAGATTCCTTCGAGATGGCTCCGGTGATACCTGAGGCATGGAATATGCTGGCATTCCGGAATATCTCACGCCAGGAAAGCATCTGCGGTTTCAGCTCGAAGAAAGCCGAATTGTCGCGGTCGTAGATCACTTTAGAGCTGCGCATGCCCGATGATTCCTCATAATAATAGGATCCGATGCGGCTTCCGCCATAGAGCACATGGTGGGTTCCCACGTTGAATTCGCGCAGTTTCATGCACGCTGCCCTGCCCATCGGGTTGTCGGGAACGCGTGTTACGTACTCCACATCATCGCCCAGGGTGGCGAGCGCCACAGCTACGTTTGCCTCACTTCCGCCATAATTGCCGGCGAAAACCCTTCCCTGCTGCAGCCGCATGTGCTCATATTTGGAGAAACGCAGCAGTAGTTCGCCGAAGGTAACGATCTTACCGTTCATTCTTAACTATACTTTTATTCCAACATAAGGGAGTCTTGGAAAAGGGGGAATGCCCGCCCGGGCATGCCATCCCTATTCCAAGTGCTCCCCGAAACTATTCTTCTATAAAGTGGGATCAGAGGTTGAGAGACTTCTTGATAGCCTCAATCTTCTCCGCAGCAGCAGTCATGCAGCGCTCATAGCAGCCTGCACACTTGAACGAAGGATCCTTCACCTCGGTGTAGAACTTGATTTTGGGCTCGGTTCCCGACGGACGAACCGACACCTTAGTGCCGTCTTCGCAGAACCATTGCAGCACATTGCTCGTTGCGGGCATGTCGATTTTCGACACGTTGCCTGCTGCATCGCGCTGCTCGAGCGTCTGATAATCCTTCCAGAGGCATATCTTTGAACCGCCGAGATCGGTGGGCGGGTTGTTGCGGAAGTCTTCCATCATCTGTCGAATCTCATCTGCGCCGCTCTTTCCGGGCTTCACCACGTTGATGGTAACCTCCTTTGAGAATCCGTATTCTGCGTAGATGTTCATCAGCAGGTCATAAAGCGTCATGCCGTTGTCCTTTGCCCACGCTGCGATTTCGCAGATCAGGCAGATGGATGCTGGTGAATCCTTGTCGCGAACCTTGTCGAATGGCAGGAATCCGAAGCTCTCCTCGCCGCCTCCGATATACTTTTTCTTGCCCTCGTTGATGCGGATTTCGTTGGCGATCCACTTGAATCCGGTGTAGCAGTCCATATATTCCACGCCGTTTTTCTTGGCTATTTCGGCGATCACCTCGGTGGTAACGATGGTCTTCACCAGGAATTCGTTGCCCTTCAACTGTCCGAGTTTCTTCTTGTTTGCGATGATATACCAAGAGAACATCATACATGTCTGGTTGCCGTTGAGTATCTCCCACTCTCCCTTAGCATTGCGGCACACGATGGCAAGGCGGTCGGCGTCGGGGTCGGAGGCAATTACGAGGTCGGCATTCAGCTTTGTTCCGAGGTTCATACCCAAGGTCATGGCCTCTGAGTTCTCAGGATTGGGACTCACCACGGTTGGGAAATTGCCGTCGATAACCATCTGCTCGGGCACCACGTGGATATTCTGGAATCCCCAAGAGCGCAGTGCTTCGGGAATGATAACGCGCCCTGTGCCATGAAGCGGTGTGTAAACGATGTTCAGGTCCTTCTGTCTGAGGATGACATCCTGGTCTACCATCGCCTCTTTTACTGCCTGCAGGTAGTCCCAGTCCATCTCTCCGCCGATGATTTCAATGAGGTCTTTATTGGGCTCGAACTTCACATCCTCGATCTTCACCTTGTTCACCTCGTCGATGATACCGGTGTCGTGCGGAGAAAGCACCTGTGCGCCGTCTTCCCAGTAGGCCTTGTATCCGTTGTATTCACGCGGGTTGTGGCTTGCGGTAACATTCACGCCGGCCTGGCATTTCAGTTGGCGGATGGCGAAAGAAATCTCCGGTGTGGGACGAAGGCTCTCGAAAAGATAAGCCTTGATGCCGTTTGCCGAGAAGATGTTTGCCACTGTTTCAGCAAACAGACGGCCGTTGTTGCGGCAGTCGTGCCCCACCACCACCGACAGGTCGGTGCGTCCCGGGAACGCCTTCAGTATGTAATTGGCAAATCCTTGTGTCGCCATACCGACGATATAGATGTTCATTCTGTTGGTGCCGGCACCCATGATGCCGCGCAGTCCACCCGTACCAAACTCTAAGGAACGATAGAAACTGTCGATGAGTTCTGTCTTGTCCTCGTTGTCGAGCATGGCCTGCACTTCTTTTCTTGTCTGTTCGTCGAAAGAAGGAGACAGCCATTGCCTTGCAGCCTCTTCACACTGCTTGATAAGTTCTGCGTTGTTTGCCATTTTTGAGATATGTTTTAAGTTAATAATTTTTCCGATTACAAAGATAGTAATTAATATCCAAACGACAAAGCGATTAATTTTTTTTCACACAACAAGTATCTCGCCTCATGCTCCCAAAACGGGGATGCCAACCATCTGTATTGTAAACATTTATTGTCAGTTTATATCCATGACATTCGCTTATTTGAAAACCGTTTTTGCCAAGGCCGAAATATCGCAAAATGAAGCGGATTTTATAACTCGCTCACTATCAAAGGCTAAGAGGAAAATGTAATTTCCCGAACTGTAGAAAAGATGATTTTATGGTATAAAAGCATAGGTTTTAAGTGCTAAAAACTATGTTTTTACAAGCCAAAACCATAGGTTTCGTTCAACAAAAACATAGGTTTTGCGAGGTAAAACCATAGGTTTTGAAAAAACGACAGCAGGAAAAACGCCAGAAAGACCGTTTTTCCTGCTGTCGGCAAAGTTAGAAGGCACCGTTTTGCGAACAACATTTTGTAATATCTTTTCACAACTACAAAACAATGCCGCCGTGCTTTTTATCCAGGTGCTACTTGATTGTTACCTGCGTGGCACCGTAGCCATATTCCTGAAACGAGGCATCCTGATAAGGATATGACTTGTATTTATAGTTCAGTTCGTTGATGATGGCACGGCGCAACACACCCTCGCCCTTGCCGTGAATGAACACAATTTTATGCCCTTTGTTACCTCCATAGTCGGCAAGTGTGCGGCGGAACACGTCCAACTGATAACTCAGGATGTCGGCCGGCGACATGCCTGCCGTGGTGTCCAGCAGTTCGCCGGCATGCAGATCCACCACCACAGGCTCGTCGCCCGCATGATGTTTCGGCGCAAAGGGGTTCCCCTGCTTGCCATGCTCGTATCTACGGACGTATGAGTTGGCGTTTCTGGCGGCCTCGCCCGTCATCTGCTGGCGCGAGGGAATGTGGTCGTTCTTGGCAGAAAACATCTCCTCTTTCAGTTGCTTGGCATCCACCACAAGAGGACGTGCCACACGGTCGTTCTCAATAACGGTGTGAACCATCGCCTTTGTCTCAAAGAAATCGTTCTCCTGGAACGTGTGCAGTTTGTAGAATTTCACCGGATCCACGCGCAATTGTACCGAAACGGGGTCTTTCAGCATGAAACTCTTGTCGCGCTTATAGGCCACCAACTGCACGGCAAGGTGCTCCATGCCGTTCAAATCTTCTTTTCCGAACTCCTCGATGAAGAGTTTGGTGTTCGGTTCCACCTCTCCTGCGGCCTTCAACTGCCACGACTTGCCCTCGGCAACGAGATAAGTGAAATGGATATAATAGTTGCTGTCGTTGACGATGTAGGTTTCATAGCGCGTTCTGGTCATTTCGAGGATGTCGATGGGCACAAAAGCGATGTAGACAGACAACTGGTCGCCGCCCTTCCGCTCCTCCGGCTTCCTCCTGAAAGTGATGGGGCGGTCGGCAGGATCGTCGCTCTCGGGTTCCTTCGAGGCAGAAGCGGTGCCGGGTTTCGCATTTCCCGCCTGTTTCTTGTTTACCACATTGGCGGTGCTATAGTCCTCGTCGTTCACGAGAACCACCTCTCTGACGGAAGTGGGAATCTGGAATCCATCCTCATCTTCCACCAAAACGATGTCCTTTCCCTTGAATCCGGCAATCACGCCGCCACCGATTTCGCTCAGAAACCTCACTTTATCTCCAATTTTCATATCTATTTCTTGTTGTTTTGTTTATTATGTTTAGAAGTCAGAGGTGAGAGGTGAGAGGTGAGAGAATAGTACTGAGATTTAATAATCTATTCTCTTGCCTCTTGCTTCTTGCTTCTTGCTTCTTAAAAAACCAAGCACCCCCCTATGGAATCAGCAATGAACTATCACCATAGCTCAGGAAACGGAAGTCGTGAGCCAAGGCAAAGTCATAGATTTTGCGCCAATCACCATGGACAAAAGCACTCACAAGGAGCAGTAAAGTGCTTTGCGGCTGATGGAAATTGGTGACGAGCATCTTCACAATCTTATAGTCGTAGCCCGGCGCAATGATGATCTGCGTGCTGCCATGCAGGGTGTTCAGCCCGTTTTTCTCCATCCACGCAGCGATATTCTGCAGTGCCTTGACGGGCGAAATGCCTTTCTGCGCCGCCATACCGTCGTAAGGCTCCCACTGACCGACATGCAACGCCTCGTCGGAAGCATCGGGATTGGTCTCAAAATGGCACCCGATGTAGTACAAACTCTCCAATGTGCGCACGCTCGTCGTACCTACCGCGATGGCACGGGCACCGCTGTCGATCAGTCGCATGATGGTTTCCCGCTTCACGCTGATATACTCCGTGTGCATGTCGTGACCCTCAATCTCCTCGCTTTTCACGGGTTTGAAGGTTCCGGCACCCACATGCAGCGTCAGTTCTTCGCGCTGAATGCCGTGCTCATCGAGCGATTTCAGCACCTCATTCGTGAAATGCAGCCCTGCCGTGGGAGCCGCCACGCTGCCCTTTATCTTGCTGTATACGGTCTGATAGGTCACTTTGTCGCTCTCCTCCGTCCTGCGATTCAGGTACGGGGGAATGGGTAGTTCGCCGGCAGCATCGATGATTTCGGCAAACGAAACCGAAGCGTCGTCCCACTCAAAATCAATCCAGAAGCTGGTGCCATGCTCGCTTTTGCGGTCGGCGGTGAGCGTTATCGACTTGCCGTTGATGGCGATTTCCTTCTGCAGGCGGCCCTCCTTCCATTTCTTCAGATTACCCACGAGGCACAGCCACGCACATTTTCCGCGCGCCTGAAACATCTGTTCGTAGTCGGCAGGCATGGCGGGTTCGAGCAAGAACACCTCTATCAGGGCGCCGGTGCTCTTCTTGAAGTGCATGCGAGCTTGGATAACGCGCGTGTTGTTGAACACCATCAGCGCGCCTTTCGGCAGGTATCGGGCGATGTTGCAGAAGATATCCTGCGACACTTCGCCATGTCTGTAAACCAGCAACTTGCTCTGGTCGCGCTGCGCAATGGGGAATTTGGCGATGCGCTCGTCGGGAAGCTCGTAGCTGTAATCCTTTATCCGGATGTGTTTTGTATCTTTTTCCATTGAAATAGCGTATTAATAAACCGATGCCTTCATCACTGCAAATGCCAGGATGAGCACCATCGACGTGATCACCAGGTCGGTATCGCGCGCCGTTACGGGCAGCGTTGCCGCCGGTTTAGGCTGCTCGCCGCCGGGCAGAGCGCACGTGCTGTCGTGAAGTTTCAGATATATGCGATAGGTGGCTATGCCCATCAGCGTGCCGAAACACAAGCCTGCGAGTATGTCGGAGGGATAATGCATGCCGAGATAGAGCCGTGTGTAGCAGTTGAGAAGCACCCACGCCGCCATGGCAACGGTGAAAGCGCGCCGCCTCAACGTAAGCGACAGGAACGTAGCAATAACCGATGTGTTGGCAGCATGTGCGGAAAAGAAGCTGTAATCGTTGTTTCTTGCTGAGATAACCACATCAACAAGATACTTGAACATAGGATCGTTGCACGGGCGAGGTCGCTCAAACAGCGGCTTAACGATAAAATTCGTGATGCCGGCCGTGAGTGCCACGCCCGCCACAGCACAGGCGGCAACGAGCATGATCTGCGGTATCGTCTCGTTGTCTCGCATGATCACATAGAACAAAACTATGTAAAGGGGTATCCAGACATAGCCCGACGTGAGCGTAACCATAAGCCCGTCGAAAAACAAAGAGCTGCTCCCGTTGAACAACAGCAGCACTTGCCGGTCTATTTCCATCAGAAAACCCATCAAATCACCTCAATCTCAGATGTCAATATCCATCCTTCGCGGCCGTCGGCAAGGCGCACGCCCTTCCAGTCTACCATGGTATCGTCGGTGATGTCCACACGTGTTCCTTCGTGAATCACGCCCTGATCGGCACTGTTGGCTGCGGGAGTCTTCTTCACCATCGCAGAAGGCGCGATGACGATTGCCCCTTTCCGGGCGCGCATACGGCTCTGCTGCTGGAAGGCAAACACATTGCTCAGCACGAAAAGAATGATGAACACCATCCCGCCGAAGAACCCTATCTTGCGCAAAAGCAGGTTCTGGGAGAACAGATACACCAGCGCCAGCACCAGCGTAAGCAGCATTGAGACAATGGCAAGCGCAGCCCAGCCGTCGATGTCGAGCAGGTTTACCAATGAGCGATACCATGAAAAGAAGAACATTTCGCTCTCTGGAGTGATCTTGTCGATAGTCTTCGACCGCGCCATCTGCAAGTTAAAGCGGATGTCTTCATCAGAAGGCGACAAGAGCAAGGCACGCTCATAGCTGAGCACGGCACGCGTGATGTTGTCAGTGCGATAATATGAATTGCCGAGATTATAGTATAAATCGGCACTCTTACCTTCTTTCAGCAGTTCCTCATAGTCCTTGATGGCCTGCTGATAGTTGCCCTTGCTATATTCCGCATCTGCCTGCTGCTTGGTTACGGCATGCGCGTTCACCGACAAGAATATCAGGAAGAGGAGCGCCATAGTCTTGGATCCTTTCTTCACTTTCTTCATTACGCCTTCTATCTTCGTGATTGCCTCCATGGCTGTTTCGTATGTCTTGTTCATGTTTCCGGCAGAATCGCCCGGCGCATAGCGCTCGTATTCGCATTCGTTCAGGGCTTCAATAAACTTGCTGACGGTGGATTCGTCGACGTCGCAAGCCTCAAGCTTGCCCGCAATATTGTCGTGCGAGAGATCGGTAACGGGAATATTCAGCTTGTCGCCGATATAGCCCCACAACGCGCGGAGCACCTCATCATAGAACTCATTCTGGCGGTTTTCGCGCATCAGCTTGCTGGCAAGCTTCAGGCGTTTCGTGGCTATCTTGTTGGCTTTCTTGCCCTTCATCTTCACCAAATCGGCATTGTTGATCGCCCGTTTGCGGAAAATCACCATCAGAATGATGAACAGACAGAGCAGCGTGAGCAAGAGAATCCAATACAGGGAGCTACCAAAGAAGATGTCGTTGCCGCTCACCATGTTTGCCTTTCCTGTCTTGATGGAATGGATGTCCTGGTTTTTCTCAAGCATAAAATCTGCAGAATTGCCGGTGCCACCCTCGCCTTTCTCCACCTTTAGCTCAAAAGGCTGGCTCTTGATTGTCTTATACGAGCGGCTGTTCAGGTCGAAATAGGAGAACTCCACCGGTGGTATTGTGTATGTTCCTTGGTTTCGGGGAACCACCAGAAAGTCGTAAATCATGTTGCCTTCCACACCGTTGACGGTCAGCTTTGTCTTGTCGGTCACCTTCGGATCATACTTATCAAAGTCCTTTGGGAAATTAACCACGGGCTGCTTGATGAGCTTGAGATTGCCGTTTCCGCCGATAACGACGCGCACGGTGACAGGATCGTTGGCCTTCACAACCGACTTATTGAGCTGGGCAGAGATATTAAACACACCCACTCCACCTGAGAAATCGGCCGGTTTACCTGCCGGAAGCGGATCCACTTGTATCGTTACGCCGGGAGCCTTGATGCTCCGTTTCACCTCGATATATCCGCTTCCGCCGTTGAAGAATTCCTCAAACGGATCGACATCACGGTTCTTCTGCACCACCGTACCTTCAAACGTGATGCTGGGAATCTCCAACTTGCCCGTCATCTGGGGATACATCACATACTGGCTCCATGTTCCTGTACGATAGTTCTTGCCGTTGATGTTCTCCACATGCAATGATTTCTGCTGCGGAAGCTTCACTTCCTGGGAGTGGAAACCCGTAAGATCGGGCATGTTACCCTCAAACTGCGTGAGTCCGACCAGCGTATATACCTTGTATGTAAGCAGAATCGGCTCCTGCTCATATACGCGTTTCTTGTTCGCGCTCACCTTGATGAACAAATCGGAATCACGGATTGGAGAACCGGCAGCGCGCATCTGGGGCATGTCGTCTTCCTCTTCGTGCATCTTGGGAGTGCCTCCCTGACTGCTTTCAGCACCTGAAACGGTGATCTTTACCGCCTGAGAAGCTATCTGCTTGCCATTTGCATGGATGTGGGCAGGTGGGATTGAATAGATTCCGTTCTTATTGGCACACAGGATAAAAGTGTATGTGATGGATGAAGAACTGCTGGTATGGCCGTTCACCATCTGAAAACTCGACTGCGTTGATGTATATGGTCCGGTAATCAATTCTAACCCTTCGGGAATGCCTCCTACACGAAAATCCGATGCATTCTGCGTATTCACGGTGTAAGTAAGGCGGAAATTCTCGCCATTCTGTACATGTGAGGGTGCATTCACTGTCAATGTCTGGGCATGAACGGCGAATATGAACACCAACATCTGCAATATGATCAATAACCTTTTCATATCTCTCGTTTACCAATTCTTGTTTAGGGTCCTCTTGCGAGGCTGTTGCATTGCCTTTTTCAACCGTTGCTGGGTTGCTTTCTCATTCTGGACGGCAGCGTCGAGCAGGCGTTCTGCGTTGTCTTTGCTCATCTGCTCTTGCGGCTGTTGTTGCTGCTGCTTGTTGTCCTTGTCCTTTTTCTGGTTCTGCTTGTTCTGCTGCTCATCGTTGTTTTCCTCATTCTTTTGCTGATTATCCTTGTTCTGCTGAGGGTTTTCTTTCTGCAGCTTCTTGCAAAGAGCCAGGTTATAGCGTGTCTCGTGGTCTTTTGGATTACATCTGAGTGACTGTTCGTAAGCCTTGATGGCATCTCCGAACATCTTATGATTCTGACAAATCACGCCAATATTATGAAATGACTTTGACTGACGGAACTTATTCTTCTCCAGTTTGGCAGCAGATTGATACTGGGCAACGGCTGCCGAGTCTTTCTGTTGCATCATCAGCGAGCATCCAAGGTTATAAACAGCCTGGGGATTCTCAGGATTCTTGGCTGTGGCTTTGCGGTATAGCACTTCTGCCTTCGCATAGTCTTTCTGCCGATACATGCGGTTGCCCTCCCTGATAAACTGCCTGTCCTCCTGCGCAAGGGCGATTATCGGGATGAAGATGAGTAATATGGTGACAATTCTTCTCATTTCTTTCTGAATAGTTTTAAATTCCTGAGCAGCGGATTCTTGCTCTCCAACACACAGATCTCTATGATTAACAGCAAGATGGCAAGTATTCCGAAAGCCTGAAACTGCTCGTCGTATTCGCTGTATATAGTGCTGCTGATCTCTCCTTTCTCCAGTTTTATCAGCTCATTATTCAGGCGTTCCTGCGCAACATTGGTATTATCCACATGGATATATGCCCCGCCGCCTGCCTCAGCTATCTGCATGCACATCTGTTCATTAAGTGCCGACATCACTTCTGTGCCGGTATTGTCCAAGAGATAGCCGCCATTGCCGTCGGGAACGGGTGCTCCCTTGGGAGAGCCAACACCTAATACGAACACTCTCATGCCTTTTTTCCTCGCGGCTTTCGCAGCCTCAACAGCCCCGCCTTCATGGTCTTCGCCATCTGTAATGATGATAATGGCACGCCCCACCTTGTCTTGCTGGGTGAAACTGTTCATTGAAATGTGGATTGCCTCTGCGATATTCGTTCCCTGCGTGGCAATCAGTGACGGGTCGATGCTCTGAAGGAACATCTTGGCAGACACATAATCGCTGGTGATAGGTAACTGAATGAAGGCATCGCCGGCAAAAACAATCAGGCCAACCTTATCATTCGTGAAGTTCTCCACCATGTTCTCTATCAGCATCTTACTCTTATCGAGGCGCGAAGGAACAACATCTTCGGCGCGCATAGAATTACTTATATCAACGGCAATCATGGTTTCGATGCCATTGCGCTTCTCATGCGAAATCTTAGTTCCCATCTGCGGCCTCGCCAACATGATAATCAGCATGGCAAGAGCTGTGAGCAGCAAGCAGAATTTCACTAACGGGCGAACACGAGACACATCTGGCATCAGCTGTTTGAGCAGTTCCAGTTCGCCGAATTTCTTCAACTTGCTCTTCTTTTTTCTAAAAGCCGCATATCTTATCAGCACCAATATGGGTATCAGTGCCAACAAATATAAATATATGGGATTCTCAAATTGAAACATTTCTGTCAAAACTTACTTTAAGGAATACGTCTAAACCATGTGATTCTCAGCAGGATTTCAAGAAGAAGAAGAAGGAATGCGCCCATGGCAAACGGCAAAAACGCCTCGTATCTCTTAGAGAACTTCTTCACTTCCAATTTCGATTTCTCCAGCTTGTCGATATCACTATATATCTTTTTCAGCTCTGCCGTGTTCGTGGCACGGTAGAAATGGCCGTCGGCCAAAGACGCTATCTCGGTGAGAGTCTTTGTGTCTACGTCGGCCTTAACGTTTACATACTGAATGGTTCCGCCGATTCTCATCGGGTAAGGGGCAACTGTCTTGCTGCCAACAGCAATCGTATACACCCTGATACCAAGGCTCTTGGCTATCTGCGCGGCAGTCAACGGAGATATGTCGCCCATATTGTTGCTGCCATCAGTCAACAAGATGACCACCTTGCTCTTCGTTTTGCTGTCTTTCAACCTCGAAACGGCATTTGCCAATCCCATTCCCACGGCGGTGCCATCTTCTATCAGTCCTCGCTCGGCAATATCTGTCCTTACATTTTCGAGAAGGTTCAACAGCGAGGTATGGTCGGTTGTCATCGGACATTGCGTAAATGCCTCACCGGCAAAGATTGTCAAACCGATATTGTCATCCGGTCTTCCTGATATGAATTCAGCAGCTACATCCTTGGCTGCCTCTATGCGGTTAGGTTTCAAATCCTGAGCAAGCATACTGGTGGACACATCCATTGCAAGCATGATATCTATGCCTTCAGAGGTTCTTTTCCCCCAACTGCTGTGCGTTTGCGGACGTGCCAAGGCAAAAACAAGAAGTATAAAAGTGAGCATTCGGAGCAAGGCGGGCAGCCATACCAGCCTCTGACGCAGGCTTTTGGGTGCGTATTGGTATGCATACGTGCTGCTCATCTGCATGGTGGGCTCACTCTTCTTACGATAGAGCAGATACCATAACAGATATGGTATCAACAATACCAGCAATATGAAGTATTCTTTATTTACAAATTCCATACGTTCTACTCACTATAATACCAAATAGACATGATACAGAACACTGACAAACAAGACAGAAGCAAGGATGATCAGGGCGCGAATAGTCCATTTCAAGGCCGTTCTCGACCGCATTGAGCGCATCTCAGTTTCTGTAAGCTGCGGCTCAACACGCTCTGTCGTTGGCATATTCTCCATCTTTGTGGTGTTGATAAACTCTATGGCGTTCACCAGATTGGCATCATTCTCATTGATAAGTGTTGAATATTTAGCGAATTTCACCAAGTCGGCGGTAGTGAAAAGCTCACGCAGTTCATCGATCATCCTACGGTCCTCAGCTTGCTGCAACCGCTCTATGATCTCTGAACTGGTCATTTCCATGGCGTTGAAGCCAAACCGCTCCTCGATATATTTTCTGAGTGTATCGGTCAAACGGGTATAATATGCCTTCTGATCTTCAGATGAAACCATGCGCTCTTCCTTGATTTTCTCGATCTCAGACATTGCCTTCTGATGGGGCAAAACCTTTTTCACAATCCTCACATGAGCAATAATGGGCTTGTTTTGTTTGAGACGCAGATGCAGATAGAATGCAACACAAAACAGGAGAACCACCAAAACACTCAGCCAGAAGATACCACTCCACTCACTCCATAGGAATGGATTGTCCTGCACATCCTTAGGAGGAAAGAAGTTTTCGGGGTGCAATGTGTCTACCGGCATTGTGATTACTTTCAGCGCAAGGCTCTTGCTCTTGTACTCTTTACCATCGACCTTGACTGTCATTTCTGGCAGATAATACAGGTTTTCATCAAACGACGTGAGCGTATACACTTTGTTCACTCTTACTGTATGATCATCCAAGACAGCTGTGTCGGCAGGATTTGATGACAAAACCTCCACTCCAGGGGTAATATATTGTGAGGGGGTGAACTCCGGCATCTGCAGAGACTGCCCCTTTTTCATGGCAACAGACAACGTAAGGTTAGTCTGTTCACCAATCAGAATCTCAATGGAATCGATCTTCGTCTCCACCTGAACCTGAGCATTAACACTGAATGCAATGGCCGCCAACAATATGATAATCAACGATTTTCTCATCAGTCTACCCTCTCATTTGGAATAACAACATCAATTGTTTTACGTAATCATCATTCGTTGCAATACTCACATGATCGACATTGCTCTTGTTGAATACATTTTTCAATTCGTTTTGACGATTCAACCAGAACTGAGTGTGCGCACGGCGAAGCTTCTTGCTGCTGGTATCAATGTACATCTCATGACCCGTTTCGGCATCACGTACTTTCATCAAACCTACATCCGGCAACAGTTTTGCCCTTTCGTCATACACCTGTATTGCCACAACATCATGCTTTCTGTTGCAGATTGTCAACGCCTGTTCGAAATCGTTCTTCGTGTAAAAGTCACTTAAGAGGAACGCCGTGCAGTGCCTTTTCATCACACCGGTAAGGAATTCAACAGCCAGATTCACATCAGTCTTCCTACTTTCAGGATGGAAATCAAGCATTTCCCTGATGATATACAATATGTGTTTCCTGCCTTTCTTGGGCGGAACATATTTCTCAATCCTGTCGGAAAAAAAGATAACGCCGATCTTGTCGTTATTCTGAATGGCACTAAATGCAAGCGTGGCGGCAATCTCTGCAACCAAGTCACGCTTCATCTGCCGCTGTGTTCCAAACTCCAAAGACCCGCTGACATCTATAAGAAGCATCACCGTGAGCTCGCGTTCCTCTTCAAACACCTTCACGTAAGGACGATGGAAACGTGCCGTAACATTCCAGTCAATGTCACGCACATCATCACCAAACTGATACTCACGCACCTCACTGAACGCCATACCCCTTCCTTTAAAGGCGGAATGATACTGTCCGGCAAAGATGTTGTTACTCAGGCCGCGAGTCTTTATCTCAATTTTGCGAACTTTCTTTAGTATTTCCGAAGTCTCCATTATGGAACCTCTACCTTATTTATTATTTTACTAACGATTTCTTCACTTGTCACATTCATGGCTTCTGCCTCATAAGTGAGCCCGATACGATGGCGAAGCACATCATGAGCTACGGCGCGCACATCCTCGGGAACAACATAACCACGACGTTTGATGAATGCGTATGCACGTGCAGCCTTGGCAAGATTGATGGAAGCACGAGGTGAACCGCCAAAGGATATCAGGTCTTTCAAGTCAACAAGTCCGTAGCGGTCGGGATATCTCGTAGCAAATACGATATCCGCAATATACTGCTCGATCTTTTCGTCGATATATACTTGACGCACAACTTCGCGCGCATTCAGTATTTCCTGAGAACTGATTACTGGTTTAACAGCTGGCAGACCTGCCTGAATATTCTCGCGGATGATCAGCTTCTCTTCTTCGATTGACGGATAGTCTATAACAACCTTCAGCATAAAGCGGTCTACCTGAGCCTCAGGCAATGGATAAGTACCCTCTTGTTCTATAGGATTTTGGGTTGCCATCACTAAGAACGGTGTGGGCAAAGAGAACGTTTCGCTGCCGATTGTCACCTGATGTTCTTGCATAGACTCTAAAAGAGCGCTCTGCACTTTGGCTGGAGCACGGTTTATTTCGTCAGCAAGCACGAAATTGGCAAACACAGGACCTTTCTTAACCAAGAACTTCTCGTCTTTCTGCGAGTAGATCATTGTGCCGATCACATCAGCAGGGAGCAAGTCTGGAGTAAACTGGATCCTGCTGTAATCGGCATCAATCAACTGTGAAAGGGTTTTTATCGCAAGTGTCTTTGCAAGACCAGGCACGCCTTCGAGCAGGATATGCCCGTCGCTCAACAAACCAATCAACAGTGAATCTATGAGATGTTTCTGACCGACAATCACCTGATTCATGCCATGAATCAAATTTGTCAAGAACGCACTTTGTTGTTCAATCCGGATATTCAGTTCGCGGATATCGATAGCTTCTGCCATATTCTTTTATCTATTTATTATTTAAAATGTTATTCTCACTACTGATTTGAGTACGCAAAAGTAATACTTTCGCCTTTGATAGCCGAAAAATAGTGACTAAAAAGTATTAAAAAAGTTTCTCAAAACTTACTTTTAAGAAACTTTATACAAGTTCCACAAGTTCGAAACATGTCTGACTATGTTCAGCATCTGATTTCGCTGCAGCAAAAACTTACATTCTGCCGCAATAAAGCATAGGTTTCAGGAGCCGGAAACATAGGTTCGGGCGATGAAAAGCATAGGTTTAACCCCACAAAAACATAGATTTGGACACGCAAAAACACAGGTTTGAACAAGCAAAAACATAGGATTTGCCGCACCTGCAACTCCACTCCCAAGGCGAAAAAACAGTTTTTAGCGTATCTGCGCATAAGTCACAGAAAACCAAATGGTTACGAAAAGTTCTGCGTTATCCGCTACGTTACCTGCTGCGTATTCACTGCGCAATCCGCTGCAAGTGTTTTTGCTGATGCTGCTTCGTGTGCTGTTATGGTTTACGCAGCAGGTTTGCAGATGCGATGCTACAAGTTTGCAGATATGATGCAGCAGGTTTGCAGACGCGGTGCTGCAAGTTTACAGATACCGATACTGCATGCTTGCAGATGGTGACGCAGAGAATACGCAGCAGGTAACGCAGCGAGTAACGCAGAAAAACACGTAACAAACTGTTATTCAACCGCTTATGCGCAGCACACACAGTTCTTGTTTTTTATCCTTAGGAGAGCTGTATGAACTGCGCATAAATCACATTCCACGGTGGGAAATGCCGATTTTTTGTTATTTCTTTTTCTTGAGTTGCAGTTTGGGAATACGTAGTTTCATGCCTTCTTTCACTTCAACTACACCGTTATATGCCTGGATATAGCATTCCATTCCATCTCCAAGATAGAACTTGGATATTTTCTTCATGTTCTGGTCTGCCCTGACAGTGATTGTTTCCTGGGTTCCCACAATCACATAGGCACCCGTATTCACCATCTGTCTGGCGGTTTTCAGACCTTGAGAATTGTCACCCTGAGGAAGCGGTACGGCTTTCTCCTCAGGTCGGGCAACAGGTTCTTTCTTGGCATTGGCAACTGGCTTGTCCTGCACTGATGCGGGTTTGGTTTCCGTAACGGGCGCAGCTGGCACCGACTGCGCAGCTATTGCGTTCTTTTTGGCATTGATTGACTCATTGCGTGCTTCACGAACTTTTGTCAAAGAATCCACACGCGCTTTGATTCTGGCTTCTCTTGCGGCATTGATAGAGTCGAGTCGCTGCAGGGAATCAGTAGAAGTAGAGTCGATAAACTCACCATTAATCATTTCAGACTGTCCCATAGGAATATAGACCTTGTTTTTTTTGATTCCTATATAGTAGCCAATACCCAACGCAATCAGGGCAACAAGGAGATAGCTCAACAGTCTGCCCCATACACTTGTCTTTTCTTCCATAGTTGTTTCTTCGTTTTCAGTTTCTGTATTTATTAGATTATTTGTTTTTTCTTTGTCTGCATCCTCCGCCATACCTTCGTTCCCCAGGGCTGCATCAAGCCGTTGCTCAACTTGTTGAACAGGGTTTTCTTCATCATCCGGTTCTTCTTGATGGTCAGAGACTACATCAACGGGCATTACATTACTTTGGTCAATAGCCTCATCATCACACTGTTCTGTAATGGCTTTATCCAGTTCAACGGTCTTGTAATCTTGTTCTTCAATCGGATTATCTTGTTCTGCGACCGCATTGTTGCGTTCATCAATTTCATCTTCTTGCTCATCTATCACGTCTTCTTGCTGTTGCACTTCTTCAACGTCGGCATTTTCTTCTTCATCAGGCAGTGACTGCTGAACAATTACTTCATCATGCTCATCGCCGGAATCTGATTCCGCAAGTTCAATACTATCATCAGAAGGCAATAAAGCCTCATTGGCGAGCAGCTCTTGACTATCTTCGAACTCCACGCCGTCATTCAATACGACTGTATCAAATTGGGAAAACGGCTTGTTGACAAGCTCTTTCATCACGCTGTCGGGAGAAAACGTTATCTTTCCCCTACCTTCGATGACAATGCGCTCGCCCGTTTTGACATTCACACTGGCGCGATCCTTCACTTCAATCACCTTGAATGTGCCAAGTCCCTTCACTTTTACCAGCTTATCATCGCGGAGACCGTCGTTGATAACTGCAATAAAGTTATTCAAGAACTGCCGTGCTTGCTTCTCTTGAAGTCCGTGTTTCTCAGCCAAAACACGTGCAAACTCCATCATGATGCCCTTAGCCATTCTCTGTTCCTCCATTCTTTAGTTTTTCCTTGATAGAAGCTATCGGCTTGAAGGTAAGCACCAGTTTTGGAGGAACCAGCATTCTCTGCTGGGTTGACGGATTAACAATCACTCTTTCCAAGCGTTTCTTCACTTCAAAGGTACCAAAACGTGAAAAGGTAACGCTTTCGCCCTCCAGAAACTTCTCGTTCATGGCGTCTATTAGCGTAAACACCATCCGCTGCACATCATCTTGCGAAAAATGAGTGCGCTGAGACAACTCTATGATGAAGTTCTTGTTGTTCATATTTTCGTTGTTGCGTATAGATCAAATTCTTCTGAATCAACTATCCTGACAGTGTAGAACGACCCTACCCTGAGTTGTTTTTCATGGGCAGGAACCAACACTTCGGGATCAACTTCGGGAGAACTGAATTGGGAACGGCAGATGTAATAGTCGCCTTCTTTTCTGTCGCAGATCACCTTTTGCGTGGTTCCCACGTTTTCAGCCTGCAGTTCTGCACTGATATTCTGCTGCAGTTCCATCAGTTTGTCAAGCCTTTCCTGCTTCACTTTCTCAGGAATGTCATCTTTATAATGCACTGCACTGAAAGTTCCTTCTTCTTCAGAATAAGCAAAAGCTCCCATTCGCTCAAATCTTGCCCACCTCGTGAATTCCATCAACTCGTCAAAATCCTCCTGCGTTTCTCCCGGGAAGCCAACCATCAGCGTGGTTCTGAGGTGAATGCCAGGTACTTCTGCCCGTATTCTACGGATGAATTCATAGGTTTCTTTCTTAGTGAAGTGCCGTTTCATTGCCTTCAACACAGGGTCGGAAACATGCTGCAATGCAATGTCAAGATACTTGCAGACATTGCTTTTTTCACGGATCACCTGAAGCAATTCCCATGGAAAATCCGTGGGATAGGCATAGTGAAGGCGTATCCATTTCACACCTGGGATGTCGGCCATTGCCGAAACCAGTTCCGCAATATGCTGTTTTCCATCGATGTCAATGCCATAGTATGTCAGTTCCTGTGCGATTACCTGAAACTCTTTCACACCGTCGGCCACAAGATTGCTCACCTCTTGCAGTATTTCTTCTTGCGGACGGCTCTTGTGATTGCCAGTTATGATGGGAATTGCGCAATAGGCACAATGCCGATTGCAGCCTTCGCTGATTTTGATATATGCATAATGATGCGGGGTGGTGATATGGCGTTTGCCGCAATAAGGCACTACGGGCGACTGTTTCAGATCGCTCACCAACTGCCGGTAGTTGAATTTTCCGTAGAACTTATCCACCTCAGGAAGCTCTATTTGCAGTTCTTGCAGATAACGCTCTGAGAGACAGCCCATCACAAACAATTTGTTGAGCTTGCCGTTTCTCTTCCTTTCGGCAAACTCCAAGATGGTGTTGATGCTCTCTTCCTTGGCATCTCCGATGAAACCGCAAGTGTTTATAACAGCAATTTCACCCTGAGGATTCTTGCTGTCATGGCGGCATGAATAGCCATTAGACTCAAACATGCTCATCAGAATCTCGCTATCCACCAGATTCTTGGAGCATCCCATGGTGATGATGTCTATCTGATTCTTAATCATTAAACAATGAATCTACAAACTGACGTCTATTAAACAACTGCAAGTCCTCCATTCCTTCACCCAGGCCGATATATTTCACCGGCACCTTCAGCTGGTCGCTGATTCCGATAACCACGCCGCCTTTGGCTGTTCCGTCGAGTTTCGTGATGGCGAGTGATGTGATCTGCGTGACGGCAGCAAACTGTTTGGCCTGCTCGAAAGCATTCTGCCCGGTGCTTCCATCAAGAACAAGCAACACCTCATCTGGGGCATCGGGCAGCACTTTCTTCATTACGTCCTTGATTTTCTTTAGTTCGTTCATCAGCCCCACCTTGTTATGAAGGCGCCCTGCTGTGTCGATAATCACCACATC
Source organism: Prevotella sp. (assembly GCA_017471245.1). Taxonomy (GTDB): domain Bacteria; phylum Bacteroidota; class Bacteroidia; order Bacteroidales; family Bacteroidaceae; genus Prevotella. Next base: position 27,274 of record JAFUVB010000039.1, read on the forward strand.
GGCATCGTTTGCCTTGGCAGAACTCAATGTGTCGAAGGAAACACTGGCAGGATCGGCTCCCATTTGTTGCTTCACGACGGGCACTCCCACACGTTCTCCCCAAATGCACAACTGCTCCACGGCTGCTGCACGGAATGTATCGGCAGCACCCAAATACACTTTCTTGCCGGCCTGCTTAAACTGCCATGCGAGTTTTCCGATGGTTGTGGTCTTGCCAACACCATTCACGCCAACCACCAAGATGACATAGGGCTTATGGTCAGAGGGCAAATCCCAGTTCTCGTTATCATCGCTGTGATTCTCACTGAGCAGGCTTGCTATTTCATCGCGTAAGATTCCATTCAACTCAGATGTAGAGACATACTTGTCTCTCGCTACCCTATCCTCAATGCGATGAATGATTTTGAGTGTAGTGTCAACGCCAACATCGCTTGTGATGAGCACTTCCTCGAGATCATCAAGCACCTCGTCGTCCACCTTCGACTTACCTGCGACGGCTCGTGTCAGCTTGGAAAAAACACTTTGCTTTGTTTTCTCGAGTCCTTTGTCTAATGTTTCCTTCTTACTCTTATTAAAAATTCCAAAAAGTCCCATATATCAAGATTTTACAGACAGGCGGGTTTGAAAATGCCATAATTGTCCAATTTGTTGCAAAGTTATAAAAAAAATCCGAAATAACCTTATCTTCTTTCAAAAAATAAAAAGAGCCACAACAATGTTGCAGCTCTTTATATGTCATTTCAGAATATTAATTCTTGAAAAAAGCCTGTACATCCTCATTAGGCACCATCTGCTCATCAAAAACATAAGCACCTGTTTTCGGACTCTTTACCATTTTAATAACCTTTGTATAAGCGCGACCGTCCTTTGAACCTTCATGGAGGGTAGCAACCGTTTTCTTTGCCATTGTCTAATCGTTTTATTTGATTTCCTTATGAACAGTCATTCTCTTCAGAATGGGATTGTACTTCTTCATCTCCAATCTCTCGGGAGTATTCTTGCGGTTCTTAGTCGTGATATAACGACTTGTGCCAGGAAGACCGCTGTTCTTCATCTCCGTGCACTCCAGAATCACCTGAACCCTATTGCCTTTAGCCTTTTTTGATGCCATGGTAATTATTCTCCTATCACTTTAATGTCCTTCCAGTCAACATAGCCTTTACTTACAGCCTGCTTGAGAGCTGCGTCAAGACCAACCTTATTAATAAGTCGCAGTCCCGCTGCGCTAATCTTTAGACGAATCCAGCACTGTTCTTCAACATAATAGAACTTCTTGCTGAACAAGTTTACTTCAAAGCGGCGCTTTGTACGATGCTTTGAATGGGAAACATTGTTGCCCACCTGAGCTTTCTTTCCCGTAATCTGACAAATCTTCGACATTGCTATCTACGTTTTTAACTTTCGTTTTTGATACTTATTCCAAACAGGGTGCAAAATTACAAACTTTTTACGAATAAACAAAACAATTATCAGAATAATCTTTGCAATTAAGTTTTTTTTTCGTTTAAAGCTGCGTTTATATATGAAAAACCTGAATCTCGATGCACGAGAGGATGGATCATCATACATGGGAAGATGAATCTTCATGCACGAGAAGATAGATCATCATGCACGAGATACTACTGAATGCACACTGAAACCTGCGCTAACTCCTCGAAGACCAAATGTTAGAAACTTTCCTTCTTATAGCCACGATGTTCAGAATGGTAACAATGACAAACAGCAACAGGCCTACCGCGATGGCTGGAAGCATATTTGAGTCGGCCATCTGTGGGAATAATGTTTCGATAATATTCATATAATACCTGCGGACAACGGCCAACACGATCAAGGCAATGATGAGCACAAGGACGTTGAGAATGATGGTCAACAACTGATAAGGCCATGCCACTTTTGCCGGAGAATAGCCTATGAGCAACAGGTTTTCAAGCTTCGAGGCATTCTTTTGCACCAGCAAATAGATGCTTAACATCAGAATGTAGAAGCTGAGAATGCTGATGATCAATCCAATCACCATCACTAATGAGATGACCAATTTCAGGAAATAGGTTGTTTTCTCTGCCTGCAGTTTGTCGTCTTCCACCTCATATCCGTTCTTTTCAACAAACTTCGCGATATTCTCATCTGCCGGATTACCCACTTCAACAATAAGTCGCGAAGGGTTAGAGCTCTCTTCTGCCGCATAATTCCGGTTGCTCCAATCCATAAAAGCCTGCGGAACCAAGATTGTATTCAGCCTATTGCTGAACCCGATCACATTTCCCTTGAACTCATCTCGCTTTCCATTACCGTGAATGAAGATATGGAAGTCGATCATACCCGCCAATCCGTCACTGATTTTCGGCAGCGAATGACTCTGGGCAAAGCCGAAATTATACATATTAATATATGTACGAGGCAGAATGACAGGCACTTCTCGGCTCCCCGCCTCATATTTCCAGTCTTTCAATGCCACATCCACGAAATGATCGGGTACGCTTTCGAAGAACAATTCCGTGCGGATGAAGCTCTGTCCATTCACGCCCATGGTCGCATCAATGGCATATTCGGCACGTGTGAACCATCCGAGGTTCTTCACGAAATCCTGTTTCCGGAACTCATCCATTTCCATTTCAGAGAACGTGTGGCTCCTTCCGGATATCGTATTCCCTATTCCAATCTTCTTGCTGAATATGATATAGTCGGATTTCATGAACGAATCCTCCGACGTAAAGACAGGCAGCACATCGCGATAGAACTGGTATCCCAGCAACACAATGAACATTCCGAACAAGTTTGCGAAGAAAAAGCCGACGAACTGACCTACACTTATATGCTGACGCAGTAATTTCCAAACGAGACTCATAGATATTTTCTGATATAAAAACGCTACTAATTACGACTATAACCTGTAAACCACATCATAAGGCAGCTCCATTCGCTTGCCGATACTTGTGAGAACAACGCCGGCTCCCTGTGCCTTTGCCTCTTTCAACAGGATATCCGCCATTATTCTTGAGTTGGTATCATCGAGGTGGGATATAGGTTCGTCTGCCAAGATAAAGTCGAATGGCTGCACGAGAGCACGCACGAGCGCCACCCGCTGCTGCTGTCCAAACGACATCTTGCCTATCAACACATTCTTTTTCTCTGCTATTCCGAGCATCTCGAACCACTCATCAATCTGCTTCTGACTCTTGAAACGCGTTATCTTGTTTTTGATTTCAACGTTCTCATAGGCAGTAAGCTCCGGGAAAAGCCTTAATTCCTGGAAGAGATGACTGACGTGGCGGCTTCTTATTTCCACCCAATCGCTCACCTTCAGGCTATTGATATTCACATCATCAAAGAAAATATTCCCCGAGTAGTCGTGCCTATAGCCTATCAGATAGCTACAGAAGGTGCTCTTCCCTTTTCCGCTGTCGGCTTCTACAAGATACAGCCTTTCTTTCTCGAACAGCACATCCTGCTGCCATATTTCACTGTCCTGCTCCTCGCGAGATGCAAAGACATGAGGAATCACGTATTTTAAACGAATCGAATTCATCTGATTGTCAATATGATTGTGCTGACATCGCCCGTTATAGGCAACATCACCGACTTGATTGTTTCAACTATCTCATTGTTGCCAACCCCATCTAAATGGAGCAACAGACACATTTTCTCACCCTTGAGCGCATTTGACACCGAAGGATCGGTATTCTTATAGGAAGGCATCACGCTGCCGTTGGGAACCAACTGCCCATAGAACTGCTTGTCGGAAGTAACGCCGAACAAGAATCTCCGGCTCTTGTCTTGATAGACAAACGCATTGACTGCCTTCGCGTCTCTGCGGATGGAAGCCCCGTCGGGACAGGATTTCATCCAATAGTCCACATCTTTCAGGAATCCGTCGTCAGCCAATTGTGCATGGATAGATACCATGGGGTCCATGTTATGGGCAGTTATCGCTACCTCACCATCTACCCCCTGGAGAATCCTGTTCATATCTATTGCGGTGTTCACCCCCGTCAACAGCGATGTCAGCATTCTGTTTTTCCGGATCATTCCCAACAAATCCTCACCCTTGGTGTTGATCATCAGCGAACAGAAATCAGAGCCCGACAGCTTGCCGATATATGCTCCGCTGATCGGGCGGAACAACTCTTTGGCAGCTACCAAAGCCTCGTTCACACGCTTATTCAGCGAAAACGTCTCTCCCTTCATACGAAGAGTGCCGTCGGAACACGCTATTTCTGCGGCAATCAGTATCTGCGACGCATCCGTTTTTTCGGGTGCTCCCAGCGTGAAAGGTGCCGCAAACATCTCCGGAAGGGCAGCTGCCTGAGCGACAAGAGCGACCGGAGTGGACATGGATTCTAACCTTTCCATCAGTGGAGACGACTTGATTCCCATGTCATCTCCCTGTTTGAAATAGGCACTTATTTGGCTAATGGTTTCCGAATGCTGCGCCGGAAGAGCCGGTCCCATGACAACCACGGCAGTATTACCTATGCCGACGACCCACGATCCCTTGACAACGGTGAACAGATTTCCGCGGAACGGCGTCGCTTCCTGGCAGATTCCCTTCGCAGCGAGGCGCTTGAAGAAGTGCTCCACCTGCTTTCTGTCGTCCACTTTTGCCACCATTCCGAGCGCACCTTCCTGCGATTCGAAGAGAAAAAGCCTTGCAGACACATCGATGCCCATGTCTTCTTCGCTGTCGATACCCAATGTTGAACAGAGCATTTGCGATGCATCTTGCTTTCCTTTGCCAGATGATTCAAGAAGTTGCTGCATGTCGATGGAAAGCAATGCCATGCTATTGCCCGGTATCACATTCAAATAATCATCATCGGAACACGAGGAAAACATGACGGCAAGCAACATGAAAACCCAAACAATCTTTTTTTTCATTCTTTATTCTTTCTGTTATTCAACCCGACGAGCCAACTGCGACATCATCACGGCATACAATGCTGCGGTCTCAGTGCGCAGCCGCGCGCTTCCGAGCGATATGCTCCTGTAGCCTGCATCCATAGCCATGCGAACCTCATCAATGGAGAAATCGCCCTCGGGACCTATCAAAATCGTTATTTCATCATCATTTCCTGCATTCTCTTTTAACGAGAGGATGCTGAACAAATCTTCACGTTCTACTTCCTCATAACAATGCGCAATGAACTTCATTCCACTGCGCGGAACCTGGAGAAACTCCTTGAACGGCACCATCTGGTTAACCACCGGCTTCCAAGGTTTTCTGCTTTGCTTCATGGCAGAGACAACTATCTTGTCGAGTCTCACCGTGCGAAGCATCTTCCTTTCTGAGAATCTGCATCCGATAAAGCTGAGTTCGTCCACTCCAACCTCAGTTGCCTTCTCGGCAAACCACTCCACCCGGTCCATCATTTTGGTAGGCGACATCACCAAATGGATTCTTCCGCGCCATGCTTTCTGTTGGGGAATCTCCTCGATTATCCTATACAAGCAGCGCTTGGTTGCGGCAATCGTCACCTCGGCACGATAGTATTTCCCGGCGCCATCCATAAGAAACATCTCGTCGCCGCTCTTTAATCGGAGCACGCGAAGGGCATGCAAGCCCTCGTCCATGGGCATCTCGTTCTGCGAAGATGCATCAGGCACATAGAAAAACCTCGATTCTTTCATGACTGTTGTTGGTTATTTGGAAGCTGGCGCCGCCTCTTTTCATCCCTCAAATGTGAGGCGAGCTCATAGTTTTCATCATCAATTGCCTTGCCGAGAGCACTTTCGAGCATGTCGTCGCTAAGTGTATTCACGGGAATGGATACTCCATTCTGGTTGGCAGAATATCTTACTGACTGGCGAAGCATCAGTTGCGACACGATATAGAGCGGTATGTTCCCCGCAACGCTCAGCAACACGGCATCGCTGGCGCGAATCGGCACGTAATCCAGTGTGTCGGTGTTGCACAATATCACGCGATACTGCCCGTTTATCAGGTTAGTGATGATGAGTTCCAGCCGCAGGTGCGTTTGGTTTGCTATCACTTTGCACATCACTTCGGGCAGCAAGATGTCGGCAATCGGAAGTCCTTTGGCTCGGAGTTCTAACTGCACGGCCATCGATTTCTCACAGATGATGCTGATTTGCTGCTCGCATTGCTCATCCGTGAGTATCAACAGGCCTAAGTTTTCACCCCCGACAATCTCGGAAACGCCCTTGAACACCAGACGTACCTTATCCATAAGCTTCTATACTTGTATTTCCTCCTTGCTGGGACGGAATATCAGGGCAAACGAAACCCCAACTACCAGTGCGTAGGCAGCAAAGATAAACCAGCACGTAGGCCAGTCGCCGACGGTGTAGGTCTGCTCTCCTATCACCTGGCTTGTGGTGTAATGGTTGATGATTTTCTGCGCAATGATCGTTCCGATGGATGCTCCCACGCCGTTGGTCATCAGCATGAACAGTCCCTGAGCGCTTGAACGGATCTCGGGAACGGTGGTCTTGTCGACAAACAGCGAGCCGCTGATGTTGAAGAAGTCGAATGCCACGCCGTAGACTATCATTGAAAGCACGAACATCCATACGCCGCTGCCGGGATTTCCCAGCCCAAACAGACCGAAACGCAATACCCATGCGAACATGGCAATCAACATCACGTTCTTGATTCCGTAACGTTTCATGAAGAACGGTATCAGCAAGATGCAGCACGTTTCACTGATCTGCGACAGCGAAATCAGGATATTGGCATGCTGAACACCGAAGGTTGACGCATATTCAGGCTGCGCTCCGTAGCTGAAAATATAGGGATTGGCAAAGCCATTCGTGATCTGGAGGCTCACACCCAGCAACATGGAGAAGATGAAGAAGATGGCCATCTTCTTGTCTTTAAACAGCGTGAAGGCGCGCAAACCGAATGCATCGACGAACCCTTTCTTATCTGAACTGGTCGAAACAGGGCATGGCGGCAGCGTGAAAGTATAGAGGAACAGGATCAGACTCAGCACACCGGAGGTGATAAACTGGTTCTGGTTCACCTGGAAGCCCATCAAATCGACAAACCACATGGTGAGAATGAAGCCGATAGTGCCGAAAACACGGATTGGCGGGAATGCTTTCACCGTGTCCATGCCCGCTTTTGTCAGGGCATTATAGGCAACTGAGTTCGTAAGAGCGAGCGTCGGCATGTAGAAAGCCACGCTCAGCGAATAGAGCAGGAAGATAACGGAGAACTGCGTATCGGTTCCTGCCGACATTCCATACATGGCTGCGCTGATGAGAAATACGCCTGCCACGAGATGGCACAGGCCTAACAGCCGCTGTGCAGGCACCCATCGGTCGGCAACAATACCCATCAGGGCGGGCATGAAGATCGAAACGATGCCCTGCATGGTATAGAACCAGCCGATGCTTGCTCCGAGACCGATGTTACCAAGGTAACGTCCCATTGACGTAAGATAGGCACCCCAAACCGCAAACTCAAGGAAGTTCATGAGCGCCAGACGGATTTTCAAATTCATATTTTTCTATTTTTATTCGTTTGCTACCTATAATTGATGCAAAGATAATCAAAATTCGGATAAGAGCAAAATAAATAACATTTATTAAACTGTTATGTCCGTGCATGCCGCAAATAGGATTGCCGCGCGGCGGATGATGCTGCAAGCACGTGAAGACATCACCTTGGGCCGCGAAACAGCCCGGAAATCGCAAAACCATAGCTATTGAAGGGCAAAACCATAGGTATTGAGGCGCGAAAAAAAAGCATAGGTTTCAAGGTTCAAAAGCATAGGTTTTGACGGTCAAAAACATAGGTTTCGAGGCTCAAAAACATAGGTTTTGAAAACCGAAAACATTGGTCTTGAAAAAAAGTATGTGAAATCGCCCGCGGCATTTCATGCCTTTTCGGCAAGGCATAAAAAAAAATTGATTGTCTCACGACAACCAATCTTTATTAACCTTAATAATCTAATACCATGAAAAACACAGTGCAAAGATACACATTTTTATTCATAAATGCAAGTTTATGCATAAGAAAAGCGCATCGTTTAACACTCTTTAAATGACAGCCCGTCCCATTTAAACTTTCTTTGCCTTAGGTATGCCTTCACTTCAGATGCCTCCTTGGCTGTTTTCAGCGACGAACTGAGCTCCAGAATCAGTTCCGGAGAATCGGGGAAAAGCATTGCGCTCATCATCACAGGGTCGATTCCTCGCTGCAATTCGTGCATGCGCGCAGCCGGGAGCGTATCGTTTTCGGTGAAGAAAGAGCCGATGATGCTCTCTCCGTCGGCAGGCGACGGCAAGCCGAACATGTCGTCTATGCGTTCCCAACTGGTTGTATAGAACCGTATTTCGCTCTCTGCGTGCTGCGCCCTTACGGTCTTCACCATGCAAACCACCTGCGATGAGTCGGGTTTCGGCAGCAGTAGCAACTGCAAGTCGGCGGAAGCGTTCAGGCGTATCTGCAGGAAACGGTCGCTGATCGTATCCATCTGCCCTTCGCCGCTCAGCAGATTCTTCACTTTTGAGTCCACCTGCATCTCCAAAAGCTCAACATGCTCAAGCCGTTGGCTCTTGTTCATATAGGGAATCATGCTGTCGGGCATCGACAGCCATACCTCGCGCATGCTCGTCTGCGCAGACAACGACATGGAGAAAAGCATGAACGGCAAAAGAATCAAATATTTTTTCATTTCTGTTTTTTGGTTATTTCTTCTTCTGATCAACATGGGGAAAACGCATTAAATGCCTTTTGAGAGCAGGCTGACTTCCGATTCCGACCCTCCTTTCGAGGTTCTCACCTTCAGAACCATGGTGCCGGCCTGCTTGGTTGTCCTTACCAGAACCACAAGACGGCCGTGGAAAAGGCGCATCTGAGGCTTTGTGAACGGCTCAAGCGACGTTGCGTCGCCATTGCAAGCTGCCTGGAACGTGCCGCAACCCTCTACGCTGAACTCCAATTCATCACTGGCATCGGGGCAAAGGTTGCCGTCTTTGTCAACCATACTCACCGTGACAAACGAAATATCGTCACCATCGGCATTCAGCACGCTGCGGTCGGGCTCCAAGAGAATATGCGATGGCGCGCCCGCGGTGTTCACTTTCTGCTCGCCAATCACGCGGTCGTGCTCGTCGAAAGCCACCACCCTGAGCTCGCCGGGCTCATATTTCACGTTGTTCCAGCGCAGGCGGTAGCGATCCATTTTCTCGTCTTTCTGCTTGAAAATCCTGCCTTGGCTCTTGCCGTTAACGAAGAGTTCGGCAGAGGGTGCATCGGTGTAGCAATACACGGGAGTCACCTTTCCCCGTCGCCCAGGCCATGTCCAATGCGGCAAAAGATGAATGGTGTGGCTGTCTTTATTCCACTGGCTGCGATAGAGAAAATAGCGATCCTTGGGCAATCCGGCAAGGTCGCAGATGCCGAAATAGCTGCTTCGCGAAGGCCAATACTCATCGTATGGAGTCGGTTCTCCCAAATAGTCAAAGCCTGTCCATACAAACTGGCCGATGGTATATGCCTTATCGTCTTGCGCAATGAAATCATCCTCGGGCAGATTGCTCCAAGAACAGTATTCCGTGTCATAGCTCGAACACTGCCCGTCGGGATAAACCTGATGGTTGGAAACCACTACCGGGAACTTGTAAACGCCGCGACTGCTCACCGTGGATGCGGTCTCGCAGCCAAGAAGGAATCCTTTGGGCAACGACTTGATATTGTTGTCATACTTATGAACGCGGTAGTTGAATCCGGGAATATCCATTACCTGGGCAAATCCCGACTTCAATGCGTCCTCGGCATGGTCGAGTCCCTGAGTGACAAAGCGGGTTGGATCGAGCTCGTGGCATAGGTTCTGAAGATGGCGCGCTATCTCCCTGCCCTCTTCACTCCACTGTTCGGGAATCTCATTCCCTATACTCCACATCACGATACATGGGTGATTGCGATGGGATTTCACAAGATTCTCAATGTCGCGGTCGCTCCATTCTTTGAAGAAACGGGCATAGCCGTTCCTGCATTTGGGATAGATCCACATGTCGAAACTCTCGGCCATCACCATCATACCCATCGAATCGCAGATCTCCATCTGCATCTGCGACGGCATGTTATGGCTGGTACGGATGGCATCAGCGCCCATTTCCTTCATCATTCTTATCTGACGGATGAGCGCCGCCTTATTCACCGCGGCACCTAACGGACCTAAATCATGATGAAGACATACGCCCTTGAACTTGCGAGATACGCCGTTGAGCCGGAATCCGCCGTTATTGCTCACCGAAATAGTCCTGATGCCTGTGCGGAACTGTTGCTCATCAAGTAGAATATTATTATTGTACACGCGCGCGCATACCTTATATAAATATGGGGACTCAGGAGACCAGAGCTGAGGATTGCGCACAATGATCTCCATTTCTGCCCTGCCCTCTCCGTCAATATCATCATGCGAAGCCGCAACAAGCATTCCACGATGGTCGTAAACATCAAACTCTGCCGACAAATGCTGCGTCGACGATGCGCCGGAAAGCTGCATACTGCCGCACATCACTGCTATGTCGCCGCTCACTTTCGAGGTTCTGACAAATGTTTCCCACTCATCTATACATGTTTTCTGTGTAAAAACAAGTTTCACAGGGCGATATAAACCGGCACCGGGATACCATCGGCTGCTCTCTTCCACATTTTTTAGCTTCACAAGCAGCTGATTGTCGGCACCTTGAGCATGGATATAGGGAGTCACATCTATACGAAATGCGTTATAACCGTATGCCCAACGGCCTGCTTCCTGGCCGTTAACATAGACCACAGGCTCACTCATGGCACCATCGAAAACCAGTTCGGCTCTCTCGTATTCTGCAGGAACGCGAAACGTTGTCTTATACTGACCCTCGCCAATCCACGGCAATGCGCCGGAACGACCTGACTTTTCAGTCGCCGCCGTCTCACCGTTTTGCTCTATCGCCACCGTTTGCAAATCCCATTTCTTGTCAAACGGACCGCTGATAGCCCAGTCGTGAGGCACGGTAACCTGCTCCCAGCTGATTCCATCCTTAGAAAACTGCCACTCTGATAACAATTCTTCGCTCCTTGGCTGTGCGTTCATCACACAGAAAACACAAAGGAACGACATCAATAACCTACATCTCATACTTCTATGTCTTTATTTGTTTCACTCAAAAATGATTCTATCAGGTTTAACAATAGTTGCATCTGACAAGCAACTCCTACGTAATCCTGCTGCAAAGATAGTCGAAAAACGCCAAAAGACAAACGTTTACACGAATAAATTATTAATAAAATTTAAAAAACGAAATTGTGTTCCCACACAATTTTCTTTGCTAAAAATTGTTATGAATTATTTTGGTTGATAAAAAAAAGTATGTTATCTTTGCATCGTTATCCTGAAAACAATCTTTTTACCTTAAAAAAACTAATACCTATTGAAGATATGAAGCGATCACCTGTGAAGGCTGTCGCTTTATTTTTTTATATCTTTTTAAAACGCGCAACGCATCAGTCACGGCTCAGTCGATATTTCATAGGGGTAACCTTTCAAATATCAGATAAATATCTTATCTTTGTCGTATGGAAGACAAAGGTTTAATGATGTTGGCACGCTTAGTGCTTCCCAAGGAAGTTC
>JAFUVB010000040.1 GCA_017471245.1 Prevotella sp.
CTAATGCTGCGGCAGAGGCTTTCAATGCCAAGGTCAAGGCTTTCAGGGCTGCACTCAGAGGTATCAGGGACGAGAAATTCTTCCTATACAGGATCGCTATGATTTATGCTTACCCCTACTGATTATCGACTGAGCCGAGATAGAAACAAAATAAGAGGATGCGCCGAAAGGCTCATCCTCTTATTTTGTTTCTATCTCTTCTTTCATGTCAATGAACTGTTTCTTGTCATCATAAAATTCATATTGTAAGAAACCCATTTTCTGAGAAGAAATGATGTGTACTCCCAGTCCGTATTTAATCTGCCATTTTCTCTTCTGTGAAATAATGCCTTGGTTGAGATAGGCTGCTACATAAGGGTGTACATGCAGGTTGAACTTTTTTACGCCGATCTTATTGACCAGGGTATCAATTTTTCTTTCTAACTGTTCCGTGAACAGGATGCTTGATTTTATTTTTCCACTACCGAAACAAGTGGGGCATTCTTCTTCAACATTTACATCCATAGCAGGTCGAACTCGTTGTCTCGTAATCTGCATCAATCCAAATTTGCTCAAAGGCAATATGTTGTGCCGTGCCCGATCTTTGGACATGTTTTGGCACATTCGTTCATAGAGCATCTGGCGATCTTCAGCAAGGTTCATATCAATGAAATCTACGATAATAATACCTCCCATATCGCGCAGTCTTAACTGACGTGCCAATTCGTCTGCAGCACCGAGATTCACTTCTAAGGCATTTCCCTCCTGTCCTTTTTCAGCCTTTGTACGTGTTCCACTGTTTACATCAACCACGTGCATAGCTTCTGTATGCTCAATGATAAGATATGCTCCGTGCTTGTAATTTACAGTCTTGCCGAAGCTCGACTTGATTTGTTTGGTGATGTTGAAGTTGTCAAAGATAGGTACTTTACCGGTATAGAGCTTGACGATGTTCGCCTTTTCAGGGGCAATGAGTGTAATATAGTCTTTTACCTCATTAAACACCTGCTCGTCATTTACATATATATTTTCGTATGAAGGATTAAACAAATCGCGCAGTAATGCAACAACTCTGCTTGTCTCCTCGTAGACGAGCTGTGGTCTCTTGGTCGTTTTCTGTACCTTTGTGATAGCATCCTCCCACCGCTTGAGTAGGATTTTGAGTTCTGTGTCAAGTTCTGCGACACGTTTTCCTTCAGCCACCGTGCGCACAATAACGCCAACATTTTTGGGTTTTATGCTTTGAATGAGCTGTTTCAGACGTGCCCGTTCTTCACCACTTTTGATTTTTGAGGAAACAGATACTTTATCGTTGAATGGGACAAGAACCAAAAAACGACCGGCAAAGCTCAGTTCGGCAGTAAGCCGTGGACCTTTGGTCGAAATAGGTTCTTTGACTATTTGAACCATCACTTCCTGGTCTTTCTGTAATGTGGTAGCCACACTACCGTCTTTCTTCAGATCAGGCAGGCGTGATGCTTTGGCAAATGGATAAAGTTTTTTTCTGTCGCTCTGTACCTGTTTGAGGTACTTTTCGTAAGAACTGAATTGATTGCCTAAGTCAAGATAATGCAGAAAGGCGTCGCGTTCATAACCTACATCTACGAAACTGGCATTCAGTCCTGCCATAAGTTTTTTCACTTTGGCAATGTAGATGTTTCCAACGGCGAAAGATGCTGAGCGAGGCTCGGTCTGATATTCCACCAGATTTTTATCTTCAAGCAGAGCAATCGAGATCTCTTTCTGTTGGACGTCAATTACAACTTCGCTTGTCATTCTGCTGTTTTCTTTTTAAGCATAAGAGCAAGTATGCTTACTTGCTCTTATGACGGTTCTTTCTTAGTCTTTTTTTACGCTTGTGAGTAGCCATCTTGTGGCCTTTTTTCTTTTTTCCGTTTGGCATAATTTTATATTATTTAATTGTTAATGATAATGTGCAAACCTTATTCGCCTTTCATCTTCTCAACAAAACTCTTTGCTGGTTTGAAACTTGGGAAATCGTGTGCAGCAATTACGATAGTAGTGTTTTTGGAAATATTTCGAGCTGTTTTCTCTGCACGGCGCTTCACGACGAAGCTTCCAAATCCTCTGAGATACACATTCTCTTTCTTTTCCAACATACTATCCTTAATTACTTCCATGAAAGCTTCTACAGACGTTGCCACGTCTTTGCGTGCCAATCCCGTTCTCTGTACAATCTGTTCTACAATATCTGCTTTCGTCATGTTACTTATTGTTTTTTTGTTATTATTTTAATTCGGACTGCAAAGATACAAGTTTTTAGTGTGATATGGAAATTTATTTTGCTTTTTTTGCAAAAATAGTTGAATATTTTTTTTCGAACTACTTAATTTACACCACTTTATGAAACTATTTGTTATATTTCTGTATTAATCCTTCTGCTTGAGTGTTGCCCATGTCTTTTGATTTTTGCATATTTTCGATACCAATCTCTTTTTTACCGTTTTTAACCTGAGCTAAGCCGAGTAACAAGTATCCTTCCGGATAGTCAGGTGCTACTTCTACGCATCTTTGTGCAGTTTCTTCAGCTTTATCACTCATGTTAAGCCGGATTTGTAGAGATGCCATTTCTGCATAGTATAATGCTTCACGCGGATCCATTATGATAGCGCGTGCGATATCAGACAGAGCCTGCTGAAAGAGTCTTCCTTTTACTTCAGCTTGTTCGCGAAGATAATAGAATTGGGCGCTCACACGTCCTTGCATGAGTATTTCGTAACGCGTATAATCCATTACAGCCAATCTGAAACTGTCTGTTTTCATATATATGTTTGCACGTTCAAGGAAATATGGAGCTGTCTCACGAAAGCGCAGCGTATCAGTTGTGTTGATGGCACTGTCTAATAATGCGATTATTTCTGGTGCTGGCGCATCCATCATTTCTTTACAGCGAGCCGACTCATATAGTAGTTCTGGGTTGCTGAAAAGCTTGTCTTCATACAGTTTCATGAATATATCGTATGCATTCTGGTATTCTCCTTTTGAGAAAGTGAGCTGACCAATATGGTGTAAATAGAGCGGGAGAGGGTTCTGCGTATAAGCCTGGTTAGCTTCTTCCATGGCTTTGTCTATTGTCCATGGTTCATATATATTATTATTGTATAGTAGCTTGTCGTATATCAGTTTGCTGTAATTGTAGTGAGCTTCGTCTTTACTCTCGCATTTCTTTATTGCATCTTTCATAATCTCGTCAGCCTCCTCAAACAACATGTTATTGGCTCTTAGTCTCGCCTTGGCTTCATAGCCATCGTTCATGCCGGGGAATTTTTCGATAAAGTCATTGATGGCTGATTCATACTTTAGAGAATCTCCACTCTGTCCTGCCATCATTAAGAGCAACTGTGCTTGATTCTTTTCCTCTGGCATTGCTATGGGAATGCCAATCTGTCGAATACATGCATCTGAATATGACAATGCAGATAGCGTAAGGCTATTGCCGAAACGTGCATCTGTGGCATGTGTGTCAAATGAAGTGTTGCTGATCTGTAGGAGTCCGACAACTTCACCGTTTTCATTTACGAAAGGACAAGCTATTGTATTGTCTGGCGCGTTCATGGAGATGATATAGTAGTTATACTTTTCCATGAATTTCTCCGTGCTTTTAACTGTAGTCTCGGTGATTGTCGGGTTCTTGATTCCATAACCAACAAGCCATGTCTTGTTGCCAGTAGTGATTGCGTTCTGTGCCAAAACAGCTGGTGTGGTCTTTCCATCAACACGGAACCGTGCCATATCATAGATTTCATTGATTCCTAATAACCGCGAAACATCCATTTTGTTGCCTTTCTGATCAATCACAACAGCCTTTGATGCACCCAAGAATGGAGTCAAATCGCTTATGGCCTCTCCGTTTTCACCTACAAATATTCCGTGAGAAGATGCCAATACTGAGCCGTCGGCACGGAAAGTGGTTAATGAAAAAACGCTCTTGGCTGCGTTCTTTACGGCAGCGGGCTGTGCTTCTGCAAGAAAGAAGCAGAAAAGAGTTGCAGAGAGTGTGGATAAAAGTCTTTTCATATTCATCGTTATCGTTATAAAACCATTTATTTTTGTTTGAGTAATTCTTGTGCTTGCGAGATGGCAGCAGCAGTAATGTCGGCACCGCTCAGCATCTGGGCAATCTCCATCGTACGCTCCTCATTGCATAGTTCGCGCATTCTGGAAGTAGTTCCATTGCTGCTTTCCTCTTTGAATACCATGTAATGAGATGATCCGGCTGCGGCAATTTGGGGCAGATGTGTGATACTGATTACTTGGCGGTTGTGTTGTCCCATTTCCTTCATAATTGTAGCCATCTTTTCAGCTATCTTTCCACTGACACCAGTATCTATTTCATCGAAAATAATCGTAGGCAGTTTCACGGCACCACTGATCATCGCCTTGAGCGAGAGCATAACGCGCGCTATTTCACCTCCCGAAGCCACATCTTTGATAGGTTGCATGGTGGTGCTCGTGTTCGCACTGAACAGGAAGCTGATGCGGTCGATACCATCTGCCTGCAGTTCTTTTTCATCCATTTGTATCTTGAAACGAACATGCGGAATGCCAAGAGCTACAAGCCTGACCTGCATTTCTTTTTCGATGGATTTGACAGCAGATTTCCTGAATTTAGACAGTTTCTTTGCAATACTCAGACACTCTTTGTGGTTTTGTTCCGCAATATTGCTTAGTGTCCTCAATTCTTCATCGCTGTTGTCTATTTGTTCCAATTGCCGTGAAATGTCATTCTGAATATCAATCAATTCTTCGACTGTTTGCACATGGTGCTTTTTTTCAAGAGAATAGATGCGGTCTAATTGCTCATTGATATCGTTCAGTTCTTTCGGGTCATAATCGATATTCTGAGTGTGACTGTATATTTCCTGTGAAATATCCTTCAACTCAATATAGCAACTCTCAAGTCTGTCAGAACATTCGCCTATATCCGGATATACTTTTCTGATATCTTCGAGTAGGCGGGTCGTATCTTTCATGTGCGAAAGGATACTTTCTTCGTTACCAGAGAGTAAACTTTCTGATTCATAAAGCGCACTTTTAATTTCTTCAGCATGCGACATTTTCTCACTGCATCTTTCAAGTTCTTCTTGAATACCAGCCTGTAGCCGGGCTTCAACAAGCTCATTCAATTGGAAACGAAGATAATCTTCGTTCTCTCTTGTGCGGGCGATGCTCTCTTCCATGTCCTCAACAGCTTTCTTTGCTTGCTGATATGCTTTGTATTGCTGTAGGTATTCTGTTTTCCTCTTTTCGTTGTTCGCAATAATATCAACAACGTTTAACTGGAAATCTTCCTCTTGGAGGAGCAGATTCTGGTGCTGCGAATGAATATCTACAAGTTGCTGACCCAACGTTCTCAGTTGATTCAAAGATACAGGTGTGTCGTTTATGAATGCCCTGCTTTTACCATTGCTCGTCAACTCACGCCTCAAAATGCAGTCTTCAGCATCATAGTCGATATCGTTGTTGCTGAAATAAGATCCCATGTCGTAGTTTCGCAGGTCGAAATGAGCCTCAATGGTGCATCGGTTGGTTCCATTCTTTATCGTTTTGGAATCAGCTCTTTGTCCGAGAAGCAGGGATATGGCTCCCAGGATGATGCTTTTGCCGGCACCTGTCTCACCTGTAATGACAGAAAAACCTGGATGGAACACGATATCCAAAGTGTCAATCAGCGTGAAATTCTTGATATATAGTTGTTTCAGCATTTATTCCTTGATTTTTTCCCAATAGTTGTTCTGTGAGGCATTGATAGAGAACAGGATGTCGTAAACGCTTTCCTTCTCCTTTTGTGTGCCTTTACCTTTATATATATTTGAGAGCTCGTCTTTCTTGTAGTCAGTCCATATTTGCGGCAACATGCTCAGAGGACGGTCTTCGTGACATTTCTTCAAGTCGTTTTCCAGCGCCGACGTGATGTTTGTACGTCCGCGTTCCACATTGTTTGCCATTTCATCAAGTCCAGAACGGTAGTAATCATATTGCAATTGGCGAAAAGGTCTCATGGCTCCCTCCAGATAGTCATTGATGATTGCGAACCTGTTCCTGCTATTATCGAAAGCTTTCCACCCGGCGAAACTCAGGTTCTGAGCATTATTGACCAAGTTCATGCACCGCTGCAGCACATCTTCTCCACCCATGGGTGCAAATGAATCCAGGTTCATACCGATAATCAGATAAGCATAGTATGCCATCAACGCGGTCAGTTGATTGTCTATCTGTTCCTCGTTGAAGTTCAGTTGGTCGAACTGTGCAAATTCGAAATTAAAGTCGGCATCTCTGTTATTATACAATGTTGTCGTATATGAACTGTTGTATACTGGACGGTTAGCCTGAATGAGAGCCGTGCATGTGAACAGATTCTGGCTCTGGTCGTATTTTGTTACTGTGATATTGAAATTGCAAACGATGCGCTCGTTCTTCTGGAATTGTAGTACTGTCCATTGACGCTCATTGATGAACTGCTCCATGGTCTGTTGCAGATTCTCGAATACGCTGGCATCTGTTCCTTGTATTTGGTTGTGGTTCACTGTCACCTTAGCCATTAGCTCCTGAGCCGAACACGTTTGCGTGTTTAGCCAGCATAATGAGAGCATCGTAAGCACCACGGTCCATCTCAAATACATGCCATTTCTGCAGTTCTTATGATCGTCTACACATCTCATATAATACTTTCCAGTTCGTCGATAATGTCTTTTGCTACTTCTGTCTTTGGCTTTTTGGGGAAATCCTTTTGTCCCGTTGCCGAAATAATGCTGATTTGGTTGTCGTTGCTCCTGAAAGTCGTGCCTTCGTTTCTTGTAGAATTCAGCACTATGAAATCAAGATTTTTCTTCTGAAGCTTCTTTTTTGCGTTCAGTTCTTCGTCGTTTGTCTCAAGTGCAAAGCCAACCATACGCTGGTTTTCTCGTTTTAGCTTGCCCAAAGCTGCGGCAATGTCGTGAGTGGGAGCAAGGCGGAGAACCAGATTGTCCTTTTCCCGCTTTATTTTTTTGCTTGCAACGGTTTCAGGTCGGAAGTCGGCAACGGCTGCACATAGTATTGCTGCATCAGCATTGTCAAATGCTTTGACAGCTTCTTGGTACATTTCCTCGCAGCTTTCCACGTTAACACGCTCAATTTCAGGGTCACACTGCATGCTGACAGGTCCGGCTATCAGTATCACATCAGCACCTCGGCGGCGGCATTCCTCAACGAGTGCGAACCCCATCTTGCCGCTTGAGTAGTTGCCGATGAACCTGACGGGATCGATCTTCTCGTATGTGGGACCTGCGGTAATCATGATTCTCTTGCCACTAAGACGTGTTTGCTTTTCGCCGTCAAAAAAAACGTCAAGTGCTTTCACAATTTTTTCAGGCTCTTCCATGCGTCCTTTCCCTTCCAGACCGCTGGCTAAGAAGCCGCTTTGTGGCTCAATGATTGTATTGCCGAATGACTTCAGCCGTTCCAGATTCTGCTGAGTGGTAGGGTGGGCATACATGTCCAAGTCCATGGCAGGAGCCACGAAGACAGGCGCTTTCATCGACAGATAGGTAGTGATCAGCATGTTGTCGGCAATGCCGTTTGCCATTTTGCCGATGGTGCTTGCCGTTGCAGGCGCAATAAGCATGGCATCTGCCCACAATCCCAAGTCTACATGAGAGTTCCATGTGCCGTCGCGTTGAGAGAAAAACTCGCTTATGACCGGCTTATGGGTCAGTGCAGAGAGGGTAATGGGTGTGATGAACTCCTTTCCCGCAGGAGTTATTACTACTTGAACTTCTGCGCCTTGCTTCACAAGTCCTCTGATAATCAGGCATGCCTTGTAGGCTGCTATGCTGCCGGTGATACCCAGAACGATTCGTTTGCCTTTGAGCATGGTGAAGATGTTATCGTTTGTTGAATTCGCGCAGGCGAATGCGTGTGAGCACCTGCTTGGTATTGTAGGTGAAGTCGCTGGAAATCATCCAGCTGTAATAGCCCGGATCGCGGTGGAGAACGTCAACCACTGCCCATCCTTTGTATTTTCCGAAATTGAACACCTCATGCTTGCGGGGCTTTCCATCTGTTCCGATGAGCACGTTGCCCTGAGCGTCGGTCATTTCTTTCCACACGATGCGACCGGCAAAATCCACATTGTCATTTGTTTTTGAGAACTCTGCCAATTCTTCAATACTGTTGTTCAGTTGCCGTTCCGGCTCTTCCTGTCTTCCAGGTGCATACATGTCAAGCTGAGCTTGTAGCACTCTGTATGTGGCTTCTGTGTCTTGGTCGGCCTTGTGGGCAGTGAAGTCTTCTTCCATTTTCCTTCCGCAATAGAATTTGTAGGCAGCAGCGAGATTGCGACGCTCCATTTTGTGGAAGATGGTCTGCGCATCTACCAGGCGGCATTTGGAGAAATCGAAGTCAATACCGGCGCGAAGAAACTCTTCTGCCAGTAGCGGCACATCGAAATGATTAGAATTGAATCCTGCAAAATCGCAGTTGGTGAAGGTTGCTGACAGCTGGGGAGCCAGTTCCTTGAATGTGGGCTGGCCCTTCACATCCTCATTGGTGATGCCTGTCAGGGCAACTACTTCGTTGGGAATGACGCATTCCGGGTTAATGAATTGGTTTACCCTTTCTTCCTTCCCGTCAGGAAAAAGCTTGATATAAGATATCTGGATGATCCTGTCCTTAACAAGATCAAGCCCCGTTGTCTCCAAATCGAAGACAACGAGGGGCTTATTGAGATTCAGTTTCATATCGTGTATGGATCGTTAATCGTTGAGCAACATGGGCATGATCAGCATCAGAACATCCTCATTTTCTGGCTGTTCGCTCGGGATGATCAGGCATGGACGACTGGGATCAGCCAGTTCGAGCACCACTTCCTCGCTTGAGAGATTGTTGAGTATCTCATTGAGTGAAGAGCCTTTGAAGCCGATGTTCATGTTGCTGCCGTTGTAGTCGCATGCGATTTCCTCTTTTGCACTGGTGGCGAAATCGATGTCCTCTGATGAAATCTCGATCTTTCCGCTTTCAAGATGCAGGCGTATCAGCTGACTGCTTTCGCTGGCAAATGGCAGCACACGGCGCAAAGCACCGATGAGCACCTTACGGTCGATGGTGAGCTGATTGGGGTTGTTCGTTGGGATAACGCTGTTGTAGTTAGGATAACGGCCCTCTATCAGTCGGCATTGCAGTATGGTGTCGCCGAATGTAACGTCGGCATTGCGGTCGTCGAAGCGGAGAATCACGTCGCTTCCATCCTTTCCGAGCACGTTTTTCAGTAGCGTTGCCGGTTTCTTGGGCAGGATGAACGAGGTGGGGTTATCGCTTTTCACGGTGAAGTTCTTGTTGCGCACAAGCTTGTGACCGTCGCTTGCCACGATTGCCAAGGCCTCTTCGGTAAGGTCGAAATAGATGCCGTTCATCACCGGGCGCAGCTCTTCGGTAGCAGTAGCGAAGATTGAGCGCGTGATATTGTCGGCAAGCACATTGTTTGGCATCACAAGCGTGGTGGCATTCTCTGTCATTGGCAGCACAGAGGGATAGTCTTCTGCATTCTGACCGGTGAAGTTGTACAAACCGTTCTGATATATCACCTTGATTGCCATGCTTGTGGTATCAACGTCGATGGTCAGCGGCTGATCGGGTAGTTCCTTGACAGCATCAAGGATGGTGCGGTTGTTCACGGCAAACTTGCCGTCACCGTCGCAATCATCTAAGTTGATGGTAGTCTTCATCACGTTCTCGCTGTCTGAGGCAGTGATTGTCATGGTGTTGTTGGCTACTTCGAAAAGGAAGCAATCCAGGATGGGCAGCGCATTTTTGCTGTTTATTACCTTGGAAAGTGTTGAAAGGCGGCTGTTCAGCGCCATGCTTGATAATGTAAATCTCATAGGTGTTTATTTATTTATACTTTATTTTTAATTTGATTCACTGCTGGTATATGTACCTCGCAATTGGGTACAAAAATACAAAAAACCGATAAGGAAAACAAAAAAATCACCCAAAAAGTTTCTCATTTTAGAACTATTTTATTAATTTCGCAAACTGAAAGCAAAATGAGTGGGTATTAGCGTGCTCAAACTTGCTGCCTGCACGCTGGCAGGCACTGTGTTTCATAAGTCGGAATGAGTATATATAAACATATAAAAAATACAGAATATGGAAATTGAAGGAAAAGTGATAGCCGTGCTTCCAGAACAGGGCGGCATCTCGCCTCGTACAGGAAATGCCTGGAAAAGCCAGGAATATGTAATTGAAACCCACGATCAGTATCCGCGAAAGTGCTGTTTCCGCGTGTTCGGAGCCGATCGCATTGCCGCAATGAACATACAGAGTGGGGAAGAATTGCGCGTTAGTTTCGACGTTGATGCTCGTGAGTATCAGGGAAGATGGTATAACACATTGTCAGCATGGCGCGTTGACCGCGTGGATCCGGCAGCTGCCCAGGCAGCAGCCATGGGTCAGCAGCCGATGTCGGCACCTGGCGCATTCCCGCCACCGCCTCCTGCAAGCGTTGCACCGACGGCTCAGCCTGTACAGCAGGCCACTCCTTTCCCGCCAGCACAGCCGCAAGAGGGTGAGGGAGCTGCCGACGACCTGCCATTCTAAGCAGAAAAAACTATCAGAACAGACCATGCTTTGTACGTCGAAGCATGGTCTGTTTTTTTTAAACCTATGCTTTTAATGCCCGAAACCATAGGTATTGGCATGCAAAAGCATAGGTTTTGATGCCCAAAAGCATAGGTTTTGACGCTCAAAAGCATAGGTTTTCAAGCTTGAAAGCATAGGTTTTGCAGCAGAGAGCACAGCTGATGCCATGGAATCACGCCCAATTGCGGGCGGCAGATGGTCTTCAGCGCTTCTCCTTGATAAAGCCGTGGCGATAGGCGAACAGCAGTTCGCGCAGGTCTTCCACCTGCTTTTTCAGCTCCGTTCCTATGTCGGTGTCTGCCACGAGCATGCGGTGTGCGGTCATCTCCACAATCTGCGTGGTGCTTTTGATGTCTGCTCCCGTGCGCACAGCATCTTCTTCGCTGGTGAAAGGCTCATGCTGAACCAGCTGGAATCCGCGGCTATGGTATACCAATGTATAACCTGCAATTCCGGTGGTTTTATGGTATGCCTGTGAGAAACCGCCATCAATGACCATCAGCTTGCCGTTTGCCTTGATGGGATTCTCGCCTTCGGCGGCATGAACCGGCACGTGGCCGTTGATGATATGCCTGTTGGGACCTTCCACTTCGAAAGCATCGAGGATGCGGTCGCATATCTCCTCATTGTCGCGGAGCTTGAAATAGTTGCCTTTTTCCTCCTTGTGCGTAGCCTTGTCTTCGATGAAGTAACGCTCGAAAGTTGCCATCTTCGACTTGTCGAAGAGAATGCTGTCGGGACCGCACCACAGGTAGAGGAAGTAGTCGATACCGTAATCACGCTCTTCAGGATTCGTGTCGCCCTGGAATGCAGCACGGATGAGCAGACCGGTTTGGTGCATCAGCTCCTTTCCGCTGTATATCTTGTCTTTGTAGAGGCGCACTTCCTTCAGCGATCCGTCGGGATTCAGCGGACAGGATGCATGGTATAGCAGGTTGTGATTGATGATGGTGTACATGCATCCGTGCGAAAATATTAGCTTGATGTGCTTGCGGAGTTTCTCGTTGGTGGTGAAAGAGTGGTGAAGACGGTTCATCAGGTCGCGCTCCTCGGATGTCAGTTCGATGGCGCTCTTACCTTTTGCGGGATAGATTGTCGGGAAGTTGCATGAAGTCATTGGGTATTCCTTTCCGTTGACGATGCATGTCTTTTTCTCGAAGTCGATTGTACTGAGCAAATCCCTGTCTTCCATTTCCCATTCGGGATGCTTGTGGAATATCTGTGCTTCCACCTTGAACTGCAATACGGCAATTGCCTTATGCATCAAAGCCGTTAGCCTTGCGTTCTTTTCGTCGAGTATCTCGCTGCCTCCATTCGTTTTCGGCATGAATTCCTTACATGGGTCGTCGCCGTATGTCTCCAGTGCAAAGGTGGCGAGTGGAATCATGTTGATGCCGTATGCCTCTTCCAGCGTTGTGAGGTTGGCATAGCGCAGGCAAAGTCGGATGACATTGCAGATGCAGGCATCGTTTCCGGCGCATGCACCCATCCAAAGCACGTCGTGGTTGCCCCATTGAATGTCCCAGTTTTTGTAGCGTTTCAGCATGTCAAGTATCAAGTGTGCGCCGGGACCTCTGTCGAAGATGTCGCCGAGAATGTGCAGCTGGTCGATCACGAGGTGCTGTATCACGTCGCAGATGGCCATGATGAAGTCGTCGGCACGGCCAGTATCGATGATGGTATCTATGATTCCCTTGATGTATTCTGCCTTGTTGGTGTCCTCGGTGCGCTCATGCAGCAACTCCTGAATGATGTAGGAGAAGTCCTGCGGGAGTGCTTTCCTGACTTTGGAGCGTGTATACTTTGATGACACTTCTCTGCACACCTTCACTAATTGGTGTATAGTGATATGGTACCAGTCGTCCATATCTTCCTCAGATTGTTTTACCAACTCAAGCTTTTGCTCAGGATAATAGATCAGGGTACAGAGTTCGCGTTTCTCGCTTTCCCTGATTTCATTGCCGAAAAGTTCGCTCACCTTGCGCTTGATATTGCCTGAAGCATTCTTGATGACATGCTGGAATGCCGGATAGGCACCGTGCAGGTCGGCAAGGAAGTGCTCCGTTCCCTTGGGCAGGTTCAGTATGGCTTGCAAGTTGATGATTTCTGTGCTTGCCTCTGCTATCGTAGGAAATGATTTTGCCAGCAGTTCCAGATAGCGGATGTCCTTTTCTACATCATAGTGTTTTGTTGCCATGGCTTTTCAATTATATGTTAATATGTAATAGTTGTTTTCTGATGTTTTCCGTTTTCTTGTCGTTTATGGGAGAAATAGGCATGAATCCCACTTCAAGACCATACATCTCTTTCATGATTTGCAGCATTCTTGCCGCGAATTTCCTGATTCTGAGTTGTTTGAACATACGCAGAACCATGTCTTCATCGTATTCAGTGAAACGTATTGCTTGAAAAAGTTCAGTCAAATGCTTGCGTGACAGAGTCTTATGTCTCATCTCTTGTTCAATGTTGACGAGCATCAGGCAGATCTGTCGTTCTGTTTCCGTGGGTTTCTCATCAGCCATGATATTGGATAAGGCTGTTTTCTTTCGCCTGCTTTTCACGATGAGCTTCTCCCTTTCAATGGGTTCCGTGTTCTTGGGCAGCCGGTTGGGGAACAGGTCGATGGTGTTTTCGCGTATGGAATCACTGATTGCGGGCAGTGCTATGCCAAGATGATGAGCGCCTTCTTCTATATTTCCGAGCACCCCTTCGTTGCGTGAATGAATCAGTATCTTGCGCAACTGAGCGTCGTCGGCATGATTTGGCTGCATCTCATCTGCCTGATTGTGCAGTATGTCAGCATTGTTCTGATGTGGGTAGATTGATTCCCGAAGCATCTTGTTTTCCAGTTCGCGGTCGGCTGGAGTCATCAGTCTGAAGCTATTGCTGTCGATAACCTTTTGGTATAGGCAGCAGAGTTGCCTCGCCATCTCTTCTCTGGTAATCGTTCCGCAGAGGAGCGCGTTCTTGATAATGGTGTTTCTTGGATTCCATCCAATCTTTTCCATCCTTCTCAGTTCTGTGGTTGTTGTTGACAGAACCGCATCTGCTTCTTTGATGGCTTTGCGTTGGTAGATGATGAGCAATGGTAGCTTGTGGAGAAATAGGTAGTTGCTCACGTGCCAGCGGTGCATTTTCTTATGAAGCGACAGCACAACCACCTTTCCATGTCTTGATGCCCAGTGCTGTACGCGATAGGCAGACAAGTTCCAACAGGCATGTATATGAATGATTTCAGGTTTCAGCTTTTCAGCTTTCTGCTTGAAATCAGAGTAGTTTTCGGCTATCTCATTGTCTGCAAGACGTGAAACAGAATCCCTCAGCACTGACTTATAGTCATCGCCCATGTCAATGCTGTGGAAGTGTTCTGGTATGTAGTGCAGTATTTTCATATCTTATGACTGATGAAGTCATTCTTATTGGTCATGAAGTATTTCAGTTTTCTCCAACCATTCCTCCACAAGATGGAAATCTCCATAGGAATGATCTTCCACGATGGTATGTTTTCGCCATGTTGGTTGATGGCACGGCCGGCAAAGAATGCCCTGAGAGCGACCGTGATTAGCAGTGCCATCAAGGCAGCTGAGCCGACAAGCAAGTTCTGGGTTATAGCTGCATAGACACCGCAACTGATGATGAGCAGATAGTTGAGGTGCATTGCCGCCTGGTCGATGTTGAAACGAAGCCTGAACAAGAATGATCTGCGCAGGTGTTTTCGTGTCTCCATGTAAAACAGATGATGGTTTCTCAGTTGCTTTTTTGCAGGTGAGTCTTCAACAATGCATGCATCGGGTGAGAGCACAACGGCAGTTCTGCCTTTAGTCGCTATTTTGTTTACGAGGAAATCATATTCTCCACGAATGTATTTCAGGTTTCCTTCATAGCCGCGCGCATTCATAAACAGGCTCTTTCGGAACATCAAATTGCCTGGTTCCGAGCGATATGCCGTGTGATAACGTGCCGTGCTGAGAAGATAGCGCTGAGTGAGCAAACGTTCAAAGCGCTGGAAGTCGGTTGCCTCTTGATGATAGTTGGAGTAGCCTATTACCATGTCGTGATCGTCGGTGCAATGTCTGCCCATTGTTTTCAGCCACTGGTCGGAATCAGGTTTGCAAGTCGCCTCCGTCATCATGATCCATTCGTGCTTCGCAGCTTTCACTCCTAAAGTCACAGCCAGCTTTCTCTTGCTCATATAGCGTGAAGAATCAGGCACAAATGTAACATACAGATTGTTGTATTCGTTGGAAAGGCGTGTGAGCACATCATCCGTATCATCTTCACCCTTGTCAACAACTACAATAACTTCATATCCCGCGGCATAGTCTTGAGTAAGCATGACGGGCAGGTTGCTCTCCAGTTCGCGGGCATTATCATGGACAGCGAGAATGATGGAGACAGGGGGTGAGGCGATATCTTTGTCAGATACTTCATCTGTCTCTGTCTCTGTGCCGTTGGCTTCTGGCTCTTGACCATCGGTATCTGCCTCATTCCCAATGGTCTCTGACTCTGTGCCATTGGAATCGGCATCAGTTTCATTCAGCTTTCTGAAAAAAGTGTTTATCATCGGTGTGACAACGCTCATGATAATGAGCGCTGCCACTAAAATCATCGTTATCGTATTCGTTATGAACATTTATAAATCCTCCGTGATATATCCCTTTGGAAGCTGGCGGCAGTTGTAGCCGGAAGCCATAATCTCACCGTAGGCACCGGCACTACGCAGCGCCATCAAGTCGCCACGATGGCATTTGTTGAGATCTATCGCCTTGGCGAAGACATCGCTCGACTCGCATATCGGTCCGACAACATCATACGTCTCATTCGTTTCTTCGCTTGTCAGGTTTTCAATCTTGTGATAGGCGTTATAGAGTGCAGGTCGTATGAGGTCGGTCATGCCGGCATCGACAATGGCAAACTGTTTGCATGCCCCTTCTTTTACGTAAAGCACCTTGGTGATGAGGCTTCCGCACTGTCCCACCACGGCACGTCCCAATTCAAAGTGCAGCTTTTGCCCAGGCCTAAGCTTCAAAAACCGTGCATAGGTATCGAAATAGGCCTTGAAGTCGGGAATAGGCACGCGGTTGGGATGCTGGTAGTCTATGCCCAAACCACCGCCCACATTGATGTTTTCCACCTCGATGTGGTGCCGTTCCAGTGTTTTCTGCAGGTCGTTAATGCGGTTGCACAATGCTTTAAAGTCATCCATTTCCAATATTTGACTTCCAATGTGGAAATGCAATCCTACAAAACTGACATGCTTCATGTTACTGGCACGCTCAATGATACTCTCCATATCGCGCATGGCAATGCCGAATTTGTTTTCAGCGAGTCCAGTAGTGATGTTAGCATGAGTATGTGCGCCGACGTTTGGATTTATGCGGAATGCCACGCGGGCAACCTTTCCTTTTTCTTCAGCCAGTTGGTTGATGACTTCCAGTTCTGGCACACTCTCCACGTTGAAGCAGAATATACCCAGGTCGAGACCCAGATTAATCTCCCAATCGCTCTTGCCGACACCAGCATATA
The DNA here is from genome assembly GCA_017471245.1 of Prevotella sp. GTDB lineage: Bacteria > Bacteroidota > Bacteroidia > Bacteroidales > Bacteroidaceae > Prevotella. The sequence goes on from JAFUVB010000040.1 coordinate 16,147, forward strand.
CTATCTTATTTGCCGGGAATCCTGCACGGGATGCTGCAAGGATCTCACCACCGCTGACACAATCAGCGCCTAACCCCGCCTGACATATCACGTTCAGCACTTTTGGATTGGCATTCGCCTTCACGGCATAGTGCACGCAGAATCCATCGTGCTTGCCTGCTTCACTGTTGATGACTCTCAACGTGTCACGAAGCAGGTTGGTATCGTAATAGTAGAACGGAGTTTGTATCTGTCCGAACTTCTCTATAGGGAATTGACCTTTCATGTTTTCAAAAAATAATGTGTTTGTGTTATGTTGTGAATTGTTATTTGTTGAACAGTGTGTCGCTCAGGCTTTGCAGTGCCCTTTGCTTGTCTGCTGCTTTGATCAGGAAGGAAATGTTATAGTTTGAGCCGCCATAGGAAATCATCCTCACAGGAATATTCTTCATGGCATCTGTTGCTAAGGTCTCAAAACCAACGTTGCTCCAGTCGAGATCGCCCACTACGCATACTATACACATGTTCGTGTCGACGGTTACTGTTCCGTACTTCTTTAATTCATCAACTATATCATTGAGATGCGAATCATTGTCGATGCTCATGCTGACACCCACCTCTGAGGTAGCCACCATATCGATGGCAGTTTGATAGCTTTCGAAGATCTCGAACACCTTGCGAAGGAAACCTGTCGCCAGAAGCATTCGTGAACTCTTGATCTTGATGGCGGTGATATTGTCTTTTGCTGCCACAGCCTTGATTTTTCCCCTTACGGTTACATTGTCAATGATCGTGCCAGGTGCATCTGGATCCATCGTGTTCTTCAGTCTTACGGGAATTCCGGCGAATTTTGCGGGTTGCACACATGTGGGATGCAGAATCTTTGCACCGAAATATGCCAACTCAGCCGCCTCGTCGAAGTGCAGCTGTCTGATAGATTCCGTCTTGTCAACCACGCGCGGGTCGTTGTTGTGCATACCGTCGATGTCGGTCCATATCTGAATCTCGTCGGCATTGATGGCGGCGCCGATGAGCGATGCAGTATAGTCGGATCCGCCGCGCTCCAGGTTATCCACCTCACCGTATGCGTTGCGGCAGATGAATCCTTGTGTGATGTAAACATGATAGCCCTCGTTCTCCTCCAGTATCTTACCTATCTTCTCTTTGATGTAGCCTGGATCTGGTTCTCCGTTCTTGTCGGTTCTCATAAAATCAAGTGCGGAGAGGAGTATTGCGTTGATACCTTGTTCCTGCATGTAGTTCACCATCATATTGGTGCTCATGATCTCTCCTTGCGCAACAATGCTCTTTTCCTCAAAACTGGTGAAGATATCCTTTGTGAAAGAACGCAGAAACTGGAATTCTCCCTTCAGGAAATCCCTTGTCTTTGTCTTATATTCATCAGTGTTATAGAGGCGGTCCACATGCTCCATGTAGGTCTGCTCAAGGCGGTTAATGATGTCGTTGGCACCTTCAGGGTTCTTCTTGTACAGATAATTGCTTATTTCTACAAGTGAATTAGTTGTGCCAGACATGGCTGACAGCACTACGAAAACGGGTTCGCCACTTCTTGTGACTAATTGCGATACACCCTGCATGCGCTCGGGAGAGCCAACAGACGTGCCGCCGAATTTCATTACTTTCATTGTCTAAATATTTTTTATTTGTTCTTGTTTCTGTTCTGTTGTTTTCAAAAACTCTATGCTTGTTCTTATGTTCTGTTCTATTTGTCAAGAATCGGTCTCAGCTCTTACAACTCCTCTTCGCCTTCTTCAGTGAGATCCATCTTGTTATAGTCCTTTGTAACATCCTGCATCTGTCCGTCCTTGCAACGATAAACGATGCCCGGATATTTGTCGAGCATCGGGATGTTGTGAGTTGTCATGACAATCGCCGTGCCTGTTTGACTGATCTGCTTCAATAAGCTGACGATGTAGCTGGCTGTTTCAGGATCAAGATTGCCGGTAGGCTCATCTGCAATAATCACCTTCGGATTGTTGAGGATGGCACGTGCTATGGCGATGCGTTGCTGTTCTCCGCCAGACAGTTCATGCGGCATCTTGTCCTTTTTGTCAGTCATGTTCACTGCATCGAGCACCTCTGTTATGCGCTCATCGATCTTCTGCTTGTCTTTCCAGCCGGTTGCTTTCAGCACGAAGCGCAGGTTTTTCAGCACGGAACGGTCGTGCAATAACTGGAAATCCTGGAAGATGATGCCCATTTCCTTGCGTAGAGAGGGTATTTCCCTTCTTCTGAGGTTCATCAGATCGCGCCCCAGCACTTCTGCTTTCTCGCAACTCTCAATGTCAAGTTCACAGTATGTGGTCTTCAGAAGAGAGCTTTTGCCCGATCCCACCTTCCCGATGATGTAGATGAACTCACCTTCATCTACATGGAAGTCAACATCTTTGAGCACATGCACCTCTTCCTGGAAAATGTTTGCTTTCTTGTATTCTATCAGCATAGTATGTATTTCGATTTTGATTTAACCATATTTCTTGTAAGGAGCTATAACATTTTATGTAAGGAGCTACCTCATTTTATGTAAGGAGCTACCTCGTGTTATTTCATTTCGCCCTTGCTCTTTGCGATGCGGCGATGCTTGTCCCATTCCGGATCGTGGCGCTTGGCGAGTTCACTCGCGATATCTTCAATGCGAAGATGCTTGCTCGTGAGCAAAACCAGCAGGTGATAGACAAGGTCGGATGCTTCGTAGGTGAGCTTCTCTTTGTTTCCGTTTACTGCTTCAATGACTGTTTCAAGTGCCTCTTCTCCAACTTTTTGTGCTATTTTGTTCACTCCATCCTTGAATAGCTTGGTTGTGTATGAACCGTCGGGCATTTCTTCGTGACGTTTCTCGATGAAATCTTGCAGCACGGTCAGGAAATCCAGCGGGTTTCGAGTATTTTCTTCGCCCCAGCATGTGTCTGTTCCGGTATGACAAGTAGGACCGCAGGGATGCACTTTCACCAGCAACGTGTCGTTGTCGCAGTCATTCTGAATGCTGACCAGATTCAGATAGTTGCCCGAAGTTTCACCTTTTGTCCACAGACAATTGCGTGTTCGGCTCCAGAAAGTCACCTTCCCCGTGTCAACGGTCTTCCTGTAAGCCTCCTCGTTCATATATCCCAGCATCAGCACGTTCTTGGTTTCAGCATCCTGGATGATGGCAGGCACCAATCCGTTTCCTTTGTCAAAGTCAATCTTCATATTCTTACGTTAATGTGTTCTTTCCTTAAATACTCTTTCAACTCCATGATGGGAATCTCCCCGAAATGGAATACACTTGCCGCCAATGCCGCATCTGCCTTGCCGATGGTGAAGGCATCGCGGAAATGCTCCATCTTTCCTGCGCCGCCGCTGGCAATAATGGGAATGCTCAGGCTGTCGGACAGCGCGGCGAGGGCATCGTTGGCATATCCTGTTTTCACCCCGTCGTGGTTCATGCTGGTGAAGAGTATTTCGCCGGCACCTCGCTCCTGAGCTTCTTTGGCCCATTCAAAGAGGAGGCGATCAGTAGGCACGCGGCCACCATTCAGATAACACCGCCATTCGTTTCCTTCAAAACGGGCATCGATGGCTACGACGCATACTTGCGAGCCGAAGCGTGTGGCAATTTCTTCAATAAGAAGAGGATTCCTGATAGCCGACGAGTTGACGCTGATTTTGTCAGCTCCTGCATACAGGAGGTTCTCAACATCCTGTAGTTGGTTGATGCCGCCGCCCACGGTGAATGGGATATTGATCTCAGCAGCTACGCGGGTCACCATCTCGGCAAAGGTTTTCCTTCCTTCATGACTGGCAGTGATGTCGAGAAACACAAGCTCATCGGCTCCGGCATCGCTATAAGCCTTGCCCAATTCCACCGGATCGCCGGCTTGGCGCAGTCCAACGAAATTCACTCCCTTTACCGTTTGTCCGTCTTTTACGTCGAGACACGGTATGATTCTCTTAGCCAGTCCTTTATTCATGATTCATTAGTTTCTTCACATCAATCCTTCCCTCGTAGAAAGCTTTGCCGAACACAACTGCCGGAATGCCGTTTCGCTCCAGCTCCTTGATATCTTCCGTCTTGGAAACGCCGCCGCTGGCAATCAGATGGATTTGCGGATGGCGCTTCATAATCTCTGCGTATAGCTTGGTGGCAGGGCCTGACAGTGTTCCGTCCTTTGAAATATCGGTGCACAAAACATACCGTATGCCATGCCCGACATAGTCGTCGAGGAAAGGCAAAAGGGCTATTTCGGCATCCTCTTTCCATCCGTTGATGCTGATCATACCGTTGCGCACGTCGGCTCCAAGTATGATCCTGTCGGCTCCGAACCGGTTGATCCACTCGATGAAAAGATCAGGCTGAGTGACGGCAAGGCTTCCTATTGTAACCATGGCAGCGCCGTTGTTGAAAGCCAGGAGTATGTCTTCTTCAGACTTGATGCCACCGCCGAAATCCACCACGAGATTGGTTTCTGTCGTGATTTGCCTTAAAATATCGATGTTCACTACATGTTTTGATTTCGCACCATCCAGGTCAACCATGTGCAGGCGCTTGAATCCCAATGCCTCAAACTGGCGTGCCACCTGCAGCGGATCGTCGTTGTAGACAGTCTTCTGGTCGTAGTCGCCTTTGGTTAATCTGACGCATTTGCCTCCGATAATATCTATTGCTGGTATGAGCTCAATCATTGCATTAACTGTTTTTCTATTTCATTTCGATGAAATTCCTGATAATGGTTTCTCCCACCTTCCCGCTTTTCTCGGGATGGAACTGACAAGCATAGAAATTGTCTTTATGGAGTGAAGCTGAGTAGGGGAGAATATAGTCGGCCGTGGCGATGGTTTCCTCGCACAGCGGCACATAGTAGCTGTGCACGAAATACACATACGGGGCGGTCAACCCATGGAACAACGTGGTTTTCAAGTCGGTGATGCTGTTCCATCCCATAGCTGGCACTTTGTCTTCATGCCTTTGCGGCACAAAGCGTTTCACATCAACATCAAACACACCTATGCAATCCACGTCGCCTTCTTCTGAATGCCTGCACAGCAACTGCTGGCCGATGCAGATGCCAAGCACGGGCTGTGTCAGAGAACGTATCACTTCCACCAGTCCGTGTTCATGCAGATAGCGCATGGCACTGCTTGCCTCGCCCTGTCCGGGGAAGATCACACGGTCGGCTTTCTTAAGCACAGCCGCATCGTCGGTAAGCACCGGATCCAATCCTTGTCTCTTTACGGCATTCACCACCGAGTAAATGTTTCCGGCATTATATTTTACAATTGCTATGTTCATGTCGTTGCTGATATCATAATCAGAACAGAAGAGGGGCTTCTTCTGTCTGTTTACCCTGATTTTCGGGTACAAAGATACGTATTTTCTCTTAAACTGACAAACTTTTTTCAATTTAATGGCGAATACAGCGTCAAGCTTTGCTTGCTTGGCAGTGGTATCTGACATTCCGGCTTGCCGTCTGCGGAAAACCCCAACTGCCTACAGTCGGTATTTTCGAATAGAAGTGTCGCTGCGCGTAACGTGTTGATAATCAGCAATGTTCTTGATTTTATGCGTTACCCGCTGCGTTACCTGCTGCGTATTTTCTGCGTCATCTTGTTTGAAAGAATGAAATAGGCTCGCTTGTTCCACAAAAAAATACGCAGCAGGTAACGCAGCGGGTAACGCAGCAGGTAGCGTTTGAATTACCGAAAACTGCTGAATATCAACGCTTTATGCTCAAATGCGGAAAAATATGAGATGTTCCACTTGGGGAGTGGGAGAGAAGGTGTTTTCGAAAACCTATGCTTTCATTGCTCAAAAACTATGCTTTTAGGGCTCAAAACCTATGCTTTTAGGGCTCAAAACCTATGCTTTTGCACTTCAAAACCTATGCTTTAGGGCTCAAAACCTACGTTTTTGTTCATTGTGCCATTATGGTCGCTGCTGAAAACCTGCGTTTCCATTCACTGTTCCAGCGCGGGATGGAGAATCTGGAGATAGGCGATGCGGTGAGTGTTGCCCTTGCGGTTGAGTGAATAGAGGACATACATGCCTGGCTGCAAGTCGCTCACGTTGAGCATGTTGTCCTGCCATCTTTTTGTGGTGATGGCGTTTCCCGCCATTGATGACACCATCACCATGTCGGCATCCAACTCTTTGCTGTTGGCAGGAATGCTTACCGAGCCTTTCCGCGATGAGATGAATGGAATCGCTCCTACTGGTTTGTTGTCTGAAACCTCACTGATGGTTGCCTCCTTGGCTACTGTTTCCTGCCGGGGTTGCTGGAAGTTAAACACGCGCAAATAATCGTAGAGCCCCTTGATGTTGTCGATGAGGAATTTAGCGCGGAAGAAACACTGTCCCAGACCTAACTGCCTGCTTACATTGAGCTGCCGTTTTATCTCGTCAATCTTCCAGTTGCCTTCCTTCGGGTCGAGGAAATAGATGCCCAGTCCGGCTGCCACCTGTCCGCGCTTGCTATGTTCTGCCCAGTCGATGGCGAAGGGATAGAAATTGTTTTCCTTGAAATAGATCATGGGATATAGCTGGTCCATGAGTCCGTCTCTGAGCCAAGCCTGTGCGTCTTGGCACACGGTGGTGCGCGCATTCCATCCTCTTGATGAATAGCGCGCCAGGTCGTCGTGCTTGCCGAGTGGTGAGCAGCTGAGCTTCACGTCGGGTTTCAGCATCTTCACACGGTCATGAATTTTTCTTACAATACGGGTAATGTTTTCCCTGCCTTGCGCTTTGCTTGTTCTTCCCCTCCATGTCTCGGGGTATCTGATATAGTCGAGATGGATTCCGTCTACGTTATAGTTTTTGATTATCTCTTGGCATATATCTGAAAGATAATCAGCGGTTTGCGGTTGCTCTGGATTGAGGTATCCTTCATCGCCTGTTTTGGTGATGAGCTTGGGGTATTTCTGGCGCAGCAGGCGACATCCCATGTTGTTCCATTTGCCCACTGGAATGGTGACAACCCAAGCATGCAATTCCATTCCTCTTTTATGACATTCGTCGATGGCAAATCTCAGTGGGTCGTATCCTGGCGAAACACCCGGCTTGCCGCTCATGCAACCGTCCCAAGGCTCATACTTGGAAGGGTAGATCACCGTTCCTCTCACGCGTGTCTGCAGCAGTACGGTGTTGATGTTTATCTTTTTCAGCTTGTCAAGCATGTCGGTGAGTTCCTGCTTTTGCCGTGTGATTGCCGAAGAGGTGCTTGCGTATGTGCGGGGCCAGTCGATTCCGCCTATCGTTGCGAGCCAAACCGCCCTTATTTCCTTGTCGGGATGATAGGGTGTCAGGCTGTTGCCCGGCGCGTATACCTGCGCTGAGGCCATTGTATATATAAGTGTCAGTATGAGCGATGCTGCTATTTTATTCATAAGTTTTTTTAATTTTCGTGCAAAGTTACGGATTTTTTGCGGTATATCAAATTTATTTTGTACCTTTGCATATTATTAACAACAAGCATCGTTTTAAATTATAGCAAGAAAATGATTACATTTACATTGAGCCTTGTGGCATTGGTCATCGGTTATGTTCTCTACGGAAAGTTCGTGGAGAGGGTTTTTGGTCCCGACGACCGCGTAACCCCGGCAGTGGCAAATGCCGACGGTGTTGATTTCATCGTGCTTCCCGGTTGGAAGGTTTTCATGATTCAGTTTCTGAACATTGCGGGAACAGGTCCCATCTTCGGTGCAATCATGGGAGCGAAATTCGGTCCTGCCGCCTATCTGTGGATTGTTCTCGGCTGCATCTTCGCTGGCGCCACCCACGATTATCTCAGCGGCATGCTTTCCATGCGCAACAATGGTGCCGGACAACCTGAGCTGATAGGTCGCTACTTGGGCAATACCACGAAGAAAGTGATGCTTGTGTTCTCCGTGTTCCTGCTGATGATGGTGGGTGCCGTGTTCGTGTATAGTCCTGCCTTGATACTTGGCAAGATGTGCAGCGACAGTCTCACGTGGGTATATATATGGTGTGGCATCATCTTTGTGTATTACATCATCGCAACGATGCTCCCGATCGATAAGATTATCGGCAAGATCTATCCGCTTTTTGCCATATCCATGATCTTCATGGCTGTGGCGTTGATGGCTGTTCTCTTTGTCAAGTGGCCGTCGCTGCCCGAACTCACCGACGGATTGCATGGTGAAGGCTTCACGTCTCCTATATTCCCCGCACTGTTCATCACCATCGCCTGCGGTGCCATCAGCGGTTTCCATGCCACACAGACACCTCTCATGGCGCGTTGCGTAAAGAGCGAGAAGATGGGTCGCCCCATGTTCTATGGTGCCATGATAACAGAAGGACTCGTGGCACTTATCTGGGCCACGGTATCCATGTATTTCTTCTATGGCGGTGCCGCACAAGACCTTGGCGCTTCGCTGTCGTTGCAGGCTCCCGAAGTGGTGACCACGGTGAGCGAAGGCTGGCTCGGCACCTTCGGAGGAATACTTGCCCTGCTGGGAGTTGTTGCCGCACCGATCACCAGTGGTGATACCGCGCTGCGCTCTGCCCGCCTGATCATCGCCGAGTTCATCCATTTGGAGCAGCGCAGCATCATGAAGCGCATCTGGATATGCATCCCCTTGTTCGGTGCCACCTTGCTGCTCCTGTTCTATAACATACAGAATCCCGACGGCTTCAACGTGATTTGGAGCTACTTCGGATGGGCAAACCAAACGCTTGCCGTGTTCACCCTGTGGGCTATCACGGTGTATCTTGTGCGCGAGCGCAAGGCTTTCTGGATCACGATGATACCTGCCGTGTTCATGACGGTGGTATGTTCTTCGTTCCTGATGATATCGAAAAACGCCTTCGGATTCGACATGATGGTGGGCTACGGCGTAGGCGGTGCAGCTCTCATCATATCGCTTGCATGGTTCTTTGGATGGTATAAGAAAGAGAATGACAGAATCAAGAAACAGTATTAATCAATAAAAATAATCAATTATGAAAAAAATTGCAATGCTAATCGTGGCATTCACGATGACTATTGCCGCACAGGCTCAGTACACTTATCAGTATAAGCAATCACCGTTTCATGCAGATAAGTATTACATCGGGGCATCTCTCTCAGGATTAGACCTGAACTATAGCGGTCTGGATGAACTGAAGTTCGGCGCCCAGTGTGAAGCCGGCTATTTCGTGTTCGACAATTTTGCACTCTTGGGATTGGCTGGCTACAACAGCAACGGCAAGGCTCCCGACTCGTTCAACGTGGGTGCCGGCGCACGTTACTATATCGAGCAGAACGGCCTGTTCCTCGGAGCAAGAATCAACTATCTGCATGCGAACAAGAATTTCAACGACCTGCAGCCGGGCGTGGAGCTGGGTTATGCCTTCTTCCTGAGCCGCACGGTGACACTTGAACCTGCCATCTACTACAACCAGAGTTTCAAGAACCATTCCGACTATTCAAATCTCGGACTGAAACTGGGATTGTCTATTTATCTGAACGATTAGAATCATTTACCCAAAACCGTTCTCCTGCCCGTATCATCGGGGTGGAGGGCGGTTTTTCAATATTATCATATTATGTTAAGTGTTGAGGAATTAGAGAACCGGCTGATAGACCTGTCGTTTGCAGAGGATATCGGCGACGGCGACCATACCACCTTATGTTGCATTCCCGAAGATGCTATGGGCAAGAGCCGCTTGCTGATCAAGGAAGACGGAGTGCTGGCAGGCGTGGAAGTAGCTAAGAAAGTGTTTGCCCGTTTCGATCCTGAAATGCAGGTGGAAGTGCTGATCGGCGATGGCGCAGTGGTGAAGAAAGGCGATGTGGCTATGATTGTTACCGGGCGCGTGCGCTCTCTTCTCCAGACAGAGCGCCTGATGCTGAACATCATGCAGCGCATGAGCGGCATCGCAACGATGACTCATAAGTATGTGGAGCGCCTTGAAGGCACGAAGACTCGCGTGCTTGATACGCGAAAGACCACTCCCGGCATGCGCATGCTTGAGAAACAGGCGGTGAAGATAGGCGGTGGCGTGAATCATCGCATTGGCTTGTTCGACATGATATTGCTGAAAGATAACCACGTGGACTTCTCCGGCGGCATCGCCAATGCCATCAACCGTTGCCATGCCTATCTGAAAGAGAAAGGGCTCGACCTGAAGATTGAGATCGAAGTGCGCAATTTCGATGAGTTGCAACAGGTGATGGAGTGTGGTGGAGTGAACCGTATCATGCTCGATAACTTCACTGTCGAGAACACCCGCAAAGCTGTTGAGATGATAGACGGTCGCTATGAGACTGAGTCGAGTGGGGGAATCACCTTCGAAACGCTGCGCGACTATGCTGAATGTGGTGTCGACTATATCTCCGTGGGCGCACTCACACATTCAGTGAAGGGTCTCGACATGAGTTTCAAGGCATGCTGAACGATTCATGGGCATGTTCCTGAGCATATTATCATTGGCATTCAAGCTCCTGATCGTATCCCCCGTCAATTTTCCAATCACATTGGCGGGGAATTTCGGTGAGCCGCGGCCTCACCATTTCCATGGTGGTATCGACGTGCGCACCGAAATGTCTGAGGGAAAGCCTATTTTCTCCATCGACGATGGCTATGTATCGCGGGTCACGGTAGGGAAGTATGGCTTCGGCAATGCGGTCTATGTGCGCCATCCCAATGGCACAACGAGTGTTTATTGCCATCTCAAGCGTTTCGTTCCTCAGTTGAACGCACTCGTTGGCAAGTTGCAGGTTCGTCATCAGCAAGCTGAAAGCGAGTATGATGTGTGGCTGCGCCCATGGCAATTCCCGGTTTCCGAAGGTCAGCTCATAGCCGCCAGTGGTGATACGGGCAGCAGCGTGGCTCCGCATCTGCACCTTGAGATTCACGATACTAAGACGTGGGCGATGCTCGACCCGCTTGACTATCTCAAAGACTACCTTACCGACTCCACACCACCGCAGGCACATGCTTTCATGGCCTATCCGCAAGAAGGCGAAGGCGTGTTCAACGGCTCTTCCAAAAAGCAGAACTTCGGTTTCAGCAGCAGCCATTTGGAGCGCGAGTTCACGGCATGGGGCAAGGTGGGGTTCGGCATTTGGGCAAACGACTATATGGAGTCTACCTACCATCACTATGGCATTCGCCAGATGCAGTTGCTGGTCGACGATAGCCTTGTGTTCTATAGCAATGTTTCGAGCATACTGCCTGAGCACAACCTGATGGTGAATTCGTGGGGCGACTACGACCATTATCGCCGTAACCATGTCTGGTATATGAAGTCGTTTGTTGACCCGGGCAACAAGCTACCCATCCTGCAAGCCGACGAAAACCGCGGAATCGTGGATTTCAATGAGGAGCGCGACTATCATCTTACATATATTCTCACCGATGCTTTCGGCAACCAGTCGCACTATTCTTTCACGGTGAAAGGGCGCAGGCAGGCAATTCCACGAGGCAGGCAACGCTATGCGCCGTGGCTATTGAAATGGGGAATCGCAAATAGTTTCCAGCGACCGGGTGTGCAGTTGATGATCAGACAAGGACTATTGCCGAATGACGTGGAACTCATGCCGCATGTTTCCGTCGGAAAGAAGGGGCTTTCCGATGCCTGGAGCTTCCATGACGGCAGCTATCCACTATTAGGTTGGGCAGAACTATCGCTCCGCCTGAAAACCATACCTGCTGACACGACTGGCATTTGCATACTTGGAAATGATGGCCGTGAATATGATGCGAGCGTAAACGACGGGTGGGTAACAGGCAGAATCCGTGAACTCGGCAACACCTACGAAGTGGGTTTCCGAAAGAAATAGAACAGATCATATTAAAAACATCATAACATGAAAAAACATCTTTTGACTCTTTCATTGCTAAGCATAGGAATGTATGCTTCAGCATGTACTAACTTGATTGCCGGCAAGAACGCCACCACCGACGGAAGCGTGTTTTGCAGCTATAGTGCCGACAGCTATGGTATGTTCACCGGTCTTTGCCATTATCCCGCAGCTACTCATGCGGCTGATGAAAAGCGCTGGATCATTGACTACGACACCGATGTGAACCATGGATGGATACCAGAGGCTCCGGTGACCTATAACGTTATCGGCAACATCAACGAGTTTCAGGTTTCCATCGGCGAAACAACATTCGGTGGGCGCGAAGAAATGGTTGACACAACGGGTATCATCGACTATGGAAGTCTGATGTATCTCGGACTCCAACGTGCCAAAACTGCCCGCGAGGCTATTCTTGTGATGACTTCGCTTGTGGAGAAATACGGCTACAATTCTGAGGGCGAGACCTTTACCATCTGCGATCCCAATGAGGCGTGGATCATGGAAATGATGGGAACAGGCACTCCTGGTTCGAAATACTATACAGGAAAGGCTGGTCGTGTGGTATGGGTTGCCATGCGAATTCCCGACGATTGTATCTGCGCTCATGCCAACCAGAGCCGTATTCGCACGTTCAACCAGAAGGATAAGAAGAATGTGATGTTCTCAAAGGGCATGATTCAGTATGCGCGCGATATGGGTTGGTTCAGCGGCAAGGACTCCGAGTTCTCGTTTAACGATGCTTTTGCCTATCCAGATTTCTCCGGACGTCGTGCATGCGAGGCGCGCGTATGGAGTTTCTTTAATCATTTCTCTGATGATATGGAAAAATATGTGGCTTATGCATCAGGAATGGTGAAGGAAGCAGAGCCGATGCCTTTGTGGATTGTGCCTAACAAGAAAGTGAGTCTTCAGGATATGGAGGCATGCATGCGTGATCATTATGAAGGAACACCATTCGACCTGAGCACCGATATGGGGCAGGGACTTTGGGAAATGCCCTATCGCATTACTCCGCTGAGTTTCAAAGTGGGCGACAAGAAGTATTTCAACGAGCGTCCCATCTCCACTCAGCAGGCTGGTTTCTCCTATATTTGCCAGCTTCGCTCTTGGTTGCCTGATGCCATCGGCGGCATTATATGGTTTGGAAATGATGACGGCAACATGGTGGCCTATACACCCATCTATTGCAGTTCCACACGTCAGCCGGAATGCTATAACACTCCTGGTGCCGACGATGTTACTTTCTCCGATAAGAATGCGTTCTGGGTGTGCAACTGGGTGAGCAATATGGTGTACCCGCGTTACTCTCAAATGTTCCCGTCGTTGAAGGAAGTGCGCGACTCTTTAGACAATTCTTATTTCGCCGCACAGAAGGGAATAGAGGAGAAAGCGCTCTCGCTCTATGAGAAAAACCCCGCTGAGGCTGTCTATTTCCTGAATAACTACGGCATTGAGAAGGCTCAGCAGATGCTTGAACGTTGGAAACAGTTGGGATGGTATCTCGTGGTGAAATACAACGACATGGTGGTGAAGCCAGAGAAAGACGGTAAGTTCGAGCGTACTCCTACTGGCTTGGGTGCAAGAGTGGTGCGCTCGGGTTATCCGGATAAGGTGGCAAAGCAACTGATTGAAACTACTGGTGAGCGCTTTGCCGTTCCTGATTGGAAATAACCTTACGAATCGCCATCTGAAATGGCACTAATATTGTCGGAGGGCAGCGAGTATTTCGTTGTTCTCCGATTTGTTTCCGATGGTGATACGGAGGCAGTTGTCACAGAGTTTGATGCGTGAGCGGTTTCTCACGATGATACCTTTGCCCACGAGATAGTCGTAGATTTTCTGGGCGTTGTTCACTTTCACGAGCACGAAGTTGGCATCGGTAGGATAGATTCTCTCTGTTATGGGCAGCAGCTTGAAGTTCTGAATCATCCGTGCGCGCTCTTGCAGCAGCATTTTCACCCATTTGTCCACCTCGAATGGGTCTTTGAGTGCTTCCATCGCCTGTTGCTGTGTGAGCAGGTTCACGTTGTAGGGGTATTTCACCTTATTAAATATACTGATGATGTCGGGTTGGGCAAACGCCATACCGAGTCTGATGGCTGCGCATCCCCATGCTTTGCTGAGGGTGTTAAGCACGATGAGGTTAGGATAACGGTTGAGTTCGAGCCTCATAGGCTTTTCTGATGAGAAGTCGCTATAGGCTTCGTCAACGATTACCAAGCCCTCGAATTGGTCGATCACCTTAAGCATTTCCTCCCGGTTGATGCTGTTTCCCGTAGGGTTGTTGGGCGAACAGATCCAGATGAGCTTAGTGTTCTGGTCGCATGCGGCAAGCATTTTGTCGGCAGACATCTGGAAATGCTCGTCGAGCATGACGGGGCGGTATTCCACATCGTTGATGTCGGCGCATACTTTATACATTCCGTATGTGGGTTCTATGGCTACCACGTTGTCGATACCTGGTCGTGTGAAGCAGCGGTAAGGCAGGTCGATGGCCTCGTCGCTGCCATTTCCGAGGAAGATACATTCAGGTCTTATGCCCTTTATCTGAGCCACCTTCTTCTTCAATTCCGTCTGCAAGGGGTCGGGATATCGGTTGAAAGGCTGGTTATATGGGTTCTCGTTGGCATCGAGGAACACATGTGCCACGTGTCCGCTATATTCGTTTCTCGCACTGCTATAGGGTGCGAGGTTCCATATATTCTTTCTTGTCAGTTCTTCTAAGCTCTTCATGATGTGTGGTCTATAATGATGATTCTTTGTTAATGTCGTTGATTCTGAGGGTCATCGCGTTCTTGTGGGCGATCAATTGCTCATTCTCAGCCATCACCTCAACAGTCCTGCCTATGCTCCTGATTCCCTCTTCGCTGAGATGTTGGAATGTGATTATGCGGTGATAGCTATCGAGATTCACACCGCTATAGGCTGTGGCGTATCCGTGCGTAGGCAGTGTGTGGTTGGTGCCGCTTGCATAGTCGCCAGCGCTTTCGCACGCATATTTACCTAAGAACACGCTTCCGGCATTGACCACCCTCTGCGCCATTTCCTCATAGTCGCTGGTAGCGATAATCAGGTGTTCGGGCGCATAGGCGTTGCTCAGTTCTATAGCTTCTTGCTTGTCGGCCACCAAAACCATCTTTGAGTTCTCAAGCGTCTTGGCTGCCATTTCCTTTCGGGGCAGGAGTTGGAGCTGACGGTCGATTTCTCCTTTCACTGCTTCTATCATCTGCTCTGAGGTTGAGATGAGAAACACCTGCGAGTCGATACCATGCTCGGCTTGCGAGAGCAGGTCGGCTGCCACGAAATCGGCTCTGCTCGTCTCGTCAGCTATCACGCACACCTCAGAAGGTCCTGCAGGCATGTCGATAGCTACGTCGTGAAGCGACACCTGTTGCTTAGCCGCCATTACATATTGGTTTCCGGGTCCGAATATCTTGTAAACCTTGGGTATGCTTTCCGTGCCGTATGCCATGGCTCCTATTGCCTGCACGCCTCCGGCTTTGTATATCTTGCTCACTCCGGCAATGTGCGCGGCAGCCAGAATGGCAGGGTTCACCTTTCCTTCGCGGTTGGGTGGGGTGCATAAAACTATTTCCCCGCAACCGGCAATCTTGGCAGGTGTGGCGAGCATGAGCACGGTGGAGAATAGGGGAGCGGTACCTCCTGGGATATAGAGTCCCACTTTCTCAATGGGTACGCTTCTTTGCCAGCACGTTACTCCCGCACAAGTTTCCACGCGAATGCCCTCGTATCGCTGCGCCTCATGGAAGGTCTTGATGTTGTGATGGGCAAGTTTCAGCGCGCTTATCAGCTCGTTGCTCACGTTCATCATGGCATCTTCGATTTCCTCATCGCTCACTGCCAGCGTGCTGAGTGTCACATGGTCGAACAGCTCCTCGTATTTCTTCACCGCGTTATCGCCGTTTTCCTTGATGTCGGTGAGCACATTCGCCACGGTGGCGTTCAATTGTGAAACGTCTAATTGTGGGCGTTCCACGAGTTCCTTCCATGTCTCCCTTGCGGGGTATCGGTATATTTTCATAATTCGATGGTATTCAAAACTTTATGATTTCGGGCTTTCTGTCCAAGGATATCCTATAGAATCATCTTTTCGATAGGAGTCACAAGGATTCCTTGTGCGCCCAGTTCTTTCAGCTTGCCGATGATTTCCCAGAACCGTTTCTGGTCGAGAACGGTGTGAACTGAGCACCAATCGTCGTCGGCAAGAGGGATGATGGTGGGACTTTTCAGTCCTGGCAGCACTTCAATAATATCCTGGAGCTTTGCCTTCGGTGCATTCATGCGCACGTATTTTTTATCCTCTGCCTGTCTCACAGCTTCGAATCTGAAGAGCATCTGCTGTAGAATCTCGCGCTTTTCCTGGCTCATTTGGCGGTTTCCTATGAGCAGCGCCTCACTCTTCATCACCACTTCCACCTCGCGCAAGTTGTTGCTTATCAGTGTGCTTCCGCTACTCACGATGTCGAGAATGCCATCAGCCAGTCCGATTCCAGGGCTGATTTCCACGCTTCCAGTTATCACGTGGATGTCGGCCACGATACCTTTCTCCTCAAGAAACTTGCGGAGGATGAAGGGGTAGGAGGTAGCTATCTTCTTGCCGTTGAACCACTCTATACCGGGATAGTCAACGCTTTTCGGGATGGCGAGCGACAGTCGGCACTTGCTGAATCCCAAACGCTGCACCACGTCGGCATCCTCGTGCCGCTCCACATACTCGTTTTCGCCCACCACGCCGATGTCTGCCACGCCACCCGCAACACTCTGCGGGATATCGTCGTCGCGCAGGTAGAGCACCTCTAACGGGAAGTTTGACGATTGCACCAGCAGTGTTCGCTTGCTGGCACTTACTTTAATATCAGCCTCGGCGAGAAGATTCATCGTATCTTCGAAGAGTCGCCCTTTCGATTGAACAGCTATCCTAAGCATAATTGATGTCGATGTTGTTGATTACTATCTTTTTACCCTTTCCGTGAAAGGTATTAACATAACGCGCGGCAAAGGTACGAAAAAACGAGTGAAATGCAAAAGGAAAACATGTTTTTCTTTTCTTTTGCGAGAGACGGTAACTTCGGCGAAGCCAAAGGTACGAAAAAAATGTGAGAAAAGGAAAATTATTTGCAATCGACTGAAGATTTTATTCAAAAAATGATTCTTTCTTGATTTAATATCGTAACTTTGCCCCACTTTGAAACGCATAGGACTCTACATATTTGTGGCGCTGTTCGTGCTCCTAACGGCATGCAAGCAGCGGCAAGAGGAGCGCCGGGTGGTAACTCCATGGGGCGAGGTGCAGACTGACAGCATCCCTTCCACCGACGACTTTACCCTTTCCGACATCGTGTCGAATGGGGAACTCATCATGGTGACGCTGTCGGGACCGGAAACCTACTACGACTACCACGGGCGCGGCATGGGCGCTCAGTTCCTGCTCTGTGAGAAATTCGCCCAGAGCATTGGCGTTTCATTGCGCGTAGAACTGTGCAAAGACACGATGGAGATGATCAGGAAGGTGCGCGAAGGGCAGGCCGACATCATCGCCTATATGCTCCCCGACAGCATCTCGCCAGCCGACAGCCTGCGATTCTGCGGTACCACACAGAACAACGGTACGCAGTGGGCTGTGTCGCTATCAAACAAAGACCTTGCCGATGCGCTCGACAAATGGTATAAGCCAAACATGCTCGCCGATATCAAGGCCGAGGAACAAAGGCTGCTCACCACCGCCACCGTGAAACGGCATGTATACTCGCCGTTCCTCAACCGCAGCACGGGCGTTATCTCCAAATACGACGACCTGTTCCGCAAATATGCGCCGCTGGCACGATGGGATTGGCGACTCATGGCAGCACAATGCTACCAAGAGAGTTGCTTCGATCCCAATGCCCGCTCATGGGCTGGTGCAAGGGGACTCATGCAGATCATGCCCGCAACGGCTGCCCATTTGGGACTCCCCATGGAGGACATCAACAAGCCTGCACCCAACATTCAGGCGGCAGCGCGCTATCTGCAGGAGCTCAGCAACGCATTCCGCGACATTCCAAACGTCAGCGAGCGGCAGAACTTCGTGCTCGCGGCATACAATGGAGGCTCGTTCCACGTGCGCGACGCAATGGCGCTCACCCGGAAAAACGGCGGAAACCCGCAGCGATGGGGCGATGTGGCGCGCAACATGCTGCTGCTCAAAGAGCCGAAAGGATATCAAGACCCTGTGGTGAAGCACGGTTACATGAGAGCCAACGAGACGGTTGACTACGTCGACAAGATACGTGTGCGCTATGCGCAATACCGTGGCGTTCCCATGGGCAAGCTTCCCTCAGCATCGGGAGGTAAGAACTACTCGCCCGTGGAGCCGCGAAAGGCAAAGCGCAAAAACAAATATCATGTGTAATTTCATGTTTTTCGCCTTAATGTCACTTTTTGCTCTAACATCCTGATATTATGTTTGTTAAGTGAGGTGACATTAAATCGTTCAATGTCACCTATAGTAATTCAGGGTAAAACAAGTTGTTTTACTTTCCATAAATGCGTTTTTTTCAGTAGTAGAGATACTCTCCGCGATGGTAAAACAAATTGTTTTACTTTCAGCGAACTATATCCCTGTGATTCATGAAGCCGTGTTTGGCTCATCCGAAAATGCGATGGAGCGCTTTTCTTATGGTGGTTCATCCGAGTTAGGGCTTGATATCATCAAAAAGTGACATTGAAAAATTCAATGTCACCCTTGTTAACCCCGCGATATACAACAATTTACACAGAAAAGTGACATTGATCCAGTTTTTCAAGGTTTATCATGAAAACTTTTGCCATTTAATATTTTTTTCTTATCTTTGCAAAAACAACTATCAACGACTTGACATCATGGAAACAAAAACACCTACTCCCCACATCGGGGCTCAATATGGCGAGATTGCCGAAACCGTGATTATGGCTGGCGATCCGCTGCGTGCCAAGTTCATGGCAGAGAATTTCCTGGAGAATCCAGTGCAGTTTAACAACGTGAGAGGTATGCTCGGCTTCACCGGCACGCATCATGGCAAGCGCGTCAGTGTGATGGGGCATGGCATGGGTATGCCGTCGTTAGGCATCTATACCTACGAGCTCTACAATTTCTACGGCGTGAAAACCATTGTGCGCGTGGGTTCTGCCGGATCCATCAATCCCGATCTGCACATCGGCGACCTGGTGATTGCCATGGGCGCCTGCACCAATTCCAACTATGCGTCGCAGTATGAGCTGCCCGGAACGTTTGCGCCGATTGCCGACTTCGACCTGCTGCGCAAGGCAGCCGACACTTGCGAGAAGATAGGAGTGAACTATCGCGTGGGCAATGTGTTCTCGTCGGATGTGTTCTATGCCGAAAACGCGCACAACGACAAATGGATGCAGATGGGCGTTTTGGCTGTTGAGATGGAGGTGGCGGCACTCTACATGAATGCGGCACGCTCTGGCAACAAGGCACTTGCCATCTGCACCATCTCTGATCATATCCTGACGGGCGAAGTGACCACCGCCGAGCAGCGGCAGCTGACCTTCACGAAGATGATGGACGTGGCTTTTTCGCTCATCTGATCATAATTATTCTTTTTTCGGAGGTTCATAACTTCTCACATTAAAATACATGTAAAAATGAGAACAAACAAGTTTTTATATACCGTAGTCGCAGTTTCTGTGATGGCGTGCGCCATTCCCGCAGAAGCTGCCAACCCCAATTCAGCAAGAATTCATCATTCCATGAAACAGCAACAGGCACAGATTGCCGAAACAAATCCGCTGCTGCGCGAGAGCAAATTGCCCTTCGGCGCTCCCGACTTTAATGTCATCAAGCCCACCGACTATCTTCCCGCCATCAAGTATGCCATCCAGCAGAAGCGCGATGCCATTCGGCGCATCACAGAAAACAAGCAGAAGCCCACGTTTGAGAACACTGTCGTGGCATACGAGGAGAGCGATGTGCTCTTAGACCGTGTCACCAGCATCTTCTCTGGCATAGCCGGTGCTCACAAAACGCCCGAAATAGCTGCCACACAAACCGAAATTTCGCCTCTGCTCACTGCCTTGGAGAACGAGATCATGTTCAACAAGGAGCTCTTCCAGCGCATCAAGTATGTCTACGACAGGCAGTATAAGAAACTGAAAGGTGAAGACAAGAAGCTGCTCGGAGAGATATACAGGAAGTTTGTGCATGCCGGCGCACTGCTTTCTGAGGAGAAAATGGCGCGCATGAAGGAGATCAACATGCGCATTTCCGAACTGCAGCAGCAGTGGGGAGACATCTTGCCCGAAGCGACAAACACCGCCGTGGTGTGGGTGAACAGCAAGGAAGAACTGGCAGGGCTGAGCGATGCCGACATCGCACAGTGCAAGAAGGATGCCGAGAGCCGCGGTTCGAAGACCCCATATTGCATTGTCATCGTGAACACCACGCAGCAGGCCATCCTCACCAACCTGCAAAATCGTCAGCTGCGCAAGCGTGTATTTGAGGCATCTGTGCATCGCGCCGATGGAACACGTCAGTTCAACACCTTCCCCATCGTGGTTGAGATTGCCCGTCTGCGCGCCGAGAAAGCCGCCATCATGGGATATGAAAACTATGCATCCTACTCATTGTCGAACACCATGGCAGGAAAGCCCGACAATGTCTATAGTTTCCTTCGCCAACTGATTACCGACTACAACCCCAAGGCTGATGCCGAGACAAAGGCAATCAGCGATTACGCGAAGAAGAAGGAAGGAAACGCATTCGAACTGCAGCCCTACGACCGTTTCTATTATTCTGCCAAGATGAAGGAAGACACCTATCAGCTTACCGACGATGAGATTAAGCCATACTTCAACCTCGACAGCGTGCAGCAGAACGGTGTTTTCTATGCTGCCCACCGTGTCTATGGGCTTTCGTTCAAACAGCGCCACGACATTCCAACCTATCATCCCGACATGAAAGTGTTTGAAGTGCTCGACCGAGAAGGCAATACCATAGCCCTGTTCTATAGCGACTACTTCCGCCGTCCCACCAAGCGCGGCGGCGCATGGATGAGTGGCTTTGCCAAGCAAAGCGGTTTGCGCAAGCAGATACCTATTATATATAATGTGACTAATTATGCCAAGGCTCCCGAAGGGCAGCCAACGCTGATCACCTGGGACGAGGTGTGCACGCTGTTTCATGAGTTCGGACATGCGTTGCACGGCATTCTCTCCAACTGCAAGTATAATACGCTGAGCGGAACAGCCGTTGCCCGCGACTTCGTGGAGATGCCCTCGCAGTTCAATGAGTCGTTTGCTTCAATCCCGGAGATATTCGACCACTATGCGCGCCATACCGAAACGGGCAAGCCGATGCCCGAACAGCTGAAGCAGAAGATGCTCAAGTCGATCAACTTCCATGCCGCTTACGCCTTGGGAGAGAACCTTGCTGCCACCTGCATCGACATGGCATGGCACATGCTCAGTGCTAACGAGATTCCGTCAGCCGAAAAAGCTCCCGAGTTTGAGAGAAAAGCATTGGTCGATGTGCAGCTGTTGAACAGCCAGATTCCTCCACGCTATTCAACATCCTACTTTAACCATGTGTGGGGAAGTGGCTATGCAGCAGGATATTACAGCTATCTATGGACTGAAGTGCTCGCTGTGAACATCGCAGATTGCTTTGCTGCGCGCGGAGCACTGAAACCTGAAGTGGGACAAAGCTTCCGCGACAAGATCTTAAGCCGTGGTAACACGCGCGATCTGATGGAAATGTTCACCGATTTCACTGGTATGCAGGCTCCTGATGCATCTGCTTTGCTCAAGGCAAGGGGAGTGGAGTGATTACGAATATAAACAAACAAAAAAGAATACATAAGAATATGGTTAATCGATTATTGGATTTCCTGAATGCTTCGCCGGTGAATTTCCTTGCGGTGAAGAATATATGCAGCGAACTTGACAATGCTGGTTTCCGCCGTATTGATGCCCGAATGCCTCTCGGCACGGTCAATTCTGGCGACAAGTTCTATGTTACGAAGAACGATTCTTCGGTCTATGCGTTCCAGATTGGCAGCAAACCCTTGGCAGAAGGCGGGTTCCACATGATATGTGCACATTGCGACTCGCCCACTTTCCGCATCAAGCCGAATGCAGAGATGACGTGCGAGGGCGGCATCGTGAAGCTGAACACCGAGGTTTATGGCGGTCCTATCATGTCAACATGGTTTGATCGTCCGCTGACACTCGCCGGAAGGGTCATCATTCGTGGGGAGAGCGCCTTGGAACCGCAGACATTGCTCATCCACGTGAAGCGTCCGCTGCTGCAAATCAGCAATCTTGCCATTCATTTCAACCGTCAGGTGAACGACGGCGTGAAGTTGAGCAAGCAGAAAGATGTGCTTCCCATCCTCGGAATCATCAGTGATGAACTGGAAAAGGGCAATCTGCTGATGAATGTGATACAGGAAGAGCTGAACAAACAGCATAAGGTGAGCAAGGAAGATATACTCGACTTCGACCTTTATCTGGCTGATGCCACGCCGTCGTGCACTTTCGGTGTTCACAATGAGTTCATTTCCTCCGGACGTTTAGATGATCTGTCAATGTGCTATGCCGGTTTGGAAGCGCTGTTGCATTCAGGTGATTCTGCCGTTACGAAGGTGCTCGCCATCTTCGACAACGAGGAAACCGGCTCACAGACAAAGCAGGGTGCCGGAAGTCCGTTCCTTGCGTCCATCCTGAAGCGCATTGCCATCGCCGAAAGCGGCTCCGGAAGGCAGAAGGCAGGTGGTTCTGAGCGTTTGAAGGCAGAGAATCCAGCCGGCATGGAGGCATTCTATCAGGCTGTTGAGCGCGCTTTCATGATTTCAGCCGACAATGCCCATGCATGGCATCCCAACTATGGCGAGAAGTTTGATCCCACGAATCATCCCGTTCTTGGCGGTGGTCCGGTCATAAAGTTCAATGCAGCACAGAAATATGCCAGCGATGCCGCTTCGGCAGCAGTGTTTGCCGAGATTTGCAGAGAGGCAGGCGTCCCGTGCCAGCGCTTTGTGAATCACAGCGATGTGGCAGGCGGCAGCACGTTAGGCAACATTCTTGCTTCCTCAATTCCCTTGCGCGGAGTGGATATGGGCAATGGCATACTTGCCATGCACAGCTGTCGCGAAACGGGAAGTGCCGCTGATCATGTGTATTGTGTGAAAGCGTTTACGAAATTCTATGAATTATAAATAAGGTATATGGCAACGGTAGACGATAAAAAAGTGATTTTCTCGATGGTCGGAGTAAGCAAGACCATTCAGCAGAATCAAAAACAAGTGCTTAAGAATATCTATCTCAGCTTCTTTTATGGGGCAAAGATAGGCATCATCGGCTTGAACGGAGCCGGAAAGTCGACGCTCATGAAGATTATTGCAGGTATCGACCAGCAATATCAGGGTAATGTGGTGTGGAGTCCCGGTTATTCCGTGGGATACCTGCCTCAGGATCCGCCGCTCGATGATTCCAAGACCGTGAAAGAGAATGTGATGGAGGGTGTTCAGCATGTTTACGACGCATTGGCTGAGTATGATGACATCAATATCAAGTTCGGAATGCCTGAATACTATGAGGATCCTGACAAGATGGACAAGCTGATGAGCCGCCAAGCTGAGCTTCAAGACATCATTGATGCCACAGATGCTTGGAACATGGACTCAAAACTCGACCGTGCAATGGCTGCCCTGAACTGCCCGCCGGGTGATTGGAGCGTTGAAAACCTCTCTGGTGGCGAGCGCCGACGTGTCGCCTTGTGCCGCCTGTTGCTGCAAAAGCCTGATGTTTTGTTACTCGATGAGCCTACCAACCACCTTGATGCTGAGTCGATCGATTGGTTGGAGCAGCATTTGCAGCAATACGAAGGCACCGTTATTGCAGTTACCCACGACCGTTATTTCCTTGATGACGTTGCAGAATGGATCCTGGAACTCGACCGTGGAGAAGGTATTCCTTGGAAGGGAAACTATTCTTCGTGGCTCGAACAGAAGAGCCAGCGCATGGCACTTGAGGAAAAGACAGCCTCGAAGCGCCGCAAGACTCTTGAGAGAGAGTTGGAATGGGTGAGAATGGCACCCAAGGCGCGGCACGCAAAGGGCAAAGCTCGTCTAAACTCCTACGACAAGATGCTCAACGAAGAGCAGAAACAGAAAGAAGAAAAGCTGGAAATCTTCATACCCAACGGTCCGCGCCTTGGCAATAAGGTGCTTGAGGCGGCGCATGTAGCAAAGGCCTACGGTGAGAAAGTGCTGTTCAGCGACTTGAATTTCATGCTTCCACCCAACGGAATCGTTGGTGTCATCGGTCCGAATGGTGCCGGAAAGACCACGCTCTTCCGCCTGATTATGGGAATGGAAACTGCCGACAAGGGTACATTTGAGGTGGGCGAGACCGTGAAAATCAGCTATGTGGATCAACAGCACAAGGATATCGATGCACAGAAAACGGTGTATCAGGTGGTGAGCGGTGGCAATGAGACCATCAGGATGGGCGGTCGCGATGTGAACGTGCGCGCTTATCTGTCGCGTTTCAACTTCAGCGGTGCCGACCAGGAGAAGAAATGCGGCGTGCTCAGCGGTGGTGAGCGCAACCGTCTTCACCTTGCCATTGCCTTGAAACAGGAAGGCAACGTGCTGTTACTTGATGAGCCGACCAACGATATCGATGTGAATACGCTCCGCGCACTGGAAGAAGGACTTGAAGCTTTTGCCGGTTGCGCTGTCGTTATCAGCCACGACCGCTGGTTCCTCGACCGTATCTGCACGCACATCCTTGCCTTCGAGGGCGACGGAAACGTATTCTATTTCGAAGGAAGCTATAGTGAATACGAAGCAAACAAGGCGATGCGCCTTGGGCTTGATGAACCTAAGCGCGCCCGCTATCGCAAGCTGATGGATGCCTGAAAATAGAAAACGGCATGAGCTACATAATAATAAGGAGTGAAGGAGTGAAGGAGTGAAGGAGTTGAGACAATAGTTTTGCTAATAAAAACTTATCATGCTTCCCCCCCAAAGGATAGCATATGTCTTCACTCCTTTACTCCTTCACTCCTTCACTCCTTAAATATATTTAAGTTGGAATTGCTATTGTAGCTACAAGCTGCGGGCTTTATAGATCAAGTCGCGTGCCGCATTGATTTCCTGAAGCTTCTTTTCGGCTGCTTTCCTCACATCTTCTCCCAGCGTGGCAACGCGGTCAGGGTGGTGCTTCAGCGCCAGTTTGCGGTAGGCTTTTCTCACTTCGTCGTCGGTGGCATCGGGCGAAATCTCCAAAACTTTATAGGCGGCATCCAAGTTTGTCGCGCCATCGGAGAGGTTCAGCATAGAATCCACCTCCTTGTCGCTCAGTCCTAATGCCCTCGCCACGGTTCTCAGCGCATTCACTTCCTCACCTGTCACGATGCCGTCGGCACGCGCAATGTCTGCCAGAAATGCCAACAGCTGGAGCCGTTGCTCATATTGCATGTTGGAAGCAATCTGCCTGCAGCTCTGAATCACGATGTCCTGATACGCCCCGGCACGCTCGCTATCCATCTTTTTCTGCTGTTCGAAGAGGCGGCGCATAATCTGGTCGGCCTGGTCAACGGCATTATAGCCGAAGTTATTGCGGATGAACGAGCGCAGATGCTCCATTTCGCTGTGCATCACCTTACCATCGGCACGAATGATGTATGAAGAAAGCACGAGAATGCTGAACAAGAAGCTGTTCCTGTTGCCTTGCGCTGTCTGCTGCTGGGTATATCTCTCGCTGTAACTGCCCGACTGCCCGCTGCCATATCTGTTGCCCGAGCTGCCAGTCTGCCAGTTGCCCTCATCCACTGTATTATTGTCAAGTCCCTGTTCGAAGAGGTATCCCAGTGCAATACCTGCCAGCATTCCGAGCGGACCGCCAGCCATGAATCCCAGAATACCTCCTATCCATTTTGCTAACGACATGTTTTATCTGTTTAAAGCTTATCTTGCAAAATTACGAACTTTTTCCCAAAGGTGCAAGAATCTGTAAGATTATTAGTTTCTTTTATGTTTTCATCAATGTATGCAGTGTCTACAGGCAAGTGCAAGACGGTATTCCTTTATCGCCATGCGACATGTCATTCAAGGATAACGAGTTCTCGCGGCAGCGTGATGAGCTTCAGACGTTCATACCAGATGCGCTTGGAACTGCTCACATGCCGTTTGGTGTGGCTGCTGATGATGTAGTAGCTGGCACTGTATTCGTCCATCGCCTCTGAAAACACTTTCTTGATGCGCGAACACTTCTCGTTGATGGCGTTGTCGAGCGGGTTGGTGAGATGGTCGATACTGTCTGTCATCTTCTCTCTGTCTAAATTCCGGGCGGTTGCCTTATAGTATTGCATCAGTTCGTTGCGGTAATCACTCAGATTCTTGAACTCTATCCCTTCGGGATGGGCAAGGAAAAGCAGATAGACAGCCTTGTGCACGGGCTGCATCTCTATCTCGCGGTTGCCGTAGTCGGTAAGCAGGAAGCGGAAATCGCGCGTAATCGTCAGTCGGCTGAGCCTTCCCTTGGCGGCTTCTATGCGCAATTCTTCGAGCATAGGCACACCGATGGCATGGAGCAGCAGGTCTGTCCGTCCAGCCTCTTGCAGCTTTTCCACAAGCATCTGTACTTCCTCAGCCATCTGTTCGGGTGTGAGATCTGGTCGTTCTTTGTTTGTCACCATAGTCTTTCGGCCCTTTTCGTTACTCATCGTTTTCCATCAGATAGTCGCCCACGCGCTTTTCTATCCATCTTTTCCATTTGTTCAGCATGGTTTCCGGCTCTTCTTTTCCGATTGCATCATCCGTTTCGTCGGTTGGTTGCGTGCCATCATCCACGTTTTTCTGTTCGTCGGGGCTTTCTGTCAGAGCCGTTTCCGCTGCCTGAATGCTATCATCATTGCTTGGGTCTTCTGCCGGTTGACCATCGTCTTTCATATCAACAATGCCTTCGCCGATTGCCAATGCCAGTTCTTCATGGCTCTTCCTGATCTGCGTAACTGCCTTTTTCACAGGCTTGTATAGCGTAGGAATGAGTCGTTCATAGTATTTGTCATCTTTCTCGTCGGTTGTTTTCGACATCTCTTCCGTGCGTATTCCGTCTTCCATGCCAGTGGCAAGGATGGTCACCTTGGCATCTTCGCCGAGCGAATCATCGGTGGAAATACCCCAGATAACTTCGATTTCTGGGTCAAGCAAGTCGAAGAAATCGTCAATCTCCTGCATTTCGCGCACGAAGATAGGTGCATCGTCGCTCGCATAGATGTTGAACAAGATACGCTTCGCCTTACCAATGTCGTTGCCATAGAGCAGGGGAGAGTCGAGTGCATCTATGATTGCGTTCTCCACGCGATGTGTTCCGCTGGCGCGTCCCATTGCCATAATGGCTCCGCCACCGTTCTTCATCGTTGTCTCTACATCACGGAAGTCGAGGTCGATTCCGCCATCGCTGTGCACGGTAATCAGTTCGGCAATGCCCTTCACGGCATCTCTCAGGATGTTGTCGGCACGCTTGAATGCTTCTTTCACCGAGATATCCGAGTTTGCATACACATCGCAGAGCCGCTCGTTGTTCACGATGAGCAGCGCATCCACATTCTTCCGCAGCTCCTCCACGCCGCGCAATGCCTTGATGATCTTGCGTTTCTTTTCAAAAGAAAAGGGGATGGTCACCACACCTACCGTCAGTATGCCGTGCTTCTTGGCGATGCCTGCCACCACTGGAGCTGCGCCGGTACCCGTGCCACCGCCCATTCCGGCTGTTACGAACACCATCTGCGTGCCGTCGTCCAACAGCCTTTCTATGTCCTCCGCATTGCTTTCCGCCTCGTGTCTGCCTAATTCCGGGTTTGCGCCTGCGCCCAAACCGGCATGACCGAGCATGATTTTCACTGGCACCGACAGCTTAGAAAGCTGTTTGCTATCTGTGTTGCACACGGCAAAGGTGACGCCTTCGATGCCCTCATCATACATGTTGCTCACCGCATTGCAGCCTCCGCCGCCCACACCAATCACCTTGATGATGTTCTGCGACCTGTCTTCCACGGGATTCACGAAGTCGAGAATCTCTATGTTGTTCTTGTCTTTTTCCATGCTTCTTCTATTTACGTTTGCAAAGTTAGCAAACATTTCCGAATTCTGCAACACTCCGCAAGGCTTGCGAAGAAAAGAATTTTCCAACAGGAAACGTTTTCAAGTTACGGGTCATGTATTCAAAAGAATCAACTACTTGGTGAATCCCTCATACAGATAGTTGGCGAAAGGTGTCATCCATCGTTTCTCCCTCCCTTATAATTCTTTTATTTTCTGTCACTGCGCATAAATTGCTGAAAATTAGAAAGATATGAAAATTGTTGTGTTACCTGCTGCGTTACCCGCTGCGTTATCCACTGCGTAACGCAGATAGTAACGCAGCGGGTAACGCAGCAAGTAACGCAGCAGAAATTACAAACTGCTGCTAATCAGTGATATACGCGTATCTACAGATGTATTCCGTTTTTGTGTATAGAAGGAACTGCTGAAGATATGATCATTGGTTTCTCGATTCTTAAAACGTAGCGATGCAACATCTAACAAAAAACATAGTTTTTGGCATTAAAAGTATATGTTTCATGCCTCAAAAGCATAGGTTTCATGCTTCAAAAGCATGGGTTTCATGCTTCAAAAGCATAGGTTTTATTCCTCAAAAACATAGGTTTTTTCTTATCACACGCTATTGGCTGCTTCAGCGCAGCTCGTTTTTCAGGAACTGCGCTGTATAGCCGATACCGCTCTTCACCACCTCTTCGGGCGTTCCCTCCACAAGAATGCGTCCGCCGTTGCGCCCTCCTTCGGGTCCCATGTCGATGATGTGGTCGGCAAGTTTGATGACATCGAGATTGTGTTCGATGATGATCACCGTGTTGCCACGGTTGACCAGCCTTTGAAGAACGTCCATCAGTATTCGTATATCCTCGAAGTGGAGTCCTGTTGTGGGTTCATCCAGGATATAGAGTGTCTTTCCCGTATCCTTTTTGCTGAGTTCCGTGGCAAGTTTCACGCGCTGGCTCTCACCGCCGGAGAGGGTTGTTGAGGGCTGTCCCAGCTTGATATATCCAAGTCCTACATCCTGTATGGTCTTGATTTTCCTGAGTATTTCAGGCACGTTCTCAAAGAATTCCACTGCTTGGTTGATGGTCATGTCGAGCACATCGGCAATGCTCTTGCCCTTGTAGCGCACTTCCAGCGTCTCGCGGTTGTAGCGCTTGCCGTGACAAACCTCGCACGGCACCATCACGTCGGGCAGGAAATTCATCTCAATGGTCTTGTATCCGTTGCCGCCGCATTCCTCGCAGCGTCCCCCTTTCACATTAAACGAGAAGCGTCCGGGCTTGTATCCGCGGATCTTAGCTTCGGGAAGGTTGACGAACAGCGAGCGGATGTCGCTAAAAACACCAGTATAGGTGGCAGGATTGGAGCGTGGCGTGCGGCCGAGAGGCGACTGATCGACGTTTACCACCTTGTCGATGTTATCCAAACCCTCGATGCTGTCGTAGGGCATGGGCTTTTTCAGCGAGCGATAGAAATGCTGGCTGAGAATGGGTTGCAGTGTCTCGTTTACCAAAGTGGATTTTCCCGATCCGCTCACGCCCGTCACGAGGATGAGTTTCCCTAAAGGGAAGGCAGCGTCTACGTTCTTCAGGTTGTTGCCTTTTGCACCTTTGATGGTGAGCCATTTGCCGTTTCCCTGCCTGCGTTGTGCCGGTACGTCGATTCTTAGTTCTCCGTTCAGGTATTGCGAAGTGATGGTGTGAGCCTCCATCATGTCTTTCGGAGTGCCTTGGAATACCACTTGTCCGCCTTTCCGCCCCGCTTTCGGTCCGATGTCGATCACATAATCGGCATTGAGCATCATGTCTTTGTCGTGCTCCACCACGATAACGGTGTTTCCGATGTCGCGCAGTTCCTTCAGAGAGGTAATCAGTCGAGCGTTGTCTCGCTGGTGCAGTCCGATGCTTGGTTCGTCGAGAATGTATAAAACGTTCACTAATTGCGATCCGATCTGCGTTGCCAGTCGTATGCGCTGGCTCTCTCCGCCGGAAAGAGATGCCGACTGGCGGTCGAGCGCTAAGTAGTCGAGTCCCACTTCGAGCATGAAATCCAGTCGGGTGATGATTTCCTTGATGATTTCCTCTGCTATTTTCTGCTGCTGAGGCTCCATGTGCTCCTCCACATGCTGTAGCCATTCCCTCAGTTCGGTGATGTCCATCTGTGCAAGATCAGAGATGTTCTTCTCCCAGATGCGATACGACAGCGACTCGCGGTTGAGTCTTTGTCCGTGGCATTCGGGACATTGCGCCGTCTCAAGGAACTGATCGGCCCATTTCTGGCCGCTTGCGCTGTCGTCGTTGTCCATCACGTTGCGCAGATACTTGATGATTCCGTCGAACTGAACGAAGTAGTCGCTGCCGGTGTGCACCAGTTCCTTGTCGATGCGAACACTTTCGAGCGAGCCGTAGAGTATCTCTCGCAGTGCTTCCTCGGGGATGTCTTCCACCACTGTCTTGATATTGAGGTCGTATTTCTGCAAGATGGCGCTGATTTGCCAGAATATCATCTGGTTCTTGTATTTGCCTAACGGCACGATAGCACCGTCGTGGATTGACAACCGACGATTGGGAATCACCTTGTTCAGGTCGATTTCGTTGATATATCCCAGTCCTTTGCAGTGGGGGCAGGCACCTTCGGGCGAGTTGAACGAGAACTTGTTGGGTGCCGGATCACCGTAGGAGATGCCCGTGGTGGGACACATCAGCCTGCGGCTGTAATACTTTGCCTCCATCGTTTCCTGACGCAGTATCATGATTAACCCATCACCTTGCTTCATGGCAATGTTCACGCTCTTTTTCAAGCGGTTATCATCTTTTTGCTGAACCTTTAGTTTATCAATTACCACTTCTATGTTGTGGTTCTTGTATCGGTCCACTTTCATGCCTCGTTCCATCTCTTTCACCTCGCCGTCGATGCGGATATAGAGATAGCCTTTTCTGCGCATGCTCTCAAAAAGCTCGCGATAGTGTCCCTTGCGGTTCCTTACCAACGGCGCGAGGATGTAAATCTTCTCCCCGTCATAGTCGGAATTGATCATTTCCACCACCTTCTCCTCGGTGTATTTCACCATTTTCTCGCCCGTCATATAGCTGTATGCCGTGCCTGCACGTGCATAGAGCAGTCGGAGAAAGTCGTAAACCTCGGTGGTAGTACCCACTGTTGAGCGCGGGTTCTTGTTGGTGGTCTTCTGTTCGATGCTGATTACGGGGCTCAATCCGGTGATTTTGTCAACGTCGGGGCGCTGCATGCCACC
The DNA here is from genome assembly GCA_017471245.1 of Prevotella sp. GTDB lineage: Bacteria > Bacteroidota > Bacteroidia > Bacteroidales > Bacteroidaceae > Prevotella. The sequence goes on from JAFUVB010000040.1 coordinate 47,292, forward strand.
GAGGAAATTGCGGGCATAGGCTGAGAAGGTCTCGATATAGCGGCGCTGTCCTTCGGCAAAAATGGTGTCGAAAGCCAGCGACGACTTGCCCGAACCACTCAGTCCGGTGATTACGGTGAGCGAATTGCGCGGTATTTCAACGTCTACATTCTTGAGATTATGTACGCGCGCACCCCAAACATTTATCTTGCTGTCTTCGCGTTTCATATTAATAATTATTCTCGCTGCGTCCTGTTTCAGTGTATCCTCTCAGTAAATTCACGTCCTTACGGATGTTGTACACCCGTCCGTCGGCACCTTTCGCCTTCACCAACACGAAATAAACGCCTTGTTTCACATCCTGTCCGTTGTGCTTTCCGTCCCATCCCTTCGCGGGATCGTCCCATTCGAAGAGCTTCTGACCCCATCGGTTGAAGATGGTGGCATGGAATTCCACCAGACTCTGATAGGTCTTTGCCTTGTACACGTCGTTGATGTCGTCGCCATTCGGTGAGAAAGCGTTGGGCATTTCTAAGCGGCTCTCGCTGATGGTCACCCTTATGGGACCGATTTCCTCCCAATAGTCCTTGGTGAAACTGACGGTGTCTTTTCCCAGGACGAATGTGGCATAAAGCTCAATGCGGTGAGAACCCGCCTTGGTGAATGTGAACTCGGTGTCTTCTTCATAGCGGATGAGGTATGGCGACTCATCACCTTCCATGGTGAACCGCCATTCATAGTTGGCAGAATAGGCACCGATGCCCGATGCGTTGGCGCGGAACACCCCACGGAGCGGGGCAGAGCCGGAGAAGTTTGTGCTCTCTTCTTCGTTGCCGTCGCTGTTGATGAACACCGCCGTTGGGTTGATGGTGGGTATTTCGTCGGCTATTGCTGTTGAAAATGGTAAAAGAGCCATCCAGAGCAAGAATATTTTGTTTATTTTCATTTTCTGAGTTATATTATTGCAAAGTATTTTGCAAAGATACTTATTTTTTTGTATTTTTGCACCGTAATTATAAAATAAAACGGATTATGCATGTTTTTTTAAGATATATACTCGTGCTTTTCATGCTTTCCATGGGAACTGGTTTGTCTGCACAGACGAAAACATGGAAGGAAATGCACAAAGTGAAGAAAAAAGAGACCATCTACGGTATCGCGAAAGAGTATGGCGTTACCGAGGAAGAGTTGCGAAAAGCCAACCCGGAGATGAATGCGCCCGACTATAAACTGAAGAAAGGCGACTACATCTTCATCCCTTATCCAGAAGTGAAAAAGCCGGTGGAAACGCCTAAACCCAAGCCAGCCATCGACTATACCGATGTGCGCAACCGCGCAATCAGGGTGGGAATCATGCTGCCACTGCACGATGTGGACGGCGACGGCCGCCGTATGGTGGAGTATTACCGCGGAATCCTGATGGCATGCGAAGAGCTGAAGAAAGACGGTATCTCAACAGATATCCATGCATGGAACGTTAATATAGATGCAGATATCACTCAAACGCTTGCCGAAAAGGGTGCCGACAAGCTCGATATCATCTTCGGGCCGCTCTATACCAAGCAGATGGATGCCCTGTCACAGTTCGTAAAGGCAAACGGAATCAAGCTTGTGATACCGTTTTCCATCAATGGAAACCATGTAGACAAGAATGATCAAATCTACCAAGTGTATCAATCGCCCGAGGTTTTGAACGAAGATGCCATCAATGCATTCCTCGATCGTTTCCTGAACTATCACATCGTGATCATCGACTGCAACGACAAGACAAGCAACAAGGGCATGTTCACATTCGGATTGCGCAAACGATTGGACGAGAAAGGCATCAAATATAACATCACAAACCTGAACAGTAGTGAGGAGGCATTTGCCAAATCATTCGTGCTCGACAAGCCTAACGTGGTGATTCTGAACACTGGGCGGTCGCCGGAACTGACCACTACTTTCAACAAACTGGATGTGTTGACCAGTACAAACAGCGGAGTGAAGGTGTCGCTTTACGGATATAACGAGTGGCTGTTGTATGAATATGCGCATGCACAGCGCTATCACAAATACGACACCTACGTTCCCACCTATTATTATTATAATACCCTGTCGGGCAAAACCCAGGACTTTGAGATGAAATACCGCAGCAATTTCGGCGCAAGCATGATGAATGCCTTGCCTCGATTCGGCATTACGGGTTACGACCATGCCATGTTCTTCCTCAAAGGCTTGCATCAGCAGGGAAAGAATTTCACGGGAGAAGTGAGCGACAAGAACGCTCTGCAGACCCAGTTGAAGTTCCTGAAGACAGGAAAGGGTGGGGGAATGCGCAACCGGCAGTTCCTGTTGGTGCACTATAACCGCAACAAATCAATCTCAACCATTGTCTATTGATTGCTATGAAAAGAATCGTCCAGCTGGTATTCATATCGTTGCTCTTTTCAATACCTGTGCAGGCACAGGTAGGAGAGCATCGTGACGATTTGAGTATCGGATTCAATGGCGGCTATGTGTTGAGCAATATAGCATTCGTACCCAGGGTGAACCAGACATTCCACGGCGGTTTGACCGGTGGATTGTCGGTGCGCTATGTATGTGAAAAGTATTTCAACACCATCTGCTCCGTATATGCAGAGCTGAACTATTCACAGATTGGATGGAAAGAAGATATCCTTGACCGTGAAGACAAGCCGGTGATCAATCAAGATACTGAACTTCCTGAAGAATATCAGCGCACGATGAACTATTTCCAGTTGCCGATAATGGCGCACTTGGCATGGGGAAAAGAGAAGAAAGGCATGAACTTCTTCTTCCAGGCTGGTCCGCAGTTCGGCTATTTCCTGTCAGACAAGTCGGAGTATAATTTCGATTTGAACAGGCCAAACCTTTACGACCGTGTGAACATCAGGATGGATCAGGACACGATGTCGGTTGCCAACAAGCTTGACTATGGCATTGCCGCCGGAGTAGGCATGGAGTATTCCCATCCCAAGATAGGCCATTTCCTCTTGGAGGCTCGCTACTATTACGGGTTGGGCAATATCTACAAGGATTCGAAACGCGATGTGTTCGGCAGGTCTAACTTCAACAATATCGTGGTAAAGCTGACCTACCTCTTCGACATCAAGAGAACAAAGAAACAATAAAATCAACTTAATACTAACTTTTAAATAATCAATTATGTTTGAAGGACAACCTAAAGGTCTATTCGCATTGGCGCTTGCCAACACCGGTGAGCGCTTTGGCTATTACACAATGATAGCCGTGTTTGCTCTGTTCCTGCGTGCCAACTTCGGATTAACCCCCGGAACGGCAGGCATTATCTACAGTTCTTTCTTGATGCTGGTGTATTTCCTGCCACTCATCGGCGGTATCATGGCCGACAAATTCGGCTTCGGCAAGATGGTTACGGCAGGTATCATCATCATGTTCTTCGGTTATCTGTTCCTTTCCATCCCTCTGGGCGGCGGAATCATGGCAATGTGCTGCATGCTGGCAGCGCTTTTCTTCATCAGTTTCGGCACCGGACTGTTCAAAGGCAACCTTCAGGTGATGGTGGGAAACCTCTATGACGATCCCAAATATGCCGACAAGCGCGATTCCGGATTCTCTATTTTCTACATGGCTATCAACATCGGTGCCTTGTTTGCACCCACGGCAGCCATCAAGATCTCAGAATGGGCAAAGAATTCACTCGGTTATACACAGGACGGAGAGGCATATCACTTCGCTTTTGCTGTGGCTTGCGCCTCGCTGATCCTCTCTATTGCCATCTATTACGCATTCCGCAGCACCTTCCGCCATACAGAAGGCGGCAAGAAAAATGCTCAGAAATCCAATGTTGCTGCTTCAAATGAGCCCGAACTCACCAAGGAAGAAACCAAGGAGCGCATTGTTGCCCTTTGTCTGGTGTTTGCCGTGGTGATTTTCTTCTGGATGGCATTCCACCAGAACGGACTTTCGCTCACCTATTTCGCCAATGAGTTCACCGAGAAGAGTGCCGAAGGAGTTCACACCATGCCGTTTGATGTGATCAATCTGGTGATGGTGATCTTTATTGTGTATGCTTTGTTCTCGCTGTTCCAGAGCAAGACCTCACGCGGAAAGTGCATTTCAGCGCTGGTTATCCTGCTTGCGCTTGGCGTTTTGGTATATAAGTATTACCGCGCCACAGGTTCTGTAGATATTTCCGCACCTATCTTCCAGCAATTCAACCCATTCTACGTGGTTGCACTAACTCCTGTGAGCATGGCAATATTCGGTTCGCTCGCAGCAAAGGGCAAAGAGCCTTCAGCACCGCGCAAGATTGCATACGGAATGATAGTTGCCGCAGCTGCATTCTGCCTGATGATGTACGCATCACGTAGTCTTCCGTCACCCGATGAGCAGAAAGCGCTGGGCGAAGCAGGCATGTTTGTGTCTCCCTACTGGCTGATTACCACCTATTTGGTACTCACATTCGGCGAATTGCTGCTCTCTCCGATGGGCATTTCATTCGTTTCGAAGGTGGCACCTCCCAAATATAAGGGTATGATGATGGGTGGCTGGTTCGTGGCAACTGCCATTGGCAACCAGCTCGTTATGGTTGGCGGTCTGCTCTGGGGCGGTTTGAAGCTCTGGATTGTATGGGCTGTGTTTGCAGTGCTCTGCATTCTTTCCGCTATCTTCATGTTTGCCATGATGAAACGCTTAGAAAAAGTGGCATAATACTGATAGCGGCATCATCAAAAAGCTGATATACGCTTCATCCAAAGCGATGATGCATCACGAATATTGGTGAAGATATGAACCTGCATTTTGGTTCTATCTTCACCATATTTATTATTGTAAAACAATGCTTTTCTTTGGAAAACCAACCTTTTTAGGGGAGAACGTATTCTTTTTTTATATAAGAAAACGATTGCGTTTATTGGAAAGTGATTGTTGAGGAGAGTGGTTTATGCCTTGCGTTTCATTCTTGCTTTCCTTGCAAACTCAAACAATTCGAGAGGCAAATGACAGTAGCCGTCGGGATTCTTGTCTAAATAATCCTGATGATATTCATCGGCAGGGTAGAAGTTCCTTAAGGTCTCAATCTCAACCACGATAGGTTTCTCGTATTTTTCCTGCTGTTCTCCAACTACTTTATTGATGATGCCGAGCTGCGAATCATCCACATAATAGATGCCCGTACGGTATCTTGTTCCTTCATCATGCCCTTGTTTGTTCAGGCTTGTAGGGTCGATTGCCACGAAGAACATGTTGAGCAAGAATTCCAAATCCACAACATTCTCATCGTACGAGATGTGAACCGTTTCTGCAAAACCGGTCTTGTCGGTGTACACTTCTTGGTATGTCGGGTCTGCGGTGTTGCCGTTTGCGAATCCCACTTCCGTGTTGACCACCCCTTCGATCTGCTTGAAGAAATGTTCTGTTCCCCAGAAACAGCCTCCAGCCAAATAGATATCTTTCATAATCAATGATTGAAATAATGTTTGTTACGTGATAAAGAATAGCCTGTTGCTTTAGGTTTGCGAAAGTACATAATATATTTGTAATTGCCAAGAAAAATGGAAAAAAGAAGAAAAAATGGTGGTTGTAGGCACAAAAAGTCGAAAAGTTTTTGGTTCTAACAAATAAATTTTGTAATTTTGCAGTCGGTTTTCAAAAACAGGGGCGTAGCCCAGTTGGTTTAGAGCGCTGCAGTCACATTGCAGAGGTCATCGGTTCGAGCCCGATCGTCCCTACTTTTCACAATCCCCGGCAATGATTTTTGCCGGGGATTGCTGCTTATTAAGTACTCTAAACCGCATTGAGTGTAGAAATAAAATGTGAATAATGATTCATGATTTCTGAATTTTTTATTATCTTTGCATCGATAATGTTGTCAACATGCATAAAAACAATAGCAATACAACATCACGAAATGATCTGCAACAGCGCGTGCTTGATAAGGCAATGAGCCTTTTCAAGCAGAATGGAATCAAGGCTGTGAAAATGGACGACATAGCATCTGCCATGTCGATGTCTAAGCGCACGCTCTATGAACTTTATGAAAACAAGGAGCAGTTGTTGTATGAAGGCATTTCGCGCGACATATCCATTGAGCATAAAGAACTGGAAAAGTATTCGCGTTCCGCTTCAAATGAGATGGAGATAGTCATATTTGTCTTCAAGAGAAAGCTGAAAGAATTAGGAACAGTGAATCCTTTGTTCTTCAGCGACCTACATAAATATGAGCGCGTTCTCACTTTATTGCAGCAGTCTTCAGAACAAAACAGGAAGCGTTCCGTAGAGTTTATCAACAAAGGTGTTGAACACGGCTACTTCATACCTGCCCTCGACTATGAGATTGTTTCGAAAATGGGTGACGGGGTGATGAATCACGTGGTTCAGAAGAAGCTGTATGAGCTGTATCCGCTGCGTGATTTGTTCGTCAATTGCGTGTATGTTCAGGTCAGGGGGGTATGTACTGAGAAGGGAAGGAAGATGCTTGATGAGCTGTTTTCAAATCCTTGACACCTGCTTCACGCCTTTCACCGTGCGCAATTTCTTGATCAGTGCCTCCAGTTTTGATGTATCTTCCACATTGATCACGAGGTTTCCGCTGAACAATCCGTCATGGCTCTCGATGTTAATGCTACGCATCATGATCTTTTCTTCCTTGGCAATGATGCTCGTAACGTTGTTCACGATGCCGATGTCGTCATTTCCGATGATGCGCAAAGCAATGGAATACTGCGAACTACCTTTGCCGCTCCACTTCGCACGCACAATTCTGTAGCCGAATCGCTTCCTCAGTTCAGGCGCATTGGGGCAGTCGGCGCGGTGGATTTTGATACCTCCGTTCACCGTGACAAAGCCAAACACCTTGTCGCCATAGATGGGATGGCAGCATTTTGCCAGCTGAAAATCAACGCCTTTCAGGTTCTGGTCGATCACGATAACGTCGTCGTTGCCGTATGTGATCTCTTCATTCGGGTTCTCATAGATAAACTCTTCGGCGCTCTGAACAGGCATTGCTGTGCTGCTTTTGCCCGTGGCGAGGTTGTTGTCATGCTGATACACGTCGATATAGCGCTCAATCACGGTGTTCATATCGAGCGTTTCGTCGGCAAGCTGGCGGTAGAATTCGCGCGTTTCCTTGATTCCGAGCTTCTTGATGAGGTGGTTCAGCACGCTTTCCTCTACTTCAATCTTCCGGTTTTTCAGCCTCCGTTCCAGCATTTCCTTAGCCATCACGCCCTGTTTCACCTGAATGTCTTTCAGCGCAAGGCGTATTTTCGACTTGGCACGGCTGGTAAACACGAAGTTTAGCCAGTCTTGCTTGGGCGTTTGCGTATTCGATGTGAGCACTTCCACTTGGTCGCCGGAATGCAACTGATAACGTATGGTCACGATTTTATTATTGATCCGGGCGCCGGTGCATTGGTTGCCCACGCGCGAATGTATGTGATAGGCGAAGTCGAGCACGGTTGCACCCTTGGGAAACTTCAGCAAATCGCCCTTGGGAGTGAACACAAACACCTCGTCTTCATAGAGATCCATCTTGAATTCGTCCATCACCTGGCGGTCGTCGCTGTTTTCCAGTGCCGCGCGAATGCTGTTCAGCCAGTCGTCGATGCCTCCTTCGCTCTTCACCCCCTTATATCTCCAGTGGGCGGCAAGGCCTTTTTCAGCCACTTCATCCATGCGCTCGGTGCGTATCTGCACCTCCACCCATTTGTTTTCAGGCCCTAATACGGTGATGTGAAGGCTCTCATAGCCGTTTGATTTCGGCACTGTGAGCCAGTCACGGAGCCTTTTGGGGTTGCCTTGATACATGTTAGTGATGATGGCAAATGCCTGCCAGCAGAGCGCATGCTCCTGTGTGCGGGTGAGCGAGTCATCCCCGTTGCCGGTGATAATGATGCGGATGGCAAACAAATCATAGATTCCCTCGAAGCCGCACTTCTGCTTTTTCATCTTCTGCCAGATGCTATGAATGCTCTTCGTGCGCCCTTTCATGTGGAAATGAATGCCAGCCTCGCGCAGTTTTTCGTCGATCGGCTTGATGAATTTGTCGATATAGGCGTCGCGGCTCTTCTTTGTGGCGTTCAGTTTCTCCTTGATCATGTAGTAGGCATCATGTTCGAGATACTTCAACGACAGGTCTTCGAGCTCGCTTTTCAGCTTATAGAGTCCCAGTTTGTGGGCGAGTGGGGCATAGAGATAGCTTGCTTCTTCGCTCACGCGCCGCTTTGCCTCCACCTGTTCGGTGTCGCGTATCTGGCGCATCAGGTTCACGCGGTCGGCAATCATGATGAGAATCACGCGCATATCTTCTGCAAACGAGAGCAGCAGGTTGCGGAAATTCTCGCTTTCAATAACGGGATTCTTCTTGTAAAGGTCTTGAATGCGCACCAGTCCGTGGATGATTGTAGCCACAGACTCGCCGTATTGTTGCTTGATATGTTGGGTTTCTAACAGTCCGTTGTTAGCGCGGGTATACAGAAGGATAGCCAGCACGCCGTCGCGCTTGATTCCTTCTTCTTCAACGGCTATGATGGCAGTGCGGAAACTCTGCACCACGGGGTTCAGTCCGAACACATCCCGCTGCAGGGTTTCGCTCTCGAAGGATTCCTGAAGGTAAGCTCGCATGGCGGCTTCATCCTCGTTGCTGAGCGATGGACCTAAGAGCGTGAGCAGCTGTTCGAGCAGTTGCAGGGATTCTTCTCTTTCTTTTTCGGTAAATATCGATTCCATGCTGCAAATTTACGGATAATCGCAAAGAATGCCAAAAATTATGCCGCTTTTTTTACATTTACCGCTCCGCAATTTCAAAACCTATGGTTTCGCGTTTCAAAAGCATAGGTTTCGGAGGTCAAAAGCATAGGTTTTGGAGCCTGAAACCATAGGTTTTGAGGGGTAAAACCATAGGTTTTGGAGCCTGAAAGCATAGGTTTTGAAAAATGATACATAAAGGGAGCCTCCGACAGACAATGAAAACCGCTGCCAAAACAGGCAACGGTCGGCACCCGAGATTGGCATTATGACAAAAAAATCAGGCAAACCAGCAACCAGCTGATCTGCCTGAATGCATTGGTCATGAATGCCTTGCGGCAGTCATGAATATAGTTAAATCTCCGCGTGTTCAGCACAAACGGCGCGAGCCATCGCCGATAACCACTTCATAAACCTTTGGCTCCTTGCCGTATTTCTCAGCATATTTCCTGCGGGCTGTTTCGATGAACGGGCGGTAAAGCTCGTTTTTCACCAGGTTGATGGTGCAGCCGCCGAAGCCGCCACCCATGATTCGGCTGCCCGTAACGCCACATTCCTTGGCGATGTCGTTCAGGAAATCGAGTTCTTCACATGACACTTCGTACTCCTTGCTCAGCCCTTCGTGGGTTTCATACATCTTCTTTCCCACCGTTTCATAGTCGCCTGCAATGAGCGCATCGCACACTGCAAGCACGCGATCCTTCTCTCCGAGCACGAAATGAGCACGCTTGTAGTCTTCTTCGCCTACCTCGGTGCGCACCTCTTCGAGCTGTTCCCATGTGCAGTCTCTCAGTGTTTCGAACTTTCCTTCGGGGTGTTTGGCGGCAATTGCCTTAACCACGTTCTCGCAAGAGTTGCGGCGATCGTTGTAGGGAGAGCCTGCCAGCTCGTGTTTTACGCATGAGTTGAGGAGCACCAGCTTGTATCCTTGCGGGTTGAACGGGAAATATTCGAACTCACGACTGCGGCAATCCAGTCGCATCAGCTTGCCTGCCTGTCCGAAAACGCTTGCAAACTGATCCATGATGCCACAATTCACACCGCAATAGTTGTGCTCCGTGGCCTGGCCAGCCAAGACCATGTCCCACTGGCTTACCTTATTGTCGGCGAAGATGTCGTTCAATCCGAAGGCAATGCAGCTTTCAAGGGCGGCAGATGATGACATTCCGGCTCCGAGAGGCACATCTCCTGAGAAGGCAATGTTGAATCCTTTCACAGGCGCACCGCGCTTCTGCATCTCCTTGGCTATGCCATAGATGTAGCGCGACCAACTTGCCTTGGGACCGGCAGGGTCGTTCAGACTGAAATCTACTCTGTCTTTCAGGTCGATTGCGTAGGCGCGCACCATGTCTTCCGTACCATTGGCACGTATTTCTGCCATGATTCCGCAGTCAACAGCTCCCGGGAATACGAACCCGCCGTTATAGTCGGTGTGCTCACCAATCAGATTGATGCGCCCCGGAGATGCGTATACATTACCTGTCATGCCGTCAAAGTGCTTTACGAAGCGACTTCTTACGTGATCTATTTCCATCATAAGCTTATATGTTTAAAATGATTGCTAAAGTAATTTCTTATACGATTGTTATACGGTTACGCCGAATCTGTAGACCGTCTTCTGCTTGTACTGCTGCCCGGGAAGAAGGATTACCGACGGGAAATATGGGCGGTTGGGCGAGTCGGGGAAGTGTTGGCATTCGAAACAGATAGCACTGCGGCGCGGGAATGTGGCTCCGTTCTGTCCGCTATATCCGTCGGCCCAGTTGTCTGAATACACTTGCATGCCGGGTTCTGTGGTGTAAACGTCGAGCGTGCGCCCGCTCTTCGGCTCCGTGAGGCGTGCTGCAAAGCTCAGTTCTCCCTCTTCTTTCTTGTTCAGAACGAAGCAATGGTCGTAGCCAGCGCCGTTTTTGATCTGCTCGTCGTCAGCATCGATGTCGCGTCCCACTGGTTTCGGGGTTCGGAAATCGAATGGCGTGCCTGCCACTTTGAGGATTTCGCCCGTGGGAATGCTGTTTTCGTCGATGGGGATGAAGAAATCGGCATTGATTTCGCACACCTGCTCGTCGATGGTAGGTGTGGGATTGGCAATGCCTGCCAGCGAGAAGAAAGCGTGATGTGTAAGGTTCACGATGGTTTTCTTGTTGGTTGTTGCCATGTAGCCGATAGTCAGGTCGTTGTCATTTCCAAAAGTATAGACAACGGTAACTTTCATTTCGCCGGTGAAACCTTCCTGCAGATAGGGTGAAACATAATTCAGCACGAGCGTGTTGTCGCTCATCTGCAGCGCGTCCCATACCTGAGCGTGGAAGCCGGTGGGACCTCCGTGAAGCGCATTCGGCCCGTTGTTGATGGCGAGCTGATACTCTTTGCCGTTCAGAGTGAACTTTCCTTCTTTGATTCGGTTGCCGTAGCGACCGATTAAAGTTGACAAATAAGGTTCTGGGCTGTTAATAACGTCTTGGATGTTGTCGTGTCCTTGGATAACGTTTGCTATGTTTCCGTCTTTGTCGGGAACCATAATTGCAACGATGGCACCACCGTAATTGGTAACGGCAACCTCGTTACCTTGGTTGTTTTTGAGAATATACAAATCTGTATTCTTTCCGTTTACCGTGGTCTGAAAGTTCTCTTTCTTCAGACCACAAAGATAGTTTGTCTCCGTATTGCTCATAAATTACAATCTTTTTTTGTTGTTGAAACTTTTTTGCAAAGTAAGCAAAAATAATTGAGAATCACGAATGAATCTATAATAAATAAGCAAAAGAAAGTGTTAAAAACACCAAAAGGGATGTTTTTTGCTCAACTTTCTGTCGTTGTAGAGTACGGATAAACACTAACAGTTCTCGATTCCTGCAAGCAGGTCGGCAACTACATAGCTGCTGCCGCCTACGAATATGAAGTCGTCGGGATGTGAATCGGTCAATGCCTGGCGATAAGCCGTGACCACATCACCATAGCTGCTGCCGTGCAAATGGTGGGATTCTGCCAGTTGGCTGATGCGGGTTTCGGGGATGGCACGGTGGGTTGATGCCTTGCACCAGTAGTATTCGGCATCAGCGGGAAGCATTGCCAACACAGCGTTAATGTCTTTATCATCAACCATTCCGAAGACAATGCGGCGCTGCCTGCACGGTTGCTGAGCCACTTGAATGGCAAGATATTCCCATCCGCCTACGTTATGCCCGGTGTCGCAGATAGCAAGCGGAGCCTGCCTGATGGTCTGCCAACGGCCCACGAGACCGGTCTGCTCGCACACATTGGCAAATCCTGCGCTTACGGCAGTGTGTAGTGGAACTGAAGCATGTGAGGAAATAGTGTCCTCAATGGCATGGATGGCGCACAAAACCGTGCGTTTGTTCTTCTGCTGATAGAGCCCTTTCTGTTCAAAATCGATGTCTTCGAAATCCTGTTTGCGCAGTTCTTCATCGGTGAACATGTCCATGCTGAACGCTTCTGCAAAGGAGATGGGGGCATTCATCCTGCGTGCTACGTCTTCAAACACGGGTTTTGTCTCATCAACCGTTTCGCCGATCACCACGGGAATGCCCTGTTTGATGATTCCGGCTTTCTCGTATGCAATCTTTTCAAGGGTGTTTCCCAAGAACTGGGTGTGGTCGAAACTGATGTTGGTAATTACCGAAAGAACGGGCTGGATGATATTTGTGCAGTCAAGCCGGCCGCCGAGTCCCACTTCAATAACGGCATAGTCAACCTGCTGTTCGGCAAAATATTTGAACGCCATTGCCGTGGTCAGTTCGAAGAAAGAGGGGTGTAACGGCTCGAAGAAACTGCGTTCCTGTTCAACAAAATCGATGACATACTGCTCGCTTACGCACGTTCCGTTCACTCTGATGCGCTCCCGGAAATCTACCAGATGGGGCGATGTGTAGAGTCCCACTTTATATCCGGCGGCCTGAAGAATGGCGGCAATGGTGTGCGAACATGAGCCTTTGCCATTCGTTCCGGCTATGTGGATGCTTTTGAACCTGCGGTGCGGATGACCGAAATGCTCATCCAAGGCAAGCGAATTGGCAAGACCTTCTTTATAAGCACCAGCCCCGATCTTTTCAAAGACCGGGGTTACGTTGAACAGATATTCCGTTGTTTCCTTGTAATTCATATTGCGCAGCTTTGCCTTTAATAATAAAATAGGTGACAGAGCGTAGAGAAAACTGCTAACTGAAGTAATTGCGGAACTTGTCGAAGATGCCTTTCTTCGTGGCATTGTCGCCCTTGAAGTTGTCGCTTTCCTGCATCATTTCAAGCGCTTTCCTTTCTTCTTTCGACAGTGTTTTTGGCACATACACGCTGATATTCACAATCAAGTCGCCAATTTCGCGCCCATATCCCTGAACCATAGGCAGGCCTTTGTCTCTCAGACGCAATGTCTTGCCGGGTTGTGTGCCTGGTTCTATCTTGATTTTCAGCTTCGAACCGTCAACGGTAGGTATCTCGGCGGTGCCTCCCAAAGCTGCTGTCGGGAAGTCTAAGAGCAGATTATAGATCAGGTTATGGCCGTCGCGGATGAAGGTGTCGTTGGGTTCTTCTTCAATAAACACCTGAATATCGCCGGAGATTCCATTGTGGATACCGGCATTTCCCTTACCCGGCACGTTCACAACCATACCTTCTGCAACACCGGCAGGGATGTTGATCTCAACCACTTCCTCACCTTTGACGATACCTTTTCCACCGCATTCCTTGCATTTATTCTTGATAATGGTGCCTTCGCCCTGACATGTGGGGCATACGCTTTGTGTTTGCATCATGCCAAACAGGCTTTGTGTGGTGCGGGTAACTACGCCGCTGCCATGACATGTGGGGCATGTGTCGGTTCCGCTTCCATGCTCTGCGCCCGTTCCATGGCAATGCGAGCACGCAACATCCTTCTTAACCTTGAACTTTTTGGTAACTCCCGTGGCGATTTCCTGTAGGTTCAGGCGCACCTTCAGGCGCAGATCAGAACCCCGATGCTGTGCCGGTTGACGCTGTCCGCCACCAAATCCGCTGAATCCACTGAATCCGCCTCTTCCTCCGAACACATCTCCGAACATCGAGAATATGTCTTCCATCGAGAAACCACCACCGCCAAAGCCGCCGAAACCGCCCATTCCGGCAGGCCCGTCGAATCCGAATTGGTCGTATTGCTGACGCTTTTGCGGATCGTGAAGCACATCATAAGCCTCTGCTGCCTCTTTGAATTTCTCTTCGGCTTCCTTGTTTCCCGGATTGCGGTCGGGATGATACTTTATGGCAATTTTGCGGTATGCTTTCTTGATTTCATCTTCGCTCGCGTTTTTTTCAACGCCAAGCACTTCGTAATAGTCACGCTTTTGAGCCATCTTTCTGGATAATATAATAATGTGTAATTATTGTCCGACAGCTACTTTTGCATGCCGAATCACTTTGTCGTTCAAGGTATAGCCCGTCTGAACGCAGTCAATCACTTTTCCTTTCTTGTCGTCTCCCATGCCTGGAACCATGGCAATGGCTTCATGGAAATCCACATCGAAGTCTTTGTCTTCTGTTTCAATCTTCTTCACACCTAAGCCTTCGAGCACTTTTACGAATTTATGGAATATCAACTCCATACCTTCCTTGATGGCTTTTGCATCGTCGGTGTTGTCGGCAAGGGCTCTTTCAAAATCGTCGAGGACGGGCAAAATGGCAGTTATCGTCTTTTCTGATCCGTTGAGAATGAGTTCTGCTTTCTCTTTGAGCGTTCTTTTGCGGTAGTTTTCAAACTCTGCAGCTGTCCTTAAGAACTTGTCTGTCAGTACCTTTATTTCCTCTTCAGCCTTCTTAAGCGGAGACGGTTCTTCCTGGGAACTGTTTTCTGCACAGTCTTCAGCGGCATCTTCTTCACTCACCTCGGTCTGTTCGGTGGCGGTTTCTTGTGCCTGTTCCGTCACATTCTCTTCGTTTTCCACTTCGTTCATATTGTCATCTACGACATTGATTTTCTTTTCTTCGTTCATAACACATTTGTTTATTAATGTTTAACTGGCGCATAATCGATATGCTTTTCACAAACATACAGCAAATATCATGCCAATTTCTTATGAGTACATTTTTGCTTTTTGTTCCTTGATGGTTTCGTCATAGATGTAATCATCATAGGTCATCAGTTTGTCGATCGTGCCTTTTGGTGTCAGTTCGATAATCCTGTTGGCAACGGTATTGATGAACTCGTGGTCGTGGGATGCAAAAAGTATGTTTCCTTTAAACTGTATCAGGTTGTTGTTGAATGCTTGAATCGACTCCAAGTCAAGATGATTGGTGGGCGTGTCGAGTATCAGGCAGTTGGCATTCTTTAGTTGCATGCGGGCAATCATGCATCTCATCTTTTCGCCGCCGGATAGTACTCTTACTTTCTTTTCCACCTCTTCTTGCTTGAAAAGCATACGTCCGAGGTATCCTTTCATGGTCACCTCGTTGCCCGTTCCGTACTGGCTGAGCCAGTCAACAAGGTTCAAGTCGCTGTTGAAAAAGCTGGTATTGTCGAGTGGGAGGTAGGCTGACGTGATGGTAACGCCCCATTTGAATACTCCTCCATCTGCATTCCTGTTGCCATTGATAATCTCAAACAAGGCTGTCATAGCCTTGGGATTCTTTGAAAGGAATACCGTTTTCTGCCCCTTTTCAATATTGAAAGAGACGTTGTCGAACAATACCGTGCCGTCGGTATCCACTGCTTTCAGTCCTTCAACTTCAAGTATCTGGTTGCCGGGTTCGCGCTCCATCTGGAAAATAATGCCAGGATATTTTCGGCTTGACGGGCGGATTTCTTCCACGTTCAGTTTCTCAAGCATCTTCTTTCTTGAGGTTGTCTGCTTCGACTTTGCCACATTTGCAGAAAACCTGCGGATGAATTCTTCCAGCTGCTTGCGCTTTTCTTCGGCTTTTAATCTTTGATTCTGTGCCTGACGCAATGCCAACTGTGAACTCTCATACCAGAATGAATAGTTTCCGGAGAATACTGTCACTTTGCCAAAGTCAATATCCACGGTTTGAGTAGATACCGCATCAAGGAAGTGGCGGTCATGGCTGACCACGAGAACACACTGTTCCAGGCCGCTCAGGTATTGTTCCAGCCATTGAACCGTATCAAGGTCGAGGTCGTTGGTAGGCTCATCGAGCAGCAGATTGTCTGGATGACCGAATAAAGCCTTGGCTAACATCACGCGAACCTTCTGGTTGTTCGACATTTCACTCATCTGTTTGTAGTGTTCGTCTTCCTTTACGCCCAGGTTCTGCAATAGCTGGGCAGCCTCGCTTTCGGCCTCCCATCCGTTCATTTCTGCAAATTTCAATTCCAGATCAGCAGCACGATTACCGTCTTCTTCCGTCATTTCAGGCTTTGCATATAGGGCTTCACGTTCCTTCATGTTCTCCCAAAGAGGCTGATGACCCATGAGAACGGTGTCCATTACTGAAAAAGAATCATATTTGAAGTGATCTTGGTCGAGAACAGAAAGGCGTTCTCCCGAACCTATTTCAACCATTCCCTTGTTTGGTTCCAACTCTCCACTGATGGCTTTCAGCAGTGTTGACTTCCCTGCGCCATTGGCACCGATGATGCCATAGATGTTATTACTTGTAAACTTAATATTCACATCTTTGTAAAGCACTCGTTTACCAAACTGAATGGTAATGTCTGATAGTGTTATCATCTTTGTTTTTTATTGTATTATTGTAGTGATTGCTGAATAAATCGGCAATAATTGTTATTCTTCCATTAGGTGAATGAAGAAGTCGTCAAGGTCTTTATCTAACCCTTCCATCAAGTCACCACCAATGATAATGGTTTCATCGTCAGCAAGATACAACTCAGCGACATTCTCATTGTCATCATTTTCAAGTACAAAACTATACGGTTTTGTAATTCCAAGATTATCAACAAGTTCATGCATTCTGTGAAACTCTTTCCTCAGTAATACGGCAACTGAATCGTAGAAGTTTTCTTCCTTATTGTCAATCCATTGTTCTACCACGCAACGAGTGATTTCTTGTTCATCATCATCAAATGCCATCATTTCTCCGCTGTCCTGAGAAACATGCACATGAATATCAGTGAATAAGGTGATTTCGTCATTCATGGGTAGTTTTTGGGCGATTTTTCGGGTGAATCGCTCAATCTGCTGAATTGTTTGTTCCGATGCTTTCATAAAAAATATGTTTTGACGAGACAAAGTTACATTAAATAATGAAAACTACAAAATAAAATGATGATTTTATTTGTTTTGTAAACGAGAACATACAACAAACGTTAACTATCTTATAAATATTTTCAATTTTTATTTGTCGATACAAAATATAATTGTATCTTTGCAATTGCAAAGTCGAGTTTGCAAAATCACGGAATTCAAAAGTGCTGACTAATACCCAGTGATAATGATTTCCGTCGGTTTATTAACCTATACAGAATGAGTCACCTGATTAAGCACGACGGTATAATTGACCACATTGAAGGCAGAAATCTGAAGGTAAGAATCCTACAGACTTCTGCATGTGCGTCGTGTAAGGTGGCGAGCCACTGCCATTCCACTGAGAGCAAAGAAAAAATCATTGACGTTTATGATGTGAAGAACATAGGCAACTATTCGAAAGGTGACCCTGTCACGGTTGTCGTTTCTTCCAAAACCGGTGCCAATGCTGTGTTGTTGGCATTCGTTGTTCCATTTGTCATAATGGTTGGCGTAGTGTTCTTGATAAGCAGGTTTACGGTTGAAGAACCCGTAATGGCGATGGCTGGCATCATTAGCCTGATACCATATTATATTCTGCTATATTACTATCGTGAAAGAATCAGCAGAAAGTTCACTTTTTCTATAGAGAATTATCATTAATTATTAAAACAAATACAAAAGATTATGAGTTTTATTTTAACCGCAGTAATTGTTCTTGGATGTATCGCGCTAATAGCAGCTTTGATACTTTATATCTGTTCCAAGAAATTTGCTGTAAAAGAAGACCCTCGAATCGGTCAGGTTACTGCTGCTCTACCTGGTGCCAACTGTGGCGGTTGTGGCTTTCCGGGATGCTCTGGTATGGCAGATGCCTTGGTAAAGGCTGCTGACAAAGGTTCGTTAGATGGGTTGAACTGTCCTGTTGGCGGTGCAGATGTCATGGGGCAGGTAGCTGATTTGTTAGGTATTGCTATTGCCAACAGCGAACCAATGGTTGCTGTCGTAAGGTGTAATGGCAGTTGTGAACATCGTCCGCGTATTGCTGAATACGATGGACTTAAGACATGCAGCGCCATGAATGCATGCGGTGCTGGCGAAACAGGATGTGGATTCGGCTGTCTTGGCTGTGGCGACTGTGTCGCAGCATGCCAATTTGATGCCATTCACATGAATCCTGAGACCGGATTGCCCGAAGTTGACGATGAGAAGTGTACTTCATGCGGCGCATGTGTGAAGGCTTGTCCGCGTCACATTATTGAACTTCGCAAGAAAGGGCCAAAGAATCGTAGGGTGTTTGTTAGTTGTGTGAACAAAGACAAGGGCGCCGTTGCGATGAAAGCATGCAAGGCTGCATGTATTGGCTGTGGAAAGTGTTCTAAAGAGTGCAAGTTCGAGGCCATCACCATTGAGAGCAATCTGTGTTATATTGACTTTAACAAGTGTCGTCTTTGCAAGAAATGTGTTGAGGTTTGTCCCACAAAGGCCATTCATGCCGTGAACTTCCCTGCTCCAAAGCCAAAGCCGGCAGCCCCGGCAGATGCACCCAAAGTAGGAGAGAAAGCACCGACACCGAAGGCTGAAGCAACCACAGCGACACCGAAGACAGAAGAAAGAAAGGAGGAAACCGTATGAAGATCAAGACATTCAGAATCGGTGGCGTTCATCCAGAGGAGAACAAGCTCACCCATGAAGTAGAGACCAAGGTGGCAGCATTGCCAAAACAGGCAATATTTCCTTTGTCACAGCATATCGGAGCACCCGCAAAGCCTGTTGTTGCGAAAGGAGACAAGGTTAAAGTCGGCACATTGTTGGCTGAGGCTGGCGGCTTTGTTTCTGCTCCCATCTATTCTTCCGTTTCCGGAACTGTGTTCAAAATCGACACGGCTATTGATGCAACAGGATATCGCAAGCCAGTTATTATAATAAATGTAGAGGGTGATGAATGGGAAGAAGGTATTGATCGTTCAGATAAGTTGGAGATTCTTGCCGATCATCCCGAGTTAACCCCCGAGGAAATAGTAGAAAGAATCAAGAAAGCAGGTGTCACCGGCATGGGTGGTGCCGGATTCCCCACATTCATCAAACTATGTCCGCCGCCGACAGCCAAGGCAGAATGCGTGATCATCAACGCAGTGGAGTGCGAGCCATATATCACTGCCGACTATCGCTTGATGATGGAACACGCCGACGAAATCCTCGTTGGTCTTGAATTGCTGATGACAGCTGCCAAGGTGGAAACTGGCTATATCGGTATTGAGGACAACAAACCAAAGGCAATAGAACTGCTTGACAGGAAGTGTCGTGAGAAGTATGCCTCATCGAAATTCAATGTTGAGGTGGTTCCGTTGGCAAAGAAATATCCTCAAGGAGGCGAGAAACAATTGGTCGATGCAGTGATCCGCCGTCAGGTGCCTGCACCTCCTGCCATTCCAGTCAATGTTGGAGCAATTGTACAAAATGTCGGAACTGCCTACGCTGTATATGAGGCAGTTATGAAGAACAAGCCATTGTTTGAACGCTATACTACGGTAACAGGAAAGCAACTATCCAATCCTGGCAACTTCTTGGTTAGAATGGGTACGCCGATGAAGGACTTGATTGATGCCTGCGGTGGCTTGCCGGAGGGCGACAACAAGATTCTTGCCGGCGGTCCAATGATGGGCAAAGCCTTGACATCCGTGGAAGTTCCTGTCTGCAAGGGAACAAATAGTGTGACAATCCTTACCGACGATGACGCAAGACGTAAGGAAGCTCAGCCCTGCATCCGTTGTGCCAAGTGTGTGAGTGCATGTCCGATGGGACTTGAACCCTATCTGCTGGCTACCTGTTCCAATCTGAAGAACTGGGAAAAGGTGGAAGCTGAGGACATCACATCATGCATTGAGTGCGGTTCGTGCCAGTTCACATGTCCTGCACATCGCCCGTTGCTTGACAATATCCGTCTTGGCAAGTCTACAGTAATGGGAATTATCCGTGCGCGAAATGCAAAATAGTATAGTTTTATTAATCGTTCATTCTCAAATATAAAGATATAATGGGAAAATTAATCGTATCATTATCACCGCATGCACATGGAACTGACAGTGTGGAGAAGAATATGTATGGTGTGATTATCGCGCTGATACCTGCTCTTCTGGTGTCTTTGTTCTACTTCGGACTTGGTTCTGCAATCGTGCTTGCAACAAGTGTGGTTGCCTGCGTGTTCTTTGAGTGGGCAATTGCCAAATTTATCATGAAGAGAGACAATCTCTCTATATGTGACGGAAGTGCCATTCTCACTGGTCTGCTCTTGGGATTCAACCTTCCGTCTAACCTTCCGATATGGATAATAATTGTGGGTGCACTTTTCGCTATTGGTGTAGGCAAGATGTCATTCGGAGGATTAGGCAACAACGTGTTTAATCCCGCGCTGCTCGGAAGAGCATTTCTGCTCATCAGTTTCCCGGCGCAAATGACATCGTGGCCTGTTGCCGGACAGCTCACAAGCTATCTCGACGCAGAGACAGGAGCTACGCCACTCGCCATCATGAAACAAGCTATCAAGACCGGCGACGCATCTGTGCTCGACCAGCTTCCATCGGCCACGCATCTGCTTTTAGGCAGTAATCCGATGGGCGGATTAGGAACCATCGGCGAGGTTTGTGCACTTGCACTGCTGCTTGGATTGGTTTATATGCTGTGGAAGAAGATCATCACATGGCATATTCCTGTGAGCATCATCGCCACGGTGTTTGTTTTCAGTGGACTTCTCCACCTTGCCAACCCTGTATATGCCGATCCTTTTGCAGAGATTCTCACTGGTGGTCTGATGCTGGGAGCTATCTTCATGGCAACCGATTATGTCACTTCGCCGATGACTGCTAAGGGACAGCTCATCTATGGAGTGGCTATCGGCTTCTTGACCGTAGTGATTCGTAACTGGGGATCTTATCCTGAGGGCATGTCGTTTGCCATCCTCATCATGAATGCGTTCACTCCAATTATCAATACTTACATCAAACCAAAGCGTTTCGGCGAGGTTCCGGCGAAGAAATAAGGAGGAAATGAATTATGGAAAAACTCAAATCATCTGTAACAAATATGGTTCTGGTGCTCACAGGAGTGGCAGTAATCACAGGTTGCATTCTTGCTTATGTCAATCACGTAACTGAGGGACCAATCGCATTGCAGAAAGAAAAGACCCTTGCCGACGGTATCAAGGCCGTGATGGGTGGCGGCGACCTCTCAGTAGCCAAGACCGACACCGTGAAACAGAACGATTCCAAGGGCAAGGAGATGAAATTTATCATCTATCAAACACAAGATGCTCAGAAGAATGACCTTGGAGCAGCCGTGGAAAGTACCACAAGCGGTTTCGGCGGCGACCTGAAAATCCTTGTCGGCTTCGATGCTCAAGGCAACATTCTGGGTTATACGCTTCTCGAACATGCCGAAACTCCAGGTTTAGGAGCTAAGGCCGACAAATGGTTCCAGAAGGGAGAGAAGGGCGATATCATAGGAAAGAACCCTGCCGAGGAACTTACCGTGTCGAAGGATGGCGGAAAGGTGGATGCCATTACTGCATCAACCATCACCAGCCGGGCATTCTTGTTAGCAGTAAACAATGCATATAAGGCATTCAAGGCGACGCCAGTGGATGGTGAAACCGGTGCCACCAAAAAAGAAGGAGGTGAAGAATGAACTATCTGAATATCATTAAGAACGGCATCGTAAAGGAAAATCCAACCTTCGTACTGATGCTTGGCATGTGTCCGACCTTGGCTACTACCACAAGTGCAAATAATGGTCTTGCCATGGGACTTGCCACAATGTTTGTGCTGATATGCTCAAACGTGGTTATTTCACTGATCAAGAACCTGACGCCCGACAAGGTGAGAATACCCGTTTTCATCGTTGTCATTGCCTCATTTGTGACATTGCTCCAGATGATCATGCAGGCTTATGTGCCAGATGTATATGCATCGCTCGGACTTTTCATTCCTCTTATCGTGGTCAACTGTATCATTCTCGGACGTGCAGAGGCATTTGCTGCCAAGAACGGTGCCATGGCAAGTTTGATGGATGGTATCGGAATTGGTCTTGGATTCACACTTGGCCTGACATTGCTCGGCCTGTGCCGCGAATTGTTAGGTGGCGGTTCTTTATTTGGTTTCACCTTGCTGCCCGAGACATACAACATGTTGATGTTCGTGCTTCCTCCGGGAGCATTCATCACATTGGGCTTCCTTGTGGCTGTCATTAACAAGATCAGGAATTGATGAAGGCATATCGCGTTATTATAATCACAATCAAATATTGAATTATGGAATACGTATTAATATTTATATCAGCAATATTCGTCAACAACATCATCTTGTCGCAGTTCCTCGGAATCTGCCCCTTCCTTGGTGTTTCCCAGAAAATCAGTACATCGTTGGGCATGTCTGCGGCTGTAGCCTTTGTGATGACGCTGGCAACAATCGTGACTTACTTGATACAGTATTACGTTCTGAATGTGTTCGGATTGCAGTATCTACAAACGATAGTGTTCATTCTTGTGATCGCTTCGTTGGTTCAGATGGTGGAAATTGTGCTCAAAAAAGTTTCTCCAGCACTCTATCAGGCACTCGGAATATTCCTTCCGCTCATCACAACCAACTGTGCTGTGCTTGGCGTGGCAATTCTGGTGATTCAGAAAGACTTCTCCCTGCTGTCGAGCATTGTATATGCCTTCTCCACGGCTATCGGTTTCGGTCTTGCTTTGACCGTTTTCGCGGGAATACGCGAGCAAATGGCATTGGTGAAGATACCGAAAGGCATGCAGGGAACTGCCATCGTGCTGATCACTGCCGGTCTGCTGAGTCTTGCATTCATGGGATTCTCAGGTGTAGACGGTGGATTGAAGTTGCTCTTCGGTCTTGAATGATGATTCGTGAACTTGGATGCAGTTGCTGAAAAGCTGCTTCATTATTCGCGAGAAACTCGATTTTTCATGCCATCACGTTGGAAATGCCTACAAGAAAGGCTTTGCGCGTGATGGCATTTTTTTTTCTTCTTATTTGCAAAACCTATGCTTTTGCCCTTCAAAAGCTATGGTTTTGGCATGCAAAACCTATGCTTTTGAGCCCCGAAACCTATGGTTTTGAAGCCCAAAAGCTATGGTTTTGAAAGGTGAAAGCTATGGTTTTGTCGTTACTTGATTCCTCTTGCGTTGAGAGCGCGGCTATATTTCTCAGCATTTTTCAGGTGCTCTTCATAGGTTTTTGCGAAGTTGTGTGAGCCGCTGAAGTCTTCTTTCGCACACATATAGAGATAGTCGTGCTCCGCATGATCGAGCACGGCATCGATGCCATCTATGGTCGGTATGCGGATGGGACCAGGAGGAAGCCCCGTGTTTTGGTAGGTGTTGAAGGGGCTGTTCACCGAAAGCATGTTGTGATAGATGCGCTTCAGCGAAAAGTCTTTTAATGCAAACTTGATGGTAGGGTCAGCTTGCAGCGGCATATTGCTCTTCAGGCGGTTGTAATACATGCCTGCCACCATCGGTTTCTCTTCGCTGTTGGTGGTTTCTTCGTCAACGATGCTTGCCAGCGTGATGGTTTTCACTTCGTCAAATCCCATGCTTGAGGCCTTTTGCATTCGGTCTTCGTTCCAGAAACTGTCGCTCTCTTTCTTCATTCGCTCAAGAAACTTGTCGAGACTGATATTCCAGTAGATGTCATACGTGTTTGGAATAAACATGCAAGCAATGGTCAGCGTGTCGTATCCGTATTTTTGGCATGTCGCTTCATCAGAGAGGGCGGCGTATAAACTGTCGCTGTCGATCATCAGTTTGCTGCCAACATATTCTGCCAGCTTATCCATTGTCCTTACGCAAGGTATGGTCAGGTTGACAGGTTCTTGCAAACCGTTCTTGATTCTGCGGAAAACGGCGAATGCTCCGTCACCTGATTCGATGGCATATCTGCCTGAACGGATCTGCTCGGGATATGAGCTGTGCCTTACAAGCGTAAGCAAACCGCTCATTCCATGGCTTGTAGCCAACGGTTTCACTTTATAGATTACGGAGTCTACATTATCATCTTCGTCGATATAGACATACTGCGTCGTTTCTTTGTTAGAGAACGAGCAGAAGAAATAGTAATATAATATTCCGAAGAATATGAGGAGGCACAACGCGGCAGCTGCCTGATATAAACGTTTACTCTTGGTTGTCATATTTGTATAATAATGTTGTCTTACTCACTTTTTGCTCTTGCCATCCGCATATATATTAATAATGTATACCTTATTTATATATAATACATTCCATTTTTATTATCGATGAGAACGGCAGTGATGCTTGATTTAGGGTGCAAAGATAATTCAACTTTCCGAACTCCACAAATTTTTCTTCATAAAATGCTCACAACAGCGCGGAATAGATGCCTGTTTTTCACAAATTGCACCGTTTGTTTCCTCAATTAAATTATAATCGTTACCTTTGCAGTGTGATTGCTGAAGCACCGAAACGGTTACGGAATGCAACGCTCAGACATGACAAGAAGAAAATGAAAGAATACGATACCTATATCTTCGACCTTGACGGCACGTTGCTCAATACGCTGCATGATTTGGCAAAAAGTACGAATCATGCCATGCGCTATGCAGGACTGCCGGAGCATTCGATAGATGATGTGAGGCGGTTTGTGGGAAACGGCGTGCGGAAACTCATTGAAAGAGCCGTTCCCGGTGGCAGTTCGCACCCTCGATTCGACGAAATACTGACTGAATTCAAGCGTCATTATTCTCTTCACAGTATGGATTCCACCGGTCCTTACCCGGGAATCATCGACATGATCACGGTTTTGAACAGCCGCGGCAAGCATATTGCTGTGGTGAGCAATAAGTTTTACGATGCAACCCGGCAGCTCTGCCGCCATTTCTTTGGCGAGACGATTAGCGTTGCAATAGGGGAGCGGGAGGGCATCAATAAGAAACCTGCCCCCGACACCGTGCTCGAAGCATTGAAGCAGTTAGGAGTTGGCTCGGCAAATGCCGTCTATGTGGGCGACAGCGAAGTGGATATCCAGACAGCGCGAAATAGCGAAATGCCGTGCATAAGCGTATTATGGGGATTCCGCGACCGTGACTTTCTGACAGCCAACGGCGCAGAATCATTCATCGAAACACCCGACGAGCTGCTCTGTTGGTAGAGGTTCTACATCAGCGTATGGTCGTCAAGATATTTCTGAACCACGTCCTTATAGCTTTCCGTGATAGGAATGTAATCGTCGCCGAATACAATTCGCGCCCTGTCAATGAGTTTCACCTTGTTCATGTGTACGATATATGAACGGTGAACGCGCAAAAACTCAGGGTGAGGAAGGTAGTCGTCAATCTTTTTCATGTTCATAAGCGACATCACATTCTTCTTATTGCCCTCCAAATAGACCTTCACATAGTCTTTCAAACCTTCAATATACAGAATATCGTCCAGGTTTATCTGAACCAGTTTGTATTCGCTTTTCAGGTAGATAAACCTGTCTTGCAGACGGAGAGCCTGTTTCCTGAAAGACGAATTGTGGGAAATCACATTGTTAATGGAATCAAGAAAAGACTCATAACTGATGGTTTTCAACAGATAGTCGAACACATTTGCCCTGTAGCCTTCGATGGCATACTGGTCGAAAGCGGTGGTAATGATGATCTTTGTATCCGTAGGCATGAGGCGCGCAAACTCAAGTCCGTTCAGTTCAGGCATCTGGATGTCGAGGAAAAGCACATCCACGGGATTGTCGCGAAGCTCACCCATGTCAGTGATAGCACTGTTGAAGGTTCCCCGCAGCACGAGATTGGAAGTCTTTTTGACGTAGCTCTGCAGCAGATTGGCAGCCAGCGGCTCGTCGTCAATTATTGCACAACTGAGTATCATATATGGTTAATTTATTCAAGTTCCGCAAGTTCCTAACTTGCTAGTTTATACTGATAGATTTCGATGAAATGACGGAGTTTGTCCGACCGATTCACGAGCATGTCGAGGATTTGTTCATCCTCGATGTTGAAGCACTCTGCGATTTCGCGGACGA
>JAFUVB010000041.1 GCA_017471245.1 Prevotella sp.
ATCTCTGCTTTGGAAAAGACCTCGCTCAGAGAACTTGTTACCAAGCCGAGAGACTCTGTCAATCTCAATCAATCTGTCAAAGAACTCACTCTATTTTGAATATTTATACCTAACGCGATTTTATCGCATCAGTAGTAATTTTCAACAGCAATTCAGCCCCCTGGACTCTGTGGCTACTCATTGCTATCATGGTCATTGCATGCATCACTTCGGCAACCATCTACATCTACCCACGTCAAGGAAACGGGAGAATGCCAAAACTGCTGGCATCACTCTATGGTCAGACACTATCGATGATGCTGTTCAACATGGTATTACCCATCCTCATCACCCCGCTCCCACCCGTTATCGTCTCTGCCAACCTACTCAAAGAATGCAACAGCATTGCCATGAAGCGAGACGGGAAAACGAAAAGAATCCTGAACGTGGTTACCATAGCCATCGTGACACCCATGTTGTCATTTCTCATCTGCATGATCATGAGCTGGCTCTACTCACATCCATATTTTTTCTGGGTATTAGTGCTATTTGTGATTCTGGCATGCATCTTGGTGAGAGTCTCCTACACCCAATATAAAAAAGGTAAGTACTTCAGTCGCATGCTTAATGACGAGAAGAAGCACAGTTATGAAGTGAGCAACGAGTTCAACCGTCTCGGCGTGATGGCTGTTACCTCACAGTTCGACAGTATGTCACGAGAAATTGATTTCAAGCATAAAGAACTGATTGACTTGTCGCTCTATGTTCAACAACAACGGGAATACATGACAAGTGTGGGCGACCAATTACGCGAATTGTCAAAGGATGCAGACACTGAAAACATTAAGAAGTCACTTGTGGAGATCGACAAAGACCTGCAAGAAACTCTCAGATATCCGCCAGAAATGGATAAGATATACCAAATGGTTGAGAAAATGCATCATGACTTTGTATGTAGACTACAAATGCGATGTCCTAATCTCACAAAGCGAGAGTGCCGCTTAGCTGTGTTGCTACGCTTAGGGTTCTCCAGTAAGGAAATAGCCAATATGGTGAATCTTGAGACGAAAAGCGTAGAGATTAACCGCTACCGGCTGCGCAAGAAGCTACGACTCGACAGGAGCGAGAACTTGGTAAGCTATCTGAAGTTGCTGTAGCCAGTACAGAATGAATCCTATTACTAACATATTTATAGATTAATCCAACAACAATTATGAAAAAAACAGCAATTCTTACCTTAGGAGCTTTCCTGCTGATTGGAGGCAGGGCAACAGCTCAGGAAAACGAGGAAGTACGCTACAACCAGTATGGCGTAGCAGTTGACCGACAGGAGTTGAAAGCTGAAGCAAGAAACAACATCCTGGTTTTAGAGTCGAAAGATCAGAGTTACAAGGTGTGGTTCGACAATCGTGTACAGGTTGACGGTGCCACTTTCTGGGGTAAAAACCCGGATTACAACCCTATTGGCAACGGTGCATCCCTTCGCCGTGTACGTTTCGCCGTAAAGACCCAGTTAACCAAAGACTGGTATGGAGAGGTGGATATGGATATGGCAGACGGAACCTTCGAGCTGAAAGATGCTATTATCGAGTATGACGGCTTAAAGAACTGGGAGTTTAAAATGGGTAATTTCAAAGAGGAATTCTCTATGGAACGAACAAGCAGTTCACGTTATCTGGCACTCATTGAACGCCCAATGGTAACGCAGGCACTGGCACCCTCACGCCATCTTGGTGTGCAGGCAGCCTTCCTTACCGAGTATTTCCGTTGGTCGGGCGGAATGTTCTTCCAGACAGTAGCTGGTTCTGAGGAAATCACCAATGTGCAGGACAACAACAAGGACTTCGGCCGTAGCCAGGGTTATTCGTTCACCACGAAGGCTGGCTGGATGCCTCATACCAAAGACCGCACGAAGGGCTTCTACATTGGAGGTAAGGCATCTTACCGTACTCCTAAGACAGACGAGGCTCCCGGCGATTACGGAGGTGTACGGTTCTCTACCCGTAACTCAACCAGCATCAACAGAAAGAAGTATATTGATACTGATGTGATTCGAGACGTAGACCACAATTGGCTATACGGTGTTGAAGGAGCAGCCTACTACAAAGGATTCAAGTTCCAAAGCGAATGGATCGGTACGCATGTAACAGCCAAGGATGCCAGTTATAATTTCGGCGGACACTACTTCACGCTGGGATACTTGCTTCTGGGTGGTAACCAGCACTTCAACGTTGCCGAAGGTGAGTTTACGCAACCTGGGCGTGGAAAGAAATGGGGCGACATCGAGTTGTGTTTGCGCTATGACTACCTCGACCTGAACGATAATGGTATCTGGGGAGGCAGCGGCAACAACTACACAGCCGGCTTGAACTTCTACATCAACAACTTCTTCAAGTTTGCCATCAACTTCCAGCACAGCGACAACGACCGCTATGCCAATGGCAAGGGCAAGTTGCTGATCGGTCATGATGCATCAGGTAAGCCTACTGCCGATTACAAGCAGGCTGTTGAAAAGAAAGGAAAGGGCGGTGTCAGCTACAACATGTTGGCCGTACGCTTCGAGATTGATTTCTAATCATGTAAAGAGTTAAGTGTTAGAGCTAAAAGTAAAACGTTAATACAGAATAAGATATGAAAACGATTAAGAGTATATTCATGATGGCAGCGGCAATGCTATTCGTCGCTTGCGTAGAAGACAGTCCCTACGAGGGACCATCAACAATCGTATCAGTGACTCCCGACATCACGGCTCCTACCTCAGAAACACCCGTAACCATCACGGCTGAAGTTTCTGGCTTGCAGGCTGTGGAGTCGGCAACCCTTTCATATATGATTGGTGGCAACAAAACTGACGTGCAAATGACAGGAAGCGGGAATATCTGGAAAGGAGTCATTCCGCCACAACCCGATAAAACAACTGTCAAATACTCGGTTACTGTAGTGAACACCGCAAAGTTCTCCACCACTTCCAACGAGTTGGAATATGTAGTCGGTGACCCGCCAATCGAGTACGACAAGCTGAGACTGAACGAACTCTTTGGAGCCGCTGCTACTGATGATGGTAAATTCATTGAACTTTACAACAACAGCGATAATCCTATCAAGCTGAAGGATGTTGTGCTGCGCAAGGACGAGGCTGTTACCTGGACAGGCATCGACGGTGAGGTAATACCCGCACATGGTGTCTTTGCAATCATCGGAGCAAAAAACACCACACCTCGTGGCATCTCCAGCGGATTCTCAGCCAAGAAGTCGGTTCTCGTAGAGTTGGTTGACCCGAATGGTAATGTGATTGACAAGTTCCAACGTGGAGAAAAGGCCGACGGTTGGGGTAACCAGTCGCTTGCCAATGTAAAAGTATCATGGGGTCGTGTTCCTGATGGAACTGGTAAGTGGATGCAAACCGATCCTACACCAGGTGCTCCGAATGCAAAATCTGGTACTGAGGATGATACGGTGGTGCAATAAAGATGAGAAATGAGAGATGTAATCATACATTCCAAACAATAATAACATATATAATTAGTTATCTACAATGGAAAAAGAGAAAATGAAAATCGGCGAGATTTCAAAACCACGTTTTGAGTTTCGCAGCTTCGGCCGCTGTTTCTGTGATGCAGCAAAGCGTATGGCCCGCTTAAGTGTGCCAGTTCCCGAGAAAGTATGGGAACGCCATAGTACAGAAACCTACATCGTCAGTCGCACGAATGATGTGAACAACACGAAGATCCGCGATGGTAAGATGGACATCAAGACCTTCGTTCAGAGCGTTGATGGCTTGGAGCAGTGGAATCCGCTGATGAAAGGCGAGTTCCCCATCTCCAAGGAAGTGCTCGAGAACGATGTATTCCCAGCCTTCAAGGTGGAGGGGATGCCCAAGTTGGATAAGCCAACCTACACACTGGAAGAGTTCCTCGCCATGATTGACGAGCACCCAGACCTGCAGGCAGTGAAAGTGGAAAAGGTTCGTTTCGGCTACATGGTGAACGACACCATCTGTGAGACCGGTGATGTGTATATCAACGGAGCATTGGTGAAGACCATCAATTCTGAATCCACAGAGATTGAAGACATCAAGAAGACCATCGCCGATGTGGGTCTTGAAGGTGTAGAGAACATCAACTACCTCCAAGCCATCAAGAGAGTGATTGGAATGATTAATAAACCTTTAGCAAACTGACGGATTATGGCACAGGAAATAGAACGTAAGTTTCTCGTAAAAGGAGACTTTAAGAACGAAGTATTCAAAAGCACTCGGATCACACAAGGTTATCTATGCTCTGTTCCGGAGCGAACCGTGCGTGTAAGAGTGAAAGGCGACAAGGGGTTCATTACCATCAAAGGCATTGGCAACGAAAGCGGTGCCAGCCGTTTCGAATGGGAGAAGGAGATTCCCGTAGAAGAGGTACAAGAACTGCTGAAAATCTGCGAGCCGGGAGTAATCGACAAGACTCGCTATTTAGTAAAGAACGGTGACTTCACCTTCGAAGTTGACGAGTTCTATGGCGACAACGACGGTCTGACCGTTGCAGAAATAGAACTCCCCGACGAGGAAGCACAGTTCGAGCATCCTGCATGGCTGGGAGAGGAAGTGACGGGCGATGTCCGCTACTACAATTCCATGCTTATGAAGAACCCCTATAAGAACTGGAAGTAACAATACAAAAGAACTTACATGAGTCAATAAGAGACTGTGTCATCGTGTTGTTTTATTTAGCGCCAAGCAAAATATAATAAGATTTCATTTTAACACAGTCTCTTTATACAATCCAACAGAATATGATGAACAACGAAAACAAACCTGCTCAGGCATTCGATCCACTCGATATGAACAACTATCGTATCGAAAAACTGCCCAAGATGAAGAAATCTGGGTTTGAGCGCGTGCTGCAGCGCATAGGAGCACCATTGGCCATTATTGCCTTTATACTGCTATATTGGGTGATAGACATCCCTTTCATAAACAGGATAGACACCAATCAAGAAACCACAACGCTAACTGCTTCTGCAATCAAACGCTATGATCAGCTGACGGAGACTGCCATCAAACAGATGAAAGCGGGTGAAAGCAATCAGCAGGCTGTGCAGTCAACCCAAGCAAACAAGCAGGCAAAGCCTTCACTCCAAGCAGACAAGAAGGCAGAACAGGCAACCCAGGCAGAGAAACAGGCAGAGGCAACTGCTCATAACAAGTTTATCAGGATCAACTATGCCATGCTCGCCATCTTCGTTGCGGCTATCATATTATGGATTACGGAAGCTATTCCCAACTATCTCACCTCACTGATGGTCATTCTGGGGATTGTATTAACAGGAATCACGACAGACAAGACAGCCTATGCACAGCTGGGACATCCTGTGATGTGGCTGAACATTCTCTCTTTCATTCTTGCCAGCATGCTTGTCAAGACACAAGTAGCCAAACGATTCGCACTATGGTTCGTGCTCAAGTTCGGAAGGAATGCCGGCGGAATTATGATCAGCTTCATCATTATCAATCTTGTATTATCAGCCTTTATTTCTGCCACAACAGCGAAAGCAGCAATCCTGCTCCCCATCTTCATGGTGGTGGCAGCGATTTATGGAGCCACAGGCGGAGAGCATCGAAACAATTTCGGACGAAATCTTATTCTTCAGAATCTTTTCCAAATCAACTTAGGTGCCAATGCATTCTTAACAGGATCTGGCGCAACATTGCTGGCAGGATCGCTCATTGCCGGAGCCATGGGTATAGGTTCATTTAGCTACCAAGATTGGTTCAAGGCAGCATTTCCTATGAATGTGTTGCTGATTTTGATAGCATGGTTCGTTGGAACCAAAATCTTCTTCCCACTGAAAAAAGAGGAGCGTGTGCCGCAGATAGCCGGTGGCATGGAACGACTGCGCGAGGAACTCAACAAATTGGGGAAAATGAAAGCCGACGAATGGAAGTCTGTTGCCATCTTCGTAGCAGTGCTGATCTTGTGGGCCACAGACAAACAGCACGGCATCAACCAAACGGCAGTTGCTTTCATGGGAGCTGCTGTTGCACTGTTGCCGGGCATCGGTGTGGTGAAGTGGAACGACGTTGACATACCATGGCACCTACTGCTGTTCTCAGCAGGTGCATATACATTAGGTGCCGGTCTTGATGCGACGGGCCTCCCCGGCACACTGATTGACGCTTTGTTCAACAATATCGGCATCACGCCAGAAACACCATTCTGGATATTATATATGATACTGACGGCTGGCATGCTGCTATTCTCGCTGGTATTCCAATCGAAAACCATGTTGACACTGATATTCGTGCCAATAGCAATCGGTGTGGCACAAAAGAACGGATACCCCATCATGAGCCTTGCCTTCCCGGTTGCCATGCTCGTTGGACATGTATATGTACTGCCGTTCAACAGTAAGCCAGCCGCACTGCTATATACAACAAACCAATATAGCTGGAGCGACACCTTTAAGTTTGGCATCACCATGATGTTCATCAGCTGGCTCACCATCATTCTATGGGGTGAAACGGTGTTGAAGTGGTTCGGATACACCAATGGAGTCTTCTGATGGTGTGACAGAAAAGTATAAACAGAAAAGCAATTCATTGTTATGATAGATATTCTCCCTAAGATTCACGACCGAAACACATTGGAGTTGAAGGTAGGCTACAAGGCACCCGACGGCACTGCCTATCATGACTTTGAGATGAATACGTGGATATTCATCCCTGAGACTCTTGATGTGAACAAGCACACATATCTGAAGGACACTTTCTATCGTGACATTTTGTCATATATAAGATTAATCACACCGCTCTACCAACTTGAGGAACTGGCATCAACCACTTGCCTGCCCTATCAGCGCCTGAGCGAAGCATGCCTTTCACTCGACAAGGAAACGACGGACAGCCAGCAGGAGAATTATGAGAGGGAGATTAAAATGTATGCCTCCATATTCAAGAGCAGCATACGCGACACATTCCGTGCTGCCCTCAACGACAACGGATCGGTTAACCCGGAACGTTGCAAAAGGGCATTGGAAAGCATACCGCAGATATTCAGTATTTATCGGTCGTTGGGCAAACGGATGGAGGAAAAAAGCATTGCAGATGATGTTCTGCAATATTATCGATATGGAGACGAGTTCATGTCAAACGTGGTTGAACAGCATGTTTCCCGCATGATTAACCATCTTCGCAGCCAGACGCCCCAATGCTACAGCACCCTGGAACCCGCAATCAGGCAGATTCTCGACAACGAACATGACTACCGGCTACAAATGGGATATGCATGTGTAGAGGACGGTTCCGTTGACAGCAACACACAATTCGTATACCATGCCGGGCAACTCAAGAAGTATATTGAGAGCAATCTCTATCTGCCCACTCACAAACGACGCAACGCCGTGTTTCTCGAACAAGTGGTATTCAGTTTGGCTGCCGGCCTGTCCATGATCTTTGCAACGGTGATTTCCTTTGCGTTTCAGCAGACCTACGGAAACTTCACCCTGCCATTCTTTATCGCACTGGTCATCAGCTATATGTTCAAGGACAGGATCAAAGAGCTCGTCCGGGTGTATTTCGCCACCCGACTGAGCAGCCGCCTCTTTGATTACAAGATTGAGATACGGGTTGACAACATGAATGTAGGCTGGTGCAAGGAGGGATTCGACTTCGTAATGCCCGAGAAAATAACACCGCTCGTCAGGAAAATGCGGAACCGCCACTCACCTCTCGTTATTGGAAGAGGTGTGGAAGAGCAGGTGATGCAATATAGAAAACGAATCCACCTCAACAGGAAATCCATCAGCAAACTGTCGCCCTATCCGCTCAGCGGCATAAACGACATTGTGCGCTACAATCTTTCCGAGTTCATGAGGAAGATGGATAATGCGAAAGTTCCCCTGTGTGCCAACAAGGGAAACGGGCAATACATTCAAGTGGAAGGGCAGAAAGTCTACTACTTGAACTTCATCATCCAGCTGAAATATGAAAAGACCACGCGTTACCGACGGTATCGCATTTGCCTGAGCAGAAAAGGAATACAAGACATTCAAGAAATGTAATTATGAAGAACAAGCTAATACCGATCATATTGCTGATGGCTTTCCTGCTCACAGCATGTGAAAACAACAATTCCGTGAACATTCTAATTGCCAACACCGGCAACAAGGTGCTGGTTCAAAAGATGGTAACCATACCTCTCGACACTGTACGCCAATGGCTTGGAACCACTGACAGCGACACGCTTATCCTCCTCAACGAGAAGAACGAACCATTGGATTATCAATACACGGAGGGAGGTAAGGCCATTATCTTTGCCATGCCTGTGATTCAACGACATTCGCAGAAGAACTTCACTATCAACAAATCTGACATCCGGCTCAGACAGAATCTGTTCGCATTCCGCAAGAAAAAGATCAGAATAGACCTCGATTAACGGGGCGATTGCCCGAAAAGGAATTCCTCTGCACGATGGAGCGTATCTAATTTACCCACATCAATCATCTGCAAATGATCGGCAACATAGCCGGAAACGATATGCGTGGCACATACACTGAGGTAAAAATCGATGATAGAAAAGCGCTCCGGCCATTGCTCCATCTGCGAAAACAACGAAGTGTTGAAGACATGCACACCGGAGAAAGCCAGCATCTGCAACGTTGAGTCATCGCGCACCCACTCGTATGGCGACTTCACTTCGCCCGTCTCAATGTTTTTCCAACCGACCAACCGATTGGCTTCGTTAAACAGAAGATAGCGCTTTGTGTTTCTCTCGCTCACCAAAAGCACGGCATCGGAGCCCGTTTTTATGGAATGGTCATAAAACGATGCAAGGTCGATATCACTGAGAATATCCACATTATGAATCAAAACAGGCCACTGCGGGTCAAACAGATGGCGCGCTTTCTTTATGCCACCTCCTGTTTCCAACAGTTCAGCCGTTTCATCAGATATCCTGATGTCGAGCCCAAAATAATGATTCTCTTCGAGATAGTCTATAATCTGATAGGCAAAATGGTGCACATTGATGACTATTCGTTGAAAACCGGCATTCTTCAGTCGGAAGATAACGTGCTTCAGCAAAGGCTCTCCCCCCACCCTCACCAGTGCTTTCGGCATCGTATCGGTGAGCGGTTTCAGTCGGGTACCCAAGCCTGCGGCGAAAATCATGGCTTGCTTCATGTGTGCAAAATTACATAAAAAGCGCGAATTATGCGCCAGCAGACGAAAGAAATTTAGGTTTCAGCATGCAAAAACATAGGTTTCAGCATGCAAAAGCATAGGTTTCAGCACGTAAAAACATAGGTTTCAACATGCAAAAGCACAGATTTCTGCAGTCAGGAACCTATGTTTCACCGCATCAGGCATTGGTATGGGTACAAAGGAGCATTAGTTTGCATCATGATGCATGGTAATTGTCACCAAAAGCGCTTCATGCCATATACAACAGCAACCTCCTATACTATAGAAAAAAAGAATTTTTGCGATGATGAGCATAAAGTGCTGACTATTAGCCACTTCCTTGATTTTATGCGGCACCTGCTGCGTTACTTGCTGCGTTACCCGCTGCGTAAGGAAATGAAGATTTTTGGAAAGTGAAGAGTGAAGAGTGACGAGTGAAGAATTAAGAGTTGGAAGTTAAGAATTAAGAATTAAGAGTTAAGAAAAAAATGAGTTTAGGAGTGTAGGAGTGTAGACTAATGTCTTGCTACAGACCACTTGCAGACGAATGTATTCTCTAATCTTCTAATCCTCTCACTTCTCACTTCTCTCGTCTCAATTCATTTTTTCTTAACTCTTAATTCTTAACTCTTAACTTCCTTCAGGTGCCGCAGCGGGTAACGCAGCAAGTAACGCAGCGGGTAACGCATGATTTTTGCTAAATGATTGACAATAAGGAAGATATGCTCAAGTACCGTTCTTTTCTGTTTTTCCACTCAGTAGAGTGATGCCACGCTCACTTTTCTGTTCGTGGGAGCACCTGAGAGATGTTCTGCTCACGATGACATACCCGCACTTCAATGCCATATCTGCTGTTCAGATATTCCGCAAGGTGCTGAGCACAATAAACACTGCGGTGCTGACCGCCCGTGCAACCAAATGAAAACATCAGGTTCGTGAATCCGCGTTGGATATATCGTGCCACGTGAGCATCTGCCAACTTGTATACATTATCGAGAAAAGTGAGAATCTCGCCGTCGTCTTCCAGAAAACGGATAACAGGCTCATCCAATCCAGTGAGTTTTTTATACGGTTCATAACGGCCGGGGTTATGCGTACTCCGGCAATCAAACACATAGCCACCGCCATTTCCGCTCTCGTCATCGGGAATTCCCTTTCGATAAGAAAAACTGAACACACGCACCACAAGCGGTCCCTTGTTGTCGTATTTTGAGAAAGTGGCTGGTCCGTCAAGCGGATGAGCCTGATATGGATTGTTGTCGGTGATCTTATATCCATCTGCCCTACTCACTGCGGGGTGCTCTTTCTCTGCAAACTGCGGCAGCTCGGTCAACCTGCGCAGCATCTCCATCATGTATGGATACTGATTCAGCAGATTTGTAGTGAGTGGTGACATTTCTGAATCCGACACACCGGTCAACTCGCGCAGGTTTTGGATGGCTGGCGGAATACTGTCGATGAAGTGTTTCTTCCTCTCAAAATAGCCGCGGAATCCGTAAGCGCCCAATACTTGCAAAGTGCGAAACAGCACAAACAACGACAATCGGTCTACAAAATGACGCTTGGAAGGCACTTCCGTATAGTTGCTCAGCGACTGATAGTATTCATATATCAACTGTCTGCGCAGCTTGTCGGGATATTTTGCAGATGCCTGCCACAGAAAAGATGCCAGATCATAGTAGAACGGTCCTTTGCGCCCTCCCTGGAAGTCAATAAAATACGGATTCCCGTTTTCATCTAACATTATATTGCGCGCCTGAAAATCACGGTAAAGGAAACTGTCAATGTGCTCAGCGGTCAAATCCTTCGCAAACAAGCGGAAGTTGGCTTCCAACTTCAACTCATGGAAATCCAAGTCGGTAGGTTTCAAGAAACAATACTTGAAATAATTCAGATCGAAGAGCACGCCATCCACATCAAACTCAGGCTGCGGATAGCAGTTAGACCAATCAAGCCCTCGGGCACCTCTGATCTGGATATTCGGCAATTCCCGGATCGTGCGGAGCAACAATTCCTTTTCTTTTTGGTTATACCTTCCACCTGCATCACGCCCTCCACGAATGGCATCGAATAGAGAAACGCTGCCCAGGTCTTCTTGTATATAGCGCAGTTCGTCATCATCCACTGCCAGCACCTTAGGAACGGGAAGTTGCCGCTTGGCAAAATGATTTGCAAGATACACAAATGCATGGTCTTCATCGCGACTTGTGCCTACCACGCCAACTACAGTTTTTCCCTTCGCACCCTTCATGCGGTAATAGGAACGGTTGCTACCCGCGCCCTGCAATTTCTCAACTTCTTGAGGTTCTTGCCCGCACCACCTTTTATATAATGCAATTAATCTCTGCATAGTAGTCTTGATTATTCGTCTTCTTTCTGAGCTCTTCTGTCAACAATCCATGATGCCAGCAGATTCACACCGAGAATCAACAGAAGCATTATGCCAAGCGACATAAAGAAAGAACCGGTGAGATAATACAATCCTGCACCAATCACCATGAAAGCAACTATCTGTGATTTCCTTATTTTAAAGTCGTCAGCATCCATATTCTTCTATTTTCCGACAAAGGTACGAAAAATATTTCACCCCCAAAAAGAATGAAGCAACATTTTGTTTCTACTGATCAAGATTGCTTGTCCATATATTGCTTATCCATACATACAAAAAAATCGGATGTCGTCACGACGCCCGATTTTCAAAAACAAACTACTTAAAAACTAATCTACTAAAACAAATCAAAAAAATATCTTTTGCCGGGAAAACCCGATACAATTCTTATTCGCATGCAAAGATAAGCACTTTCTGAATATCTTCAAAACTTTTTTGCATTTTTTTTGCATGTAGAAACAAAATATAAAGAAAAAGAGACTTGCAGATAAGCAAGCCTCTTCTTTTTGATATGTAAACTTAGCAATTTCGCTCTTTTTACATCATGCCGCCCATACCGGGAGCACCGCCCATAGGCATGGCTGGATGCTCCTCTGGTTTATCAACGATTAAACATTCTGTGGTAAGGAACATTCCTGCAATAGATGCAGCATTCTCAAGTGCCACACGAGCCACCTTTGCCGGATCTATCACACCAGCTTCACGAAGATCCTCGTAGACATCTGTGCGTGCATTATAGCCGAAATCGCCGTTACCCTCACGCACTTTCTGAACAACCACAGCACCTTCGCCACCGCCGTTCACTGCTATTTGGCGCAGAGGCTCCTCGATGGCACGCTCCACAATCTTGATACCGGTTTCTTCGTCAGCATTTTCACCCTTCACGGCTTTCACGGCTTCAATGGCACGGATATAGGTTGTGCCGCCTCCAGCAACAACACCTTCTTCGATGGCGGCGCGGGTTGCACAGAGAGCATCGTCAACGCGATCTTTCTTTTCCTTCATCTCAACCTCGCTGTTTGCACCTACATAGAGCACGGCAACGCCACCAGCCAACTTAGCCAACCGCTCTTGCAGTTTCTCTTTGTCGTATGAACTGGTTGTATTCTCGATTTCTTTCTTGATCTGAGCAACTCGGTCTGCAATAGCCTCTTTCTGCCCTGCACCGTTCACAATGGTTGTGTTGTCCTTAGAGATAACAACCTTGTCACAAGTTCCAAGCATATCAAGTGTTGCCTGCTCAAGCTTCAGTCCCTTCTCCTCGCTGATCACCAGTCCACCTGTCAGAACGGCGATATCCTCAAGCATAGCCTTGCGGCGGTCACCGAAACCAGGAGCTTTCACTGCACATACCTTCAAACCTGCGCGCAAACGGTTAACAACCAATGTTGTCAATGCCTCTGAATCAACATCTTCAGCAATAATCAACAGCGGCATACCCTGCTCTGCAGCTGGCTGAAGCACTGGCATAAGGTCTTTCAGGTTAGAAATCTTCTTGTCGTATATCAAGATGCGTGGGCGATCCATCACACACTCCATCTTGTCGGCATCTGTCATAAAGTAGCCAGAGAGATAACCGCGATCAAACTGCATACCTTCTACCACGCCGATATGTGTATCGCGACTCTTTGACTCCTCAATGGTGATAACACCGTCCTTGCTCACCTTGCGGAAAGCCTCTGCCAACAACTTACCGATTTCAGGATCATTATTGGCACTGACGGTTGCAACCTGCTCTATCTTGTCATAGTTGTCATCAACCTTCTCTGCGTTTGCCTTGATGTAATCAACAACAGCCTTAACAGCCTTGTCGATACCACGTTTCAAATCCATAGGATTTGCACCGGCAGTAACATTCTTCAAGCCAACGTTGATGATACTCTGTGCAAGGATTGTTGCTGTCGTTGTTCCGTCACCGGCATCATCACCGGTCTTGGATGCTACACTCTTCAGGAGCTGTGCGCCTGTGTTTTCGAATTTATCCTCCAACTCCACTTCTTTGGCTACTGTCACACCATCCTTCGTGATTTGTGGAGCGCCAAACTTTTTCTCGATAATCACATTTCGACCCTTAGGACCTAATGTAACCTTTACTGCATTTGCCAACTGATCTACACCGTTTTTCAGCAGATCGCGGGCATCCATGTTGAATTTTATCTCTTTAGCCATAATTCTTTACCTTATTATTATATATTAAGAATCTTGTTATTTAAGAACTGCGAATTCCTTGTTATTTAAGAACTGCGAGCACATCACTCTGGCGCATCATCAGATACTTCTCGCCCTCGTATTCCAGTTCAGTACCGGCATACTTGCCATAAAGCACCTCATCGCCTTCTTTCAGAATCATTTCCTCGTCTTTTGTTCCATTACCGGTGGCTACCACCTTGCCACGCAATGGTTTTTCCTTGGCTGTATCAGGAATAATAATACCGCCGATTTTCTCTTCTGCCTGTGCAGGAAGAATCAGAACTCTGTCTGCTAATGGTTGAATTTTCATAATTATGTTTATTAAGTTGTTATTAAATTTCTACCCACCACATAGCAAAGAGCGTGCCAAACTGACACAACGCACATTTTGTCACCAACCAACTGAAAAAATGGCAGTAACATACAACTATGCACATATATATAAACTGAGAAGAAAAACACCTACACATTATACTATTGATGTAAATATTTGGTGATTTACAAGATAATGATTACCTTTGTCGCAAGATACTTGCATCATGAAAAGAATCATATATTACTTGCATCATGAAAAGAATCATATATTACTTGCATCATGAAAAGAATCGTATATCATTTGATCATTGCTGTACCTTGCATTATATTGTCGATGAAGGTGCAAGCCCAAACATTGCCAACCGCTTGCGGACCCGTTCCCAACGAAAATCAATTGCGATGGCAAGCAATGGAAATGTATGCTTTCATCCACTATTCGCTCAACACATATACAGATCAAGAATGGGGTTTCGGAAATGAAGATCCCAAACTATTCAACCCATCCCATCTTGATTGCCGCCAATGGGCAAAGGTTTGCAAACAGGCTGGCATGAAAGGCATTATCTTTACAGCCAAGCATCATTGCGGTTTCTGTATGTGGCCATCAAAATACACAGATTATTCCGTGAAAAGCTCTCCATGGAAAGAAGGAAAAGGAGATGTGGTTCGAGAACTCGCTGAAGCCTGCCGTGATGAAGGATTGGAGTTTGCTGTCTACCTCTCACCTTGGGATCGCAACCATCCCGCCTACGGACGTAAGGAATATGTTACATATTTTCGCAATCAGCTTCGTGAGCTGTTGACTAACTACGGTGACATTTTTGAGGTATGGTTTGATGGTGCCAATGGCGGTGATGGGTGGTATGGCGGTGCGAATGAGACTCGCAAGATAGACCGAACAACCTATTATGAATGGCCAGAAACCTACAAAATGATCCGCAAACTGCAGCCGAAGTGCCTGATATGGAATGATGGAGGCGACCGAGGTGACCTTAGATGGGTAGGCACTGAGGCAGGCTATGTAGGTGAAACGAACTGGAGTCTACTGAATCATGATGGAGAAGTTGACAGAGGAATGCTACACTACGGGGTGGAGAATGGAGATTCATGGGTTCCTGGCGAAACAAACACCAGCATACGCCCAGGGTGGTTCTACCACGACACCGAGAATGATCAAGTGAAGAGTCTCTCAAAACTAATGGACACATATTATAAATCAGTAGGCAGGAATTCTTGTCTATTGCTTAACTTCCCCGTCGCGCCCAACGGACGCATACATCCAACGGACAGTCTGCGGGGCATCGCCTTCCACAAGATGGTTCAGGAAGTGTTTAAAGACAATCTCGCCCGTCATGCAACCGTCACTAAAACCGCTGATGGCGGTATGATACTAAGCTTTAAGCATCCCACATCTTTCAACCGTTTTTTAGCAGAAGAAGACATTGCACTCGGACAGCGCGTTAAGAGATTCTCCCTCGAAGCAATGGTGAATGGCAAATGGCAGTCATTGA
The DNA here is from genome assembly GCA_017471245.1 of Prevotella sp. Classification (GTDB taxonomy): domain Bacteria; phylum Bacteroidota; class Bacteroidia; order Bacteroidales; family Bacteroidaceae; genus Prevotella. The sequence continues at coordinate 15,551 of JAFUVB010000041.1, forward strand.
AAGATTCTCTCGTACAGTTTGGGGATGGACTAACAACCATCGGACATCGTCGGATCATCTGCTTCCCCACTATAACAGCAACACAGCTACGCTTTACCATACTCGACAGTAAGGCAGAACCCATTATCTCTAACGTAGGACTCTACCTTGCACCAGAACTAACACCCGACAATGTCAATGTGCATCCCGATGCCACTATGGCAAACCACTAAAAAGAACGAAACAACTTATGAGCAGAGAACGAGACATCTACAAGGTGACACTAATAGGTAGTGCCGGAAACATGGCGCTGCTGATCTTTAAGTTTATAGCTGCTATTATAGGACACAGTTCTGCCATGATGGCAGATGCCGTACACTCCCTGTCTGATTTCATTACAGACATTGTTGTTCTGTTCTTTGTCAGGATCAGTGCAAAACCGCAAGATATATCTCACGACTACGGCCATGGGAAATATGAAACCTTTGCCACTTTCATCATTGGTCTTGCCCTGTTAGCTGCTGCCATAGGAATCATCATCTCTGCCATCATGAAAATCATACAATGGGCTGGCGGAGAGCAATTGGAAGCCCCCGGAATGCTTGCTTTATGGGCAGCTCTTTTGTCTATCATCATCAAAGAACTCCTGTTCCGCTATACAGTAATTCGCGGAAAAGCTCTCGACTCTCAGGTGATGATTGCCAATGCCTGGCATCATCGCAGCGATGCCATGTCATCCATAGGCGCAGCAATCGGCATTGGAGGTGCCATCCTGCTTGGCAATCGCTGGACAGTTCTTGACCCGATGGCATCTGTAGTGGTAGGACTGATGTTAGTGAAAGTTGCCTTTGACTTATTGAAGGGAAGCGTTGCCGAACTGACAGAAAGCTCATTACCTGAAGAAATAGAACAAGAAATCACCGATATCATCTGTTCACAAAGCAACGTAAAAGAGCCACACAACCTACGAACCCGCCGTATCGGCAACCGCATTGCCATAGAGGCGCATATCCGAATGAATGGTGATTTGCCTTTGCGTGAGGCACATGACCAAGCAACCATTATAGAAAGAAAGCTGAAAAAGCGTTTTGGAGAGTCAACACACGTCAGCATTCACATGGAACCAATGAAATAAACTTGTGAATGCTGAGTGTTTTCGGGTGAGCCTCTTGTCGGATTCGAACCAACGACCCCGAGATTACAAATCACGTGCTCTGGCCAACTGAGCTAAAGAGGCGGGTGGGCAAGCTACCCGTATCGCGCCGCTACAACCAACTACCTTTGCTACGTTCCCGTCCTGGAGGATTCGAAGGGAGCTGGCCGTACGGGACTTACCCATTTTGCGGCTGCAAAGGTAATCATTTTAATCAGAAATTGAGAAATTATGAATTAGAAATTATGATTTGGCGAGTGTTTTTATCAGTTTTTAACAAATAGATAATGGCGGATTCATGTTGGATTCATGTTGGTTCCATGTAGGTTCCATTTATTAAGTAATCATAATTCTTCCGTCTTCATTCGTCATTCTTCATTTTTTATTTGTAACTTTGCACTCGATATGGCTACACCTCAGGAATATGAACAAGTAAAGGCTTTTGCCCGCATTGATGGCGCTCTCGTTGCCTTAATGTGGACTGGGAGTTTTGCATGCTTCGTGGGTAATTTCTACAACCCCATGTTTGGCATGCTGTTTTTCATCATCGGCGCCATGTCGCTGGTGTTTGCCGCAATGCGCCTGAAACGTTTCCGTGACCATATACTTGATGGAATCATCTCTTTCCGGCGAGCTTTCACATACAGCATATTGACCTATCTATACGCATCCCTGCTGTTTGCAATGGTGCAATATCTCTATTTTCAGTTTTTGGATCATGGATATCTGATGGGACAATACCTGAATGTGGCATCATCGCCGGAGTTCAATGAGATGATGAAAGTGTATGGATTAAACCCCGGCGAACTGAAACTGGCAATGGAAAACATCGCATCGCTGCGCCCCATTGAGATTGCCCTGCAGTTCTTTACTACGGACATCATGATGGGTTTCTTCATCAGCCTGCCTGTAGCAATGATTATGACAAAGAAAAATGTTAGGAAAAGAGCATAAAAACATGGATATATCAGTAGTAATACCATTATATAATGAGGATGAGTCGATAGAAGAACTATACAGCTGGATCGACCGTGTGATGAACGAGAATCATTTCTCCTACGAAGTAATCTTCGTTAACGACGGAAGCACCGACCATTCGTGGGATGTGATCAGCAAACTGAGCAACGAACACAAATGCGTAAAAGGCATCAAGTTCCGTCGCAACTACGGCAAGAGCCCTGCTCTCTATTGCGGATTCAAGGAGGCGAAAGGCGACGTGGTGATAACGATGGATGCCGACCTGCAAGACTCGCCCGACGAGATTCCGGGATTGTATGCCATGATTATGAACGACGGATACGATCTCGTCTCCGGATACAAGCAGAAACGCTATGATCCACTCTCAAAGACCATCCCCACCAAGCTGTTCAATGCCACTGCGCGCAAGGTTAGCGGCATCAGCAACCTGCACGATTTCAACTGCGGACTGAAGGCATATCGCCGCGACGTGGTGAAGAACATAGAGGTTTACGGCGAGATGCACCGCTTCATCCCCTACTTGGCCAAGAATGCGGGTTTCGACAAGATCGGAGAGAAGGTGGTTCACCATCAGGCTCGCAAATACGGAAAGTCGAAGTTCATGGGACTGAACCGCTTCGTGAATGGCTATCTCGACCTGATGACGCTCTGGTTCCTAAGCACTTTCGGTCGCAAACCCATGCACGTGTTCGGATTTCTTGGCACCATTGTTTTCTTCATCGGGTTCATCGCTGCCTTTATCATAGGTGCCGACAAGCTATGGGCCGTTGCTCACGGCATTCCACAACGATTAGTCACCGACTCACCGTATTTTTACATTTCGCTCACCATGATGATGATCGGCACCCAGCTGTTCCTTGCAGGATTCCTCGGTGACCTTATCAGCCGCAATTCAGCAGGAAGAAACGACTACCAGATTGAGCAGGAACTGAATATCAGTGACAGCAAACAGCAGCTATGAGTAGATATCACGAGACAAAGACAAATTTACATAAGAACAAGAAGACGGCAGGTCGGCTCACGGCGGCATTCCTCTGCTTGTTTTTCATCCTTTGCGCCGCATCATGCTCATCCATCGACTGCGTGCTGAGCAACACCGTGCACACCATTTATGGATTCTATCAGGCTGACGGTAAGCAATATACGCTCACCGACACGCTCTATATCATCACCACCAAGCATGCACCCGAATCACGCGACACGCTGATCAACCGCGACCTCAACGTCGAGAGCATCAATGTGCCTATCAGCTATGAATCGCCTGAAGACGTGTTCTACTTCGTGAGAACATTTCCATACACCATCACCCGAGACGTGACCGATGAAGAGGGAAATACCACACAGGTAACAAACACCTACACTGCCATGATCGCAGACACGGTGCGAGTGATGAAGGAAGACTTCAAACACTTTGAGTCAATCGACTGTAACCCAGCCTATTTCCACAAGATAAAAGGTGTGGAATACACCCGCAACGGTATCGACTCCATCGTTATCAACAATTCACAAGTAAACTACGATGTCACCAAAGAACATTTCCATCTTTATTTCAAGTCTCACGATTAGCCTTCTGATGCTGATGCCCGTCACGGCTTCAGCCCAGTTCGGGAAAAAGAAGCCGAAGATCATACAAGAGCCTGACACGGTTCCGCTGTTCAACGGGGTGGCTGTTTCTGCCGACCTGATGGGCGCAGGAATGAAAATGCTTGGCGACTACGGACAATATGAGGCAGCTGTTCGTGTTAATCTGCGCGACAGATATTTCCCCATATTGGAGCTTGGCATCGGACAGGCAGAAAAAACCGACGTTGCCACGCGTACCTATTATAAAACGAAAGCTCCTTATGCCAGGCTCGGCGTTGATTATAATCTTCTGAAAGACAAGCACGACATCTATCGGCTCTACGGAGGAGTGAGATACGGATACACTAACTTCAAGTTCGACTTGATGAATCCCACCGTTCACGATCCCGTATGGGGCGGCAATGTGGACTATTCCGCCTTCGAGGTGAAGAGCCACTACCACTGGGCGGAAGTCGTTTTCGGGGTGGATGTCACCATCGCCAGTCCCTTCCACCTCGGTTGGAGCGTGAGATACCGCAACCGTCTCTTCCACGATACGGGCGAGATGGACAACGCATGGTATGTGCCTGGCTATGGAAAAGCAGGGAAATCGGTCATCGGAGGTACGTTCAACCTCATCTTTGAATTCTGAGCCGAAGCCCCGGCAGCAGTTTTCCACCATCGCCCATACCCAGAAGACAGCTAAAAGACGCTCGTTTGAATAGCGGACAAAGACATACAATAGCGAAAAGACGCTCCTTCAAAAAGCGACAAAGACATCAGACAGCTAAAAGCCTCTCCTTCAAAAAGTAGACAAAGACATGGATAAGAAACGAAAAAACATGTGGCAGCTGGCGTTCCTCGCCTTTCTCATCATTGCCACCGTGCTCATTATCAGGCACCAACAGGACATGCCCTATCAGCAAGACTCCGGTATGGTGTTCGGAACCGTCTACCACATCACCTATCAAAGTGACCGGAGCCTGAAAAAAGAGATAGAAGCAGAACTGCAGAAGGTGGACGACGCCCTGTCGCCCTTCAACAGCCAGTCGATCATCTCGCACATCAACCGCAACGAAGACACCCAGCTCAACAACATGTTTATCGATGTGTTTGAGATGGCACGGCAGATTTCGGAAGAAACCGACGGCGCTTTCGACATCACCGTGGCACCTCTCGTGAATGCGTGGGGGTTCGGATTCAAGGCGGGAACAGCCCCAACACAGCATGCCATCGACAGTCTGAAAAGCACCGTGGGATACAAGAAGGTGAGCCTTTCGTCGGGACGCATCCATAAAACCGACCCGCGGGTGATGCTCGACTGCTCTGCCATCGCCAAAGGCTACGGCAGCGACGTGGTGGCACGCCTGCTGAAGAAGGAAGGAATACAGAACTACATGGTGGAGATTGGCGGTGAGATCGTCACGAGCGGCATCAACCAGAAACGGGAACGATGGAGAATCGGAGTGACAAAGCCCAGCGACGACTCGCTCAGCGTGAACCAGGAGCTGCAAACCGTGCTCAACGTAACCGACAAAGCCATGGCAACAAGCGGAAACTACCGCAACTTCTACTACAAAAACGGACGAAAATACGCCCACACCATAGACCCCAAGACGGGCTACCCCGTGCAGCACAGCATTCTTTCTGCCACGGTGATCGCCCCCTCATGCGCCATCGCCGATGCCTACGCCACCTCGTTCATGGTGATGGGGATGGAGCGCGCCCGCCAAGTGCTCGAAAAGCATCCCGAGCTGATGGCATATCTGATCTACACCGACGAGAAGGGCGACTATGCCGTGTGGTATTCGCCCAAACTGGAACCCGCAATAGGAGGAGACTAACATGCCCATCGGTCTGGTATTCGAGAAACTGCTTGAGCTGCCTTTGTTCCAAGGCATGAGCCGAAACGACCTGAACGACGTGGTGGCGCAGACGCGCTTCGGCTTCAACCGCTTGCCTAAAGGGAATACGGTGGTAAGCGACGGCGAAGCATGCAACCGCCTGATATTCCTCACCGAAGGCACTCTCAGCGTGGAAAGCCGCGCCGACGACGGCAGCTACAGCCTCGTTGAACAGCTGAATGCCCCCAACATTCTGCAGCCGGAGCGGTTGTTCGGCCTCACACAGTGCTTCACCAAGACCTTCACCACCCTGTCGCCCTGCCGCTTTCTTATCCTCGACAAGGCGGAAGCAGTGCGCCTGAGCGACAAACATCAGATATTCCGCATCAACCTGCTGAACATCATCAGCACACAGAGCCAGCGCATTGCCCACCAGCCATGGCGCACGCTGCCAACGGGCATCCGACAGAAGGTGGCAAGGTTCATCGAGATGCACAGCATGCGGCCTGCCGGTCCCAAGATTCTGCACATCAAAATGCAGACGCTTGCCAACGAGATTGCCGAGAGCCGCCTGAACCTCTCGCGAGAGCTGAACCGCATGCACGCCGAAGGGCTCATCATCCTGTCGCGCGGCGAGATTTCTGTGCCTGCCCTGGAACGGCTGATGCAGTGAAAGCCACAACAATAAGGCGCAAAACCGCCGCAAACCGCGTGAAGCGGCGATGATTTCAACCGAAAGAGCATAGGCACTGAAAGCAAGAGCATAGCTTTTTTTTGACAGCAAAAACTTATAGGTCTTATAAGACTTATAGGGCCTATAGGTCTTATAAGACTGACATGGTGGGAAAAGCAGAGCTCTTGAAGAGAAAAGCATAGCTTTTGATGCTCGAAAGCATATCTTTTGATGCTTGTAACCATAGCTTTTTATGATTGAAACCATAGCTTTCATCAAAAGAGCACAAATGCTGAATGCCCCATAACAGCCATCTCTCCCTTAGCAAAAAATAACAAAGAAGTGTCACTTGAGCCTAAAACGCTGTATGTCAACAGTTTACGCAAATTTATCTGTTACCCGCTGCGCCACCTGATGCCGCACCTGATGCGACACCTACTGACCATTTTCGGCTCCTCAATCGTCGTTTTTGTTCGACTTTTCCACAGAACTGTCCGATTTGTGAATTCGGTTTCGGTTTTGTGCACGCAAACAACGACGGAAATACATTACTTTGAAATGTCGTGGATTTTTACTTTGCACACTCAAACGACTGAATATCAGACGTTTAGCAATTGAAAAATATTAACAAAATGGGCGTTTCGTCAACAAAGTTCCACAAAAATACGCATCAGGTGCCGCATCAGGTGCTACTTAAAAATTTGCAAACCGTTGGTTTTCAGCAGATTACGCACATATACAGATAAAAAATTTTTTACGTAAGGTAGTGGAACGGGGTATTGGCCGATACAGCACCTCGGCGGAAAGACTTAGAAGGCAAATCTAAAAGTCTGCGACAATAAAACAAAAAGCCTGGGACAATAAAACAAAAAGTCTGGGACAATAAAACAAAAAGTCTGCAACAGTAATAACAAAAAACCTGGGAAGCAAAATCTAAAAGTCTGGGACAATAAAACATAAAGTCTGAAACGGAAAACCTCAAAACTCAGCGACGGCAAACAAGAAGCAACAATCGCACTGCCGCTGGCACGATTAACGAAAATAAAGACTGCGAAAACGGATTTTTCAAGAAAAGTTTCTGTTTTCTGATAGGATTTTGTATCTTTGCACTCTGATTAGAAACGACATTAGTATGAGTGAAAACAGCATAGAGAAAACAGCGAGGAAGAATCCCTTTTTTGAAGACTACGGGACACCGCACGACACGGTGCCTTTCAACCGTATCACCGTGGAAGACTTCGAGGAAGCCTTCATGGAAGGCATCCGACGCGACAACGAACAGATTGAAAAAACCATCAACAACCCCGAAAAGCCCACCTTCGACAACACCATCATTAATGCCGAGGAAGACAAGGACGGCTATTACGACCTGTTAGGCAGGGTGAGCACCGTGTTTTTCAATCTGATGAGCGCCGAGACAAACGACGAAATCGATGCGCTGGCACAAAAGATCCAGCCCATACTCACGCAGCATGCCAACGACGTGAGGCTCAACAAGAAACTCTTCGAAAGAGTGAAATACGTTCACCTGCACCACCGCCGACTGACAGCCGAAGAGAAAATGCTGTTAGACAACTGCTACGACGGATTCGTGCGCAGCGGTGCCACGCTCGACGACATGGGAAAGGAACGCCTGCGCATGCTCACCGAAGAGGCATCAATGCTCTCGCTGCAGTTCTCACAGAATCTTCTGAAAGAAAACAAGGCTTTCATCCTTCACATCACCGACGAGAAACAGCTCGACGGACTGCCCGACACTGCCCGCGAAGCAGCACTGCAGGCAGCCAAAGAGCGCGATATGGAGGGATGGGTGTTCACGCTCGACATGCCAAGCTATAGCCCTTTCATGACCTACAGCACCCAGCGCGACCTGCGCGAACAGATGTATATGGCAAGAAACACTGTGTGTACGCACGACAATACGGAAAACAACCTTGACATTTGCAAGCGCTTGGTGAACCTCAGAAGAGAAATAGCACAACTCTTGGGCTACAAGACCTATGCCGACTATGTGCTGAAACACCGCATGGCAAGCAAGGTGAAGAATGTCTATAAGCTGCTCGACAACCTCATCGTGGCGTATAAGCCCGCCGCACTGAAAGAGTATGCAGAGATAGAGAAGCTTGCCCGCAAGACAGAAGGCAAGGATTTCAAGATGGAAGCATGGGATCAGGGATTCTATGCCCATAAGCTACAACTGAAAAAATACAATATCGATGCTGAAATGCTGCGCCCATACTTCGAACTCTCCAAGGTGATCGACGGGGTGTTCGGCCTGGCAAACCGCCTCTACGGCATCACATTCAAGGAAAACAAGGACATTCCCGTGTATCATCCCGACGTGAAGGCATACGAAGTATTCGACAAAGACGGCTCTTATCTTGCCGTGTTCTATGCCGATTTCCATCCGCGAAAAGGGAAACAGGGCGGCGCATGGATGACGGAATTCCAGGGACAGTGGATCGACCGCAAAGGTGAGAATGTGCGTCCTCACGTCAGCGTGGTGATGAACCTGACAAAGCCCACTGAAGAAAAGCCGGCACTGCTCACACTGGGCGAAGTGGAGACATTCTTGCACGAGTTCGGCCATTCACTCCACGGCATGTTTGCCAACAGCCGTTTCGAGAGCCTGAGCGGAACAAATGTATGGTGGGATTTCGTTGAACTGCCGTCACAGTTCATGGAGAACTACGCCATTGAAAAGGATTTCCTGCGCACATTTGCCTATCACTATGAGACGGGCGAACCCATACCCGACGATCTGATACGCCGCATTGTGAAAAGCCGCAACTTCAACGTTGCCATGGGATGCCTGCGGCAAGTGAGTTTCGGACTTCTCGACATGGCATACTACACGAAGAAAGACGAGTTCACCGACGACATCATCCCCTTCGAGAAAAAGGCATGGGCCAAAGCAAGCATCGTGAAAGCCAAAAAGAACCCCACCACCTGCATGACAACGCAGTTCTCGCACATCATGGCGGGAGGGTATGCCGCAGGGTACTACAGCTACAAATGGGCAGAAGTGCTCGATGCCGATGCATTCAGCGTGTTCAAGAAGCACGGAATATTCAACCAAGCCACAGCCCAGCGCTTCCGCGACTGCATTCTGAGCAAAGGCGGCACAGAACACCCGATGACGCTCTACAAGCGTTTCAGGGGACAGGAACCTACAATAGAAGCATTACTAAAGCGAAATGGAATTAAACGAAAAACAGAAAAATCTTGACTGCCGCTACCTGCGGATGGCGCGCATCTGGTCGGAAAACAGCTACTGTCAGCGCCGCAAAGTGGGTGCATTGGTGGTGAAAGACAAGATGATTATCAGCGATGGATACAACGGAACTCCCAGCGGATTCGAGAATATCTGCGAGGATGACAACAACGTGACCAAGCCTTACGTGCTGCATGCAGAGGCAAATGCCATCACCAAACTTGCCCGAAGCAGCAACAACAGCGACGGAAGCACGCTCTATGTCACGGCATCACCATGCATCGAATGTGCCAAGCTGATCATCCAGGCAGGCATCAGGCGCGTGGTTTATGGCGAGCAATACCGGCTCGACGATGGCATCAAGCTGCTGAAACGTGCCGGAATCGACGTGGAATTCATCGACGTGAGCACCATTTAACATAGATAACAGTCACAAACAAACATAAGCATTCAGTATGAAATCAAACAGATATATGCCATTGATGCTGGCTTTGTGCGTAATAATCGGCATCGTGATAGGTACATTCTTTGCCAAGCACTTCTCCAGCAACCGACTGAACATCATCAACAGCGGCAGCAACAGGCTGAACAACCTGCTGCAACTCATCGACGATCAATATGTGGATGCCGTGAACATCGACTCGCTTGTGGAAAAGGCGATACCTCAGATTCTCTCAGATCTCGACCCGCACTCCGTATACATCAGTGCCAAAGACGTGCAGATTGCAACCGACGACCTGAAAGGTTCGTTCTCGGGTGTCGGCATCGAGTTCGTCATTCGCGAAGATACCATTCACATTCAAGGAGTCATCAAGAACAGTCCTGCTGAACGTGCCGGTCTGCTTGCCGGTGACAAGATTATCAGTGTCGACGGCAAACCTTTTGTGGGGAAGACTGTTACCAACGAGGAGGCGCAGCATCGTTTGAAAGGGCCGAAAGATACGAAGGTGACTATTGGCGTGATGCGCTATGGAGAGAAAAAAGAACTGAAGTTCACCGTTACACGTGGCGAAATCCCCACGCGAAGCGTAACCGCCACCTACATGCTTGACGAAACAACGGGATACATCCGCATCAAGAATTTCGGAGAAAACACTTATCCGGAGATGCTTATCTCGCTCGCACGCCTGTCGCAGGAAGGTTTCGGCAACCTGATCATCGACCTTCGCGACAATACAGGCGGCTATCTCACTTCGGCAGTGCAGATTGCCAACGAATTCCTCGCCACAAACAAGCTGATAGTATATACCGAGGGACGCAAGTCACCAAGGCAGGAATACCGCAGCGACGGCAGAGGAAGCTACCAGAAAATACCGCTTATCGTGCTCATCAACGAAAGCAGCGCTTCTGCTTCAGAGATTTTTGCCGGTGCCATGCAGGATAACGACCGGGCAACGATCATCGGCCGCCGTTCATTTGGCAAAGGACTCGTTCAGCAGCAGTTGGCTTTCCGCGACGGTTCCATGATCCGCCTCACCATAGCACGCTACTATACTCCCTCGGGCAGATGCATTCAGAAACCGTATTCATTAGGAGATGTCAACGGATATGAGGAGGATCTGCTTGCAAGATATGAGCACGGGGAGTTCTTCTCGCAAGACAGTATCAAGCATACCGGCCCTGCTTATCACACAAGCAATGGCCGCGAGGTTTATGGCGGCGGCGGTATCACACCTGATATCTTCGTTCCAGAAGATACGTTGGGCATGACTTCATACTACAAACGGGCAAGTATGAGTGGATTGATATTGCAGTTCGCATTCGTTTACACAGATGATAACCGCGTGAAACTCAACACTTTCAAGGATATGATGGAACTTTCGGATTATCTTGTGAAGCAAAACACGGTCGACATGTTTGCCACCTATGCCGACAAGCATGGATTGCAGCGGCGAAACCTGATGATCCAGAAGAGCCATTCACTATTGGAAAGGTATATCAACAGCAGGATTATCTACAACATCATGGACGAAGATGCATGGGTGCAGTATCTGAACATTGGCGATCCTGTGATCAAGGCTGCCCAAGATGTGTTCAACAAGAACGAAGCATTCCCCAAAAAGCCGGAAAAAGTGGAGGAAAAAGAGGGTAAGGGAGAGAAAGTGGCTTCGCTTACCCCATATTTCCTCAGGAATGTGACGAGAAGATATAATGTGGTTGCCGTGTGCTGATCGTCAATTAGTAATACAGACTATTCGGAAATGGACAAGAAAGATCTGCGGAAGTTCATCCGCATGCAGAAATCAATGTTCTCTAACGAGAAACTGGATGAGCTGTCGCAGCCAATTATCAAGCGGTTGCTCGCTCATCCTCGCGTGAAAAATGCCCATACGATATTGATGTATTATTCGCTTCAGGATGAGGTGAACACCCATGATGTAATCAACCAATTAGTGAAGGATGGAAAAACCGTGCTGCTACCAGCAGTATTAAGCGATACGGAGATGGAATTGCGCATTTATGAGAGTGCCAAGGACCTGGTGGGAGGGTTCTTCAACATCATGGAACCCGTTGGAAAACTCTTCAGCCAATATGAAAAGATTGATACGGCAGTGGTTCCCGGCATGGCTTTCGATTCGCGTTGCAACCGACTTGGAAGAGGAAAAGGCTATTACGACCGGCTGTTGCCCAAACTGCCCGATGCCTACAAGATTGGCGTTTGCTTCGATTTTCAGAAACTGCCTGGCATTCCTGCCGATGAAAACGATGTGAAAATGGATGAGGTTTTATAGGAGAAACATGTATCAGGATTAGGCTTGTGTGAGCATTAATAGAATCTGAGGTGTCACAGAATTATGATTGTGTGAACATCAATAGAATCTGATATCAACAATAATCCGTGCTCCGACATACTTGTTAAGCTTGTTCACCAACTGAGTACGCATCATCGACAAGTCGGAACGCAATGCAGGACTTGCGATCTTTACGAACAACACCTGGTTGCGGATGTATTTCTCCTCAGTATAACGGGCAATCACATTTCCGGCTACCGTATCCCAAGCATCCACCAACCTGTTCTGCAGCAACGGTGTTTCCAACCCGTTTTGCCGCAGAAACATGCTTACCACTTCGTCGACAGACAGTACCTTGCGCTTAAACATAGCTCTTTTCCTTTATTTCTCCACCGTCAACAGAAAAAATCTTATAGTCAAACCCAGTGCGCTGAAGTATCTTGTCAAGATGATCACGATTGGTATCGGTGATGAAAATCTGCCCATACTCCTCGCTCGACACAAGACGAATGATCTGCTCAACCCTGCCGGCATCGAGCTTGTCGAATATATCATCAAGAAGCAACAATGGTGTGGTATTGCCCGGCGTGCGTTTCAGGAAGCTGAATTGTGCCAGTTTCAAGGCAATCACATAGGTCTTGTTCTGTCCCTGACTACCTTCTTTCTTCATGGAGTAGCCTCCCAGCGTCATTTCAAGTTCGTCACGGTGGATGCCGTGGAGCGAATATCCCACTGCCCTGTCCTTAAATCTGTCACGGCGTATCACATCCAGCAACGCTCCACGCTGGCAATGGGAAATATAATTGAGCGAAACCTCTTCTCGTTCCTCTGATATGCTTTGATAGATATGCTGAAAAAGCGGTATCAGTTCTTTCACGAAGGCGTCGCGTTTCTGATATACCACTTCTCCCTCCATAGCCATCTGCTCCTCACAGATAGCCATGAGCGTTTCATCAGGTTCTTCTTCCTGTTTGAGCAGTACGTTCCGCTGCTGCAGCGCCTTGTTATATCGGTTGAGCGCTTCGATGTAGCCACGGTCATACTGTGAAATCACCACATCCATCAAGCGCCTGCGCTCCTCACTTCCGCCTTCAATGAGCAACGTGTCGGAGGGAGAAACGAAGATAAGAGGTATCATTCCGATATGTTCTGACAACCGCTTATACTCTTTCTTGTTCCTTTTGAAGTGCTTTTTCGCCCCAACTTTCATTCCGCAATACACCTGCATGGGGTCACCGAGGTCGTTGTCATAAGATGCTTCCAGCACGAAAAACGGCTCGCCGTGGCAGATTACCTGCGAATCAATGCTATTATATGCACTCCGGCAGAACGACAGATAATATACAGCATCAAGGAAATTCGTCTTCCCCACCCCGTTCCTGCCGATCAGACAATTCATTTTCGGAGACAAGTCGAGCGATGCCTCTTTGATGTTCTTAAAGTTAATAATTGAGATTTTCTTCAGTATCATTCGCCTCTTTCGTCTTTTCAGTAGGCAAAGATACACCTTTTATTACTGAAAAACGAAAAAAGTCACGGATAAATTTCAATATGTGAATTAAATTCCTTAATTTTGCAGCCCAAAAGAGAAAAATAAAAAACAATAAAATGGCAAAAGTAAAAGAACAACAGAACGTTGAGAATCTCAACAAGAAAGAAGCTTTCTTCATGAAATACAGGAAAGCTATCATCTATGCAGTGATTGCACTGATCGTGATTATTGCAGGTATTATTCTCTACAACAGCTATGTAAAGGTTCCACGCGAGACAAAGGCAAGCACGGAACTTGCTAAAGGGCAGGAACTCTTTGCAGACCGTATGTTTGAAAAAGCACTCAATGGCGACAGCACCAAGTATGCTGGTTTCCTGAAGATTGCTTCCGACTACAGTAGCACAGCAGCCGGAAACCTGGCAAACCTGTATGCCGGACTTTGCTACGCTAACATGGGCAAGTGGGAAGACGCAGTGAAATTCCTTGACAAGTACTCCCCTGCCAACGATATTATGGTGAGCCCGGCTGCATTGTCTGCATTAGGCGATGCCTATGCCAACGTGAATCAGCTCGACAAGGCTGTTTCTGCATTCAAGAAGGCTGCAAGCATGGCCGACAGCAATGCTGAAGACAACACCAACAACAGCCTTTCACCCACATTCCTCATCAAGGCTGCTCAGATTCTTGAGAGCCAGAAAAAGAACGATGAGGCACTGAAAATCTATCAGGACATCAAGAAGAAGTATGTCAACTCAGCCGTTTGGTCCGAGATTGACAAGTATATTGAACGTGTTTCTGCAAAATAATGGCAACAGCACTTCACAATTTGTCTGACTACGACTTCGCTAAAGTACCCGATGCCAGCAACATGTGCTTCGGCATAGTGGTGGCAGAATGGAATCCGGAGATAACGGGAGCACTGCTCAATGGGGCTGTATCCACATTAGAGAAGCATGGAGCACTTCCAGAAAACATCCACGTGAAAACCGTTCCCGGCTCTTTCGAGCTGATTTACGGTGCACACCAGATGACGCTCAATGGCGGTTATGATGCCATTATCATTCTCGGCAGTGTCATTCGCGGCGAGACTCCTCACTTCGACTATATCTGCCAAGGTGTAACTGCCGGCATTGCAAGGCTGAATGCCACAAGCGAGATACCCGTTGTCTATGGTCTTCTCACGACAAACGACCTTCAACAGGCAAAGGACAGAGCGGGCGGACGACTTGGAAACAAGGGTGACGAGTGTGCAATCGTAGCAATTAAAATGGCAAAGTTCTGATTATTCGATCATTTAGATATCAAGGAAGGTGTAAATGGACATGTTCATTTGCACCTTCCTACTTTTTATTCGCCAAGCCACATAAGGCGCGCGGGCATTCTAAGGCCATGATTATGCCCACATTATACGGAATCATTGGAAAAAAACAGCCTAATAATTGGAGATTCAGGAAAAAGTAAGTATCTTTGCCACCGAAAAAAACAAGATTAACATGAAGTTTATCAGTTGGAATGTGAACGGCTTGAGGGCTTGCGAGGGCAAAGGCTGTTTCAGTGAAGCATTTAAATCATTGGATGCAGATTTCTTCTGTCTGCAAGAAACAAAGATGCAGGCCGGTCAGCTCGACCTGTCATTCGACGGATATGAGTCGTTTTGGAACTATGCCGATAAGAAAGGATATAGCGGAACTGCCATTTTCTCCCGTCACAAACCGCTGAACGTCACCTACGGCATGGGTATTGACGAGCACGACCATGAAGGAAGGGTGATCACTCTTGAGATGAGCGACTTCTTTCTGGTAACTGTCTATACGCCAAACTCCCAAGACGGGTTGAGAAGGCTCAGCTATCGGATGCAGTGGGAAGATGATTTCCGCAACTATCTGAAGAAACTGGATGCCCAAAAGCCCGTGATTGTCTGCGGAGACATGAATGTTGCCCATCAGGAGATTGATTTGAAGAACCCGAAGACTAACCGGAAAAATGCCGGCTTTACTGATGAGGAGCGGGAAAAGTTCACCATTCTGCTCGCCAACGGATTCACCGACTCGTTCAGATACTTCTATCCCGACAAGACAGATATCTATTCCTGGTGGAGCTATCGCTTCAAGGCGAGAGAAAAGAACGCAGGGTGGCGCATCGACTACTTCGTGGTTTCCGAAAGACTCAACCCGAAAATGGAGGATGCCAAGATACATACAGACATCTTCGGCAGCGACCATTGCCCGGTGGAACTCACCATCTCCATATAATTTTAAAGAACAAAAACATCAATTATTGAACCATGAATCTGCAATTGCTCTTACGATCATTCGAGTTCGATGAACTTTTCCCGACAGTGGCAAAGATGTACCCAAACGCCAAACGCCACAGAAAGGAGTTCAAAACAGCATACGACCTGCTGACAACCCTCACTCCCGTCAATTCGAAAAAGAACATCAGGTATCAGGTCATTGAGTCACCCTACTCCAATGACTATTTCTTCGGCGCACAGGACAGCAGTTTCAAAGCCACGTGGCATGAAATTGCTGGAAAGAACATCATCAAGGAACATTCCGTGGAACTATCCGATGAAGAAATAGCAGCCAACTGCCTCATTAACACCATCTTCATCGGACAGCATCCGGAACAGTATGCTGACAGCTACTCGTCACTGGTAGGAAGAAAGAAAAAATAAGACTTTCAGGCAAGAAGGGGTGCCTAAACCCCTTCTTCCTCATCTTCAGCATTTGCGTCGAGAGGCTCTATTGAATCCAATTGAGTATCACGTGCGATGCTCACATTACCCATTCTGCTCAAAGTGACAATCATCGGAATATACTCATCGCTCAACTTGTCGGCCGAACCCACGCTTGCACCGAACAGCAGATTGTCTCCTTCGGCACGATCGAACACGATTCCCAATAACACACCATTGTCACGCGTGTTCGCATCTAAATAATCGTTGAAGGCTTTCTTTGAAAAAAGACGGTTGAAAAATTCTGTGCCATCGGGACGGATCACCTTTATTCGGATGAGGTTATCATAGTATTTCGTTCCCTGCTCATCCTTTACCATCGGCAGGCTGTCAGCAACAAAACGGTGAACTTCCACCTTATAGGTCTTGCCGATCCACTCCACATCATCCCGATGAGTATATTCGCTCATCCTGACAGGAGCCGATGGTTTGGGAGTCTCTGCCTTCGGAACGATGATTACATTGGGCTTTTTCTTCTCACTGCATGATGCCATCGCCGCCACTGCTAACACGGCAAGCACGCATTTAGCTATTTTGCTCGTCATTTGTCTCATTTCTTTCGGTATCTTACGTTAAAGAATGTACAAAATTAAAACATTTTGCCGAAATTAGAGATATATGTTTAGCAAAAAATGAAAAATTTAATTCAATTATATCCATAATGACATTTTTTTACTATCTTTGCAGTAAGAAAAAGCTCCACTCAGGATTATGAAGAAGAATATCACAGCAATGCTCTGCGCAGCCGCATCCACGCTGGTTCTATATGCATGCAACGCGCAGACGGAAACCAGACAGGAACAGCAGCCAGTAGACACGATTCCCATGATGATCATGCAGATACAGAAATGCGCAAAACTCTATACAGCAGAATATCATGTGCATAAAATCGTGACGCACGACGACCAGATGAAGCTCAAAGGCAGCATCCTGGCTCAGGATTTCAACATCACCCTGCCCATCGGCAACCGAAAAATCGCCATTCCCATGGATGCCACGCTGAAGGCATACGTGGATTTCAGCGGTTTCTCTGAGAAAAACATCCAGCGCAGCGGCAACCGCATTGAGATTATCCTGCCCGATCCGAAGGTGGAACTCACCAGCAGCAAGATCAACCATGCAGAAATCAAGAAACAGGTATCCATCCTCCGCTCCAACTTCAATGATGAGGAGATGACCAACTACGAGAATCAGGGCAGGGCATCCATCATCAACGACATTCCGAAAATGGGCATTATCAACATGGCGCAGGAAAATGCAGCCAACACAATCATACCGATGATTGTTGCGTTGGGATATCCTGAAGAAAGCATTAAAGTAACATTCCGTAAACAGTTTACATCCAACGACATACATTCTCTGTTTGACGCAAAATCAATTGCAAAATGACCAAGAAGAAAACCAACAAGACAGCGAAGCAAGAACAATTGAACGATGCCATCCAGAGCGGCATTGAAGTGATACTGACAGCACTTCTCCAAATGGTGGGAAAGCTGGGGAAATGGTCCATCATTGCCCTTCTCGTGATCGTTCTCGCCATCGTGGGCATCGGTTATTTCGCCTTGCAGAAAATGACCGACACCAATGCCTCCATCGAAATCGACCAGCGCATCGGCGTGACACCCACGCAGATAGAATCGATGAAGGCCATCGGCGAATGGGAATTCCTGTCGATTGCCGACGAAGAACTCACCGACACCGTGCGCAACGGGTTCTTCAAGGACGACGAACTGATACGCATCTACTATGGAACCCTGCGGTTAGGCATCGACATGAGTGAGGTGAAAGACGGCTGGATAACGAAAGACCACGACACCATCGACGTTCTGCTGCCTCCCGTGAAGCTTCTCGACGAGAAAATCATAGACGAGGCACGTACCAAGTCGTTCTTTGAATCAGGAAAATGGAGCGACCAGGATCGCGAGAACCTCTATCAGCGCGCCTACCAGCGCATGAAGCAGCGCTGCCTCACCAAGGAGAACATTGCCAGTGCTGAGCAGAACGCCACCAAACAGTTCTACCAGCTCATGCGGTCGATGGGCTTTGAGAACGTAAGAGTGAGGATGGAACAGCCCGTTGACACCGAAAAACAGAGCCGATAACCACATCAAACAATATCACCCGCTTCTACACATGGATCAAATCAACCAGATACTCACCGATCTCTCCTCCCTGCTTTGGGGATGGCCGATGATCATCCTGCTGTTAGGAACCCACCTGTTTCTGACCATCCGACTGCGCTTTCCGCAACGACACCTATGGACAGCCATCCGACTAAGCTTCAGAAAAGACAAGGATGCCAGCGGCGATGTGTCGCAGTTCGGCGCACTTGCCACCGCACTCGCTGCCACTATCGGCACGGGAAACATCATCGGTGTGGCCACCGCTGTGGCATTGGGCGGTCCGGGAGCCGTGCTGTGGTGCTGGCTAACGGGACTTTTCGGCATCTCCACAAAATATGCCGAAGGACTGCTTGCCGTGAAATACCGTGTGAAGACCGAAGGCGGGCGCACGCTGGGCGGCCCCATGTATGCCCTGGAACGCGGTTTGGGATGGAAATGGCTGGCTGTGCTCTTCGCCTTGTTCACCGCGATAGCCTCATTCGGCATAGGAAATACCGTTCAGGCAAATGCCATTGCCACGCTCACATACGAGACCTACAACATCTCGCCCTACATAACAGGCACGCTCATCATGCTGCTTGCGGGTGCAGTGGTGCTGGGCGGCATCAAGAGCATTGCCCGTGTATGCACCATGCTCGTACCTTTCATGGCTGTGTTCTACATCATCGGCTGCATCGTCATTCTCTTTATTAACGGCAGTTATGTGTGGCCGGCCATCAAACTGATATGTGAAGCAGCGTTCAACCCCGAAGCTGCCGGCGGCGGATTTGTGGGAAGCACGGTGATGATGGCAGCCCGCTTCGGTATTGCGCGCGGTCTGTTCTCCAACGAGTCAGGTATGGGCAGTGCACCCATCGTTGCTTCAGCCGCACAAACGCGCAATCCGGTGCGCCAGGCATTGGTTTCGAGCAGCGGAACCTTCTGGGACACGGTGGTGATCTGTGCGCTTACGGGACTCGTCATCGTGAGCAGCATCATTGCCTACCCCGATATTTCCTACGAAAACGGGGCAACGCTCACGAAGATGGCATTCAGCAAGATACCTTACATCGGTGCTCCACTGCTCACATTCGGTCTGCTCACCTTCGCCTTCTCCACCATTCTCGGCTGGGAACTCTATGGAGAGCGCGCCGTGGAATACTTAGACAGCCGATTGCGCCGTCCTTACCGCATCCTCTACATCCTCATTTTGTTCGTCGGAGCGGTGATGAACCTCGGCATCGTGTGGAATCTTGCCGACTGCATGAATGCGCTGATGGCGATACCAAACCTCATTTCGCTGCTCTTCCTCAGCGGTGTCATCGTCCATGAGACACGTCAATATTTGTGGAAAGATCAGTTGGACAAGGATATGGAGATATAATCATCTTGGCAATTCCGCGCATTCTCTACACGTAAAAAACAGTATTGTTGTGTAGATGCGTACAACTTCATGATAACCAGGATGTTAGAAGAAATGCTGCGTTACTCGCTGCGTTACCTGCTGCGTTACCCGCAGCGGGTAACGCAGCAGGTAACGCAGCAGGTAACGGATAGAACTTAATAACCTATTGATAATCAGCGCGTTTATACGCAGCCAATTATCTTTATGGAATCCACCATAGGGAGAGAACCTCCATGCAATCAGAAGGATGCCATTTTCACGATGGATGCGTGAAGACATAGGCTTCAAAGTTCAAAAGCATAGATTTTAAAGCTCAAAAGTATAGGTTTTGAGGCATGAAAGCATAGGTTTTGAAGTTCAAAAACATAGGTTTTGGCGCATGAAAGCATAGATTTCACAGCACGAAAACATAGGTATTGGCTTTAATAGACCATGCAGAACACTCCCGCAAGAATGAAGAGCACGGCAACAATACGCGTGAGCCACACCTGAACCTGATGCATGCCGCGGCTGATGCGCTCAAACGACTGGATGCTATAGGCAAAAACGTATGCCATGAGAAGAACAGGCAGGGCGGTGCCGATGGCAAAACCAACGGGAATGAGATAGCCTGCTGACGATTCAACCGACATGGGGATGATCATTCCGAAATAAACAATGCCACTCTCTGGGCAGAATGCCATGGCAAAAACGATGCCGAGCAGCATACTGCCCCACGCCCCATGGAACCAACCCTTGGGGTCTTTCGTGGAAGGAACATGATCGTGATGATGAAGCAGGTCGGTATACAGCAGATAAAGCCCGATGGCAATCAGCAGCGGGGCAAGCAATCGCTCGCCCCACTCACTCATTTGCTCACCGATGTGCATCACCTGGGCACCTCCTTTGATGACAATAATCATCACGATGCCTAAAAGAGAATAGGAAATGGTGCGTCCCAAGGTGTAGAGCAGGCCGTTGGCAAGCAGCGAAAAGCGCGATTCTCCGCTCTTGGCTTTCACGATATACCCCATGGCAGCAATGTTGGTGGCAAGCGGACAGGGATGTATCGCCACGAGCAGCCCCATGAGAAAGGCTGTGAGCAGGGGGAATTGGCTGTTTGCAAACAGCTGCTGCATGAGTTCCATCTGTAACCGTTTTGATGCTTTTTATTTCAAGACAAACTTCTTTCCGTTGATTTTCACGTTCTTGAACTGCACGTTCTTGGCACCTTCGAGCACATTGAGCCGGTTGTCGGTAACACCTTTTATGTCGCAGTTGGAAAGATAAATGTCTTGCGCCTGATGATAGCCGGGCAGCCCGTCCACATGAACGGCGAAGCGGCTCTTCTGACTGTTCACCCTGTCGATGTGGATATTGCGGAACAGTGGCAGATAATCGCCTTTCTCGGTGTGCCAATATCGCAGTTCGATGCCCAAGATAGCCAAGTCGCACACGCCCACTTCAATATTGCGCACATACACATTCTCCACCACTCCGCCGCGCAGCGGGTTCGACTTGATGCGGATGATGCGCTGCAGATGCGGACTGTCCATCTTGCAGTTTTCCACCCACACATTGCGGCATCCGCCGGTCATCTCGCTGCCGATGGCAACACCTGCATGCCCGTCTTTCATCAAACAGTTGCGCACGATGAGATTTTCGCTGGGGATATTCCACTTGCGCCCGTCGCCGTTCTTGCCCGATTTGATGGCTATGCAATCATCGCCTGTATCGAAATAGCAGTCTTCTATCAGCACGTTCTTGCATGATTCCGGGTCGCAACCGTCATTGTTACCTCCGTGACTGTTCATCTTCACGCGGCGCAGGATTATATTTTCCGACAATAGCGGATGGATGAGCCAGAAGGGAGAATGGTTGAGTTCGATATCTTCGAGCAGGATATTCTTGCACTTATAGAAATTAATGAACTGCGGGCGCATGCCGTATTTGCCCGTGAAAACGCGCTGCTCCATGGGCAGGTCGTTGTCAAGGGCGCGGTTCAACAGCTCTTTCTCGTTGCCGATGCTCCCGTCGGGCAGCGTGATGTTGCGCACACGTGCGGCATTGAACCAGTTGTCGTGGCTCGCCTGACCGTCGAGGATTCCCTTTCCTGTAACTGCGATGTTCTCTTCACCGTATGCATAGATCAGCGGCGAGAGGTTATAGCAGTCGATACCTTCGATACGGGTGAGCACGACGGGAAACTGAGCTACGTCGGTGATGAACTTCAGCACCGCTCCTTCTGAAAGATGCAAGTTCACATTCGACTTCATGCGGATGGGACCTGTATAGAACGTTCCGGCAGGTACCACCACCTTGCCGCCGCCAGCCTGAGAACACACCTCAATAGCACGGTTGATGGCTTTCGTGAACAGGGTGTCGCCCTGCTGCTGATAGTCGAGAATACTATAAGAACGGTCGGCAAAAGCGGGCTGTCTGATCTCTGCCAACACTTGCTTCATCCTTTTCCAATCTTTGTTCCCTGCACAAACTGCCAGTGATATCAGGCAGACGAGAACCAATGCTGATACTTTTTTCATAAGATTCAATTAGTTTTAGTTTGTTTTCGTGTGCAAAGATACTATTTTTTTTCGTATTCCGAGCGTCATGGCATGATTTTCTTATCAGTTGATTTCCATAGCAAAAGATTGGTTTGCCATACCCTTCGGGAGCGTCACCGTAACAGTTGCGTTTCTCACATGCCATTTCAGTTTCTTCCCGTTGGATACAAGTCGGATGCTCTTACTTGGAAGATTCACCGTCCAAGATAATGTTTCGGGAACTTTCTCGCCATCTTGCAGCACATAGATAGCATACAGCCGGCCGTCTTTTGAAGAGGTGAACCACACATTGCCCTCATGATAATGGGGAGTGATTATTGTTCCGTAAATCGCCTTTCCGTTTGTTTCCAGCCATTTTCCTATGGTATGCAGCCGTTCAACAGCCTCATCCTGAATGATTCCCTCAGGAGTCGGTCCTACACCAAGAACCAAATTTCCGCCCTTGGCAACAACCTCAACGAGCGTGTTGATAACTCTCCCGACAGTTTTCCAGTTCGGATGAGGCACATACCCCCAATCGTCGCTCAGCGGAATACAGCTTTCCCACGGATACGGCAGCTGCTCTTCAGGAATGGAGCGCTCGGGTGTCTGATAGTTTTCATAGGGACCGCGTATTGTCCTGTCCACCATGATGAGTCCCGGCTGGTGTTTCCGTGCCATCCGAGCAATCTCGGGCATGCGGATGTCTTGATTGTTTTCCTTGCACACCCATCCTCCGTCGAGCCAAAGGATATCCACTTTGCCATAGCGAGAGAGTATTTCCTCTATCTGCCGATAGGTGAAGCGGCAGAATTGCTCCCAACGCCACGGGTATTTCTTGATGGAATAGTTCACGTTGCGCCCCTTGTTGGGATATACATCCCACCAATAATACTGGCTGTGCCAGTCGGGTTTTGAGAAATAAGTGCCTATCATGAACTGCTTCTGACGGAATGCGTCGAGCACATACCTCAGCACATCGCTGCGCGAATCGTCGCGGAAGGCATGGCGGGCGATGGTGAAATCGGTCTCATGACTATCAAACATGCAGAAACCGTCATGGTGCTTCGTCGTGAAAATCATGTATTTCATTCCTGCATCCTGCATCACCGAAGCCCATTGCTGTGGGTTAAACTGGCGCGGATTGAACTGGTCTGCCAAGCCGAAATACCAGTCGCGATACTGCTGGAAGGTCAGAGTGGTGTCTCTTGTTATCCAGTTTTCATCGCAGATTGACCACGACTCCACGATTCCAGGCACCGAATAGATGCCCCAATGGAGCAACACGCCGAATTTCAAATCCTGCCATTGATGGAGTTTCTGCACAACGGCTTGATCGGTAGGCCATTCGTATGATGATGATTGCTGATGGATATTGCCCTGCGGATACACATGAATGCATGCGCATGCCATCAACAGCAACAACAATAATATAGGTTTCTTTCTCATATACAATAGTCTTGAAATACCAACAAACAGCTTACATACGCTGTTGCATCAGATTCTTCACCGCTCAACTACCTGAACACCAGCATCTCCAGGCATGAACGATAATCCGGTGCACTTTGCTGCATCTACCTGATATGACTTCCACTCCACCTTGCTCCAATCTATCTGATCGGTTCGCTGTGCCACAGGTACGTGCGGAATAAGGGAACCATCTCTTACAAGAACAACTGCGGGTATCTTTCCTGCCTTAATCTCCTGATAGCCACCATCGTAAACTTTGCCATCCTGATAGTCAATCCATTTCCCTTTGGGCAGATAGCATGTACGTGAAGAAGCGCTTTCAAGCATCGGCGCCACTAATATCTGACTACCAAACATATACTCGTCTTCAACAAGCCATGCACCCGGATCGTGCGGAAACTCCACAAAGAGAGCGCGAACCATAGGCAAGCCCTTGTCGGAACACTCTTTTGCCTGCGCATACACATACGGCATCAGCCGATATTTCATCTCAGCACACTCTCGGAATGCCTGTGTGAACGACTCACTGATAAGCCATGGCTCGGTGGGAGGTGCACCATGGGCACGGGTATGACTGCTTAAGAAACCAAAAGGCAGCCAACGACGATAGATGTCTTCTGGAGAAGCTGTTACGAAACCGCCCATGTCGTGGCTCCAAAACGAAAAACCGCTCAGTCCGAATGACAGTCCACCGCGCAGATCGCCCAGCATTCCGGTGTTCGTAGTAGCAGCATCACCGCCCCAGTGCAACGGGTATCGCTGGCTTCCTGCCCATGCAGAACGCGCCCATATCACACCTTCTCCCGGCTTTTCACGCTCAATCACTTCCCATAGAGCTTTGTTGTAGCGCAGCGGATATAGGTTATGTTCATACATACCTCCTTTTCCATTGAAATAGAAACCATTATAAGGTGCTGCTTCACCAAAGTCGCACTTGATAACATCTACGCCCTGACGAATCAATCCCGCAATTTTCTCCTGATACCAACTTACAGTTTTCGGATTGGAAAGATCAAGAACAGCATCTTCGTATGGCATGCTTCCATCGGCATTTCTCACATGCATGTTGTTATCTACCAATTCTTGGAAGTAACGATTCTTGGGAGTGAAGTATGGCAACTGCCACAGACAGGTGTGAAACCCCATGTCTTCCATCAGTCGAAGCATCTTTACCGGGTTCTTGAAACGGTTTTTCGAGAACTCATAGTCGCACTGCCAATCCACATCGAACCATCCTGTATCGAAATGAATCACATCTGAAGGAATGCGGTTTTCGCGCAGTTTATGCGCGATATCCAGTCCTTCTTCTTGAGAGAAATATGTGATACGGCTCATCCAAGTTCCAAATGTCCACAGCGGAAGCATCGGACTCTTGCCGGTCACATTGGTATATTCATCAAGAATCTCTTTTGGTTCGCCAAGAAAAACGAAGTAATCCATCTTCTCGTCACCCATAAACAGGCGGTCGGCACCTATATAGCTCTGTCCGAAATCGCAGGTAACAGGCGCTGAAGTGTGCATGAAGATGCCATAGCCACGGTTTGAGAAGAAAAAGGGAACGGGCTTATACTGTCCGTCAGACTCAGGTCCTTGCGGATCGGTAACGAAAAGATGCACCTTCTGCCCTACTTTATCCAGCTTCGTGAACGACTCTCCACAACCATAGATACGCTCACCGGGAGCTATCGAAAACACAGGATTGATGCTCCGGGAATTGTCAGAACCACGCTTAATGAATGAGAATGGCAATAGCTTGATCTGTGTGGAATCGTTGTCGATGATATGGCGAGTCTGCGTGAGAATCTTTCCTTGTGAGTTTTTTACGACGATTCGCCAGGGGTATTTGCGGAATTCCACCATGCCGTAGGCACTCTTATACACAATGGCATCGGCAGTCTGCGACACGCTCCATCCTTGTTTTTCAGCACTTGAGCCGCCATCTGGATAATTGGCAACGAATGATGGAGAGAACATTACATCCTCTTTATCAGCATCTTTCTGCTCTATGGGAGTGGTAAGCATTGTAATACGAACCGTTCTTGGTGAAAGGAAACGTATCTGTAGTTTCAAATCCGGGTCGTTTTCGTATGCAGCATCGGGAAAATCAAGCATCTTCATACGCACAGGCCAATAGCCGTTGGTGTTAAATGCCTGACGTGGTGACAGGCGATAGCGCTTCCAATTCACCATTCCCGTGCCTTTCATGACATCAAAAGACGAAAGACTGTCGGCGAGAAAATACGTATTCGACAGATCGGAAAAATCTGTAGACATGTCTTTCTGTGCATTCATAAGATACTGAACGCCCGCATTTGTCTGAATCTGCGCCTTCACTGTATTGAACAATCCCAATACGCACAGTATGCATAATTGTCTCTTCACGGTGTTTCCTTATTATTTCTGTTATGCTATTTCAACTCAAACTCTGCTACACCGCGCACGTCGGTCTCGCTTGAGCAGATATAAACCTTGAACTTGCCAGACTCTGCAATCCAAGAATGAGTGTTTTCATCAAAGAAGCGCAAGGAATGGTTGGTGAAAGTGAACGTAACGTTCTTGGTCTCACCAGGACTTAATGCTATTTTCCTGAATCCCTTCAGCTCTTTAAGTGGGCGGTCAACGCTGCATTCCACATCACCGATGTAAAGCTGAACCACCTCCTTGCCAGACACTTTCCCCGTATTGGTGACGGGAACGGTAACAGTGATTCTGCCGTCAGATACCATCTCCTTTGAAGAAAGAACTGGTTTGCCATACTTGAACGTAGTGTAGCTGAGTCCATGACCGAAGGCAAACTGTGGCTGAATCTTCTTTGTGTTGAAGTGGCGATATCCCACATAAATGCTTTCCTTATAATATACCTGCTTGTCAACGCCGGGATAAGCCTCCTGTCCATACTGGAAATAGGCATAATCATCCAGTTTCTTGGCAAAAGTAACGGGCAGCTTACCGCTCGGATTCACCTTGCCGCTAAGCACATTTCCCAATGCTTCGCCACTCATGCTGCCGAGATACCAACAGTGAAGCAGCGAGGGAACCTGCTCAATCCACGGTGTGGCGTAGGCATTACCTCCAAACGTAACCACGATGATGTTCTTTTGAATCTTCGCCAGATCACTGATCAGCGCATCCTGACCGAATGACAGATGATAGTCTTCACGGTCGTTGGCTTCACAATCCTGTTTCGTGTTCTTGTTCAAGCCACCGATAAAGATGATCAAATCGGCCGTTTTTGCCTTTTCCAAAGCCTCATCACGGAGAGCCTTCTGCTTGGCGGGGTCGAGTTCTTCCACTTTATCATACATCGGGCGTCCGCTGTAATAGCCCTGTGCATAATCAATCTTGTCGCCATAAAGTGCTATCAGTGCCTCCAATGGCATGATGTCGCACTTTGTTTTCAGTTCAGAAGAACCGCCACCCTCGCTCAAATTGCGGGTGGCATTCTCACCAACCACAAGGATTCGTTGATACTTTGTGCCATCAATTGGCAAGAGAGCCGACTTCGATTTCTTCACTACGGCATTCTTCAACAGCACGATTCCCTCTTCACCAATGGCACGACAAGCGTCATAATGAGCTTCAGAACATTGTGACCCAATGGCTTTCTGCGAGTTCATTGATGTGCGGAAGATGGTACGAAGCACGCGTGCTGCCTTGTCGTTGAGCACTTCCATCGGTATTTTTCCCTCGTTGATGAGTTTTTCAAACGGGTCGGCGAGATTGTATGTGTTATAGCCCATACTGTGGTCTTCTGTCTTTCCGTTGGTAAACGACCCCATCTCAATGTCCATACCGCCAAGAGCAGCCTGCCATGTATCTGTTACGCCACCCCAGTCTGACACTACTGCACCATCGAATCCCCACTGTTTCTTGAGGATTTTGTTCAGCAAAGAGTCGTTCTGGCAGCAATGCACGTTGTTCCAGAGATTATATGAACCCATGATTGTCCATAGGTTTGCTTTCTGCACAGCCTTCTTGAACGCAGGCAAATAGATTTCATTCACAGCACGCTCACTGACATTTACATTCACCGTGAAGCGGTCGGTCTCCTGATTATTCAGGAAAAAATGCTTCAGGCAACATGCCACTCCGTTCTCCTGAGCTGCCTGAATATAAGGCACGACCATCTCTCCTGCAAGGTAGGGATCCTCGCCCATGTACTCAAAACTGCGCCCGTTGAGAGGCAGACGGGCAATTGTCGTGCCCGGTCCCAAAAGAATATCCTTGCCGCGGAACGCAAATTCCTCGCTGATAGCATTGCCGTAAATCCGTGAAATATCCTTATTCCATGTGGCAGCAAGACAAGTAAGCGACGGGAACGCTACGATACTGTCATTCGTCCAGTTGGCACTGCCCCAGCTATTCCAGTCTACTTCGGCACGAACTCCGTGCGGGCCATCGCTATGATGGAGCTCGCGAATGCCCAAACGAGGCACACCTGGCGATGTGAACTTACTCTGTGCATGGAGAATCTGCACCTTTTCATGGGTCGTCATACGTCTCAAAGCATCCTGAACACGCGATTCTAACGGAGCGTCAGGATTGAGATAAACAGGCGTTTTCTGTGCATGGGATGCCATGCCAATAGTTAATGCGACTGCAAATAATACTTGTTTTTTCATATACATTATTTCTTCTATATTATCTAATCATGAACTATCTATTCTCTTATCATGAAATCTCTTCTGAAAGAAGCCAAGACACAAGCCAAATTGGTCATGGAATGAGGATGGATGCAGGATGCAAGCCAATAGATTGTGCTTTCAGCTGCCCTTTTCCCTTTACAACGACAAGGCACTTGCCAAAGAAAGCTTTCCGCTTATTATCCTTGAAGCGCTCCATTGATGTCTGACAGCCATTGTCAACGCCAATGATTTCGGCACCTTCCACATCGAAATACACCTGATTTTCAGCATTCGGACAGAGATTTCCATCCTTGTCTACCACTTCGACAGCTATGAACGAGGTGTTCTTTCCTGCATAATCAACCGTCAGGCGGAGATGATCAGGCGATCCGGCAGTGCAGATGGTCTTCTCCCCCACTTGCTTTCCGTTCTTCCGCGCAACAACCTTCACCTCACCAGGCTCGTATTGAACGCGCCATGCCACATGGAATTCAGTACACAGAGGATACTTGCCGTCGGTGCATTTCCGCCTCACGCCCTGGCTTTTTCCATTGACAAATAGCTCCACTTCATCAGCATGATTGTAATAACACCACATATCTATCTCTTGACCAGGCAGCCAGTTCCAATGTGGAAACAGATGCAACACGTTGCTGTCTGTCCACTCACTTTGATACATATAATATGTGTCTTTGGGGAATCCTGCCAGATCGATGATGCCGAAATAGCTGCTTCGCGCCGGAAAACTATAGGGCGTGGGCTCACCGATATAGTCGAAGCCTGTCCAAATATATTGTCCGCAGACAAAGGGATTGTACTTCACCACTGCCCAAGTGTCTTCATGGGTGCTGCTCCACGATGCATGCATGTTGTCATAAGATGAACACATGAAGGATGGATCTGTGTAAGGCAGCCACCATTCTTTAGGAGCCACATACACACTGTCGGAAGGCATCATGTAGAAACCACGCGTTTGCAAGGCAGAAACACTCTCGCTCATCAAGAAAGGCTTGTCGGGGAAATTCGAGGGAACGTCTTTCACCCACTGATGATGATAGTTGAAGCCTATGATATCAATGGCTCCACTCTTGAAGAGATGATTTTTTGGATCAGGTTCGTTGCATCCCGAAGTGATAGGTCTTGACTTATCGTATCGTCTCACAATCTCTGCCAGATGACGAGTCAGCAATGAGTTCACGCTCATTTCACCCTCAGTGGCAAGCGTTGAAGCATCATGCCCGGCATTTAGTATCAGGTTTGCCTGCTCCAACGTCAGCGTATCAGCTTCAGCCGATGACCATTGCTCCAGCACTTCATTACCAATCGACCACATCAATACTGAAGGATGATTACGATCTCGCTTGATCAAGTCAGCCAAATCGCGCTCATGCCATTCGTCAAAATAGCGGGCATAGTCGTTTTGGGTCTTTTTGCGGCGCCACATGTCGAAGCTCTCATCCATTACAATCAGTCCCATCGTGTCACACATATTCAACAGTTCGGGGGCAGGTGGATTGTGAGAGCAACGAATGGAATTAACGCCCATCGCTTTCAGCTTTGTCAGTTTGCGATGCATGGCATCTTCATTGAATGCAGCTCCGAGACAGCCTAAATCATGATGCTCGCAGACTCCGTTAATCTTCATGTTTTTCGAATTGAGTGAGAAGCCCGCCTTGGAATCAAAGCGGAAACTCCTCACTCCCGTATTGGTTTCATTTACATCAACAATTCTATTACCAATACGTATTTCTGTCTTTATGCGATAGATATATGGATTCTCCAATGTCCACAAATGAGGATTACTGATTGCAAGCCGGCTTTTGGCAACAGCCGTGCCGGAGCTTTTCAGTTTCACCTCTCCACTTTTCACTACATTGCCTTGAGCATCAATCAGAGTGTTTTTTACCTTTGTACCAGCCACGGCATCTTCCACTTCCACCTCGATGTTGAATATTGCTTTCCGATAGTTGGCGCTTGGAGTTGCAGTAACATAAGTTCCCCAATGAGCCACATGCGTTTTTGCCGTTTTTGTTAGCCACACATGGCGGTAAATACCGCAACCGCTATACCAGCGGCTATTAGGCTGATCGCTATTATCCACCTTCACAACCACCTGATTCTCACCTTCGGTCAGAAACGGAGTAATGTCATACTCAAACGAACTATAGCCATACGGCCTGAATCCCACCAACCTGCCGTTCACAAAAACGGAAGAATTCATGTAAACACCATCAAATTCAAGATAGTATTTCTCTCCCGACAGTCGACCGATACTGAAATTCTTTTTATACCAACCTATTCCGCCGGGAAGAGCACCGCCACCTGCTCCCGACGGATTACTGGCATGGAAGTCTCCCTCTATTGCCCAGTCATGCGGCAAATCGAGCTTTCGCCATCCAGAAAAACGATCTACATCATCAACAGTCATCTTGTCGTTTAAGAGGAAGTGCCATCCTTGATCAAAGCAAATGCGCTCGCGTGCCTCGGCAGCTGTTGCGAAGGCGGTGAAAAGCAGCACCGACAATAGCGTCTTGATGCTGAAAAGGCGGTTTCCCATTACTCTATGGCTCATCATAGGCTCCAAATACTCACGATCTGTTTATGTTATGTTCCTTCAATCTGCTACGTCATGTTCCTAAAGCTTCACACTTACAGCCTTGCCGTTATACTGAACCATCTTTCCTTCCGGGGCTTCCAGATTCAGCGGTGTGGCTTTCTCTTTGCCGACAAGAACCACATTGAACCTGCGATTCTTCAGCATTCCGCTGAACGAACCTTCTCTTTTGCCTATGGTCAGCATTCTTTCGGCATCGTTGTATGTAATGTCTATCGTTGCAAACTTTCCTTTCTCATAATTATAGTTTGTACCTTCATCCTCATAGAGTTGGAATGAGGCATCTGCGCCTGCATAGACATACAGGTTGATAAGCTCAGCCGGTTTCTCGTCGCAATACTGGATTTCGGGACCGAAAGGAATGATGCTGCCCTCGCGAACATATACAGGTATTCGCTCGTATGGTGCATCCACGATGAGTCTCTGTCCGCCTTCAATGAAATCTCCCGTATAGAAATCATACCATCCGCACTGCTTCGGGAAATAGACGCTGCGGTTGCGCGCCTTGTAATATCCCACAGGACAAGCCATCAGCGCAGGTCCGAACATCCACTGATCAGGAATGTTCAACACGTTTTCATCACCGTTGAAATCCATAACCAGTCCGCGCATCAACGTATAGTCCTTGAAATGAGCCCATCCTGCCATTGAATAGAGGTAAGGCATCATGCGATAGCGCAGCTTGTCATACCATACGATGCTCTGAAAAGCTGGATGATTATCAGGAGCAATGTTCCAAACTTCACGCAACGGCCACTGTCCGTGAGCACGATAAAGAGGAATAAAACAGCCAAACTGATTCCAGCGAGCCTGCAATTCGCGCCATTCCTTCAGGTCGCTGTTCTCTACTCCGGTCTTGTCGAACACTTGCTGAGCTGCAACATAACGATTTTCCACACAGAAACCGCCCTGATCCATGCCCCAGAAAGGTATTCCACTCATGGAATAGTTCATTCCGGCTGTCATCTGAGCGCGCATATCCTCCCAACGAGTGCCGATATCACCACTCCATGTTGCGGTGCTGAAGCGCTGTTCGCCTGCAAATCCGCTTCGTGTGAGCAGAAATACGCGTGGTTCGTTGCTGGCGCCCTTGAACACAGAGCGCTGTCCGTTGTATATGGCATCAGCATTCACCGTTGAATAGGCATTGAAAAACTCTGTGGAAGTGCCGAGTGCAGTCGGACCACATAACGCCTTGCGGTACCACATAGGGGTACAGTCGCGCACATTCGGCTCAGATGCGTCCATCCACCATGCGTCTATTCCGTGATTATATTTGGTATAAAGGTTCTCATCCATCTGCCTCCAGAACATCTTCCGTGCTCCTGCATCATAAGCATCATAGAAAGAGCCACGGAAACCCAACCAGTCGTGAATGTCATCCTTCACTGCCTGATGATAAATCCAGCCTTTTGCATCCAGTTCTTTGTAGTTGTCAACGGTATCATAGAATTTCGGCCATACTGAAATCATGAAACGACCGCCCAGCTGATGCACATAGTCGAGCATGGCTTGTGGGTTTGGATAGCGGCTTGCCTCAAATGTGTGGTCGCCCCAACTGTCAAGTTGCCAGTAGTTCCAGTCTTGCACGATGTTGTCTACAGGTATTTTCCTGTCGCGGAACTCTTTCAGCGTTTCTTCAATCTCAGCTTGTGTCTTGTAACGTTCACGGCTTTGCCAGAATCCAAGCACCCATTTGGGATAGATGGGAGCCTTTCCAGTGAGCGTGCGATAGCCCGAAATGATTTCATCGAAACTGTTTCCGGCAATGAAATAATAATCCATATCGCGCGACATCTCGCTCCAGATGCTCAGTCTGCCACGTTCTTCGGCTGAACGAGGTGCTGCCACGCGCAAGCTGCAATAGCTTTCACCGCCGTCGGGCTGCCATTCTATGCGCAATTGTACCTTTCGTCCTTTGGTAAGTTCTGTGCTGAACTTATACGTATTGGGGTTCCATGCCGTGCGCCAGCGCTCTGCCACCACCTCTTTTCCATCGATATACACCTTGATATAGCCAGCGTAATAGAGTATAAACTGATAGAGTTGCTGTTCGCCGGCACACTTTCCACAACACTCAGGCTCGATGAAACCTTCGAAAACCACATTTGCACCTTGCAGATTGAAGCCCTTTGGGAGGTTCTTGATGCCGCCATTGTCGGTCTTGCAGGCTATTTCAGAAGTAGCGGGATAGGCATATTCATAGTAGAGAGAATCCTCGTCGCGCACCAGTTTCTTGCCGTCTTTGCCAACATAAGTGCCGGTGAGATGACCTTCCTTTCCGTTCTTGTCGTAGAGTTTGAAGGCTCTGTTCAGCTGCAAATAGTCGCCGGGATTACCAAAACGGCAGTATGAATAAGAGTCCCACAGAATTCCGTAGTTCTTGTTTGACAGCACAAACGGAATACTCACTTTGGTATTATACTGGAAAAGGTCTTCATTCTTTCCCTTCATGTTATATTCTTCCGACTGATGTTGCCCTAAACCATAGAAAGCTTCATCGTCAGGGCTGTCGAATTCCATGTGCCACTGCAGGCCGTGCTTCATTTCTTCGGTGAGTGCAGGGCCTCCTTTCAGTCCATATTCGCGCTCTGGCACTGTGAAATGGCTGAAAGTCTTTCCTTTTTCGGTCTCCTTGAGCAGCAGCTTGCCGTTTGCGTCGAAGAAGGAAATAGCTCCTGTCACCTTATTCACTATTGCCGACACTTGGCGAGCCTTCACCGTCACATCATTACCGCGCTCTGTTACATCGAAAGCCACGTTCTTGCTGTTTTGCGGCACAATCATCAGGCTGTTTTTCTGCGGTAACGACTCCTCGCACGTGGCTTGCACGCGGATAATACGGTCGTTCATCACCTGCAAACGCACCATTTTGGCTCCATCCTTCTGTGGATGCTCCACCAAAACCGTAACACTGTTGCCGTTTCTCACTATGTCGGCGGCTCCGGCATGGCATACCGGCGACGCTGCCAACAAGAATAATCCTACAAATCTTGAGATTTTCATATTTTCGTATTTTATTTATTTTGATCGTTCAACCTATGTGATGAATACATGTCTTCTTGCTTCTGGCATTATGCTTCCTTCGCATTCGACTTGCATGCAAAGATAAACATTTACCTTAATACAATGACTTTGAAATGTTACAAATACATATACCAAATGTTAACTCGTGGCTTCCTTATACTGTGAAGGCATCATTCCATACTGATCCTTGAAGTATTTTGAGAAATAACGCGGGTTGTTGAATCCCACTTTGTATGCTATTTCTGCCACTGTCATACCACTTTGCCTGAGCAACTGCTCTGCCCGTTGCAGGCGAATGGTGCGAATGAACTCCGATGGCGTGCTTCCCGTGATTGAAAGCAGCTTTTTATAAAGGTTCACGCGCGACATTCCGAGCTCATAGCTCAGCATTTCCACTGAGAAATCTGCGTTGGCGATGTTCTTTTCCACCAACAGCGTGGCTTTTTTCACCATTTTCTCGTCTTCAGATGTCACTTCTATCTCCTTGGCGAGCGGTTTCAGCTTATCCTTGCTGCCAGCCTTTCTCCATTTCAGGAGGTTCTGGATGCGCAGATTCAGAAGATCGATGTTGAAAGGCTTTGTGATATAGTCGTCGGCACCGCCCTCCATGCCCTCTATTTTCTGCTCCTGCGCCATGCGCGCAGTGAGCATGACAAACGGAATAGACTGTGTTGCGGGATTGTGTTTCAGTGTTTTGCAAAGCTCAAGACCATCCATCACGGGCATCATTACGTCGCTCAGGATCAGGTCGGGATGCTTTTCGAGCACCATCATCAATGCTTCTTTGCCGTTGTGGGCCACTCTTACGTTGTAATCAGTGGACAACACCTCGGTCATAAATGCGAGGAAGTCGGCACTGTCGTCAACAATCATCACCTCATAGTTCGCTTTCGCACCGCCCTTCGAGCCGTCTGCAGGTGCTTGAGTGCCATCCGAAGATGGTGAAGCGCCGTCTGCTGTTACAAGAATTCCCTCCTCGGACTGTGCGTTAGAACTTTCGCCGGCAGACAATGTGAGGTTTTCCTGCTGCAGAGGCAGCTGCCTGAGAGCAGAATCATGCCTAACGGGGATGGAAACACAGAACACAGTTCCGCATTCCTCACCATCGCTCACGGTAATGGTGCCGTCGTGAAGCTCAACAAAGTCTTTCACAAGGCTCAACCCTACTCCGCTGCTGCCATAAAGCCCACCGTTAACATCCTGGCTGCCACCTTCTTGCCTGCGAATTCTATAGAAACGGTCGAAGATGTGCAGCTTCTCGTCGTCGCTCACGCCGATGCCCGTGTCAGAAACCTGCATGCGCAACATTGCTTCTTGCCCGTTTGCGCCTTCGTCGACACTGATTTTCACGTCTACATGCCCTCCCTCTTTGGTGTATTTATACGCATTCGAGAGCAGATTGTTCATCACTTTACGGATTTTATCATCGTCGAAAGACATGAGCTGATGCTCAACCGATGAGGAGAAACTCAGTTCAATGTTCTTGTCTTGCACCAGTCGGAATGCGTTGCAGATGGTTCTCACAAAGTCAACCATATCGCCCGTCACGAGATTCAGCCGCTCCATGTTCTCGTCAATCTTCCTGAAGTCGAGCAATTGGTTCACTTGCGCGAGCAGATGACTGGCATTTCGGTGGATCATTTCGAGCATTCCGCGCTTCTTTTCATCCTCCTCGCGCTTCACCATCTGTGAAAGCGGAGAGATGATCAGTGTGAGCGGTGTGCGCAATTCGTGGCTGGCATTGGTGTAGAACTGCATTTTCATCTCGTCGATCTCGCGTTCCTTCTCAGCGTTCTTGCGCAGTTGCTCCATTTCAAGGCGCTCGCGCTCGCGCTCCAGCATCTCTCTTTCGCGCTGAAGTTTCAGCTTTTGCCTGTGGTCGTACCACCAGAAGGCTCCGAACAGGAGCATTCCGCCCAGCAGGACATAGAGAATCACTGCCCATGCAGAGGCATAGAAAGGCGGATGGATGGTGATTTGCAGTTCACTGACTTCATCAAACGGACTGCCGTAGCGGTCGAGCACCTGCACCTGCAGGCGGTATCTGCCGGGCGAAAGGTTGGTGAATGTCACCTCGCTACGGTCAATGTTGGTGAGCATCCAGTGCTCGCTGAGTTCCAAAAGACGGTATCTGAACTGATGGCGCGACGGGTATGCCACATCGTTTACTGCCAGCTGAATGGTGAAAGTGTTCTCAGAATACTCCAGTTCGAGCTGTCTGCTCTCGTTGATTGCATCTTTAAGCACCACTTTGCCGTTGTATTTCTCGCCCACCGACAGCGGATGATCGAAGAGAATAATGCCGCTGAACACGGCTTTTGCTGCCTTCTGGCTGCCGGAGTCGTGGTTGAACGGCACGATGTTGATGCCGTCTTGCCCTCCAATCAATACGTCGCCGTTGCGGGCAAGCATCACACTGCGATAGTTGAACTGCCTTTCCTGCAGACCGTCCACCTCGTTATAGTTCATCACATATAGCTGCCAGCTGCCGTTTTCCTGAGAAACGGTGACGCGAGAGAGCCCAAAATCAGACACAACCCACACATCGTGCCTCGTGTCTTCTATCACTGAGCATGCCGAACTGCCCACCAGCCCGTTGTCTTCGCCCAATATGGAGAGCTGATCAGTTACCGGATCATACACGTTAACGCCCGAAGAGGTGGCTGTCCAGATAAGTCCGCGGCTGTCTTGCATGATATGGTTGACCGCAGGACTGGAGAATGGCGCGCCGCTGCGGGTGGTATTATAGTTGACAACCTCAGCAGGTGCAGCCCCGGAGCGGGCTTTCGCGCCGCCTTTGAGCACACTGAAGTTCTGCGAATGCCCCACCAGCAAGTCGCCGTCCTTACATACAAAGAGCGAAGCAATATAGTCTGACTGAAGGCCGGCGCTTTCCACCGTATAGGAAGCGCTGAACTCGCCGGTCTTCGTGTTGAGTATCTGCAGTCCTCCGCCAAGGGTTCCCACGATGATATTTCCGTTTTTGTCTTCGGCAAGGCTCCACACATTGTTGTTGCAAAGCCCGTTTTTCGTGCTGAAAACTGTCCACGAGCCGCCCTGATAGTGAGCCATTCCACCGCTGTAAGTGCCAAACCACAGCGAACCGTCGCTGGCACAGAGCGAGCTAACCACGATATTTGAGCCGAGACGACTTACGGAACTGTCGAAAGAATGCATGGTTCCCGTGAGCGGGTCATAGCAGATGATGCCCTTGTCGTTGGTTCCTATCCAGTAGTTGCCAAGCCGGTCTTCGGCAATAGTGCACACATCGCCCACTCCGATCAGCGGAAACCTGACACCATTCTCATTATAATAAGCCGCGCCATTCTTGTATGTACCGATCCAAAGCGCACCGTTGTCGTCGAGAAACAGGCTCTGCAGCGTGTTGTCGGGCAGCGACGACTCGTCGTTCTTGGCGTTTTTATACTGTCGGAACACCATTCCGTTCACGTCAACCTCCAGTAATCCGGCATGGTCGGTGGCTATCCAGATGCGGCCTTTGCCGTCTTCAACAACGTCTTTCACCAGAATGTTTTCCTTCTGATAAGCTATGCCGCGGGCATTGAGCCACTCTCCCACCGTGGAATACCACTTCTGGTCTTGCGCGGAATACACCATCGACACGCCGTCGCCCGCTATCCAGTAGTTGTGCATGTGGTCTGCGTGCACCGAATATTCCACATCCGACGGCAATCCGTGCTCTGGCAGATAGCGGTTCACCCACTTCACGCTCTGATTGTCACCGTCGACGCGCACCAGAGTGCCGTCGTTGTAAGCCATGACAACCGTTTTGTCTATCTCATCGATACTCGTTACAACGCCGCGAGGTATCTCGTTGCGACCTCCGCCAAAGGCTATCAGCCGCGCTTTCGGCATCTTTTCGTTGTAGAAATACAGCCCCTCACCGCTGACAACCACATAGAGATTCTTGCGGGAATCGACAAACACAAACGACGGACTGCCGTTCATGCCCACCTGCCTCATCCATTTCTCAGGATGCTGATCAAACAATTCGGTGCGCGGATCATACAGGCAGTAACCCGTCATCGTGCCAACCCATATCCTTCCGCTGCCGTCTTCATAGAGCGAATTCACCACATCGTTGACCAACGACTGAGCATTGCCGGGGCGGGAATAGAACTTCTTGAACCTCACACCATCGAAACGGTTGAGCCCAGAGGCAGTTCCGAACCATACAAAGCCGCGTGAATCTTTCATAATGCAGTTCACCTGACCATTGGAAAGCCCCTGACGGTTGCCAATATAGTGGAAATCGGGCGCCAAGACCTGCTTTGCCGCGCCTTGACTCGCCGCAGAAACAGACAATGCCATGGATATGGCTACCACGAATGACAGAAAACTCCTCATTGAAAGCTAAGATTTGTTCCGTTCAAGTTAGTAGATGCATGGTTCCTCCCATGCCTGCCCATGCAGAAAGCATGCGCTTTGATGGTGCAAATTTAACAAAAAGAATTGGGAAATCACTATATTTTTTGTTAAAACAGATGCACTCTTTTTCAAAACCTATGGTTTCACCCCGCAAAACCTATGCTTTTGGGCTGCAAAACCTATGGTTTCAGACCTCAAAACCTATGGTTTTGCGCCCTGAAACCTATGCTTTTGAAGGGTGAAACCATAGGTTTTGAAAAAGCACGCCTGAAATTCCGTTTTTCCATACGTTTCTGCCTGCTTTTCAATAACGCGGAAAAACACGGAAAAAACACTGGGAAAAACAAAGGAAACATGGAAAAACACGAAAAAAGGGGTGGAAAAACCACCCCCCTAAAAATCCTAAACTTGAATTAATTCTGCATGTATTTCTTCCCGCCGACGATGATAATGCCTTTCGAATCGCGACGTACGCGCTGGCCAGACAGGTTATAGGCTGGAGCATTTTCGGCTCCGGCCTTCTCCACGAAAGGGATTTCAGCAATGCCCGTTGTAGGTCCGCCCCACTTGGAAGCCGCTTCCACGCCCTCGGTGATGCCTTCCATGGCACAAGAACAATAGATCGACTTCGCCGATCGGTTGATTATGCTCATGATTCCTTTTAGCCCATTCTGGTTCTGAACGTTGATATCCCACACGAAAGGTATCAATCCGTTCTCTATTGCCTGCTGGTTCACCGTCTTGTGGAACAGTTTCACGCTGGCATCATGCTTCTTCTGAGCTGAAGAATTGGCCACATTGCGCCACTGACAGCCATATTCGCCGATGATTACGGGTATCCCCTTGTCAACAAACTGTGTTTTCATTTTCTGGAACTGGCTTTTCACGAAGTTCTCTTCGTTGCTCGAACTGGAGTTTCTCGCAGACCAAGTGCCGCCGGACACATGGTTCGCCGAGCCCCAGAAATACCACATGCTGCCCCAGCTGGCATCTTCCTCAAGGCCGCAGAACTGCCAAGGAGAATAGAAATGCACCTCCACCATGAGCCGGTTGGCAGTAGGGTCGGTGGGCAATGTAGTGTAATACCGGTTCGTATTGTCGATATCGGTTGATGGTCCCTGCACCACGAGCGTGCGGGTTGTATTGTTTCCGCCTGTTGAACGCACGGCATCAATGAACGCCTGCTCGTATTTCACCAGCGCATTGGTCTTATTCTGGTTGTCACAGTTAGGTTCGTTCAGACCGCCAAACAGCAAATGCTCGTCGTAATCTTTGAAAGCATTGGCAATTTGTGTCCATATCGCCTTCATCACCGCGCTGTTCTTCTCTATCGTGGCATTGCTCACGTCGGTAAAGCTGGTCTCCACCCAACCGCCGTCGTAGTGATCGTTGAGCAAGACATAAAGTCCGGCGTTGATACAATAGTCTACAACTTCCTTCACACGGCTCATCCAGGCGGCATCAATCGTGTTGTCTGAGGCGTTACTGATATGTCCGCACACCCAGTTACAGGGAATTCGCACCGACTTGAAGCCTTGCGACTTCACGTAGTCTATCACTTCCTGCGTGGTTTTCGTGCCTTGCCATTGCGTTTCGCCAGCCAATCCGATGTTGTTTTCAAAGTTTTTGCCGCTGTTATTCGCCTCCATGGTGTTGCCGAGGTTCCATCCTGGATACATCTTGGCAGCTATGGCAGCCGCATCAGGCAGTTGCGCAAAGCTGGCAGTGCCCGAAAGCACCGCCAGACTTATGAACATGTTTCTGAGACTTATCATTTCTTACCTGGAATTGTGATTTTGTCGATGCTTACCTGCACCTTGGAAGTGTCCAAAAGATCCTTCCACAAGCCAATAAGCTCTATAGTCCAAACAACAGCACCTTCGCAATCGCCTGGCAGATAGGCAAATACCTGATAGCTTCCATCGCCTGTCACATTGGCAAAACCATAGGGAGCACCGCCCCAATAGCCCGGATCCCAGCTGGAATCAGCAAAAGAAAGCTCAGTAAGATAGTTGCCTGACGCTCCGCTAACGAGGTTATTGTCGATGCCTTTGATAGTAAAGTCAACCAGGCAAATGCCGTTGAACGCCATATCGTTGTAGCATCCGGGCGCAACACCGCCGCCATTGCCATACTCATTGTATATTTCGATGCGGCCGTCAACACCTTTTCCGTCCTTGTTTTGGAAGCTAACGGGTGCAGGATTTACGACTTGGTCAACGTCGGCATCCAGTTTGATGCTCAAAACCTCAGCTTTGATCTTTGAAACATCTATGGCATCGGCTGCCAGATTACCGATGTCGATGCAGAAAACGATGGCGCCGTTGGCCTTTTCTTCAGTTTCCATCCATACGGTGTAAGTTCCGTCGCCCTGAACAGGTGCTTCATACTTGCCCATTTCGAGAGCTGACCAGTAGCCTACAGCCCATGAGGGATCTGAATACTCCAATCCGGCAACGTGGAACTCTGGTGCGCCCTCCTTCATATTGTCGTTTATGCCGGAAATCTGGAAGGTTACAACCATGTTTTTGCTGAATCTGATGGCATCAGGACTAATACAACTGTTGCCGGCAGTGCTTCCGTACTCATTGTAAATCTCGATACGGAAGGTGCCATGACCCTCAATGTCGCCCACTTTCACCTTTCCTGCCACGGGATAGATAACTGCATACGGGCGCACAGAGCGCAATCCTAAGCCATAAGCGAGGTTTGACAGTTCAACAGAGGCACCATTCTTCAGGCGGAGAGACTTTCCGTAAGCCTCGTCCACATCGCTCACCGTACTCGTCCAGTAATATCCGCAGCCGTCGGCAGTCACTTCATTGCCTTTGCGATAGCTGTTCAAGGGAATGAAAATGCTGTTTCCGTTGGATGCAGTGAAGCGAATTCCCTTCACGCCATTCACTTCTTCCTCTGTCTGAGTGGTCTTTGAGATGAGTTCTTCCATCTGTTCCACGGATGGGATGTAGCTTTTCATCGGGCTGTCACCATCAATACTCAAGTTATAGATGAAGTCTTCGTCAGAGTTTGTGATACTCCACGGAGTGTAGTCGTTGCTGTTTGTAGAGCGATTGGAGAAAGACTGGTCGCCGAAACCTACGAGCACGCCCTGCTCCGACTCCACTTCTGCACCAATATTGGTCTTTGCCCACAGCACGGAAAGGCCGAGATCTACATATTCCATCACCTGACTCTCGGTGGTGAAACTCTGAATGTTGCCAAGTATAACGCCATCGCCCACTTTCGTATATGCCGCATAGTAATACGTGGAGCCGGGCAGCAAGCCTGAAACCACTGTTGAGAATGAAGCAGACGGCTCGTCCAAGGCTACATCTTCGCCTGCTGCCACGCCGTCGGCGGTGGTTGCATATCTGAAACCTACGGTTGTTGAAGCCAGGATGTCACTTACTCCCGAAGCCTGACCACTCAGCGTGGCCTTGCAAGCAGAGACTGAAGTGGCTGCTGCCGTAGCTACATCGGCATCGGTAGCAATGAACGATTTCACTTCACCGTATTTTGTGACTTTCCCCTGAAGCGTTACGTAAGTTGCATAATAGTAAGTTGTGCCTTCGGTGAGATTGCTCATCGTCGTCGTAACATTACCATTCTCGTCGATGGAACCGATCTGCTTGGTGCCCATATTGACGGGATCGTTGCTGGTTCCATAAGCTGTACCCACTTGATAACGGCTTGCATCCAACTTTGAAAGGTCTTGCACCGTACCGTAAGCAGTGGCAGATATTGCAGTCACGACAGCATCTCCCGTTGTGATTTCTGTCACTACGGCGCTGTTGCTGATGCTGTAATCCTCGCTATCGCTGCATGCAGCGGTGAAAAACCCCGCTGCCAGCAGCAACATACCTGATATTATCTTATTTTTCATTGTTGTTTTCATTTAGAATTTATTATTGCAGAACAACACCACCTGTGTCAAACTTGATGCTGACAGTGACTTCAATTGTTGTGCTAAACTTGAACAAATGCGTATGAGTGGCAGATTCTTCGTTCCAAGGATTAAGGATATAACGGCGGCCTGTTGTGGCATCATCGCCCACTCCGCGCGATACCGTTGCATCGTCCATACCTTCTTCTGAGCCGAGAACCTCATTTCCGTCCACCTTAATGCTCTTCAGAACGATGTCTGCATTGGGATGGCTCTTCAAAAGCTTATATACATCGAGATACATCAGGTATGGATCCTGAGTATTTGATGAGTTCGGATAGAGCGTATAGGTGTAATCGCCGTCGCCGGTGATATATACATCCTCACTGTTGGTAAAGGTCCAGCCCGTGTCACTGTAGTTCAGATTCGACTTCAAGCGCTCAACTTCTGCACCACCGGTCTGCTTCTTGAGGTGATAACCCAGATAGCAATAAGCATTTCCTTGTGCATCATACTGGCGTGAACCTATCCAAAGGTCGGAAATATCACCCGAATAGTCATCCATTTCATACTTGATAATCTGCAAGGTATTATCTGTTGAGCCAAACTTAATATCGTTGTTGTTCGAGCAAATCACAAACGACGGAAGTGCTGACTGCAAAGAGAACTGTCCGCCATCTGAGAGCGTGTAGGCGATTTCTGTGCCGTCGCCAGCCAAATTGGTAACAACCATCTTGCCAGTGGGCGCTCCGACAGCATCCTGACGCAGTTCCAGCTTGAATTCGCTCAGGTCTCCGTGAGGTTCAAAGCCGTTGCGGGCAATCTCTTCACCAGCAAGTGTGAACCATGTGAATGGTGTGTCGTCGCTGAACTTGTAGGAAGTATTCTTCTGATTCTTGGGTTGAATGTAGTCTTTCCAGTCCTCAGGAAGCGTGATGGTTGTGATCACTGGCGGAACATAGTTGTCTTTATACTCCTTGGAGACATAATTCATCGTGAAAGGAGTCTCTGAATCGCCGTCGAAAAGTATCTGCATGGCATTCTCTGTCAGATAAATAATCTTGTAAGTGCCGGCAGGACACTGGGCAGCAATGTTGCTTTCAACACCACAACTCAAAGGAATAGCACCTGTGAACGAGATTGTGTGAGCATCAACATCAAGATTGTAAGCGCCTTTTGTGCCGTTTACGTCAACATTAGCACCGCCAATGAGGTCGAAAGTCATCTCACCGTAGTCGGCAGCACCACAAATCCATCCGTTTCCAGCCCAATCAGCTGCCCAATACCACTCACCAGAGTAAGTAGGATCGATGGCAGTTGAAGCATCCCACGACTTAGAATCAATATAATTCTCGCCCTTTGCATTGTGGAAACTATCCCACGACTGACCAGAAGTATAGAACCACTTGGGTCCGCCGAACTTGATTGCATTGCCATCAGCATCGATATCGAGCACCCAAGTCTTAGAATTGCCGATGCCACCGGATAGAAGATTCCACAGAGGATCTGACAGCAGTTCGGGGTTCATCTCATTAATCCTGAAGTTTGCAGGCTCACTATAGACAATGCCACCACGTGTCTGGGCAGCCATGCGCACATAATACTCACCGTCGAATGCAATGCCTACCTGATAGACACTGTTGTTGCTGGTGCCTGAAATGCTGCGTTCTGCATCGTTGGCAGGCTTGGGACCGTACTCCCAATACACAGAATAGCTACTT
This sequence comes from Prevotella sp., assembly GCA_017471245.1. Lineage (GTDB taxonomy): Bacteria > Bacteroidota > Bacteroidia > Bacteroidales > Bacteroidaceae > Prevotella. The sequence continues at coordinate 59,674 of JAFUVB010000041.1, forward strand.
GGCAGAAGACTTCTGAACACCACCTGATTGGTATTCTGGTCCACATCAACTGTGAATCCAGTACCTTCTGCCAGCTGAGCTGCAGTCAGATCGACTGCTCCCAGGCTGTCACTTTCTGGAGAACAGGCCACCATTATAGCCATGAAGCCTGCCAGAACTGTATATAAAAGATTTTTTAATTTCATATTCTCTTGTTCTTTATTCTTGTTTTGTTTGAACTGTCATCAGCATCACCAGCCTGCATTCTGCTTGAGAACTCCATTAGAAAGTGTGATCTGATTCTGAGGAATCTGAGAGAGTCCCTGCTTGTTGATAATATTCTGGGCAGAGATCACGACGATATCATCAATGCCGCCCGACATTACGTGAATGCCGTTTGTGGCAATCTGGCTTGCTGCATAGTCAACACCCTGGCGCAGCAAGTCCCAATAGTTGATAGCTTCGAATGCAAACTCATACTTGCGCTCCTTCATAATGTTTGCCTGAGTGACAGCTACCGACTGCAGTCCGGCACGGTTGCGCACCTGATCAAGATACTTCTGAGCGTTGCCGCTTCCAAGTTCAGCAGCCATCAACAGTACATCTGCGTAGCGCACAATTACCCAGTCCTGATGGTTTTGTGTCTGGAAGTCACCGCTTCCGTCTATCTTTGAAGCACTGGTTCCGTCGGCAAAACAGATGGGAGAATACTTCTTCACGCAATAGCCGGTATATTCACGCCAGTCAGAATAGCTGGCATCAAATCCATCAACAGAAGCAACACCCTCGTTTACAATATCTATAATGGATGCTTCCTTGCGCAGGTCGCCGGCTTCGTATGAGTTGACAAACTGCGGATTCACGGTCATGGCACCCCATCCTTTTCCATAAGGAGCAGCGTTCAGTGAGCGCATACCAACCATTACCTGCCAACGGTTAGAGTCAGCATTGCCGTTATAGTCTTGCGTGTTGGTGAACTTCAACGAGAGAACAGTCTCTGAGTTGCCGTCACCTGCATAAGTTCCCAGCAAAGTAGCAGCATCGCCCTTCTCAGCAATACCAGCAGAGGCTGCCGGCCATAGGTTCTTGTATTCAGGAACGAGTGAATATTCACCGCTGTTGATGACATCTTCACAGCAGGCAAGTGCTTTTTCTTTGGTCACTCCTTCGATATTCTTTCCGTAATAGCCATTATAATAGAGGTACGCGCGAGCATACAAAGCCTCTGCTGCATATTTTGTGATACGGCCATCGTTGTTTTCGGCATCTGCCTTGGGATATGCATTGGCGGGAATATTGTCGATGGCATATTGCAAATCATCGAAAATCACCTGATAAACCTCAGCCGGATCTGCCTGTGGAACGTTGTCCTGAGTGGCGACAGTGAGCAGAGGAATGTTGCCAAACCACCTGACCAAGTCGAAATAGAGTATTGCGCGCAGTGCATGGCACTCGCCCATATATGTGGAATGGATGGTTTCGTCTGTCCATTCAATCTGATCCTCGTATTTGATGAGTTCATTACAACGGTAGATACCTTCATAATAGCGAGCCCAGTCGGCCTCATACAGATTCAGGTCGGATGAAGACTGACTGATATCAAAGCGGTCGGTCACCTGATAACCACGGCCGTCGGTGTTTCCTGTAGCCCCGAAACACTCGGCTCCCATCACTTCTGATGCCACGAAGAAGCCGTAGCCAGGATTCGAAGAAGTCTGTCGCCAACCGTCATAGCATCCTATCAAGGCACGATTGGCATCATTCTGTGTCTTATAGAAGCTTTCAGTATTGGATTCCGTTTTAGATGATGTGTCGAGGAAACTGTCACTACACGATGCCAATGCCATGGAAAACAGCCCCAGAACAGCGATACTTTTTGTTAAATATTTCATATTCATTCCTCCTTATTTAGAATTTAATGTTAGCTCCTACAAGGAAAGTTCTTGGACGCGGATAATAACCTACGTCAACACCTGATACCCAACCGTCGGTACCGTAACCGATTTCCGGATCCATTCCCTTGTATTTTGTGAAAGTAAAGAGATTCTGAGCCTGAACGTAAACGCGCAGCTGCTTGCAATACTTGCTCTTCCAGATGCGCGATACATCATAACCAAGCGTTACGTTGCTGATACGCAGGAAGTCGGCATCATGCACATAGAGGTCGGAGAACTGCCAGTTAATGTTCGTTGTTGTTACACGCGGAATCCTGTTACTGGTGCCTTCACCTGTCCAACGGTTCAATATTTCAGTGGTATAATTAGCCTGTGCATTGGCGTGATTGCGGTAAGTCTGCACAATTTGCTGCCCGAAAGCACCGTTTGCTTGTACGGAGAAGTCGAGACCCTTATAGTCAAAGCCAAAATTAAAACCAAGTAAGAAATCAGGAACACCATTGCCAAGGTCCACCTTATCTGCATCGTTGATCTGCCCATCATGGTTTACATCATAGTATTTCACGTCTCCCGGCTTCACGGAAGCACCCTGCAGCACACCGTTTCCATTAGCAATCCAATCGTTGATTTCCTGTTCGTTCTGGAAAAGACCTGCAGTCTTGTAACCCCAGAAGTAGCCGATGGCGTGACCGTTTTCTGCACGGTAGAACTCAGGAGCATTGTCGTACAGCTGATTTGTGGAACCATGAATGATGCCATCTTCTGTAGGAATACTGCCCACTTCGTTCTTGTTCACGGCTCCGTTCACACCTATATTATAATGGAAGTCGCTGCCAATGTTGTCGTTCCAGGCTAAATTGAACTCAAAACCTTTGTTTTTCACATCACCGCCGTTGATATACGGGGCACCAGTACCTACTGTTGCCAATATCGGGGCAGCCACCAACCAGTCTTTCGTAGTTTTGATATAGTAGTCGAGATTGACATTCAAACGTCCGCCAATCATACGTGCATCAATACCAACATTCAGCTGTTCAGAAGTCTCCCATGTAACATCCGGATTGGCAACACGGCTTGGGAATGCACCCCAGTTCCTGCCAAGTGCAGCAGCAGATGCGGCATCGTCATATCCGGTAGTGCCGAAGAGATAGTGCGTGTTGGTGGTTTTGATAGGAGCAACATATTGATAATTGCTGATGTTCTGGTTACCTACTTGTCCCCAGCTGGCACGCAGTTTCAAGAAATCAAGCCATGGTTCAACCGATTTCATGAAGCTTTCGTTGGATATTGTCCATCCTGCAGAGATTGAGGGGAAGTATCCGAAGCGCTTTCCGCTTGCGAATTTGCTTGATCCGTCAGCGCGCAAGGTGGCGTTTACCATATATGTTTCCTTCCAGTTCCATCCCAGACGACCGAAATATGACACAGTACGCGTATCGTCGTTGGGGCTTCCGCTGGCACTGAGTCCCTCAGCAGTGGTTGATGACGTGCCATTGCTGACGTATGCATGTGTCCAATCGTCGAATCCTTCTTTCAGCGAACCATTGCTGGCACCCACATACGTACCTTCGTAACGGCTGGCTTCCATACCAATCAATGCATTGAAGGCATGTTCATTGATATTCCAATCGTATTGAACCGTATTGGTCCAAGTCATGGTAAGACCATGATTCATATTCTGGTTTGCAGAAGTGCGCGTATCGTTATAGCTGTATGGACTGAAATGATACAGCTTGCTGAGTCCCCGATAGTCACTTGTTCCGTAAACGGCACCGAAGACTGTACGGAATTTCAGACCCTTGAGCGGCGTGAGTTCAGCATACACATTGCCACTGAATGTGGCATTTTTGCTCAGGTTGTTGGTATTGGTCATCATGTTTCCGTAGGGGTTGCCGTCATAAGCATACCAATCGCTGTAATCGGTGGCATTGTATGGACTGCCATAGAATCCGTTATAGTCCTTGGCAGCGTCGCCTGCCTGTTCAATACTGCCATCATAGATGCTTGTGGCATAGACAGGAGCCAGTGGAGAAGTGGCGAATGCACCACGGAGCGTGTTGTTATACTGGTTGCCAACGCCGATACCGGTTGACTTTGTATAGATAAAGCTCACTTGCTCACCAATTTTCACGAGGTTGTCAATCACCTTGTGCTCGGAATTAATGCGGAAGTTGTAGCGCTCGTAGTTGGAAACATCCTTTCCACCCACAATACCTTCTTGATCCATATAGCCTAACGAGAGCGCATAAGTAGAGATTTTGTTACCGCCGGTAACGCCTAAGCTGTAGCTCTGCACATTGGCTCCGTCCTTGAACATCTCGTTCACCCAGTCGGTATCATAGAGATTTCCGTTGGGATCATAAATGCTCTTCATTGTCGAGAAGTCATAAGGCTGGTTGCCAGAGTTGATTTGCTGCTCATTCATGATAGTCATGTATTCATTTGAATTCAGCATTGGAGCCTTGCGAGCTGCATTCTGCCATCCATAGTATGAATCAAAACTTATCTCAGAGCGCCCCTCTTTACCACTCTTCGTTGTAATCAGCACAACGCCATTGGCAGCCTGCGCACCGTAGATGGCTGCAGAGGCAGCATCTTTCAATACGTCGATCGACTCGATATCAGCAGGATTCAGTGTTGAAATATCGCCACCGATGCCATCAATCAGATACAACGGACTGGAGTTACCTACAGTACCCAAACCACGGATTTGCACTTTCATGCCACTGCCAGGCTGACCTGACGTTGAAGAAATGTTCACACCGGGAGTCTGTCCCTGCATAGCCTGCAGCGGATTCGTGGTGTTCAGTTTGGCGATGTTCTCTCCTTTCACCTGCACCGTGGCACCTGTGACCAACTTTTTCTTCAGCGTGCCGTAACCGATAACCACCACATCTTCAAGCGACGTGGCATCTTCTTGCAGCTGAATGGTGTATTCATTGGCACCAGTCACCTTTACTTTTTGGGTAATAAATCCCACATAAGACACAACAAGCGTTTGTCCTTCATTGGCATTGATGGTGAAATTGCCATCGAAATCGGTAACAGTACCTGCCGATTCACCTTCCACCTGCACCGTTGCACCTATCAGTCCTTCACCGTCAGTGACGGAAACGACCTTTCCAGTGACAACTTTTGCCAAGAGACCACCCGCTTGCATCAAATTCATTGCAGGGAACAGCATGAAAGCTATCACCGCAACCTTACAGAAAACAGTGTTTCTGCATAACTTAAGAAACGATTTTCTCATAGCTACTTTTTGATTTGGATATTAGTAATTGATAAAAATGTTTCAAGGATAATGATTCGGTTGCAAAATTACAATCTTTTTACACACGCGTAATAAAAACATGTTACCGTTTGCGTAACCACATGTTAACACAAACGGTACAATATGTTTTCCGGTAATGTATAAAATGTTGTCGGGAGAATTGATAACCAGCTGATTCTCAAGTCTTATCAGAGCTTTCCCTAATCTTAAGAATCATCGGCACAATTTCTTTATAAATACGCTTGTCACCATTAATATTGCGTAACAAAAGTTCACATGCTTTCTCACCTTGCAGATGGGCTTGATCCATGATAACGCTGAGTTTCGGGGTTACATAGGCGGAAGTGTCGGCATCGGTAAAGCCGATGATTGCCACATCCTGCGGTATGCGGAGCCCTTTCGACTTGATGGCATCGAAGGCTGCAAAGGTGATGATGTCGTTGAAGGCAAGAATGGCATCGGGGCGGTCATCCCTTTCGAGCAGTGCAAGTGTGGCATTGCGAGCCTCATCATAGTCAATCTTTCCGCATGCCACAAGACTGCGGTCGATGGGAATGCGGTGGGCGCGCAGTGCTTCCAAGTATCCGTGCTTCCTCCGCTTCACCATATCTAAATGATTGGGACCTCCAACGAATGCAATCCGCTTGCTGCCGGTATTGATCAGGTGCTCCGTTGCCTGCTGTGCTGCCTCATCCCCGTTGGCAACAACGCTGGAGAACACTTCCGGAAGACAGGTACGGGCGAAGAACACCAGCGGAATACCCATGCGGTTGATTTCAAGGAAATGGCTGTAGTCTATGGTATCCTGAGCCAGGCATGCGATGATGCCCTCCACATGCAGCCCCACGAAATTGTCAATGGCTGTCTCTTCCCTTACATGATTCTCGTGGGAGTTGGCACTGATCACACAATAGCCATCCTTGCGCGCACGGTCTTCAATACCGTCAAGCACGGCAGCATAATAATGAGTGACCAAATTGGGGAGCACGACACCTATCGATCGGGCAGCCTCGCGGCGCAAGTTCTGGGCAAAGGGATTAGGACGGTAGTTCATTTCCTTTGCTAACTGCTTCACTTTCCGCTTCATCTCTTCGCTCACTTCGTGGGAATTCCTCAATGCCCGCGATACGGTTGCGATGCTTACACCTAAGTGCGCTGCCAGATCTTTCAACGAAGCTCTTTGTGGTTTCATGCGAATAGTTGATTGCTGAAATAAAACATTTTTTTGGACTTTGGTTGCAAAAGTAATCATTTTCACTGATTTCCGCAAACGTTTGCGTTGTTTTTTTTACAAAATCTTATAACTTATCAATTTGAACTTCGTAAATTTGCAAGTGGAAAAGAATGAGTAATGAATAGTTGATAATAAGTTAGTTAGAAAAAATGACCAAGATTGTTGCGAAACACTCTTGGTTTTTTTGTATGAAGAAGCAAGAAGCAAGAGGCAAGAAGCAAGATTTAAGAGGCAAGAGGCAAGAGGCAAGAAGCAAGAGGTAAAAGGCAAGAGGCAAGAAGCAAGAGACGAGAGATCAGAGCAGGCACTTCTCTAATTCATTGATGCTCTCGACAATCATGTCGGGCTGCACATCGCCTGCAGAAGCATCATCCCAGCCCTCGCCCTTCAGCCAAACCGTGCGACAACCCATGCGCTTTGCAGGGATGATATCGTTGGGAATGCTGTCGCCAACGACAATCAACTCGGCGGGATTGCCACCTAAGGCATCAACACCCATCCGCAATAGCCTTTCGCCTGGTTTGCGCACACCTGCCACTGCCGACTCAGTCACCTGCTGAAAAATACCGTCTAAGCAAAACTCCTGAAGCACCACCGGCATGTTGCCGTAGAAATTAGTGACCAGTGCCAGCTGATATTTTTCTTTCAGACGAAGGAGCACTTGCCTGCTTTCGGTGGTATTGCGCTGAACCATCTCATATAAATCGGTCAACATGGCAAGCACCGTCTTGCCATACTCTTCCTTATCGGTCATCCAATACTTCCTTGTGAACACATATTCAAACTGCAGGCGCAGTTTCACGTCGAGCATCTTCTTGAACGTATAGGTAGGAAGAATGATGGGATTGCGGCCAAGCGTGCGCTCCGCATATATGTATGCCTCACGAAACTGCTCCTCGCTGACTGGTATATCCTGCCGCTCCCACGCATGCCACATCACCTTGCCCCAATGGTTTCCGCCCGTATCGAGCGTTCCCCCAAAATCAAAAATAATCCCTTTTGTCATTACATTTGCTTTTTTTGTGGCTGCAAAAATAGCAACAACTCGCTGATAATACCGAATAGTTTTTGCTTTTTTAGTTTTTTTTACGTTTATATCCGCTCCATTTTAAATAAAAACGTTAATTTTGCATTTCATGAAACAACCGGCATTTTTACACGCATTGCTCTCCACGGGATTCGGTTCAGGCTACTGTCCGGTGGCTCCCGGCACGGCAGGAGCACTGCTGGCAACGCTTATTTGGATAGCCTACGCGGCTTTTGTGCCAGCTTCGGCATGTTTTTGGATCACTTTGGCATTGGCTATCGCATTCACTTGGATTGGCGTATGGTCTACCGACAAGGTGATTCCCTATTGGGGTGAAGATCCGAAACGCGTTGTCGTTGATGAAATGGTGGGTGTATGGATTGCCCTGTTGGCGGCTCCCGCAGGAAACATCTGGTATGCGCTGGCTGCATTCCTGCTGTTTCGCTTCTTCGACATCGTAAAGCCATTGGGCATCCGCCGCATGGAACAACTGCCGGGAGGCATCGGCGTGATGGCCGACGACATAGTGGCGGGCGTATATAGCATGTTGATCATCATCGCGGCAAGATGGATTCTCTGAAGCACCAAATATGGAAATTCTGCAAGGCGCAGCTGTCGGCACAGGTGGCATCTGTGTTCGACTTTGCCGTATCGCTGTTTTTTGCCGAGGTGGTTGGCATCTGGTACGTCTACTCCACATTCATCGGGGCGCTGAGCGGGGGCATTCTGAACTGCATTGTCAACTACAGATGGGTGTTCAATGCCATCGGACTGAACAAGAAACATGTGGCAATCAAATACTTCATGGTGTGGACGGGCAGCATCCTGCTGAATACTGGCGGCACATACCTGCTCACCGAATTCTCGAAGAGCTACTTCGCCTACTCCAAGATCGTGGTTGCCGTGATTGTGGGGCTGCTGTGGAACTACACCATGCAGAACTTTTTTGTATACCGCGACATCCACCTCGCAGAAAAGATGAGAAGAACCGGCAAGAAAAAGTCTCACCTTCAGCAATTTAAAACGAACAACAAAATAAACACTTAAACCATTTAAGCATACGTATGAACTACAGGGATTTTTTGCAGAAAGTAATCTACCGGATCATCAATCCAGTGATCAAATTCATGATTAAGATTGGTCTCACGCCAAACGCAGTAACCACCATCGGGTTCTTGCTCAATGTGGTGGCTGCGGGCATGTTCGCAAAGGCCGCCATGGAATGGGCAGCAGGCAGCACGGAAGAGGCATCTTGCCTTGTGGGATGGGCCGGCGGCATCATCCTCTTTGCTGGACTGTTCGACATGATGGACGGCCGACTGGCGCGAATGAGCAACAAATCGTCTGTGTTCGGTGCACTCTGGGACTCCACGCTCGACCGCTACAGCGAGCTAGTGACACTTGCCGGCATCGCGCTCCTGTTCATCGAGGCCGACTGGTTTTGGATGGGCATCACCACTTTCGCTGCCATCATCGGCTCGGTGATGGTGAGCTACGTGAGGGCAAGGGCCGAAGGACTGCACATTGAATGCAAGGTGGGACTGATGCAACGACCTGAGCGCGTGGTGGTTACAGCCCTGACAGCCATCATCAGCGGCGCTACGGGCAACCTCTGGTGGCTTGCCGGCGGCATGATTCTCATCGCCATACTCGCCAACATCACCGCCTTCTGGCGCATCCTGCACTGCTACAAACAACTGGGAGGCAAATAAATGTTCAGCATTTACCTCATTGTATTCTATGTGTTGCTGCTCGCACTGAAACCCACACGCAAGGTTGCGCTCGCACTAACGCCATGGCTGCTCTTTGCCTGCTCATACGACTGGATGCGACTGATGCCCAACTACAAGGTGAATCCCATCGACGTGAAGGGCATCTTCGAGGCGGAAAAGGAACTGTTCGGCATCACCGTGGGTAACGAAACACTCATTCCCGGCGCATACTTGCAGATGCATCACAACACCTTTGCCGACATCATGGCGGGATTGTTCTACCTCTGCTGGGTGCCTGTGCCGCTCGCATTCGCCATCTACCTCTACTTCAAAGGCGACCGCCGCAACTATCTGCGTTTCTCCTGGTGCTTCCTTTTTGTCAACTTGCTGGGTTTCTGCGGCTATTACATTCACCCCGCAGCACCGCCATGGTATGCCCTCAACTATGGTTTCGACCCTATTCTCAACACTCCAGGCAACACGGCGGGCCTGCAACGGTTCGACGACCTCACTGGTCTGCCCATATTCCAGTCGCTCTACGGCAAGAATGCCAACGTATTCGCTGCCGTTCCGTCGCTGCATGCCGCCTATATGCTCATTGCGACTGTCTATTCCATCATCAGCCGACAGAAGAAATGGCTCACTTGCGCATTCGCCATCATCTGCATCGGCATCTGGTGGACAGCCGTATACACCACCCACCACTACATCATCGACGTGCTGCTCGGCATTGTCACGGCTTTCGCAGGCATTTTCATCTTCGAAAAGTGTGTTCTCAGACTCCGAAGCCTATGCTTTTAGAGCTCAAAACATGCGCTTACGTGATACTTTCGCGATTTAAAACTATGTTTTCGTGATTAAAAAAACTATGCTTTTGTGGTTTAAAAACTACGCTTTTGTGATTTAAAAAGTATGCTTTTGCACTTCAGAACATGATGTTTTGCGCAGTGCTATTTCGGGAATTTGAATAAGCCAGCATTCACTCTCCCTAAGAAGAAAAGGCAACCAGTGTGTAGATGCACGTATTTCACTGACAATCAATAGTTTATCAAAAGTGTTGCGTTACCCGCTGCGTTACCTGCTGCGTTACCTGCTGCGTATTTTCATTGACCATTGAGCATTGACCGTTATTCCATTGACCATTATTCATTGACCATTGACCACTAAACTCAAAGTATATTAAGCGGAGAGTATCGCCTTGTTGACAATAATCGACAATCATGCCCAACGAATAATGGTCAATGGTCAATGAATAATGTTCAATGGTCAAAGGTCAATGAAAATACGCAGCAGGTAACGCAGCAGGTAACGCAGCAGGTAACGCAACAATTCAAGAAATACATTGACAATCAATGCATTACGCGCAGTAACAGACAATAGTCATTTTTTCGTATGGATGGTCTATGACGACGTAACCCATCTTAAACTCAGAACGTGGTGCGGATCATGAAGCGGATGCCTTCTTTCTGAGCCGTGGGCAGCTCCAGATAGTTCAGGCGGCGCACGTATTCCACATGCAACAGCTTGAAGATGTTGTGGATACCGGCACAGATTTCCACGTAAGGCTTATGTTTGTCCATCACATTGCAGCCGTCGGGGAACTCCATGAGCACGTTGCTTCCTGCGTTTTGTGGCAAATAAGGGTTGTTTTTGTCGGTGAGCGCCCCCCAAAGGCACTTCACGCCGAAGAACTCTCGCCATTTCAGTTTCTTGATGAGCGGGATACGGTTGAGCAGTTTCCCGTTCATGTCCCACGACATCTCAAGCGACGCATAGCGGTCGTTGAGGAACTCCATGTTGTTGATGAGGTTGAACGTCTGCTCCTCGATGATATACGAAAGGTTGGCTACGGGCATGATGAGCAGCGGATACGGCACCTGGTTCCATTGAGCACCCGCCTTGATGCGCGTGTCAATCTTTCCCCAGTTCATGGGCATCCAGAAGCGCTTGTATATCTCACCTTCGGTGAAGTTGTAGCGATACTGTCCTTTGAGCAACCCGTCGAATCCCATGGTGTGCTGTATGCGGAACACGGGCGCATCGAGGTTTAGCGGCCAGCGATGCTGCTTGGTGTTGATGAAAACCTCGCCGGGAGCAAAGCGCAAGCCCACTGTAGCCTCGGTATATCTCACGCATGGAAGAACCGTACCGTCGAGATTGCGGAACGAAATCTTGCCGATGGGGTCGGCCTTCTCCTTCTTGGCCGAGGCAAACACCTTGAATCCCCACTCCTGCTCGAACTCGAAACTCAGTTCCTGACGGGTATAGAGGAACATCTTGTCTATTTCGGTGGTCTTGAACGATGTGAACACATTGTCCTTATCGGTCTGAATGAACTTGTCGGAGGGCATTGCCACGTCGCGCGACAGAGCCAGGCTCAGAGTCTGTTTGGGAAATTCGCGGGGCAGATATTCCTTTTTGTTGAACGAATAGATGATCTCTCCGTCGTAATAGTCTTGTTTGGAGTCGAAGCCATGGGCATAGTAGCCCTTCAGGAACAGGTGCGGACTGAGGTTGGCAGTGGTCTGCGCACTTCCTCTCAGGCGCAATCCGTCGTAGAAATTATGCGAAACCATTGTGTTGATCGGGCCGATATCCACCTTGCTGGGGTGCTCCTTGGTGCCCGTCTCCACGAAATTCTCTATCAGCGCACGCAAAGCGAAGATCACATATTTGAATCCCTTCATCTGTTCAAGGCGCTTGATGAAGAGATCCATCGAACTCTCGCTCTTGGTGAGCTCCACCTGGCGGTAGCGGTTCCAGAACTCGTCGCTCTGCATCTGTGCGTAGCTGTCTTTCCTCACCGCCTTGCTGCCTCGCAAGAGTGCCGGCGGCAGTTCGTCGAAGGCATAGTCGCTCCTGCGCGTGGTACGTATCACCACTGCCTTGGCGAGGTTTTTCAATGCCGTGAGCTCCACCATCATGTCGTCTACTGTGAGCACGCGCTCACCGTTTTCAAGCTTTGTATACTCCTGCGTACACTTCATGTTGTCCACCCAGTTCACTCCCGACTGCTTGGGAATGGTGAGATCGCAGCGCTTCACCTGATAAGTGGAGTCGTCGAGCACATATAGCTGTCCGCGGAAACCGAAGTCCTGTTTGTTGTTCGGCAAGAAATCGAGCAGGATGCAACGGTCGTTTCCCACGTAGAGCGTATCGGTGATGTAATAGCGGTAGAAGGAAATGGCATCCTTTCCGATAGGACTGGTGAACGGATACTGGAACAGTCGCACCTCGTCTTTGTAGATATCAATGTCGGTGAACACTTCTTTCAGCACGTTGTCGAGTATGTCGCCCGTCTGGAACACCTCGTTCACGCCGGTTGAATTCTCGCCCTTGATGATGCTTTTCTCTGTATGCGGATTCTTGCGATAGAGCTTCTGCGTAACGGTTTCGTCAACGGAGATGGGCAGTATGAGCTTGTTGTTGTATGAACACACCTCCACATGGTCGAGCAACCACTGGTGCTTCTTGAACATACCTGTCTGCAGGTCGGTGGGCGACAGGTCGTTCAGTCCGAAGGTGATCTTCTGATAGTTGTTATACTGATAGTAGTCGTGATTCTTCAAGTCGGTTTTCTTCTTGGCGGCAATCACCTTCCGCATCAGCTCCACGGCAGGATTGTCCTTGCGGCTGTAGCGATTTCGGTTGCCGGTCACCGTCACGTTCTGCAACTGGTTTACTTCCGGCTTGAGCGTAATGCGCATAAAGTCGGGAGAATTCTTGCCTATGAGCACCCGCAACGGCTTGTAGCCCACGGCACTGAATGTGAGATACCAGCCGTTTTTCCTGACAATGGAGAACTTTCCGGCAGCATCGCTGCTCACCATCACATGGTGTCCCTTATATAAAGCACTGGCATGGGGAATACTGTCGCCGGTATTATCGTCGATGATCACTCCCGTGATGTTCTGCGCAATGGCAGACGACCACGTTATTGCCAACAATATGAATACAAAAAACTTTTTCAATTCCTAATGATTTATTGTCAAATACCTAATGATATATTCTCAAATTCTTGATTATTTATTCTCAAACCCTTGATTATTAATTCTCAAATTCTTGATTTTTAATTCTCAAATTCTTGATTTTTTATTCTCAAACCCTTGATTATTAATCCTCAAATTCTTGATTTTTAATTCTCAAATTCTTGATTTTTAATTCTGTTATGATCTTCATCACTTCCGTCAACCTGTCGCAAAGCTGCTCATGGCGCCTGTGCATATACACATAGAGCAGCGTGAGCACGGTGATCTCAACCACGAAATACAGCCATGGAATGCCTATCAGACAGGCTGCATAGAGCGTGATTGCCCTCACATTGAAGGTCAGGATGTTAGCATATTTCATCAACGGGCGACTTCCTTCGAGCAATTGGAGCCTCACTTCGTCAACGGCATGCCTGTCGCCGATGCCTTCCATCTGCCTGTAGTGGCGGAAGAAGCGCTGAAACGCCGGTGTGCGCACCTCTTGCCGACGGCAGTAATTGGCGTAGTTGCGATGGAAGAGGCGCCCCACCACATCGTGTCTCGGCAATTGCTGACTGACGGCGCGCTGCTGTTCATAACTGTCAAGCTCACTCCCCTCGGTTCCTTTCAGGAAAAAGAGGTGTATCTGACGGTAGTAGTCTGCAAGGCTGCTCTGCGGCGCGTGGCACAGGATGCCTGCCACGAAAGCCAATATCCATATCCCCCACCCCCATTTCACTTCGGTTCCGGGGATGAACTGGGGCATCAGGCGCAGGCAAAGGGCTGCATAGATGCAGAAAAACCACACGTCGCCCGCTAACCCATCGAGCATGCGCCCTATCAGGGTCTTCTTTCCCGAGAGGCGAGCCATCTGTCCGTCGGTGCTGTCGCAGAAGTTTGCGAGCATCAGCAGTGCCACTCCTGCAACGTTGTGGGGCAAATCGGTATGATAAAACATCACTGCCGCAGCAGCCCCGAGGAACATCGACAGTATGGTGATGGCATTGGGATGAACACCCAAGCGATTCCACAGCAAGGCGAAAGCCAAACCCACGGGACGCGTGAAGTGCACATCAAGCCATTCTTCCGTATCTTCCGATTTGAACGACAGATAGAGCATTCTTCTGAAGTTTTCGTTCATAGCCATCTGCTTATATCGTTGCGATACGTTTGTCGTTCAACACCAGCTTGGCGATTGCCCTTGCTGCAGCTTGCCTGCATACGGAGAAGCTCGGCCAGTCGTTGAAGTCGATGATGGCATAGCTGCCATCGCACCTCACGATACAGTCGCCGCCATATATCTTTACATCCATCAGCCGCGACAGGAGATCAGCATCGCGGCGCAACTGATCCTCATCGAAATCGCCTTGAGACGGATCGTCGCTGCCTTCTTGGCATCTTCCGATGCGGGGTTCAGGAGCATCAGGAAAGTAATAGCTGAAGAAATCCGTTCCCTGCACGCCATAGAACTTCACCTGTCTGCCCTCCACGTGCTCGGTAACCACAGTCTGGCATCCTGCCGACTGTCTGCACGCAGCTATCATTCTTCGCAGCTCACCGGCATTTCGGGCAAAAGCAACGCACGGCATGCCGCTTTCGCTGCCACCGTCGCACTTCAGCCAGAACGACTTTCCGCTGTTTTCCGTCAGTTCGCCGACATCAACAAGCGGTGCGGCAGGCAGGTTGTGTTGCCGCAGCATATCGTCGAGGGCAGCACGCGTGTTACCGGCAATCCCCCGCGGGCTGTTGAGCACCAGCGCGCCCTCTGCCTCTTTCTGTTGCAAAAGCATGAGCGTGCTCTCCTTGCGCCCCATGGAAAGGAAGGCATCGGCTGACAGATGCGGGCGTAGATCTGCCTCGCTGAAGCAGGAAACACGCATTCCAGCCTGCCGTAGCTCATCCCCCACAGCGTCGAGAATCGCCCTGTCGCGCTCCACTGAATTGGGAGAAAAGCGCTCATCTCTATACACCAATATGATGCTTTTATTCATTTCGTCGTTCTTCCTGATTAAGAAAAGCCTCCGCATCCGCAATGTCATGTGCATGATCGATGTCGAACACATGGGTGAACGGATATGCCTTCAGCCTGAAACCACGGCGAATCAGCGCCCGCTGATAGTTGCGCATGCGCTGCTCACCGCCCTTCACGCAGTCGTGAAGCACACGGATAGCCTGCGGAGTCAGACCATAGATGCCGGCGGAAACATAGCTGCACGCCTTGTCATCGGCATCATAGAACCCGGTGATCATCCCGTTCTGGGCAGTTTCCACATACAATGGCTTCTCATCATCCACATAGTCGGTAACGCCCATCAGACCGTCTGCATCGCCATGACTGAGCATTCTCGCGAATTCTGAGATGTAAGCGGCAAACTCCTTCTCACGAAAGATGGTGTCTACGGTGGTCATCACGAAAGGTGCTTCGCAGAGATAACGGCTGATTTCATAGAAGCTATGCATGCTGCTGGGTGTCTGCCGCGCCATGAAACGCAACGGAACAGGCTGCCCGCCCATACCATCGCGCTGGAGAACGGCAAGATGCCGGACCACAGAATCAGCCTGCTCGTTGCAAACAACGGTGATCTCGTCGGCATCGTTCTGCATGAATATGCGGATCAGACGGTCTATCAGAGCCTCACCATGAACCCTCACGAGGGGCTTGGCAACATCTATGTTTTCGGCTCTGAGCCTCGATCCTTCGCCAGCGGCTATGATTGCATACTTCATGATCTGTTCTCTACGCGGAACAGGCAGTGTTTTTGCCCGTCCCCGATTATCAGGGTGCAAAGATACACATTATTTATTACATTCCGCGAGAATAAAAACAGAAAATAGCAAACTTTTAGATGTGTTTAAGTTTTCTATAATCAAAAAGTTGCAGGAACAAAGATTTTTTGTTACCTTTGCACAGAATTTACTGATACATTATTTTTATATCGTTAATGAGCACTGACAATTTAACGCGGATTCCCATAGCGGCTGCCTTCAGCTTGCACAAGCAGCTCCATCAGATGATGGTGTATCCGCGTCGTTGCAGATGTATCGGTAGTCCTTCCAACGAGTATCAGCAAGAAGAATATCATATAGAGATTTACTATAATCATGGAACAAGAAATCAATAAAACGGTCTCTGCAGGCAGCGACCAGTTTGAACTCATTGCCAAGACATTCATGGGACTGGAGCCCGTTCTGGCTCAGGAACTGACAGAATTGGGTGCCAACGACGTGCAGATAGGGCGTCGCATGGTGTCATTCACCGGCAACAAGGAAATGATGTATCGCGCAAACTTCCAGCTCCACACAGCTATCCGCATCCTGAAGCCCATCCGCCATTTCAAGGCATCGAGCGCCGACGACGTGTATGATGAGGTGAAGAACATCGACTGGAGCCTTTATCTTGACGTGAAAAAGACTTTCGCCGTAGATTCTGTCGTTTTTTCAGAAGAGTTCCGCCACTCCAAGTTCGTGGCATATAAGGTGAAAGATGCCATCGTTGACCAGTTCCGTGAGAAAACAGGCGTGCGCCCCAACGTGAGCATCAGCAATCCCGACATGCGACTGCACATTCACATTGCCGACGACGATGCTACGCTCTGCCTCGACTCAAGTGGCGAGAGCCTGCACCGGCGCGGCTACAGGCAGGAATCGGTGGAAGCCCCGCTCAACGAGGTGCTGGCAGCAGGCATGATCCTGATGAGCGGATGGCACGGAGAATGCGATTTCATCGATCCGATGTGCGGTTCCGGCACGCTCCTGATAGAAGCCGCCCTCATCGCACGCAACATGTCGCCCGGCATTTTCCGCAAAGAGTTCGCCTTTGAGAAGTGGCCTGACTTCGATGCCGACCTGCTCGACGAGATCTATAACGACGATAGCAATGAGCGGGAGTTCACTCATCACATCTACGGATATGACAACGATCCGAAGGCTGTGTCAACAGCGCGCACCAATGTGCGTGCATCAGGCTTCACAAACGACATCTCCGTGGAGCTGCAAGACTTCAACGACTTCAAGCAACCTGAGGAAAATGCCATCATCATCACCAATCCGCCCTACGGAGAGCGCATCTCTACGCCCAACCTGCTTGCCACCTACAAGATGATCGGCGAGAAACTGAAGCACGAATTCATGGGGAACACGGCGTGGGTGCTGAGCTACCGCGAGGAGTGTTTCGAACAAATCGGCCTGCGACCGAGCATCAAGATACCTTTGTTTAACGGCAGCTTGGAGTGTGAATTCCGCAAATACCAGATGTTCTCCGGCAAGTTGAAAGACTTCCATGAGGCGGGAAACATCCTCAAAACCGAGGAAGAGAAGAAGGCAATGGCAGAAAAGAACCGCTTCAAAAAGAACCGCGAATTCAAGAAACGATTAGACGAAAACACCGAAAACGAGAAGGCCGACATCCGCTCGTTCACCTTCCTCAAGCATCATCCTGCCTTCGACGAGAAGTATTTTGAAAAACAGGAGAGACGGAGCCAACGAGAAGAGAAACGTTTTGACAGAGATGAGAGGCGAAACCATAGAGAAGATCGGCAGGATGACCGCAACGGCTATCGCGGAAAGAGAAATTTCGACGACCGGAAAGGCTTCCGTGGAAAGCGCGATTCTGATGACCGCGACGGCTATCGTGGCAAGAAAGACTTCCGCGACAGGAGAGACAAAGACTTCCGCGACAAGAGGGAATCCTACGGAAAAGGCGATTTCCGCAACAAGAAAGGCGGCTGGGGCAAGAGCGACTCCCGCAACAAAGGCGGCAAACGGTTCGAAAGAAAAAACAATAACTATAGAAGACAAAATGATTCATACGATGTTGAAGACTAATACCATGACCATGGCAATTGCTGCCATACTGACTTTATTACCATTTTCAATGAGTGCACAGAAAGAGTTCACACTCGAAGACCTGAACTTCGGAGGTAACAACTACAGTAAAATGACTCCCGAGAACCGCTTCCTCGCATGGTGGGGCGACGAGCTGGTCAGGTTGGAGAACGACCATTGCGCCATCATAGACAAGAAGACGGGCAAGGAAACCACGCTCTTCACACTCGACGAGATCGTGCCGCTCACGAAAAGCGACGAGCATAACAGAATGCGGCACTTGTATAATGCCACTTTCCCCTACCCCGGAAAGACACAGGTGCTGCTCATCAACGGCAAGGAGCGCATGCTGGTTGACTGGAAAAGCGGCGAACTGATCAAATACGACCGCGACAAGGTGCAGGCAGAAGAGTGGAATTCCACCTCTTTATATATGGCATACGTGAGAGACAACAACCTCTTTGTTGCCGACTCCGAGGGGAACACCCGCCAACTGACCACCGACGGCAGCCGCGAAATCGTATACGGACAGAGTGTTCACCGTGATGAATTCGGCATCAGCGGAGGTTTGTTCTGGAGTCCCGACGGTTCAAAACTGGCATTCTACCGCATGGATCAGAGCATGGTGACCGACTATCCGCAGGTGAATGTGTTCGGACGCATCGCTGAATACCGCCCCGACAAATACCCCATGGCGGGCGAAACAAGCCATCAGGTGACCGTTGGCGTATATAACACGGCGACGAAGCAGACTGTCTACTTGCAGACACCGCCCTCGAAGGACAAGGACGAGATGTATTTCACCAACATTTCGTGGAGTCCCGACGGCAACACGATATACATGTTTGAACTGAACCGCGACCAAAACGACTGCCACTTGGTGAGCTATGATGCCCATACCGGCAAGCGCACCGGAGATCTATACCAGGAGAAGAGCGACAAATATGTGGAGCCGCTTCATCCCCTCACGTTCCTGCCCTGGGACAGCAGCAAGTTCATCTTCCAGAGCCAGCGCGACGGCTACAACCATCTGTATCTATTCGACACCAAGAAGAACACATATTCGCAGCTGACGAAGGGAAACTGGGTGGTGATGAATGTGCTCGGCTTTAACCAGAAAGCCAAATCGGTGATCATCGCATCCAACGAAGCAAGTCCCATACAGTGTAACCTCTATGCCGTGAGCATCAAAAACGGCAAGCGAACCCTTTTAGACAACGGTCGCGGCTATCATTCGGGCGTGATTTCCGCCTCTGGCGAATGGGCATACGATAAGTACAGCGAGCCCGATGTGCCACGTAACATCGACGTGCTGAGCACCATCAACGGCAAGAAAACACAGCTGCTGTGCGCCGCCGACCCATGGAACGGATACAAGGTGCCTGAGTATTCCTGCGGAACCATTAAGGCAGCCGACGGAAATACAGACCTTTACTACCGAATGGTGAAGCCCGTTGGCTTCGACCCGAACAAGAAATACCCCACCGTGATCTATGTCTATGGCGGACCGCATGCCCACAACGTGGATGCGCGATGGCATTATTGCAGCCGCTCATGGGAGACTTACATGGCACAGAAGGGCTATCTGCTCTTCATTCTCGACAACCGTGGCTCTGAAAACCGAGGCCGCGATTTCGAACAGGCCACCTTCCGCCAGCTCGGACAGGTGGAGATGCAAGACCAGATGAAAGGTGTTGAGTTCCTGCAAAGCCTTCCCTACGTTGACAAAGACCGTATGGGCGTTCACGGATGGAGCTTCGGCGGATTCATGACCATCACCCTGATGACCAATCACCCCGAAGTGTTCAAGGTGGGTGTGGCAGGCGGTCCTGTGATTGACTGGAAATGGTACGAGGTGATGTACGGTGAGCGCTACATGGACACACCTCAAACCAATCCGGAAGGCTATGCGAAGTGCAGTCTCCTGAACAAGGCAAAAGACCTGAAAGGCAAGCTCCAGATCATCACCGGATACAACGACCCCACCGTCGTGCCACAGCACTGCCTCTCATTCATAGCCGAATGCATCAAGGCAGGCACGCAGCCCGACTTCTTCGTCTATCCCGGTGAACCCCACAACATGCGTGGTCATCAGAGCGTACACCTGCACGAGCGCATCACTCAGTATTTTGAGGACTATCTGAAGTAGCGCTTTAGGCTCCTATAGGTCTTATAAGGCCTATAAGCCCTATAAGCCTTATAAGACTTAGAGCCCCACCAAAAGAAAGAACAACAATAAAAATCGATAATAATATGGCTTTTAATGCAATCATACCCAACGATCCCATTGAGACGAAAACAGCCCATTTCCCCACCATGGGATTAAGAAAAGAGTTGACAATCCTGCTGCTGGGCAGCGGCGGACGTGAGCATGCACTGGCATGGAAGATAGCTCAGAGCGCCAAATGCGCAAAACTCTATATCGCTCCAGGCAATGCTGGAACCTCGAATGTGGGTGTAAACATCCCTATCGGCGTTAACGAATTCGACAAGCTCAAGGATTTTGTGGCCGACAATCATGTGGATATGGTTGTCGTGGGGCCTGAGGATCCCTTGGTGAAAGGCATCTACGACGAGTTCAAGACCGACGAAAGAACGAAGCATGTTCCTGTGATAGGTCCCTCAAAAGCGGGTGCCGTTTTGGAGGGGAGCAAGGATTTCGCAAAGGGATTCATGCAGCGCCACGGCATCCCCACGGCCGCCTACCGCACCTTCAACGGCACTAACGTGGAGGAAGGACTCCGGTTCCTGGAAACGCTCAAGGCGCCATACGTGCTGAAGGCCGACGGACTGTGTGCAGGAAAGGGCGTTCTCATCGTCCCCACCCTTGACGAAGCCAAGCGCGAATTCAAGGAAATGCTCGGCGGAATGTTCGGCAACGCCTCTGCCAATGTGGTGATCGAGGAGTTCCTGAGCGGCATCGAATGCTCCGTGTTCGTGCTGACCGACGGAAAGCACTACAAGATTCTTCCCGAGGCGAAGGACTATAAGCGCATCGGCGAGCACGATACCGGACTGAACACCGGCGGCATGGGCAGCGTGAGTCCTGTACCCTTCGCCACGAAGGAATGGATGCAGAAGGTGGAAGACCGCATCATCCGCCCCACCGTGGAGGGACTTGCCGCAGAGGGAATCGACTACAAGGGATTCATCTTCTTCGGTCTGATCAACGTGGAAGGCAATCCGATGGTCATCGAATACAACTGCCGCATGGGCGATCCGGAAACAGAGAGCGTGATGCTACGCCTGAAAAGCGACATCGTTGACCTGTTCGAAGGCGTTGCCTACGGCAATCTCGATGCCAAGGAAGTGGTGTTCGACGAGCGGGCTGCCGTGTGCGTGATGCTCGTCAGCGGCGGTTATCCGCAGGCATATCAGAAAGGCTACCCCATCAGCGGCATCGACAAGGTGGAGGGCAGCGTGGTATTCCACAGCGGAACAGCCATGAAAGACGGGCGCGTGGTTACTGCCGGCGGGCGCGTTATCGCCGTCAGTTCATACGGAAAAGACAAGGAAGAGGCACTGCGCAAGTCGTTCCTCGAAGCCCAGAAGATACAGTTCACCGACAAATACTTCCGCTCAGACATCGGAGCAGATCTTTAATGGCAGTAAAGAGATTTCAGAACAAAGTCGCCGAAGGGCGATATGTGCTGCCCATTGTTGCAGCCTACGCCCTCGGCATCTGGTATCTCGGCGGACTCGTCGGGCAGAAACTCTATGTGCAGTTGGCGTTCACCGTGCTCTCCACCTACCTGATGGTGGAGCTGAACAACAGCAATGCCCTCATCCGCGTGTACAGCCGCATGGTGTCGTGCTCATTTCTTGCGCTCACCTGCATCACGTCGTTCCTCTTCCCGTCGCTGCGCATCGCCCTACTCACCTTGTGTTTCATCACCTTCTACACCATCATCTTCCACACCTATCAGGACAAACAGTCGCCGGGACTCACATTCTATGCCTTCCTCTGCATAGGGCTGGCGAGCCTGGCATTCGTTCAGGTGCTATTCTTAGTGCCGTTCCTGTGGCTCATCATGGCATTCTATCTCATGGCATTCAGCCATAAGATGTTCTGGGCATCCATCATCGGCATCACCACACCCTATTGGTTCCTGTTGCCCTTTTCGCTCATCACCGACAACATCGACTTGCTGGCAGGGCATTTCGTGCAGATAGCACAGTTTGAACCGCTGTTCCAATACCAGCAGCTCAACGGGAACCACGTGATTTCGCTGCTTTTCATCATCATGCTCTATGCCATCGGCTCCATCCACTACATGCGCAGGAGCTATCTCGACAAGATCCGCACGCGAATGCTTCATTTCACATTCATCGCCGTGGGTGCGCTCACGCTGCTGTTCATCATCCTTCAGCCTCAGCACATGGAGCCGCTGCTCGCCATTCTCATCATCAACACCAGTCCGCTCATTGCTCATTTCATTGCACTGACCCACACACGGGTGACCAACATCGTGTTCTGCGTGCTCATCATCAGCGCGCTCATCCTCACTGCCGTCAATCTATGGATACCATTATCACTCTCCTGACGGGCTACGGCTACTGGGGCATGCTCATCTCAGCCTTTCTTGCAGGCAGTTTCTTCCCCTTCAGCAGCGAGACGGTGATGGTTGCGCTCATGGCAGCGGGATTAGACAACTGGCAGCTCATCGTATACGGCACGGTTGGAAATGTGCTCGGCTCGGTGTTCAACTTCTTTGTGGGGCGTATGGGGCGGCTCGACTGGATTGAAAAATACCTGCACGTAAAGCAAGAACAGCTCAACCACGCACAGCGATTCATGGCCGGCCATGGCGCATGGATGGGTTTCTTTGCCTTCCTGCCCGTGCTCGGCTCCGCCATTACGATACTCTTAGGACTGATGCGCGCCAATCCTTTCATCACGTTCCTCAGCATCACCATCGGCAAATTCCTGCGCTACGTGCTGCTCGTCTATGGTGCCGACCTCATCATCTGAACGCGCTGTACTCCTATAGCATGCGGAAAAGTACCGACTTCCTGCACCCAATAATCACAACACATTGATAGTGAACAGGTTAGAACGAGAAACAAGCATTTTACCCTGCACCCGATGCGGCACCTTCGCCCGTTTTTCTGTATTCGAAGTGGAAGAAACGCCAAGTTTGAAAAGATTCTTTTAGCGCAACACACTGACTCACAAATGGTTGCAGAACAAAGTAAAAATCCACGACAAATCACATTTCCTGCACCCAGCCCCCAATTTGCAGGTAAAACGAAGCGAAAAAGAGGAAATTTGGAAAACAATATAGTAAAAACCGAACAGTTAGTTGTATTCAAACAGCGCAGGTGTCGGTTCGGGTGCGGGATCGGGTGCAGGTAGAATCAAACCAAACTCTCTGATATTCAATATTTTACATGCAGGTGCCGGATAATTTCATTTTTCCGCCTATAACGCGCGCGCGATACCCGCGAAAATGATCTCTATATCCGAGAAAACGAACATCAATTTTCAATTCTTCTATTCTTCAATTTTACAAAACATAAGCTTTTGCACTTCAAAACATCAGCTTTTGCACTTCAAAACATAAGCTTTTACACTTCAAAACATCAGCTTTTGTACTTCAAAACATAAGCTTTTACACTTCAAAACATCAGCTTTTGTACTTCAAAACATCATCTTTTACTGACCAAAAGATAATCTTTTGTATACCATCTACCGCATGGAATTATTAAGTAATCATAATTCTTGCGCAGCGATTCTTCTTTTTTGATGAAAAAACAGTAACTTTGCATGTTGTATGCACGCAAAAGCATCACTTAGGAAGAAATTAAATAAGATTATAGCTATAATGAAACAATTTAGATTAGTGGACAATGTGCTGGGCTGGGTGGCTTTCCTCATCGCAGCTTTCGTATATTGTAGCACCATTGAGCCGACAGCCAGCTTCTGGGACTGTCCTGAATTCATCACAACTGGTTATAAACTGGAAATCGGACACCCGCCAGGTGCACCGTTCTTCATGCTCACCGCCAACCTGTTCACCCACTTTGTGAGCGACCCTACGCAGGTGGCACGCATGGTGAACATGATGAGTGCGCTGCTCTCGGCATCATGTATCATGTTCCTGTTCTGGACAATCACCCACCTCACACGTAAGCTGATATTGAAAGACTGGGGCGACATGTCGCTGCAGAAACTCATTGCCATCGAGGCAAGCGGCATGGTGGGCGCACTGATCTACACATTCAGCGACACGTTCTGGTTCAGTGCCGTGGAAGGCGAAGTGTATGCCTACTCATCAGCACTCACAGCATTGGTGTTTTGGCTCATCCTGAAATGGGAAGACCATGCCGACGAACCGCACAGCGACCGCTGGCTTGTGCTCATCACATACATCACCGGACTGAGCATCGGCGTTCACCTGCTGAACCTGCTCTGTGTGCCTGCCATCGTGCTGGTGTTCTATTACAAGCGGTTCCCCAATGCCGATCTGAAAGGCTCGCTCATAGCCCTCGGCATCTCATTCGTGGTGGTTGCCGCCATCCTCTATGGCGTGGTACCCGGCATTATCACCGTGGGCGGATGGTTCGAGCTGTTCTTCGTGAACACCCTCCACATGCCTTTCAACACAGGAGAAATCATCTATATCATCCTGTTGGTGTCGGTTGTGATCTGGGCAATCTGGGAAACCTATCAGGAGAAACACCTGAAACGGCAGAACATAGCATTCGTGGCAGCTGTGGGCATGCTGGGTATACCGTTCTACGGCTACGGCTGGTCGGCAGTGGTAATAGGCATCGTGCTGCTCGCCCTCTTATGGGTGGCCCTGCAATGGAAGCACAAAGAGAAGCTGATTGTCACTCCGCGCATCAAGAACACCACACTGCTCTGCATGCTGATGCTGATGATAGGCTATTCAAGCTATGCGCTCATCGTAATCCGCTCAGCAGCCAACCCGCCGATGGATCAGAACTCTCCGGAGGATATATTTACCTTGGGAAGCTATCTGAGCCGCGACCAATACGGCGACCGACCACTCCTTTACGGTCAGGCATATACCTCGCAGGTGGAATTCGACCGTGATGGCGACTACTGCCGCGCACATACCAAGAAGGGCGCTCCTATCTACCAGCGCAAGGAAAAGGCATCGGAAGACGAGAAAGACTCCTACTTCGTGGTAAGAAACAAGGTGGACTATGTCTATGCACAGAACATGCTGTTCCCCAGAATGCACGATTCGAGCCATGCGGCAGCCTACGAAAGCTGGATGCAAGGTGCTCCCAGCTGGCTCCCCAACGGCAGCGAAGTGCCTTACGACCGTTGCGGCGAACCCATCATGGTGCAGATGCCGTCGCAGCTGCAGAACATTTTCTTCTTCCTTTCCTATCAGTGCAACTTCATGTACTGGCGCTATTTCATGTGGAATTTCGCAGGAAGACAGAACGACATACAGGGCAACGGCGAGCTGGAACACGGCAACTGGATCACCGGAATACCGTTTATCGACAACCTGCGATTAGGCGACCAGAGCCTGCTGCCGGATGACCTGAAGAGCAACAAGGGACACAACGTGTTCTATTGTCTGCCGTTGCTGCTCGGACTGCTGGGTCTTTTCTGGCAGGCATACCGCGGACAGCGAGGCATCAGACAGTTCTGGGTGGTGTTCTTCCTGTTCTTCATGACCGGTCTTGCCATCGTCATCTACCTCAACCAGACACCTAACCAGCCCCGTGAGCGCGACTATGCCTATGCAGGATCGTTCTATGCCTTTGCCATCTGGTGCGGCATGGGCGTGGCTGCCATCTACGACACGCTGAAAAAGAAGCTGAAGAACGTGAACGGAACTGCCATCGCCGCAGTGGTGGCAATAGTAACACTGCTGGTTCCGATACAGATGGCAAGTCAGACTTGGGATGATCACGACCGCTCGGGCCGCTATGTATGCCGCGATTTCGGACAGAACTATCTGATGTCGATGCAGGATGAAGGCAACCCCATCATATTTACCAACGGCGACAACGACACGTTCCCGCTCTGGTATAACCAGGATGTGGAGGGCGTGCGCACCGATGCCCGCGTCTGCAACCTCAGCTACCTGCAGACCGACTGGTATATCGACCAGATGTGCCGCCCGGCATACAAGTCTCCGTCAGTACCTATCACATGGCCGCGACTCGACTATTGCTCGGGAACAAATGAGTATGTCGAGGTGAATCCGGGCGTGAAAGACCAGCTGCTTGAGTTCTATGAGGAGAATCCAGAGGCTGCACGCCAGCAGTTTGGCGACAATCCTTTTGAACTGAAGAACATTCTGAAATACTGGGTGCGCTCAAAGAACGACGAAAACCACTTCATCCCCACCGACACTGTTTATGTAACCATCGACAAGGAAGCCGTCAGGAAGAGTGGAATGATGCTGGCAAGCGACACGATACCCGATCAGATGGTCATCTCGCTGAAAGGAAAGCGCACCTTATATAAGGGCGACCTGATGATGCTTGAGATAATCAGCCAGTGCAACTGGACACGTCCTATCTATGTTGCTGTCACTGTCGGTCAGGACAACTACATGAACCTGGGTGACAACTTCATACAGGAAGGACTCGCCAACCGCATCACACCGTTCACCACCAAGAACAGCGGCAACAAGAATTTCGACACGGAGCGTGTCTACAACAACCTGATGACCCGCTTCAAGTTTGGAGGTGTCGACACAAAAGGCATCTATCTTGATGAAACCGTCATGCGCATGTGCTACACCCACCGCCGCCTGTTCGGTCAGCTTGCACTGAATCTCATCTCCGAAGGAAAGAACGACAAGGCCAAGAAGGCTCTTGAATACGCTGAGAAAGTGCTGCCAACCTACAACATTCCGATGAACTACATGAGCGGAGGCGTGGATATCGCCAAAGCCTATGCTACGCTTGGAATGAAAGACAAGGCACGCAAGGCACTCACAGACATATTCAACAATGCCCATCAGTATATGGTCTGGTATACCAATCTCGACAGCAATGTGATGAGAGGATACCAGCAAGACTGCATGCTGAACGTATATATCATGCAGCACTGCATAGAGGCTGCCGACGCCGTTGACCAGTCATTCGGCGACGAAATGTACAAGAAGCTGAAGGCTGTGGTAGATATCTACCAGGACAAAGGCGGACAGCTGATGAGTGAATAGGCAGAACGAAGGTTGATAACAACGCTTTACACATGATTGAACGCCCAGCCAGATACATCAGGCAGTTCTATCCGCACGCCACTTGGAGGATGGATCCCGACGAACACGCAGTTTACCTGACATTCGACGACGGTCCCATCCCCGAGTCAACGCCGTTTATCCTGAAGACGCTGGCAGATTTCAATGCCAAGGCAACATTCTTCATGGTGGGCGAGAATGTGAAGAACTACCCGCAGCTCTACCAGCAGATAGTCGATGCAGGGCATCAAGTGGGCAATCATACGATGAATCACTTAGGCAGTTTCAAGCATTGGACAACCACATACGTCATCAATACCTTCCAGGCTAACGAGCTGATTCATGCCCATCTCTTCCGTCCGCCCCATGGATGGATGCGCCACAGCGTCTACTATTGGATCAAAAAATACTTCAGGGTAGTGATGTGGGATGTGCTCACACGCGACTATTCCAAGTGGATGACACCCGAAGACGTGGTGAACAACGTGAAAACGCTTACCCGAAACGGGTCGATCATCACCTTCCACGACTCACTCAAGAGTATTGACAAGCTATACACCGCCTTGCCGGAATCGCTGCAATGGCTCAAGGATCAAGGATATGAGTTTAAGGTGTTCCCATGATATCAAAGCCGAGGCACTGCGCCTCGGCTTTTCTGCATGTGGCATGGCACGCGCCAATGCCGTAGACGAAGCCACGGCAGCAGGCTTCCGCCAATGGCTGCAACAGGGTAACCAGGCAGAGATGCACTATATGGAGAACCATCTTGACAAACGACTCGACCCCCGATTGCTCATGGATGGGCTGAAAACCATTGTCTGCGTGGCGCTAAACTACACACCCTCACAGCGGCTTCCCCACGGAGAATACCAGTTGGCTGCCTATGCCTTGGGGCAAGACTACCACGATATCGTGAAGCAAAAACTCCACAATCTGGCATCATTCATTATGCAACCGACGGCAAAAGGGCAAGTTTCTTCGAATGAAAGCCGGGAATCAATGGCCACAAGCTGTGAATCTAATACCAAATGCAGTGAACCAAAGGCTGAAAGCCATGGATGCACAGCAGGAAACTATCGTGTTTTCTCCGACAGCGCACCCATATTAGAAAGGTATTGGGCAGTACAGGCAGGTCTGGGATGGATTGGGCGCAACCACCAACTCATCATTCCTCCGTCAGCACATGGCAAACAGCCGCAAAATGCCAGTGGCAGCATGTTCTTTCTGGGTGAGCTTTTTCTCGACATAGAGCTGGATGAATACGACAAACCCATGCCTAACCATTGCGGCACATGCCGGAAATGCATGGATGCCTGCCCCACTGGAGCCTTAGGAAATACGCTGGAGGACAGCCCGGCACCTCATTTTGCCTCCATGAAATGCCTCTCTTACCAAACGATAGAGAACCGAGGCGACATCCCCCACTCCATTGCTGCCGTGATGGGAGACACCATCTACGGCTGCGACAGGTGCCAGCAGGCATGCCCGTGGAACCGCTTTGCCATCCCCACCGATGAACCGCTGCTGCAGCCGAAAGAAGAATTGCTGGGGATGACGCGTGAGAAATGGCATCGGTTATCCGAGGAAGACTATCGCAAACTGTTCAAGGGAAGTGCCGTGAAACGTGCTAAATACAGTGGATTGATGAGGAATATCCATGCCGTTTCCACGGATTCATTCACCCATGGCAATGAACAAGATGAATAAATGTGATATTTTTCACTAAACCTTTCGATAATTTGTGATTTATTTCGTAATTTTGCATCTGTATCTAACAAACAAAATATATTGAAAGAATGAAACTCTGGAAAAACGATCAAGAACTTTTCAACATCGCAAGAAATGAGCTATTCACAGCTCTTGTGGGTGATGTGCTCGACAAAATGGGATATCTGCATCAGTTTCTTTCACCATCCATCAAGCCGTTAAGGAGCGACATGGTGACCATTGGGCGTGCCATGCCTGTGCTCGAAGCAGATGTGTTCATGGAAAAAGCTATTGGAACGCAGAATCCACTGATGCAAAAGCCTTTCGGAATTATGTTCGAAGCACTCGACAGTCTGCAGCCCGATGAAGTATATATCTGCTCCGGCTCGTCACCTCGTTATGCTTTGTGGGGTGGACTCATGAGTACACGCGCCACAAAACTCGGTGCTGCCGGTGCCGTTGTTGACGGATTCTCGCGCGATACCCCTGAAATCCTCAAGCTGGGATTCCCCACTTTCTCCATGGGAAGCTATGCTCAAGACCAAGGACCGCGCGGAAAGGTGATCGACTACCGCACTTCCATTGAATTCAATGGCATTCGCGTGAACCCTGGCGACATCGTGTTCGGCGACCTCGACGGTGTGATCATCGTGCCGAAAGAGGCTGTCAACGATGCTTTCGAGGCAGCCATTGAAAAGGCGCGAGGTGAAAAACTGGTGAAGAAAGCGTTGGAAGAAGGCATGAGCACCGTGGAAGCTTTTGCCAAATTTGGTATCATGTAGAAGTAAAAATCAAAAAATATGAATGCGTTTAGAATAGACGGAAAGAAGGCTGTTATCACGGGAGGTGGTAGCGGACTGGGATTCGGCATTGCCAAAATATTCGTGGAGGCAGGCGCTGATGTGGTAATCATCGGTCGGAATGAGGAAAAGCTCAAAGCTGCACAGCAGGAACTGGGCAGTCAGTGCACATACAAGGCTTTTGATGTGACACAGCTTGACAGGATTCCTTCGCTGGTTGAAGAAATCGGAGCTGTGGATATACTGGTTAACTGTGCTGGTGTTCACCTGAAGAAATGGGCATGGGAGGTCAGCGACGAAGAGTTTCAGAATGTGTTGAATGTGCATGTGATGAGCGTTTTCGCACTCTCACGCGAGGTTGCCAAAGGAATGGCGGAACGCGGAAGCGGTTCCATCATCCTCATCAGCTCGATGACCGCCATCATGGGCATGAAACAAGTGGTTGCCTACTCCACCGCCAAGTCGGCAATACTCGGTTTGCAGCGCGCATTGGTTGCCGATTTGTCTGTGAAAGGTGTACGTGTGAACACCATTGCTCCCGGTTGGATCGACACGCCCATGCTGCACAAGGCCATCGACAATGATGCTCCGCGCAAGGCAAAGATACTCGACCGCATACCTACACGCACCTTCGGCGATCCCGACGATATTGGATATGCCGCTCTCTATTTGGCTTCGCCTGCTGGAAAATATGTCAACGGTGTGTTCCTGCCTGTGGATGCAGGAGCTGCCGAGGCATTCTAAAATGATACGGAGTCTGCCTTTTCATGGTTAGAAACACCCTCATCCTATGGAAAAGAAAACAAATGTGAGATGGATTGTGGTGGGTTTGCTGTTCTTTGCCACTACCATTAATTATATCGATCGCCAGGTTATCGGTTTGTTGAAGCCGTATATACAGGATGATCTTCACTGGAGCGAAACCGATTACGGCTACATTGTGACGTCATTCCAAATCGCCTACGCCATCGGTATGCTGGCTTGCGGCCGCCTGTTGGATAAGGTGGGCAGCAAACTGGGCTACTCCATCGCCATCATTGTATGGAGCCTTGGTGCCGTGCTTCATGCTGCCGTCAAGAGTGTAATGGGATTCGGCGTGGCGCGTGCTGTGCTCGGACTGGGCGAGGCAGGCAATTTTCCCGCAGCCGTAAAAACCATTGCTGAATGGTTTCCAAAGAAAGATCGTGCCTATGCTACGGGGTTGTTCAACTCCGGATCTACCATCGGAGCCATCATCGCGCCTATTATCGTGGTGGGAATCACACTTCAATGGGGTTGGCGCTGGGCATTCATCATCACGGGATTGTTGGGTTTCGTCTGGGTAATAGCGTGGTGGCTGATCTATAAATCACCTCATGAGAATCCCAAGGTGAATGCTGCAGAACTGGCATATATCCTTTCTGATGAGGATAATGGCAGTGAAGACGTGAAAGAATCCGGGGAAAGTGGCGTCACTTGGAGACAACTGTTCCGGTTCAAACAGACTTATGCCATCGTATTCTCGCGCTTTGTCACAGACTGGGTGTGGTGGTTCTTCCTCTTCTGGACACCTGATTTCCTGAACAAGACACACGGCGTGGATCTCAAAGCCACCGTCTTGCCGCTCATCATCATCTATTTCATGTCGAGCATCGGCGGCATTTATGGCGGGGCTGTGTCGTCGCGTTTCATCAAAGCAGGGAAAAGCATCGACTTTGCGCGCAAAACCACCATCCTGATCTTCGCTTTGCTGGTGCTTCCGCTCAATGCCGTCCCCTACATTCACAACATCTGGATTGTGGTGCTTATCATCGGACTCGCCACATCCACCCATCAGGCATGGGCATCCAACATCTTCACCATCGTGTCGGATGTTTATCCCAAGCATGTGGTAGCTTCAATGACCGGCATCAGCAGCGTAGGCGGTGCCATCGGAGGTGCTCTTGCATCTTCTTTTGTAGGGTTTATCCTCGAATGGACTGGCAGCTATGCCACCATCTTCATGATTGCCAGCTGCATGTACCTGTTAGCGTGGCTCACCCTGAAGCTGTTCGTGCCTATCCGCCAAATCAAAATCTGACTCAGGAATGAAGAACTACATTCTGCTCAAAGAAACAGACAATGTGGCTGTTCTGCTCAAAGACCTCCACAAAGGTGACGTTATCGAGGTGAACGGCAGACAGATTGCATTGCTCTGCGACATCCGGTTCGAGCACAAAGTTGCCATCCGCGACATCGCTGAGGGCGAGAACGTGCTGAAATACGGGCTTCCCATCGGTCATGCCACACAGCCCATACGCTGCGGTGAGCATGTACACGAACACAACCTGGCATCTAACTATACCATCCAACAATAGCAAACGCAGCGTTGAATGGCCATCAAACAACAACAGAATATGTTCATCAAGAAGATTGAAACATGGTGGGTGCGCCGCAACAAGTGCCTCTTCGACGACAAGCGCAAGGGGAAAAGCGCCATGGACTGGGACGTGCTGGTGCTGAAACTCACCACCGACACCGGCATCGAGGGTATTGCCACCGCACTGGCAGCACGATCGGGCAACGTGACCGAAGCCTATATCATGGACAATATTGCTCCCGTTGTGTTGGGGCGTTCACCCTTCGACCGCGAGAAAATATGGCATGAGCTGTGGAATATCGACCGTCACCTGACATTCTTCCCAGTGTATCTGCCCGGTCCTATCGACGTGGCACTTTGGGATATCTGCGCAAAGGCTGCCGGCTTGCCACTGTATCAGTATCTCGGAGCCTACCGCGAGCAGCTGCCTGTATATGCCAGCGGACTCTTCCACCCCACAGAACAGGAATACATCGATGAAGCCTTGTACTACAAATCCAAGGGTATCAAATGCTATAAGGTGCATCCTTGCGGTCCGTGCGAGATGGATATGCAGATTCATCAGCACCTGCGCGATGCCGTGGGCGATGACTTCATGCTGATGAGCGACCCCGTTGCCGAGTACACACTCGACGAGGCAATCCGCGTGGGAAGGCAGTTGGAACGTCTCAACTATGTATGGTTGGAAGAACCATTCCGCGACTTTGAACTCTATAAATACACTCAGCTCTGCGAGGCACTCGACCTTCCGATTGCCGCCACCGAGACAACGCGTGGCTGCCATTGGGGTGTTGCACAGGTAATCAACCAGAAAGCTGCCGATATAGTTCGTGCCGACGTGTCATGGAAATGCGGTATCACCGGCACCATGAAGATCGCCCATCTTGCAGAAAGCTTCGGAATGAACTGCGAAATCCACACCACGACGATGAACTACATGGATATCGTGAACCTTCACGTGTCGTGCGCCATCCGCAACTGCAAGTGGTTTGAGTATTTCGTGCCTGAAGAAGACTTCCAGTTCCCCATGAAAGGCTGGCTTCCCATTGATGAAAACGGCATCATCACCGTGCCTAAGCAGCCTGGCGTGGGCGTGGAGCTCGACTGGGACGTGATTGAGAACAACTGCGTTTCATATAAAAAACTGGAAGACCAGCTCGCTTAAACAGTCTTCCGGCGCAGGTTTAACTATCGGAAACGACTGCTTCCATGCGAATGATTGAGTGTTAGCAAATAAAAGAAAGACAATACAGATGAAAGGTTTCCTCAGACAAGACGGGCGAAAAGGCATCAGAAACATCACGCTGGTGGTGTATTTAGTAGAGTGTGCGCATCATGTTGCAAGCTGCATCGTACGGTCTTTCGATGATGATGTTCACCTGATCGGGTTCAGCGGATGTGCTCCAAACGACTATGCAGAGCACATCATGCACCGACTCTGCACACATCCCAATGTGGGCGGCGTGCTGTTGGTATCGTTGGGTTGTGAGAATTTCCAGCGCGACAGGCTGCAGATGGACATCCTGAAAAGCGGAAGACCCTGTGAGCTGATTGTCATTCAAGAAGATGGCGGCACACAGGCTGCCATCAAAAAGGGCGTTGACGCTGTGCTTCACATCAGGCAAGACTGCTGCTGCGCCACGACAACCGAGTTCACATGGCAGGATCTGGTCATCGGAACCGTATGCGGAGGCAGCGATGCCACCAGCGGATTCACCGCAAACCCGGCTGTAGGCAACACTTTCGACTATTTAGTGAGCCAAGGATCCACCTGCATCTTCGAGGAACCGGGTGAGCTTGTGGGCTGCGAACACATGCTGCGCGAAAGAGGAAAGACACCCGAAGTGGGTCAACAGCTTTACGACTGCATCCTGAAAGCAGACCTATACTACAAGAAAATGGGACACGACAGCTTCTCGGCAGGCAATGCCGTGGGCGGGCTGACCACCATTGAGGAGAAGTCGCTGGGCTCATATTGCAAGAACGGAAGCCAGCCCATCGAGGCTTTGATTTATCCCGGCGACATCCCCGAGATGCCCGGACTATTCATGATGGACGTGGTTCCCGACGGGGAAGCGCGCTGGGGCTTCCCGAATATCAACGATAACGCCGAGATCATGGAAATGATTGCATGCGGATGCCATACCATCCTGTATACCACGGGGCGCGGATCGGTGGCGGGATCGGCCATTTCGCCCGTCATCAAGGTGTGCGCCAACCCTCTCACATTCCGCAACATGGAGGACGATATGGACATCAATGCCGGCAGGATTATCACCGAAGGCGCATCGCTGCTCGACATCCGCAACGATATTCTTGCATGTATAGAGCGCACCGCAAGCGGATTTCCCACCAAGTCGGAACGGCTCGGACATCAGGAATACAGCCTGGGCTACAAGTCGTTCCACTGTATTTCACCGAAATGAACGAGGATAAGAGAAGGAAAACAAAAGAACGGCTCGAACAGAGCCGCATGTACGGGTGGCTGCAGCGGGCATCCGATGTGATGGATCGCTACTATTTGGATGCTGCACTTGGCTTTGCCATCCCCGGCGGCATCGGTGATGCTCTGGCTGCGCTCATCTCCTTGGTCTACGTAGGGTTCACTGCCTTCAAGATTCGCTCGTTTCCCCTCACCCTTGCCGTTATCAACAACACGCTTCGCGACGTGCTTTTGGGCATGATACCATTCTATGTGGGCGACATCATCGATGTATTCCACCGCAGCAACCAACAAAACATGCAACTGATTCGCGGCTTCGTGGAGGGAGAGCCTGAAACAATCAATGCCGTAAACCGCAAGGCGACCTACAGCATTGTATTGTTTGTTTCACTCTGCATCATGATCTATTTCATGGTGAAGCTGGTGATTTGGGCGGGTCAGCAGATCTTCTCCTTGTTCTGACCTCTTCCCCACCTCACATATTACATATCATACACCACCTGCATGATCTGTTTGGCGAGTTCATCTGCTGCCTCCATGGTGGCAGCCTCACTGTAAACGCGGATGATGGGCTCGGTATTCGACTTGCGCAGATGCACCCATTTGTCGGGGAAATCGATCTTCACGCCGTCGATATCGTTCACTGTGACACCTTCTTTTCCGCAATACATCTCCTTGATTCTTACCAGGATGGCATCCACATCGGTAGCTGCGGTGAGGTCGATGCGGTTTTTGGCAATGGAATACTCTGGGAATGTGGCACGCAGTTCCGACACCTTGCAACCCTTCCGGGCTAAGGATGAGAGGAACAATGCTATGCCTACCAGGGCATCACGACCGTAATGACTCTCA
This sequence comes from Prevotella sp., assembly GCA_017471245.1. Lineage (GTDB taxonomy): Bacteria > Bacteroidota > Bacteroidia > Bacteroidales > Bacteroidaceae > Prevotella. The sequence continues at coordinate 94,903 of JAFUVB010000041.1, forward strand.
GGATAGATCACGCCGCCATTGCCTTCGCCACCGATCACAGCCCCCACCTCTTTCATCTTGGTGGTGACATCCACCTCGCCCACGGCAGCGGCAGCATAGTTTCCGCCATGCTTCTCTGTCACATCGCGCAAGGCACGCGTGCTGCTGAGGTTAGAAACCGTGTTGCGGCTCTCACCTTTCGTGTTTTCAAGCACATAGTCTGCAACGCTCACCAGCGTATATTCTTCGCCAAACATCCTGCCATCCTCACAAATGAACGCCAGTCGGTCTACATCGGGGTCAACCACAATGCCGAGATCGAAGCCGCCTGCACGCATCTTGTCCATGATGCCCGTAAGATTCTTCTCTAACGGCTCAGGGTTATGGGCAAAGTCGCCTGTGGGTTCACCGTTCAAAATCTCATAGCTCACGCCTAATTGGTCTAACAACTTGGGCAGGATAACGCCTCCCACGCTGTTGATGGCATCCACACAGACGCGGTAGCCAGCCTTTTTCACGGCCTCAACGTCAACCAATTGCAGGGAGAGCACATTGTCAACATGGCGCTCATCGAAGCTGTTATCTTCCACATAATGTCCCAGATGATCCACGTCGGCATATACGAAATCCTCGGCTTCTGCCATACGGAGCACCTCGTTGCCCTCTTCCTTGTTCAGAAATTCGCCCTCGCGGTTGAGCAGCTTCAGTGCGTTCCACTGGCGGGGATTGTGGCTTGCCGTGATGATAATGCCTCCGTCGGCACCGCTCATGCGCACTGCCAGTTCGGTGGTGGGCGTTGTTGCCAGTCCGATGTTGATCACGTCGAACCCGTAACCCATCAATGTGCCGCACACGATGTTCTTCACCATTTCGCCGGAAATGCGCGCATCGCGCCCCACGACGATCTTATTGGAACCCTGCGGCTCTGCTTTGCGTATGAAAGAAGCATAGGCTGTTACGAACTTCACGATATCTAAGGGATTCAAGGTATCGCCTGTGGCACCGCCAATCGTACCGCGGATGCCCGAAATTGATTTTATCAATGTCATAGCAATGTATGTTTAATACACACCCTTTCCCTGAAATGAAAGGGAAAGGGTGATGGGGTTATATGCCTTTTTCGTAGGTGATGGTGTAGTGACAGGGATAAACGCCGCTCGAAGCATACGAATGCCCCTGCGTGTGAGGCACGATCAGCTTCACCTTGGCTATCTCGTCGCCTTCTTTCTCCCATCTTCCGATCTTAACATAGAGCAGCGGAACAAGCCATCCCGACGGCACCGACACGCTGCTGTATGTACCTGCCATCAGGCTTTCTCCGTCGATATACGAGGCAACAAAGGTATCGCTGCTGCGCGTAACACTCATCTTGTCGGGACGGTAGTTATACGCCAGCACGTCGTTGGTCAGCTGTATAGAGTCGGTGAGCAGGTTGCGCTCCCAGAAACGGCAGAGCACGGTGGCTGTCTCACCGCTTTTCAGGATACTTCCGCATCCCTCGCGCACGATCTGGAGATAGACTCCGGTCTGAGAGAAAAACACATATTCGTTTTTGCTGACATCGGTCTTGAACCCGTGATCCTTGAACTGCGCCTCGCTGATCACCGTGACGCTCGAATCTTTCAGGAACTTGCTGATGGCATTATTCTCTTTCTCCTTCTGCTCTGCATAGGTTTCATAATCATTGCAGCTCATCATGCAGATGAACGCAACTATAGAAAACAAGGCGATAACACTCTTCTTCATCTTATTTCTTTTTGCTGCTGCAAAGTTACGGATTTTAATTCATAATCCAACACTACTTTCACAAAAAATTGCAACCGCGCTGTTGTTGACCGATGTTTATTAGTATTTAAAACAATTATTTATCAGTATTTTAACGTTTCATCACCACTTTCGTCGCCTTTCTGTAGCCTTTACAGCTCGCTGATGGCTTTCTGCACAATCTGTTCTGCCTCAGCCATGGAGCAATACAGTCTGCCGCCTGAGGCATTCAGATGGCCGCCGCCGTTGAAATATTTCTCCGCAATCTTCGTACACGAGAAATCGTCAACGCTCCGAAGACTTACCCAGATGAGATTGTCGCGCTCGGTATCTTCGCGCAGTGAGATGCTCAGCTTCATTCCCTTGATTTGCAACGGTATGTTCACCAGTCCTTCGGCATCGCCCTTTACGAAATAGAAACGGCGCAGGTCGTGGCGCGTGAGCATGAAATAGGAAACGTGCTTGTCGGGAACCACCACCAGCTTCTTATACAGCACAAATCCCATCAGACGGATGCGCGACTGACTGTAGTTGTTATACACATTGCGATAGATCTTATCCTTGTCAATTCGCTTGGTGAGTAACTGACTGATAATAAAATAGATCTCTGGATTGGTTGAATTATAGGTAAACCCTCCGGTATCGGTCATCATTCCGCAATAAATAGGGATGGCAGCCTTGCGCGTCATCTCCTCGAAGCCGCCCAACTGCCATATCAACCGGAACACGATTTCGCTGGTGCTGCTCAGTTCGGGATGCGAAACGGCGAGCACAGCGGGTATCGACGGATCGGGATGATGGTCGATCATCACCTTGCGGGCAGGCGAGGACAGCATCACGTCACCAAGCTTTTCCATCCGCTCAGGGCGGTTGAAATCCAGACAGAACACCAGATCGGCATTGGCAAAAGCCGCTTCCACTTCCTCGGGATGCTTGTCGTAGCGCACTATCAGATGGGATTCAGGCAGCCAATGCAGGAAATCGGGAAACATGTCGGGCACTGTCACCATCGGAGCCTTGCCCTGCGTGCGCAGATATTCTGCCCACCCAAGGCACGAACCCAGTGCATCGCCATCGGGATTCTGATGGCAACAGAGCACTACATGCTGAGCTTCGTCGATGAGCTGGCGCAAAAACGCCAGCTCCTGATCGCTTAACAGATTGATATTCATCAGAATAACTTGGCTGGATAAACGCCTTCGTCAACCAGCTGCTGAATGCGGTCAACCGTAGACTGGCGGTCGGCAGCGTATGTAACGCCAAACCACTTGCTCGTAGTGTCGAGCACCTTCACCGTTGCCGTGCCTTCGTTGATCAGTTTGTTCACCATCAGCGGGATGAAAAACTCGGCCTTGAGATTCTCCATGTTCTTCGGGTCGCTGAGGAACTCCTTGAAATATGCCTCGCTATACTCGAAATAGTCGGGCGTGAAGCCCCACATGTTCATACTGACAGGTGTATTGTCGTCAACAGAAACCCATTTGCCGTCTTCATCCTTATAACGAATCGCCTGGTCGGGAGCACCGGCATGGCTGCCGTCTTCTGTACAACGCACAATCTCCGTGCGCTCAACCACAGTGGTGAGATGCTCATTTTCATCCTTCGAACAGATGCCGCGCGCCACTGTTCCATTCTCGCTCAGCGTGTTTCCAACACGGAATCCCACCATAGCATACTGGTTTTTGGCTCCTTCGGGCAGTTCGCTGAGGAACTTTCCAATCACCATAAAGGCATCGCGGTTGTAGAAATCATCACAGTTGATCACGCAGAAAGGCTCCTTGATCACATCCTTGCCCATCAGCACGGCATGGTTCGTACCCCATGGCTTCACGCGTCCCTCGGGAACAGAAAATCCCTCTGGCAGTGCATCCAAGCCCTGGAAGCAGAGCTCGCACTTGATTTTGTCCTCATATTTCGACAGGATCTGCGTGCGGAACTGCTCTTCAAAGTCCCTGCGAATCACCCATACCACCTTGCCGAATCCAGCCTGGATGGCATCATAAATACTATAGTCCATGATCGTTTCGCCGTTGGGTCCCAGCCCGTCGAGCTGTTTCAGACCACCATAGCGGCTGCCCATGCCGGCAGCAAGCAAGAAAAGAGTCGGTTTCATATTCTTTTTGATTTACTATATTTAATAACACATTCGGCAGCAACGCAATAAACGCTGCGCCGCCACAGATGTCGCACGCGAGCGCACAACATCCTTGGCAACTGCAAAAGTAATACTTTTTTGGCAGAAATCCATTGGCGTGGCATGCAATTAACATTAATTCATTTTAATTCCCCCCGCAGAGTTGACATCCCATCGCCTCTCTCAATGCAGTGAAACCATCGACCGCATCACTGCTCATCACTCTCATCCCGGAAAAAACATACGCTTTCACTCATCAAAAACATAGGTTTCACCCTTCAAAAGCATAGATATCACCCTTCAAAAGCATAGATATCACCCTTCAAAAGCATAGATATCACCCTTCAAAAGCATAGGTTTTCACAACCTGTCACAATACTACCATGCAGCACACTATATAACGGAAAATTGGAAAAATTCGGCACTTGAGCCTATCTCCCTTACTACCAGCCACTTGACAAAAATCATGCGGCACTCGCTGCGCCACCCGCTGCGACACCTACTGCGGCACCCGCTGCGCAAGGAAGTGAAGAATGTAGAATGAAGAGTGAAGGATCTTGGATAGTTAAGAATTAAGATGTTTTTTTGTAAGTGAAGAGTGAAGAATGAAGAGTGAAGGATCTTGGATAGTTAAGAATTAAGATTTTTTGAAAGTGAAGAGTGAAGAATGAAGAGTGAAGGATCTTGGATAGTTAAGAATTAAGTTTTTTAGAAAGTGTAGAATTAAGAATTAAGAAAAGTGAAGTCAAATGCAATTGTGGGTGATGAAACAGTGCGGACTACTATGATTCTTCACTCTTCACTCTTCACTTCCTTGCGCAGCGGGTGCCGCAGCGGGTGGCGCATCAGGTGCCACTTAATTTCCCCCAACCCACTGTGCATCAACCCGTTATGCTCAGCGACAACAAAAACAATTATTTCACTGGGTACGCGCGCGCGAGGTGTCATATCTTAGAAAATCGAATCTATGATTTTGTCCACTATCTCGTTGAAGTATTGCGCCTTGATGGCTCCCAGTCGACGATTGATGTCGCGCTCAATGTAGCCTGCAATAATCTGGCATTTCACCACGCTTGGCTTGGCCAGTTTATGAGAAATGAGCATATTGTCAGTCAATGGGTAGGAATACTGCGGATTGATGGTATCGTTCGACGTTATCAATACCAGATACATAGTACCGTCTTCATTCTCTTGCAATTCGTCATTAGATACGATGATGGCAGGATGTGGTTTGAATGTGCCGTCGGGGAAGAGGAAACTAACCTCCACGATGTCTCTCTGTTTGTATTTCATAGATGCTTGGCGATGATGTGTGACATACTGCGTTTAGAAGCCTCAAGAAATGCATCCCTCGTTTCACGATGCTCTTGGAGCATGGTTTCGTCATCCGGCATTGTCTCAGTCAACTGAACGAACAAGCCAGAACGCAGTAGGTCGGCAAGCTTGCGTCTTGCCAGCGCACTGTTTTGATTATAAGAAAGAGTTACCGTACACATAATGATTGTAATATTTGATGTTGCAAAGTTACAATAATTATTTGATAATAACAAATAAACCGAAAGTATTTGCCCCATACCGGAGAGAAAACGCATTTTAATACCATGTTCTTAAACACCATTCCAGCAGCATTTATCGGCATTTATGTCTGTGTCTATCGAAAACGGTGCAGGAACGAAACTATCGCAGATAAGGTATCGAAAAAGTATTATCGTGGGTTACTCGGAGTGTTTGGTTTAAAAACAACGGATTTGTGAATTGAAAACTGCGAGTTTTTGCGATGAAAACTCGCAGTTTTTGATATAGAAACTTTTGCGAACTACATTGTTTGGAGGTGAGAGGTGAGCATCTTAGAGGTGAGAAGTGAGCATCTTAGAGGTGAGAGGTGAGTAATGAGAGGTGTGAGAAGAGATAAGAGAGGTGAGAAGAGGGAAATGAGTGATAATCAGAACGGATAGCCCACAGCCAGATGGAGTGCCTGACCGTCTTTGAAACGGCGGATGTTATAGAATCCGCTCTTACCTGTGTTGTATGGAACATGCAAACCGATGCCCCAGTCAACACGGAGCACCAGGAAATCGAGATCGTAACGGAAGCCGACGCCTGTTCCAACAGCCACCTGACTGAGGAATTTCCCTGGCTTAAAGCTGGAATCGGCAAAAAGGGCATCGATGCTTTCATCGCCATAGCTGCGCCCTATCTTCCAAACGTTGCCCGCATCGAGAAACACGGCACCATAGAGACTTCCGAACAGACGGGTGCGGTATTCCAGATTAGAGAGGAATTTCACATCGCCATTCTGCAAGAGATAAGAATAGGCAGGGTCGTCGGTACCCTCGAACTTGCCAGGTCCGATGCTCCTCATGGGGAAAGCACGGATGCTGTTGGCACCGCCCACATAGAACGATTCACAGAAAGGAGCTTCCTTGCTGTTGCCGTAGCTATAGATCACGCCTGCGCTCACATGACCCACCAACTGGGAGAGATTGGTGAGGCGCCACAGTTTCGTGAAATCAGTTTCCACCTTGACAAATTGTGAATAGGGATTTTTGAACATCTCCTTGCCCTGCTCGCTCCATTTCTTTCCCGTGGCCATGAAGAGCAGAGAAGATATGTTGCCCGACTGCGAGAGGGAGGTCTCCCACGTGATGGGATTCTTCATCGACGAGGGACTCTTATAAGCGTATGTGTATCGCATCTTGGGGATAAAAACATTCTGCATCGTTGCCTTGAGGTATGGGTTGGATGTGAGGATGCTGTCGAAATAGTTTGTGGTATGGACAAGATGCTGATAGGTGATTGTCAGTGGACTCAACTCATGCCGGCTTGTAGCTGTTTTCGACCATCGGTAGGTCCATTCGGCAGAGAAATTCACCATCTTGAAATAGTCGGGACGGTTGAGGGTGGTGCGCGACAGCTTGGCGATTGTAGAGGGTGAGCTGTAATATGTGCGCATCCTTCGGCGGACATTCTGCTGCCGATTCTGCGAGCGACGGGCAAACCATTCGCGCCATGGAAGCACCAGACGGGGGAATTCCACCGATGCATCAACGCCATATTCGTAGGTGTTCAGGCGCTTGGTGCCGCTTGCTCCCCCACTCCGCTGCCATTCATACGAGCCGTGGAGATTGATGTCAAGCAGTTCTCCGCCACGGAATGCATTGCGTTTAGTGAAACCAAGCACCAACTCGGGGCCTATTCTGCCAGAAGTCTTGTTCTTGAGATTGGTTTCGATGTAAGAATCGTATGGTTTGTCGAGCACGCAGTTGAGCGCAAGGTCGAGGGTATCGCAGAGAGAGGTTGTATCCCTCGGCGTGAAAGAGAAATCGACCATGCTGAAAATGCCCTTGCCATTGATCTTGCTGACCGACTCAAGATACTTGTCGTTGCTGAAAGGCTGCCCATGGCGCAGTTTCATATCACCCATAACGACACCGAGGCGCACAGGAGGGCGGGATCCGGAAAAGCGGACTTTGAAGAAGCCACGGCCGAGAGAGTCGTTGAGCTGCTGCATGAACTGCTTGCGCAAATCAACGGTGACATTGCCGATATACCATTTGTGGCGGGCTTCCTCAGGCAGATTGTCAATGGCCTGCAGGCGCAGTTGCGCTTTTCCAGGAACTGCCAGCGTGTCGGCAAGATAGGAAGAAAAAGACTGCTGATAATAATAATAGCCGTTGTTGCGAAACAGGTTGGAAAGGCGGGCTCGCTCCGCATCGAGAGCCTCCACGGTGAAAGGATCGCCAGGATGAATTCTTGCATCGCCTAAAGTCTCTCGGATGAGACTGTCGGCGGTTGCAGGGAAGTGTTCATAGCTGATACTGTCTATCGTGAAAAGATGGTTCATCTTCAAGGTATAGCCTATTTTCATCTTCTTGGGATTGCGTTGTGGAATGGTGTCGTAGCTCACCGAGCCTCTGAAATAGCCGTGGTTGCGCAGCACCGACTGTGCGACAGATGCACGCAGCGCAGGATTCACCCAGCTCATCAGCACAGGCTGCTTGCCAAAAGTGCTGGTCATCCATTTCGAGAAACCATCTTCCTTGTCGGCAAATGCGTTCCATATCCACAGTCCGTATGGGAAAGGAGTGCGATAATAGCTGCTTCCGAAGAGTGCGCCGTTAGGAGCCGTTGCCAGAGCCGCCTCCACTTCTTCCTGGGTGGTGATGAAATTCTGGTTGCGGTCGTAGTCCTGATAGTCTATTTTCGTGAGACCTGTAAAGAGTTTGTCATCTTCGGGGACGCCGCTTGTGGTGGAACAGGAAGAAAACAGCAGGCTTCCTATAACCATGATGCACGCAGCCGCGAAACACACCTTATTATATATATAATAGACAGGTTGCATTTTTACTTGTTCGTTTTTAATGAATCAGAATTTACGTTGCTCTTTTCGTTCAGCGGAACCGACACTGCAGATGAGTCGTTTCTGAAAAAGTTCCCTGCCGGCCGTGAGGTTGCTGGCAGTGGCTGCTGGTCGCTCTTGAACCGGAAGATATCCTTGAAGTGCTGCAATGTACGGCGCCAGATGAATCCGCCGCCATACTGCTGGGTATAACCATCGAGCCAGTCGTATGAATTGTTGTCGAAGAACAACTTCAGATATTTGTTTGCCGTGTCGTCCAAACGATATTCCAACGACACATTGTCAAAGAACGACTGGTTGCGGTTTGCCATATCCGAGCCTGTAGATACAAGTCCGCCCACCGTGATCTTCACCCTGTTGTTCCAGAAACGCTTGGCAAACTTGAACGAATAGTCGGTGTGCATGGCACCAGAGGCATCGGTGGCATTATCGAGATTGACTGAGAGGTCGAGCGTGCGCAATGCATTGCCTGTGATCTGATTAATCTCACTTTCCAGGAAGCTGCTCAATGCACCGTTCATGGAGAACCCGCTGGTGTTGCCGTCGGCAAGATACATACCCGTGGTGAGCATGGTTACCGCCAGTTTTCCGCGCTGCTCAAGACTCATCGTCTGCAGTTCATTATGCAATGCCATGTCTTCGGGAGCATCCAATGTGAACTCAAGTCCCATGTCGTTCAAGGTCTTGGTGATGATGACCCCGCAATCGAAGTTCACACTGCGCCCTATTCCGTTGGCACCGGATACTGTTGCTTTCGTGTTTTCAACGGCAGTGATATTCAATGTGGGATTCATGGGGTCGCCTGTAAACTCGATGTAACTTCCATCCTGTATGGTGAACGTCTTCAGCGGGATAATCGGCAATGCATATTTCATTTCTCCATTGTCAAGCGTATAACGTCCTGTGAGGCGCAGGTTGTCTGCCGTGTTATACTGCATACGGAGATTTCCGCCGCCCATCAGGTCGATATAGTTGTTGTGCGCCGCATTCAGGTAGGCCATTACATGAGCACCCTTTGCCACAGACATCGTGAGGTCCATGTTGAAACCAGTGAGCGGCGGGCGGTTGATGATGGTTTGCGTGGTGTCGCTGAAGTCGGTGAACTTTACCAATTCATCCAACTGGTTGTCGGTGGTGAGAGGAGAATCACGCAATACGTAGCTGACATCGGTCGTTCCTAACACATCGAGTCGTCCCCGGAGACTGAGATTATCAAACGGACCGCTCATTGCACCATAGAAATTGACAAATGCCCTGCCAAATGCTACGCTTTTGGCGTTCTCCTTGGCATTGATAATCTCAAAATTCTGAGCTCGCATCCGCACGTTCATCGTCATTCGGTCGAGATTTGAGAAATCAATGTTTCCGGCAACGTTCAGCGGATTGTCGTTATAGGCATACATCTCGAAATTCTCAAGCAAGAGGCGGCTGCCGACAATGCGGACTGGATCGTTGCTGAAGCGCAGGTCGAGACCATAAGGAATGCTTACAAGATGGCACGAATCGAGGAACACCTCGCCATCGACCGCCGGTTTGCTCAAGGCTCCCCGCACCCTGATCTCGCCTTCACCATATCCATTGAAGCCGAATAGTTGGTCGGGAATAAAACCATTGACAAGAGATATCGGCAAACGCTCCAGATTGAGCGTGGCATCCAGATAGCCATTATTTTCTGAGCGATAGGTTCCCGTGACCGTTCCTACCTCATGATGATCCACGGAAAGAGTTCCGTCGACATAGTGGGAACCGTCATCACTCGGCATGTATACGAATTCCATGCCCAGATTGCCCATCATGCTTCCCTCATAGGTCAGATCATCAATATCCATTGATGAGGAAACGGTAAGATGGCTGCCGTCTTGCACGATGTGGTAGTCTCCGTTTACAAATCCCGTAACCTTCGGCATGTAGGGTATTACGGAGATAACTTCCTCAAGATTCAGTTTGTTCAGTGACAATGTCAGGTCTTGCAACGCCTCTTCATTCTCATCATTTGAATAGAGTTTCACACCTGTTCCGTCCTCTGCCAATATATCAAGATTGGCAGACACACGGCGGTTGTCGGCAAGAAACACGTAGTTGTCTTCATTGATGTGGGCATCACGATAGGCGATGACAGCATCTTTACTCTTCAGATGAAGCCGGATGCCGTTCTCTTCCATTGCCGCCTCTGCACCCAAGCGAACACCAAGTTTGTCTTGCGCATCATAATAGCGCACATTGAAACCGGCACCTCTCTCCATCAAGAAACCGTCGAAAAGAGTGTTGAAGACAAATTGTGGATTCTTTATATTGTTGCGTACCTGCCCGTTGAAGGTAATGTTTGTACTGTCGGATACGAAATTCAGCCGAAGCGTATCGAGTTGAACACTATCTGCCAACAATGAGAGCATCTTGATTTGTCCGTTCAATCCATCGCGGGGAGATGTGGTCATGTGGATGTCTGCCTTCTCTAAGAGATATCCGTGCCGCTCCAGCATCCTGCTAAAAAAGTTGTCGTGTCCTGTCTGCAAGTCGATGCGGGCAACAGGGAAGCGCTTGCGCAATGCCAATTGGTCGATATGCTTTTCACCAAGCTGTTTCTTCACTTCCGAAATCAGATTGTCACCCACCTTCATCAACTGTTTATAGCCCCCCGATGCATCCATATCAAGATGGAAATCACCGCAATCCACCACAGCATGTGTGGTATCGCGGCGTGTAAGCACATCAGTCACGATGTCGTCAGGACGATAAACGTCATCCTTACCGCGAATGGTAATGTCGGATGCCATACCTTGAACCTTGTAATAATCCTCCATATCAGTGGCGACATCAAAATGGCCGCATAGTGCTACACTCATCGGTTCGTCAACAAGATGGAGATTATAAAGGTCTGCGTGACTCAAATCAGCTGCCACGGTGGCATTCAGCACTTTCTTTCCAGTGAGAGCATCAAGCGTGATTAAGCCTTGAAGCAACGGGTTGTTAGCCACGATATCGGCATGCACCTTACCTTTTCCGATTGTTGCTGTTGCATCCATACCGTCAAGATTATACTCACCGTAACTGAATTTCGTTACTTTGGCGGTGGCATTCAGTTGTGTCTTGGGCGAAAAAACGTCTGTTCCAGCACCTTTTATGTCTATGTTTCCAGTAAAGTCGCCCATGTCATAGGATGGCAAGAAGTGCTTGATTTGCAGATTATTGGCTGTTACTGATGCTTGATATTGCATCGATTTTGTGTCAATGCTACCCTTTGCATAGACACGCCCGCGGCTTTCGGTAGCCATGATATCCGCAGTATAACGGCTGCCATCTGCCTTCACCCTGCCTTTGATGCCAATTCCTTGAGGGATGCGGATACCGTCCATTGTCTTGGGGTCTACGAGAGCGGTAATGAAACTAAGATTCTGAGTCTTGGCATCCAATGAAATATCAGCCTGGAGACGATCCAGATCATCCAGATTCCCAAGAGTTCCCTTTGCATTGATGTTGAAAGCACCAGGCAACTTCGCATTCAAGCCAGTAAACTCCATGCGCTTCATATTGCCTGCCATGACGGTCTTCACCGTAAGAGGCTGGTTCGGCCATTGACGAATAAACTGAGTGGGCATTCCACCCAAGAATCGCATGATGTCTTGTTTGCCAAATGAACCATCGGCAGAAATATGAATTTTTCCTGGTGACTGGGGGCTGAACGCATCCATGTCCATCACCACATGCGCATCTAATGATGATTCTGGGGTTCGCAGTTTGACATCGGGAAGATGGATACGGGTGGAATCTAAGGCTACCGGACCTGCCAATTCAGTGATTTCCACGCCGCTCTGCTCCTTTAAAGAACAATTCCTGATGGAGAGATTCAACTTTGGACTACAGTAATACAACGAGTCGATGCCTATGTTAATGTCTGAAAAAGCGAGGTGATTATAATCTAATCCCTTGGTTCGAGGCTCGAAACGCTGGTCATAGTTCAATCTGCCTCCTTTCCAGTCAACGTTTCCTACACGGTATTCTCCCTTGAAAAGATCAAAGTAGCCATCTTTTGCAACCGTCGCTCCCAAATGTGCAGACACCCGCAGGGAATCACCAGGCATGCGAACAGCCACATCACTGCGCTCAACGTTTAACTTGTCAACGAAAATTTTCCAATAGTTATTGCTCTCGGTTGTATCGGGCGGTACGGTATCACTCAATTCCACCAACACCTGAGCATCGGCAAGCAATGCCTCGTTAATACGCAGTTCTTCTGCTTTCAAGTCAATGCCATGGCTCTCTAACGACAATTTCCCCGCATGTCCTTTCACGCGAGTATCGGGAATAAAGCCGACGGTATTGAAGGTGATGCCATTGAAATCCAATGCATCTATTTCCACCTGCTTTTTAAACAAAGGCCACAACTGGACATCCACCACCAATTTGCGAATGTCAGCCACTGTGTCTTTCACTTGTGGTAGTGAATCGTTAGGCTGCAATACACGAAGTCCCTCCACACCAAGATTTAAAGGAAATTCGAGATTCACATGCTCAACGGTTATCTCCATGCCGGTTTTTTCTGAGGCAACACGAGCAACTTGCTTCACCGCCCAATTCTGAACAGGGGGCAAATAAAGCAACACTGCCAGCAGGACAACCAGCAGTATAGGGACAAGAACGACTATCCCAACCCACTTTAGCACTCGCCTCATAGCAACATGTTTTATGAATGCAAAGATACAAAAATCCGAGACTGGATGCAAATTTTCAACTTGTATTTTTCAAGATTCGCCCAAAAAGCACCAGTCCAAGATATCTAAATATCGAACGACTGCCAAAGATTCTCCTTTGGTAGAGGTGCTTCCACGCATATCTTTTGCTTGCTCACGGGGTGAATGAATTCAATCTTGCGGGCAAGAAGTGATATACTACCATTTGGATTAGAGCGCTTTGCACCATATTTCAGGTCACCCCTGATGGGACAGCCAATCTTTGACAATTGGCAGCGGATCTGATGATGGCGACCTGTGAGCAACTCCACTTCTATTAGCGTATAATTGGTGGATGCGCCGATAACTTGATAATTCAGGATTGCCTGTTTAGAATGGGAAACCTGACGGTTGTATGCGCGGCTCTTATTCTGTTTTTCATCGCGCACCAACCAATGAGTGAGCGTTCCAGATAAAGGATCAGGACGCTGCGAAGTAATAGCCCAATAGGTTTTATGCACTTCATTGTTTCGAAACATGTCGTTCAAGCGGGCAAGAGCCTTCGATGTTCGGGCAAAAACGACAAGTCCAAATACAGGACGATCAAGGCGATGCACAACACCAAGAAACACTTCCCCAGGTTTAGCATATTTTTCCTTGATATAAGCTTTCACAATATCCGTCAGAGGTTTGTCGCCAGTTTTGTCACCTTGGACGATTTCTCCACACTCTTTATTGACGATAATAATATGATTATCTTCGTAGACTACTTGCATTATTCGGAATATTTAATATGCAAAGATACAAACTTTTCTGGAATGATTCATACTTTTCTTTCCATTTTATCATATTTTCCCGATTATTGACTGTTATATTGAACTAAATTACATTGTTTTTCTTGATAATACAGTATGAAGGCTACATTTACTACTACATTACTACACAATCTGAACATCTAATGAATGAACACTTTGAACGTATAATAAAAAAGGGTACGCTGCTGGCGTACCCTTTACCAATATGATTGCTCAATTACATATTCATACCACCATCAACCTGAATAACCTGCCCGCTGATATAGCTTGACATGTCTGAGGCAAGGAAGACTGCGCACGATGCAATATCATCAACAGTTCCGCCACGGCGCAGAGGTATCTTGTCAATCCACTCCTTACGGATTTCATCAGGAAGAGCCTGTGTCATTGCCGTATCAATAAAGCCTGGTGCTATAGCATTTGCTCGGATTCCGCGTGGTCCCATCTCCTGACCAATCGACTTGGCCAAAGCTATCAGACCGGCCTTGGAAGCAGCATAGTTAGCCTGACCGGCATTACCATGTACGCCCACGACTGATGCCATATTGATTATTGATCCTGAACGCTGACGCATCATCACTGGTATACATGCATGGATAAAATTGAATGCACTCTTCAAATTCACAGCAATCACAGCATCCCACTGGGCTTCGCTCATGCGAAGCATCAGTCCGTCCTTGGTGATTCCTGCATTATTTACAAGAATATCAATACTACCAAACTCTTCTTTCACCTGCTTCACAACATCTTCTGTCTGCGTAAAATCAGCAGCATTTGAAGCATAACTCTTTGCCTTTACACCAAGAGCGGCAATTTCACTTTCTGTTTCTTGATTCACCTCGAGATCTGTGAATGCAATGTTTGCACCTTCTGCGGCAAATCTCTGCGCGATAGCTTTTCCGATACCGCGGGCAGCACCTGTTATAAGGGCTGTTCTACCATCTAATAATCCCATGTCCAATGATTAATTATTAATAAATTACTTGATAATCGTTTTACCCAATGCTCCATAAACAAACTTGGCAACAAGAGGCTTACTGGTTTCTGGGGTTAAACCATGACCAATGCGTCCATAAATATACGGCACCTCCAATCCCTTGATACAATAATGCGTGATTTCTGCAACCAAGTCAACATTATCGACTTCAAATTCTCCAACAGCTTTGCCTTCAGAATAAACCTTGCGGAATATCTCCAATTCATCCTCATCAAAGTTTTTCCGAACTTTCTCTACCATCCAAATATTGCGGAAAAAGGCAGCTCGAAGATTACCATTACGCATCACGGTTTCCTTAATCATATCAAGGTGCGTATATATCAACTCAAGAATTTTATCTTGGGGACGAATCTTCATATTGGCAACTTCATCCATTTTATCTGAGAGTCTCTCCAGTTCACTTTCTATAACTGCCTGATATACATCCTCCTTACTCTTAAAGTAAGTGTAAAGTGTCCGGCGACCTTTTCCTGAAGCCACGGCAATATCATTCATAGTTGTATTCTCCAGACCGTTCTTTGCGAACAATTGCCTGGCAACATCAACCAACCGTTGTCTTGTCTTGGATATTGACATGATATCTCCTCCACTAACAATTGCACATTAATAATATCGTGTGCAAAATTATTGTTTTTATTTGAAACCACCAAATATTTACACATTATTTAAATTCACTTTTTGATTATAATTAGTTTATACGACATTAACTACAATTCATGTTTCAGGACTAAGGTGTAAATATATCATATTATATTAAAGGTATCTATTTAAACTGAAATTTGTTAGAATTTAATCAAAAATGGTAAATACGCAACATACAAAGAAATTATTTTGTTATAATACTTGCATATTTCCCAAAAAGTTTGTACCTTTGCATCCGCAAATAAGAAACATCGCGGAGTGGAGCAGTTGGTAGCTCGCCAGGCTCATAACCTGGAGGTCGCATGTTCGAGTCCTGCCTCCGCAACAAAAAAAGCTGCAAAGTCTACGACATTAGACATTTGCAGTTTTTTTATTTCCATATTCTAACGAAAGTATCGGGTCAGCGGATTTTCCAACCAGGAAAATCCGCTGACCCAAAATATCCACGCACGGATACACAAAAAAGGTGTCCCCGACGGCGCTTGTGCACCATCGGGGACACCGGTCAAAAAAAGGCAGCTGCCTACTCTCCCGCATTGCATTGCAGTACCATCGGCGATGGCGGGCTTAAC
>JAFUVB010000001.1 GCA_017471245.1 Prevotella sp.
CGAAGTCATGCAACCGAAGTCCATAGAACAGGACATCGCGTCATCATCCATGAACTTGGGTGCAGTGAGAGTAACTGAGCTTGTTCAGTTTTTGCCGAGTCGCGTTCGAAGTCGACAACGGTCAACTGCTTAACCTAGAAAAGTAGGTTGTTTCACCGTGATTTCTCCTTCTTCAACCTTTCTCTACGTTCCAGATTCTGTCTTTCCACTTCCGGCAGTCTTCCTTCTTCCAGATCCCGCTCGTACTCCTGCTGGGCCTGACGTCGCTTGCTGCCCCAGGAGGGGGTTAGGAAGAGGAACCTGATGCCTTTCCAGAGGCCCTTGAAAAATGTTTTAATCTTTTCCATATTGCTGTACCTTACACTATCGCGTTCTTTATCGTCTCCACGATATACCTCACGTCATCATCACTCACATACGGTCCTGCAGGCAGGCACATACCCACTTTGAAGATGGCCTCCGAGACGCCATTCACATAAGCTGGAGCAGAGGCATAGACCGGCTGCTTGTGCATCGGCTTCCACACAGGACGGGCTTCCACACCTGCCTGCTTGAGGAATTCCCTCATCGCCTCCACGTTGTCGTTGGGCTCACAGTCGGTACGAGGGTTCTCCGCCACGTGAACAACACCAGCAGCACCGCCCACGGCACCCTTAACCACCGTCTTGTAGGCGTTCTCCTGCCCTTTTACCCTCACCTTCGGGTCGATGCAAATCGTACACAACCAATAGTTGCTGTCAAAAACAGGAACACTCCCCTCGCCAGTCGGAGAGGGGACGGGGGTGAGGCTTGGCTGACAGTGCACTGTTATACCAGGTACTCCAGCCAGCAGCTCCTCATACAGTGCTTGCACATGCTTGTGGTGGGCAATATGCTGGTCAACCACAGTCATCTGTCCACGACCAATACCGGCACACACATTCGACATACGATAGTTATAGCCAATGGCCTCATGCTGATAATAAGGATAGCCCTCGCGAGCCTGCGTAGCATACCACTTAATTTTCTCCTTATCCTCAGCCGTCTCACACACCAACGCACCGCCACCGCTCGTTGTAATCATCTTGTTGCCATTGAAGCTCAGCACACCGTATTTCCCGAACGTACCCAGCACCTGACCGTTGAAGCGCGAGCCAAAGCCCTCAGCCGCATCCTCCACCACCGGAATCCCATAGCGGTCTGCAATTTCCATAATCTTGTCAATCCGGTACGGCATACCATACAGCGCCACCGGCACAATCGCCTTCGGCTTCCGCCCGGTTTTGGCAATCCTGTCCTTGATGGCCGCCTCCAGCAGCTCAGGATCCATATTCCACGTATCCTTCTCCGAGTCGATGAACACAGGCGTTGCCCCCAAATACGTAATCGGATGCGACGAAGCGCAGAACGTAAAGCTCTGCACCAGCACCTCATCGCCCGGACCTACACCACACGCAATCAGCGCCAGATGCACCGCAGCCGTCCCGGCACTCAGGCAAACGACCTTCCGGTCCAAATTCCCCTCGCCCTTTGGAGAGGGGTTAGGGGTGAGGCTGTTAACGAACTCCTCCAAGTCCTTCTCGAAAGCGTCCACATTCGGTCCCATCGGAACCACCCAGTTCGTGTCGAATGCCTCTTTCACATACTTCTGTTCATAACCCTCGTCCGACATATGCGCCAGGCACAGGTAAATCATTTTTCTCTCAGACATAATATTACTATGATTATTTGTTTTCGTTATCGTTTTCGTTGAAAATGCATCCACGTCCTTGATCCGCCATCATTCGTGCCATTCGTGTTCGGAAAGACAATTCCCCAATTCTCAAGTTCCTGAAAAATTAATGGTCAATTAACGGTCAATTAATGGTCATTCGTGTTCAAAAAGACAATTCCCCAATTGTTGATAAAAAAGTTATCGTTGCTGCGCCATCCTTTCCCACATAGGTTTCAACGCTGCCGATACAACCTCCATCACTTCTGCGAATTCCAGCGCCACCGGGTACTTCATCTTCCGCAGGAACGCCCGCCACATCGTCTGGCGCTGCTCCGATGCCACAAACGCTTCTGCAAACAGCGGGTGCCCTTCCATGTATTCCGTTCCCCGGTTGGCAAACACCTCACGCACGGCCTCCTCCAGCACGGCCATATCCACCTTGCCGCTCCGCAGTATCGTATAAACGTCAAAAAAGTCCTTCATCCGGCTATTGCTCTCCGCACGGTCTATCATCGTCTGGAACTTCTCTGCCACCACCGTCTCCAGCGAGTAGGCAGCCACGTTCACCTCCGGCAAGTCCTCCAGCAATAGCGGGTAGTCCAGATCCACTGGCTCCGGAATAATCACATCCCCGAAGCCAACATCCATGGATATGGGCTGCACAATAGTGTCGAGATGAGCTGTCAGATGCACGCACACCCCGTTATACTCCCGCTCCAGTGCGATGTCCTCCACCGTCACATCCCCTTCACCACAGTCAAACGTCACTCCGTCCTCTTCGCACGGTATAGCACAGATAGCCCTGAATGCCTGCCTGATGTTCTCCTTGTCACGGTCTATACGGTCGCCCATAAAGTCCATGTCCATCGTCGGACGGGCATTGAACCGCTCGTGCGCATACAGCAGCGCACCGCCCTTCAGGAAGAAATGCTCCCTGTATTCACTCACCGACAGCCTGTACAGAAACCGTTCCTGTATAAACCGCATCAGCACCTGCATATACGTCTGGCCCTTCGTCTGCCGTGTAATGTTCAGCAACTTTGCCTTGTTCGACACTCCGTAATTCTTCGTTGCCATATATCTTTCCTGTTTTTCAGAGTCCAATTTCCAAATAGCCCTTCAGCGTACTTGCCACGCGCATCTGACGGGCGTATGCCGTCAGTCGAGCTATATTCCTGTCCTTCCGTGCCAGATAAGCCTTCAGCACCTCAGCAGTCACATCCAGACCAATTTTATTTCTGAATTTCACCGCATCGCACACCGATTTCTCCACATCGTACATCCTTACCCTGTGTCCCGACACCTCCGCTTCCACCACGCCCAGCTCATAGTATTTCCTCTCCCAGTAGCACAGTGTGATAGGCGGGAACTCCGGCACCACCACCTTCCTGTGCTTCTCCACCGCCACATAGAACGCCCCCGGAACCTGCGTCGTCAGTCCGTAGTGACTCCAGGCGGAATACAGACAAAGCACACCCATTGGCACCACCCGCTCGATGTCGATCATCGTGTCTGCCAGTGCTTCTGCTGATGCATACACACCGTTTTTCAAACGCACCACAGAACCTTCCTCCACGGCCTTCCTTATGCCGTAGTAGCTCTGCGACTCTCTGATTTCCTGCGTATTCATCACGCCGCTCATTGTTTGGTCTTTATCCATATCAGGCTCAAATTTCGCCACAAAAGTACGGCTTTTTTTTGAATTAGCCGTAGTTTTCTTTAAAAAATGATGCTTTTAAAAGATTTTCAACAAGATTTTCTAAAGATTATGAGGTCGAAGACCGCCCCCCGTGTTCACTTGAAGCCCGAACTTTGCGGTTAAGCGAGAGCAGAGGGAGCTCGCTCACTATGCCGAGTGGAAGCAAAGTCAACGAAGTTAACCTTGAACCTATATTATATACTCGCTGGCTTCAGCAGATGATTCCACACACCGCTCCAGAACGTCTCCCACCGGCTTTCGGGGTAGCACAGCTCCTGCTTCCAGGCGTTGGCCTGCCAGCGGCGGTACTTGAAGGCGATGCGGGCAAAGACCCCACGAGATGCTCGTCGAAGAACCGTTAATCCTTAACCTTGAACCATAAATTAATCCCTCAGACACCCTATCGGCACCACATACACCCCGTCCTCTCGCCGGAAAGCGAACTTCCCCACAGCAGTCAGAACCATCTTGAACGCAGGCTCTTTCATTTTCATCGTGTCAATCTTGCCAGCCAGGGTGGTCAGAGATGCCGCACCCTCGCCAATCAGCTTCTCACCCCCCAGTTTTATCTCAATCAGCCCATACGAACCGTTTCTCAGATGCACCACCGCATCACATTCCAGGCCGTTCTTGTCCCTGTAGTGGAACACCTGACCTCCCAGGGCATCGGCAAAGACCCTGAGGTCTCTGACACACAACGTCTCGAACAGCAGCCCAAAAGTATTCAGATCGTTCAGCAAATCCTTTGGACCCAGTCCCAAAGCTGCCGCAGCGATAGAGGGGTCCACAAAGTAGCGGTTGTCGCTCGTCCTGATGGCAGTCTTCGAACGCAGGTTAGGATTCCATGCCGGCATATCCTCGATGACAAAGATTTTCTTCAGAGCCATTTTTATAGAATTATTTCCAAAGATGGCTGGATTTTATTTCCAAAGTTGGCCGTTTTTCACTTCCAAGAATGGTCTTTTGCATCTCGAAAGACTTGCTATCGTTAAGGTCCGATCGACCTTGGTCGCTTGTTCTCAAGACCCTTCGGGAATAAGCGCGTAGCGAAACCGTAGGTCTCAAGAATTCCTGAGAAATTAACGGTCAATTAATGGTCATTCGTGTTCAAAAAGACAATTCCCCAATTGTTGATAAAAAAGTTATCGTTTTCGTTAAGGTTATCGTTAAATCAATTCTCCGGCATACTTCATCTTCCTCCCCAGCACCGTGCAGAAGATCATCTGAATATCCTTCACAAACGAATAGTGACGATAATAATAGCAATTCAGCCGCACCTTGTCGGGATAAATCACGTTGTCGTTATACCACACCGCCAGCTCCTGGTCACTCATCTTCTCCCAATCCTTTGGCAGATTTTTGATAAGATTTTGAGAGATTTCTCGCGAAGCGATCCCCAAGTTATCGTTATGGTTCGCTCGACCTTGGTCGCTTGTTCTCAAGACCCTTCGGGAATGAGCGTGTAGCGAAACCGCAGGTCTCAAGAACGAAGTTAAAGGCGTGATTCATCGTATATGGAATGCGATGGACATTGTTGACGCTTAACCCCTCAATTAATCCCACATTTATGCTGCCTTTAGGCGCGGGACAGGAAGGTTTAGCTCGACGGCCGTAGGGAAAGTCAACCTGTCCCCCTGTCCTTGTGTATAGTTAAATCTTCCGATTCCAATTCTTTCCTTTTCTTTCTTAATGGCCCATTAAAAAAGAAAGGAAAATATTTATTTCCAAACAGTTACGCCCCTTTCTTTCTTTTAGTCTTTAGAAAAGGCCACTTTTTCTGCCACTTATTCAAAGAAAAAATCAAGGCAAACTGTAACGCCTGTACTTTCTGCCGCCTTCAAACAACACTTCACCATTCGAGGCCATTTTTCTTACCTGCTTCTGTAGTTCAGTAAAAGAAACATCCGGTAAACGTTCACTCATCTCTGAAACAAGGCTCTTGGGATGATACTTCAAGTCTTGAAGAATCAATTCTTTCAGCCTGTATGGCTCTATGGTTTTAAGGGTCGTTCTGATGTTTGCCCTTGAATTGGAGATAATGTAGGGATTCACGTAGTATTTCGTTCCCTTGCCCCGCCCGCGGGTCAAGACAATATTCTTTGTGCACAGTATATCAACGTATGAGCGTAACCGGTCTGCCTCCGGCAGCTGAAGTTTCCGAGACAACGTCTCCGAGGCTATTATCTCCTCTTGAAGAATCAAACCAAAGGCAATCATCGCCTTCTGGTGGCTTATCACCTCAGGATAGGCATATTGCAAATAATCGTATATCCGGGAGGCTTCTTTCGAGATTATTTTTCTTTCGATAGTAACGGAAACGGAATCCTCCCCTTCCTTCACCACGGGAATGCTCTTTCCTAAAGACAGTTGGGTTTCGTACATCAAGTCATAGCCCGAGCCTTCCCCTTCCATAATATGCAGCGCATAGAACAGTCGCGACAACTCTTTGTTTCTCTTGACGGTAGTCCGCAATATATTCTCAGGGGTAACACCTAATGGCAGCCTGCCAGGATTCACCACCTCCATCCTGTCGGGATAGATATTGATAAACACATCGCCACGTGTAGTATAGGGCCTATGGGCTATGGCATTACAAAGGGTTTCCCTTACAACCTTTTCATCATAGGCAGGGATTTCTTTCCTCCATAGTCCGTCCGAGACCTCATTACTCTCCCGCCAGTCAGGAACACTGTTCCATATCGCGGTCAGCAACTCATCAGGGTTGAGAGCATAGTCATCCCAAACTTGTTTGAACACTTTGTTCCCGCCCGCATCATATCTGATAAACTGCACCGTCGGACTATACAGAAGTCTAGCCCTTTGAGGTTGTGTGCCAAGCCACAGCACCCCAAGATTCGTCAGGTAGCCATCGTCTCCGACAAGGGAATAGTATTCCAACGTTTCCTCAGTTGTCATACTTTTCACAAAAGCAGAGACTCGGTCCGAACTCCTTATCTTCTCTATCAAGTTTTCCAACTTCTCTTTGTCACATTGGTCAATCTTGTATTTCAATGTCACCTTTGTTTCCCAGGAGAAGGACGGTTTGTCGGTAATCGCCCTTAACAACTCATCAGGAGCTATCGGTTTGCTCTCGTCATTGTCGCGAATAAAATAGCCGCCTTTTGTGGTTGAAGCTATCGAAACAGCCGACCGTAGCACTTCCAAGTCAAGATACTCGCCTCCGTTTTCCATTCTTATGATATTCGGGACAAGGGCCACATTGATTGTCCGCTCGTTGATTCGTTTAACGACCGTCTCTTTCAAGGCATCCGATATTCTTTGCGACGGATCAGGCAGTTCCTGATCATCTTCTATGCCTATTGCTAAGTGTCCTCCTTCTCTGTTTGCGAAAGCCACACAGTCCTT
Source organism: Prevotella sp. (assembly GCA_017471245.1). Taxonomy (GTDB): domain Bacteria; phylum Bacteroidota; class Bacteroidia; order Bacteroidales; family Bacteroidaceae; genus Prevotella. The sequence continues at coordinate 6,759 of JAFUVB010000001.1, forward strand.
CGCAATCTCATCAAAATCAGCCGTCTTGCCATATACGGATCGCAGCGATTTCCTGTCGTATGTTTGGTTCTCTTTCATATATACTATACTCTCCCATCACTATTATCCAGACGCTCAGTCCAAATACTTGTATGGGGTCTGTAAAGATAACGAATTTCTCCGGGATTTATTGTGTGGGAATGGAGAGAGGGTCACATCAAATGTGACTTCCTCTTCATATTTCGCTTGCCACGCTTCATCTTGGCTCATTTCAAACAGTTTTCGTCTTCGTTTTCGTTAAGGTTATCGTTAAATCTCTTCTCCGGCATACTTCATCTTCTTCCCCAGCACTGTGCAGAGAATCATCTGAATGTCCTTGATGAAGGAATAGTGCCGATAGTAGTAGCAGTTCAGCCGCACCTTGTCGGGATAAATCACGTTGTCGTTATACCACACCGCCAGCTCCTGGTCACTCATCTTTTCCCAATCCTTTGGCAGATTTTTGACAAGATTTTGAGAGATTTCTCGCGAAGCGATCCCCAAGTTATCGTTATGGTTATCGTTTTCGTTGAGCTGAGCAACCAGCGTCCTCGCGTTGCTCAGATACTCGTCTTCCAGTCGGTACTTCAACGTTGCCGGTCCCGTAATCCCAGGCCTCAGCTTTAGCACATCCCTGTCATCCCCGACCAGCTTATCCGCATACCCGGGCACGTCAGGCCGAGGCCCGACGAAGCTCATCTTCCCACGAAGAACGTCCCACAGGCCGGGCAACTCGTCCAGCTTGTAGTGACGCAGCTTCGCACCAAACGGAGTGATACGGTTATCTCCTGCTACAGAGACGGTGCTCCATCCTGTGTCGCCCTTCTTTGCCTCCGAACCCTCGTTATTCTTCACGGGAATCATCGTGCGGAACTTATGGCACTTGAACAACTTGCCGCCACGTCCCACACGATTCTGCACAAAGAAAACTGGGCCTCCGGGCATTTTCACTTTTACCAGAATTGCTACTATCAGCAGAACTGGCCAAAGTATCAAAAGCCCAATTAGTGAAACCAATCGGTCAAATATCCATTTCAGTATCATAATTCTGTCTTCAAATTTTTCTTAATAACTGCGGGAACACCTGCCACCATCACGTGGGCGGGAACATCTCTGTTCACCACAGCCCCCGCTGCAACTACACAACCATTCCCAATCGAGACCCCCGGAAGGATTATCGCACCCGCCCCAATCCAGCAATCATCCCCAATATGCACCTCCTTGTGGACAGGAGGATATATCTCCGCCAGACGATTATAAGGAGCATTCGGATTAGCAGATGTTGTAATCAGTACCCTATACGCCAAAGTGGTATTTTTGCCAATCGTTATATCTCTGAATGCCACAAACATGGTTTCAGCATTGATATTTACGTTATCTGAGCATACTATTTTACCCCCCCCCTATTTTGCAAACACCTCTATTTGAGACAATTACGTTATTACCGAGGACATAACCCAGCCTATGGAGCCTTTTATGCTGGAGCCATGTAAACATCTTATACAGGATCATTTTCATAACGTCTAAGGATTCAGTTTTCCGTTCTTAATCAATTTCCCCAAATAGTACGACATCTCGCCCCAGATAGCGCGACGATCATCCTTGCGATAGTCATCAAATGCATCAAAACCCCTGAACTTCAAGGCCTGCTTCCACTCCTGTCTCTTGAACTTGAATGAGAGTGTCCTTCCTACCAGCGTGATGATGTCACCGAGTATCCATTTGGTTTTCGTTCCTACCTTCACGTTGATTGGCTCGTCATAGTGTCCCGTAGTAGCCAGTGTATAAACCACCCAAGGAATATCAAATCCTGCTGTCACGGGTGTTGCCAACCCACCAGTAAAGCGGGCATTAACCTCAATAAAAGCAATCTGTCCATTCTCCTTATCCCATCTGAAATCCAGCCCGCATACACCCTTAAAGTCCACATAGTCCAACAGCATCTTGGCATACCGTTCCAGTTCAGGAGCTGCAACAATCTCTCGTTGGGTTGTCGTGCCACCGCCATCCGTCTTCGTCACAAGCGCATGATATGTGGAAGCTTTGAAAAAGCCGTCCCATCTCACACAATCTACACTATAGTCCGTACCGCCTATCCATTCTTCGAGAAGCGTTTTCTCGCTACTGTATTCATTCACCAGCTTTTCAAGTTCATTGGCATCCTTCGGGAAGAACACCGTCTTGGCCGAGTTTCCGATTACTGTCTTGAAAACGCAAGGGAATTTCGTCACCTCTCTCCAATCTTTATAGGTTTTCGGTACGGGAACACCACACTCCTCTGCCTTCTCTGTCGCCCAAGCTTTATCAGAAAGATTCACCAACGACTCTTCATCCATATATGTGATAATCAACTCGGCCGGAAACTCCTGCCGATGGCGCATGATTACTTGCGACTCATCGTGTGTCGGTAGGAGCATCTGGGGCTGTAACTCAGCCACCTTCTCTTTCAGGCACGCAATAAACTCTGATTCTTGTGTAAACGGGTCGGGATAGGAGAATGATCCTGCACAGTATTTCGACCTCGAACAGATATTCTTCTTCGAGGTGTCAGCAACCCAGACTTTCAGTCCCCGGCTTGCAAGACTCCGTAAAATGTTATATCCCACCCTGTTCCAACAATAGGTTATAATAACATCACATCTACTATGCCGCATAAGAGTAGCCCCTCCTGCGGCTTGAGAGCACTAAGTTATCATTATTTTGCGACCATAAACAACTAATTATCAGCCACTTATACCCCCCCCCCAGTTGGCTTCTTAGGCGTACATTCTATATAGTAATAACCATTCTCTAATGTCCTTACTATCTTGATGTCATTCACCGCCTTAGTGGATGCCAAAGAAGCATAGTTCTCGGGTGAAATTGTGGTAAACAGACGCAATCCCAAATGCAGTACTACCTCATTAATGACATTCCCCATCAACTTGGCAATACCCTGGTTTCTGCGACGAGCATCCACAATACGCCCCTTGAAGGTATTCCCATTGGCAAAGCACCGCAGGAAGAAATACCCCACTATCTCCTCACCGTCCTTTACTAAGAACATCAAGAACGACTTCCGCTTGATAAGTTTCAGCAGTGACTTCTCGTCAAACTCATGGGGATGGAAGAACTTAAAAGCCTCTTCCGGCTGTTCCGTAAAGAACTTTGCCATGGCGCTGGCATCTTCCTTACTGGCCACCACCACCCTAAACCTATCTGTATAATTCTCCAACAGAGCCGGAATCTCTTTCAGCCCCTTATGGTATTGCATGGCAAAAACCTCAGCGTTCCCCCATTCTACCATGTTCCACATCCAAGGCATTTTGTCCTGGACAAAATGAGTTACTTCGTATAGCATATTACCTGTTACCTATATGTTTAAGTTCATTCAAATACGCCTTCACCACCATCTCCCTGTCGAACTCTCGCTCCACCTTCTTCCTGCCGGCGATGCCCATCTGCTTCTTCTGGTCATACGTTAGCGAGAGGAACTTCTCCACGCCGTCTGTCAGGCTCTGGGTATCCCTGGACTTTACCAAGATGCCAGTCACGCCGTCATCAACAGTTTCCCTACAGCCCGGCACATCTGTTGTAATCACGGGCCTGCCATTGGCGGCACTCTCCAGGTTCACGTTCGACATGCCCTCGTGATAGGATGGCATCACGGTGCACTCCACCGCTCCGATGTAGGGCCGGACGTCAGAAGTCACACCAAGATGGTTGACGATGCCCTCTTTCGTCAAGGCATCCAACCGGGCTTGGTAATCACCTTCCATGTTGCCCAGGATCTGAAATTCCGTGTCGGGGTACTTCGCCTTGATGGCCCTTGCCGCATCGAAATACTCCTCAATGCCCTTGTCCTTCAGCATACGGCCAATGAAGAGGAAGCGGACCTTGCCCTCGTCCTGGGGATAGGCCTGATAAGTATGATGCTGAAGATTGACACCCGAGCCGGGCAATAGGACAGACTTCTTCGTGGCGATTCCTTTGCTTATACAATAGGCCCTGTTGCTTACGTTCTGGAAGAACAACTGATGCGCCCTGCCCAATCCAATCTTGTAGAGCATCACGGTCAGTTTCTGCATCCACCCGCCATTCTCCACCGCGTCGCCCAGCCCTGTCACGTTCGCTATCTGCGGCACACCGCACCATCTGGCCGCCATACCTCCGTAGATGTTCGGCTTGATGGTGTAGGTCAGCACGGCTACGGGACGCAGCCTTTTTATCAGCTTACGGTAGCGCAACATCAGTTTCAGGTCAGCCACCGGATTTGTCCCCCTGCGATTGAAGTCTATGAGTGCCACCTTGCACCCAATCTCGGTGAAATACGCTGCCTTTTCCACCATCTCTGGTGCCGAGATAGTCACTTCATACCCCGCATCCACGATAGCCTTCACCACCTCCTTGCGGAAGCTATGTAGGCCACCGATGTTATTAGTTAAAACAAGTATCTTTTTGCTCATTTTTGCGATTACTTTCTTAGTTCCATCATATCAACATACTTGGCTGGAATGCCCATGTTGCTCAGTTTGTATCGCAGGAAGGCGCCATAACTCAGCTCATGTGTGGAGAACAGCAACTGATAGTCTCTGAATTCATGCCGCAGCGTCTCTACGAATCCCCACACATTGATGTCGTCAATCGTCTGTACTGGGTCATCAATGGCCAGCAGCTTACTCTCCGAATACAGTTTATTCAAGGACAACAGCAATGCCATCATCAGCGCGACCAATTGGCCGCTGCTCATCTTATACAGAGCATCGAGATCAGAGCTGTATTTGGATACAAAGTAGATGTATTTCCCCTGCACATTCTTCATAAACAGGCCGCGACCATAAAAGCTATCCTGCATAATCCTGCCCGAATACACGTAAAACAGTATCTCAACATCAGTGATGACTTTCTTCAGGTAGGCATTCTTTTGCTCCATAATGGCCGCCCTCACGCCATTCAACTGATTCTTCAATGTTCCAAGCTGACTTAACTGACTATTCAACGCCTCCACTTCCTTACCAAGTTGTTTGAGTTGGTTCGCTTTATGGGTATTCCACTGTCCTGTCAGGTATGCTCGTTTCTGTTGGATGTTCTCCACCGTTCTGTCAGCCTTGGCGATATAGCGCACGTATGTATCGAAGGTTGCCTTCATTTGTGCATAGTCCAGGGTCTCATCATACGCCTCTATGCGGCTTTTCAATGCTTCTACAAAAAACCGCTCAGTCTCTTCCATCGTAGCCTTGGGCATATCTGTCAGGATGCCGAGATTGACAAGTCGTTCTACGTCCCTTTCCATCTTGGAGGTGTCCAATCGCTCGTAGCGTTCTACGACATCCGCATTGACTCCATTCCGTCCAAAATGTGCATCAATATCACGGATTGCACCGGCAATGGTTTCCTTCATTCGCTCAAATGCCTGAGCCACTTGATTATTCAATGCCCCTACCGTTGCTTGCTGCAATCCGGCCGTCTCTCCAATGGCCGCCAGCAGCTGTTCAATGGTCTCGTATGACTGGCCGCATAGAGGACAGTTTTTGATTTCCAGACGTGCTGCGGATTCTTTCACCATCTGAGCCAATTGGTTCCGCTGTGTAATTAGCTGGTTGTAGGCCCGCTGGGCTTGAGTAGCCAGCTGATAGCTTTGCTTCACGCCTGCTATCATCTGCTCAATGTTCGAAATCCTTTCTGCTTCAAGTAGCGGTTTCACTCCATCATCCAGTACGAACTGATAGGTCGCTATATGTTGTAAATCCTGCCGTTCGAATGGCTCCACCGTGTGTTGACGGAAGCCACGCCATTGTTTAATGGTGTCGGCTTTTGTGCGGTACGTGAGATAGAACGCATAGTTTCCAGCCTCTTGCAAAAGGGCGTTTAACGCCACGCTCCATTGGTGCTTCCTGAATTCTTCCTGTTTGGATATCATCAGCAGTATCTGATCCATCACACCGCCTTCTTGCAAAAGCTGCACATACTCCTCATGGCTCAGAGCGGGGCTCTCACCGTCCCACTTCATTTGAACATCACCCGTAAACAGTTTTTTATAACCTATTGCCTCTCCTGCATTGTCCATTCCATATTGCCGTAGAAGCTGTATCGTCTGTTCTTTTTGTCGCTTTTGGGCACGTGCACCATCTTCTTTGTCTTTCACCACTTTCAGCAGCACATGGTCTATCTTGTTAAGGCGACGGTCGAAATGGTCGGTATTGAACAGAAACTGCACTTCTTCCACACGTTTCGAATCCTTACTCTTGATAAACTGCGTACCCTCCTCCTGGCTCATGTAATTCAGTTTCGCATAGTTTTGCTTGAAATGACTCAAGCCCAAGTTTTGCCACTCTTCCATTGTCATTGCGACTGGCTCATCAGCCTCGCGTTCCCGGACTTTCAGTCCCTTGAACATATTGAATTTCACAGGATTCTCCATCGCTGCCGTCTGTGCTTTCCTTGTGAAGATACGTTCTGCCGTTTCCCCATTGTCAAGGACTATGGTCACATACGCCTCAACGCTCACTTCTGCCACCGCCTGGTCGCACACCAAGGGTCTGTCTTCCTGACTGTATGCCCTTCGTCCATCAATAAACTGCTCTGTATAGGTGCTATAACGGGCTATCTTACCGGTGAAAAGCAACTCAAGAGCATCGAAAATCGTAGTCTTTCCATACCCGTTCTTCCCACCCAGGATGACAGCACTCTCATTCAGCGTCAAGTCAAGGTCTCTGATACCTTTGAAATTATGCAGTTTGATTCTATTGATTCTGATGTTCTTCATCCTTTGCCTTTCTTAATAGTTCGTCAATAACACGCTCAGCGGCCTCCAGCTCCTCTTGTGACGGTGCGGAGTTCACAGGGTCAGGCAACGCTTCAATCCAATCCAGTGTTTCCTTCAAGTCATCGCGTACAGAGATAGGTTCATTGGGCGTGTAGGGTTTCTTTTCTGCCCTCATCATACAGAAAGGCAACTTGTGCGCTATTTTGTACAGCAGGAAGTAAGGACTATCCTCATGGTGTTTCAGATGGTCGAACACAGCCGTATTCATCAGCAGTGTGCCCAGATCCTGATAGTCAGCTGGGATTTTCTCCAAAGACGCATCCCATTCCTGCGATGTGAATTCTATCACATATTTCTTGAAATAGTAAGAGTTGTTCTCCTCGTCTATCACACGACGCAGATCTTTGTCTGTCTCTTGCTCCACATTGCGCAGTATCAGGAGTGAGGTACATTTCTCAGACTCAGGTTGTTCTCGTCTCAGCCCTTCCAGCTCCAAGTACACTTGCTCTTGCAATGGTTCCAATTGGGTTATGCCGTTCACGGTGCACACTTTCCAGTAGTCGCAGAACTGCTCATGCTTCCATAGTCCTTCACCTATCAGGCGATAGCCCGCTATCTCAAATTCCCTGCTTATTAAATCAATCATATATCCCATTCCGTTTCTCGTCTATGGTTAGTATTCCTACTTTCTTCGTATGGAAGATATTGTTCTTTTCTGTATCGTCATCATCAGGTGCTTTGGTAATGATGTTTGCTCGGTTCACAATATTCTCCACATGCTCACTCACATGCCCCACCATCCAGTCATAGATCCATACGGCATCCAGATTTGCGTGATTGTCGTATATCTTCGTGCATATCTTGTCTATTCTCTCGTCATTGCCGAGGGTCGTTGGCGTTTGGTTTGTGTGGTCTGTCCTCCAATCCAGACTGACAGTCTCTAAAGGAAACTCTATTATCAAGTTGTAGAGGTAATTGATACGCTCATCTGAAGCCACCCTCATCAGACTTTCGAGGGTGTCTTCTACTTTCGCCTTTGGGTTTACACGCTGCACGAATGCTCTCAGTTCCGTAGTGGACAGCTCATTCAACCGCTTCACGAACAGCCCCACACGTTCTTTTGCCTGTTGGTAGTCTGCCGTCTCATCCTCGACATTCTCTTCCAGTTTGTTGATATACCTGGTCTTTACCTGCACCAGGAAATCATCGGGAGAGAGGCTTACTGTCGTGTCATCCAGTATCTTTTTGAAGTTCTCAAACGGGATGAACTGCTTTCTGGAAATCTGCCAGAGTTTGGCACTTGCCGCAGCATCGAAATAGAGCTGTTGTGTGTTCAGCACCTCGCCGTTTATCAAAGCCTCTATCCTTGCCCTCACGGCATCCGTGTCCGACTCCGCTGTCTTCAGGGCCGCCACCTCTACATTCAGAAGCTTTTGAATAGTCCCTGGTTCGCAGTAGTCTTTATCATGTTCAAACTGAAATGCCGTTATGGCATATTTCGCATCAATGTCAATGTGGCGGTTGCAGTGGAAGTAGTTTCGGTTTGCACTGGGATCCTGCAATTCGGAGTTAGCCTTCATCTTTTCCACCTTCTCCATCATCTTATCGAACTCATCAGTATAGTTTGTCTGGTTCTTCACCGACTTGCACTGATGCAGACTGTATATCTTCTTCTTGTCATCAAAGATGGAGAAGTCTTCGTATGCATCCAATTGCAGCGAATAGTCCTTATAGGCCGCAGCGTTCTCTTTCAACATCCTCAGCACCACCAACGCCCCACACAGTCCTTGGTAGATATACCCCGACCAAGAGCCTATGGCAGAGTTGGTCTCCTCTCTGGATGATATGCCAGCTGTCTTTTCGGTTTCTTCCATTATAGTTCGCAACATTTACTATTCTTTTCTGTGTAGTGTATCTTATCATATTTTCGATTTCAGATATTCTACCCACTGTATGTTAATCTTGTCCTGACGTACTAATTTATATACCTCAGATGCACTTTGTCCCATTTGCAAACGCATATCCGAACTATCAGCCAAACAAGCCATTCGATCCGCTAAACTATCTTTGTCATGCACGTCAATCAAATAGCCGTTCTCACCGTCCTTAATTAAATCCGTTGCGCCTGCCACCTTGGTTGAGATAACCGGCAACCCCTGGCACATGGCTTCAATCAAGGCATTGCTCATACCTTCATATTCCGAAGTAAGAAGAAACGCCTCTGCACTGGCCATCTTATTCCACAAATCATTAGTGCGTCCCGCTAATGTCACTACATTCTGTAGTTTCTTCTCGTCTATCATCTTCTGCAAAGACTCCCGTGCAGGGCCTTCGCCATAAATCACCAGCCTGTATTCAGGGTGAGACTGATAGAACGCCTCAAAAGCCTCAATCATCATCCCCTGGTCTTTCACGGGCTCCAACCGTCCGGCCGTCACAAACACATGCTCTTTGGGCGTTCTCAAGGCCATCCCCACCTGCTCGTCACTCATCGTGACAGGATTAAATATCACAGCCGTCTTGCCCGCGAACTTCTTGTCATAGCACGCCTTGGCATATTCCGTCTGAGTCAAGATACCGCAAGCCCTGCGATAAAGCCTGTCACGCAGCCACAGTCCGGCCTTCCCTCCAGCCAATAGGCGTTTCGGGTCCGTGCGCTCCGCCACGACCACCTTTTGGTTCATGCCGATTGTGGAAAGCAGCACCAGCATATTGTAGGGCGTGAGGAACGACAGCACCAGGTCAGGACGCTCCTGCTTGATCAGTCTCCTGTACGTTGCCAACTGACGGTTGCGGCCTTTCTTCCCCGACCGTTCCGGCAGAGATACAATCTTCACTCGGTCATCTACGGGATAGAAAGGCTCTCCACCATCCCATAAGACATATTGAACCGATCCGAAACTGTCTGCCAGATTAGAAGAGAGAACAGACAACACACGTTCTGCGCCTCCTGACCCCAAGGTTGCTATAGAAACAATGAGCTTTGACATTATTATCAGTTCCTTTCTATCACTTCAATATACTTATTCACAAAAGCTTCCTTGGAAAGCAGTTCAACGGCTATCTCCCGACTGTTCCTGCCCCATTCCTGCCTCTTTTCTTCCGGCATGTTGATTATTTCCTGAAGAGCATCCGCTATCTCTTCCACTTTCGTAGGATCGAACAGCAAACCATTCTTTCCGTTCGCAACAATCCTTGCATTGTCACAGACATTGCCGCAGGCTACCGGCTTCCCGCAGCTCATGGCTTCACAAAGCACGTTCGGAAATCCTTCAAACAGACTTGGCAGACAAAACATATCACACTCCTGATACTTATTTACAATTTCAGAAGTTGAGAGGTGAAACGCAATCTGCTCATCCAATCCCAGTTCCTTCACCTTTGCATAACATTCCTGCGCATAGTCATCTTGCCCTCTTTCCACGTTACCATACCAGTCGAAATGAATTCGCTCAACGCCTCGTTTCTTCAGAAGCGCAATAGCATCCAAATATCCGAGTACATTCTTCTGTTTCGCCACTCTGGCAACGGTAAGCACCCTGAAAATATCAGATTCAGATGATTCAGCGGGTTTAAAATAGTTTGTATCTGTAAAGTTTGTTATTGGGACTATCTTCTTCGTCATCCAAGGGAACGTTTTCGATAAGAACTCTCCTTGGGAATAAGCATTGGGCACAATGTAATCCGTGAACCTGTAAAGCCTGAAAAGATTCTTCTTTCTTCCTACTTCCCTATCTGTAATTCGTTCACTTACTATCAGTTTAAACCTCATGCCCAGAAGTTTCAGGATGCAACCGATGGCATTTGGACCAGGCTTATAAGCGATTATCCAGTCATAACCTCCCTGCTGTTTAATATAACGCCTTACGGCTTTCACCTTTGACCATTGCGACGGGCCGACTTCCAGGAATACAGGCTCTATCCCCCCCTCTCTGGCAAGGGTTACATAAAAGTCTTTTTCTTCGTGATAGGCCACCAAGTCAACGCGATAGCCTTTTTCTTTTAACATCACGGCAAGGCCGGTCATCTGGCGTTCTGCACCACCTGAGCCAAGCCCGTCTATCAGGCAAAGTATTCTCTTCATTTTCTTTTTGTTGTTGGTAGTTTTATCCATTCACCAAATCTATAGTCCCACTCTGTGGGGTTGAACGGCACCATTCCACCGAAATGGAACAGCGTGAATTCTCCGAAATACACATGTCCGTTCACATCATAAAAGTCCACCCGTACCTCAGGTAGCCCCTTGCTTAGTTTGGCTGCCAGCTGCTTCATCTCCTCAAAGCCTCTTGGCTTGGCAGGGATGGTATCTGCGTTAGGATGTCCTTGCGTGAAAGGAAGGTGATTAAAGTCTGCATCAAAGAAGTCGAACTTCACCTCCTCGTTCTTATTCTGCCGGTCAGAAGCGATGAACAACGCTTTCACTTCCCCGTCAAAGCAGAAGAATTTATAATCACGCAGTTCTCCGAATTCATCCTCCTTGTAAGCCTCTGCAAATACTTTGGCAGGAACGTTCTTATATGGCCACTCACGACCTTCGTAATAGTAGTTTCTTCCAAAGGCACGTTTTAACTTTTCAGTAGCTTCCTGAATATCAAGCGTAGATTTATCTCGGCAAATCACCATCCCTCCACAATCGTGCGAGCACTTAATAACAAACTGATTGGGCAACTTCTCCCATTCAATGTCTTCTACTCTGTCCCAGGCTCCAAGCAAGGGAATGACATGTTCTGCGCCAACTCGTTCCGTCACATATTGCTTCACGCGATACTTGTCAACTAATGTCGTGTAGAGAGGATTATGGTCGTAGAGTTTTATCCACTGAAGTTTCTCATTGAATGTCTGTGGGTTCTTCAAGTTAAGTTTGTAGGGCATCCTTCTGCCGGCCCACTTAAGACGAATGAACGCCTTGTCCGAACACATGCGTAATAACGCTGCCATCCAAGGATGCTTAGAGGCTTGAATCACTGATTTTACTGCCATATTCTGTTTACTGTTTTACGATTCCTGTTCAGATGCTGCCGCCTCGTGAACGGTAAACCGTAAACAGTAAACCGTCAACTACCGAGGCAGTTTTATCAGCTCTCCGAGTTTCCAATCCCAGTCTCCCTTGAACGGACGGTGTGCACCCCAATCGAAGAAGGTAAACTCTCCGAAATAGACTTTCCCTTCCACTTGGAAGAAGTCCACCCTTACGAAAGGAATACCGGCAGACAACTTCTCTGCCAGCTGCTTCATTTCGTCAAAGCACTCCGGGCGTTCAAATTCAGGCTGGTGGCGTGGGAACCCGTGGTCTATCATCACGGGTTGGAAGTCCATATCATAGAAGTTCTCGTAAATCTGCTTGGCCTTGACGGTGCAGTACATATAAGTGGGCTTGCCATTGAAACACCAGAACTTATAGTCGCGCAACTCATTACCGGTATGGTCATCAAGCAAACGGTCAACGATTATTCTATGTGGCACATCCTTGTAGGGCCACTCGCGAGCTATGTTATAATTGTATGTATTAAGATTTCTTTCTATGATTTTCCGTGTGCCCTCGAAGTCAAAACTCTTCTTGTCTCTGCAAACGAAGGCACCGCCGCTGTCGTGGGTACACTTGATGACGAACTGGTCAGGCAACGATGCCCAGTCAATCTCGTCCCAACTGTCCGCAACAGCGTAATTATCAACCAAATACCCCCCCCTATTAGGTTGGAAACCAATGACTTAGCAGAGTACTTATCCACCATAGTCGTGTACTTAGGGTCACGCCCATACACTTTCAGCCACGTCATCTTCTCGTTGAAGGTCTGGGGATTCTCCCAGTGCATCTTCTTCCAGAAGGTCGCAGCATACAAATACGAGAGGTATGTCCTGTCATCCTCGATACGGCTCGACAGGAACTTCCTCACCAATCCCTGCGTTATTTCACGCGGGTCATTCAAAAATGTCTTGATTGGTCTCATTGTTTATTATGTTACTATCCTATTAATTTGTTCAATTCATTTTTACAACCTATCCTTCTCACCCAATCCAATCCTCGGCCTTCAGAATTCTTCCTGCCACCTCCTGAAAGGTGCCGTGGTAGGTGTTCTCGGGATGTGCCGCATCCCAGTCCCACACCTGCTTTAGAAGGATAAGTCCGACAGTCTTTCCGTGGCTACCGCTTGCATATAAGATACTACCTTTGAGCTGTAGCGCCTCATAGTAGCGGGTGTCTTGCTCGAGATAATGCTCCTTGTTCAGGTCCGCATAGATTGCCAAACACCTGTCGGCATAGCCAAGAGCTTCATCGCGTTCATCTGTTGGCAATGGCTCACGTCGGTCATTGACGTAGGTAGCACCCACCAACAATAACGTCTGGGCCACATCATACTGGTCGTTGGGATTTTGAGTCAGGGTATATATCCTTTCCCTTACGTCCAAGGCCTCCTTACAATAACGTCGTGCAGCCTGCTGGTCGCCTACAGTATTAGAATAGAAGAAGCCAAGGTTGTGCAAGGCGTTCCCTTGATAGGTGAGACAGGACATGTCATTCGGATAACGGCTGGTGAAACGGATGACATTTTCAAGGCACCTCGTTACATTATGCCCCACCTGCTTCTCATTCAACCTTACCCCAGCCTGCAGCGCATCCATCAAGGTGCTGGCTATGCAGATAGGAAGGTCGCAATAAATCTCGTCACGAATAAAGGAGTCAAAAGCCTCTTCCGGCAAGCTCAATGCGTGTTTATAAACGAGCAAGGCTTCATTAAGCAGCTGCGTTACGCCCTCCTGTATTGGTCTTATCCTCAGCTTACAGGCCATCAGGCGACTGCGGTTGGCAGTACGCTCTAGGTCTAAAAGTCCATAGTCCTCCCACGTCGCCATCATTCCGTCCAACCTTGCGATGGCTGCTGTAGCACGCGCATTCTCGGCAAGGAACGCAAGGTGGTTGATATAGGTAACGTAGAGATGCACAATATAATAGCGGTACAGTTCTGAGCGGTCGTCAAGGCTGTCCAAGCGCATTATCACCGTCTCATACATACTGATGGCCTCACCGTTCCTGTTTTGACGGCTAAGGTAGTTGGCATAGTTCATGCGCATCATCTCAGCTGTCGGATCTACAATACCGTAACGGTCTGCGGTCTCTGCCACTTTCAGATAATGCTGGTCTATATCTATACCCGTGGTCAGGAACAGGTCTGTATAGGTGTCGTGTACCTGTACCACGAGCATCTGCGTCCGCAGAATCTCGCGTGGTTCCACTGACAGTTCCGTCTGCAAACGCTCCTTACGCTCTATCAGGGCCATCAGCTTGGCAATATTATCGTGGGTAACACCTGCCGTCAAGATAGCATCTATGGCTCCTGAAATCGTATTGAGCAGTGCTCTCTTTCGTTCCGTTGCCGCCTGTTCTATCTCTTGGGCAGCGTTAATGATTGTGTCAGCCTTGTCTATCTCAGCATCGATGTCATCCACTTCAAGATTCCCATCCGCACCCACAAGATGACTGCCGTCAGCATCAAGGACGGCAAACGAGAGCCGCTTGATAAGTTCTGCAGTTTGTGCCGCTTCTGTTGTGGCCGAGATCCCTATTTCCGAGAGCGCAATGACTGGCAGTCCATAGAAGAAGAACCAGCCTTCCTTGACGCAGATACCGGCTCCCAGGTCAATGCGAAGCACCGATTGTCTGAGAATCCATTTCAGTAGGTTATAACGGACACGCTGCACACCGTCGAATGGCTCGTTGAACAGACCTGCGTTGCTGATGGTGCTCTTTACATCAGGGTGGTTGTCGAGAATCCGGTCGTAATAGTTGTAATACAAGGCCACTTCGGGACGGTGCTGGGAAACGCTATAGTGCAGAGCAGTCAGCACTTCCGCCTCCTCGTCATGGTTGAGGTGGTCTTTCAGAATGGCTGCATAATAATCGCTACTTTCCAATTGAGAAGGGTTCTGCACCGTCAAGCGGCAGCGCAGGTGCAACCGACTTTCAGCCATGTCATCAAGACTTCGCACAATGTGGCTCACAGGAAGCCGCTCCTCCTTACGGTCATCAGGAATGGTAGCATACACCTTCTTGACAGGAGCTGTTTCAATATGTCCGTCAGCAGGATGACCGCTGATATAATCATCCACCATCCGGACGACCGCAGCCACAATATCATCATCAGTTTGCACCAAAAGGGTACTAAGGCCGCAACTTGCCACGAAGTTGCTCACCGCGGTCTTATCCACCGACGTATCCTGAATGTCAAGCACGAAAGGCTCATTACCCAGGCTTTGCCAGTAGCGCACCTCCTCCTGTGTGTATTGCCCACAGACGGAGCGGAACAAAGCAACAAAGACCTGACTCTTTGCAATCAACTGTTCGTTGTACTCGGTCTGTTTGCGAGTGCCGCTATATTCAGGCGTGAAGTCTTCCCAGCATCCAAGCCGCACACGGTAGCCCTGCGTCTCATACTGCTCACTGAGCTTGCGCACAGCATCGCTCACCACGAGACGCTCATGTCCCGTGTCGCGCGATGAAGAAGCTATGAACACCTGAATAGTAGCCATAAAACTATTTCTTGATATACATTTCCTCGGGCAATGAAAGCAAGTACCGTTTCTTTTCCTCTGTACTCATCTTCTTTGTCCCGACGTTGTATTTCTTGTTTTTCTCGTAGTACTCTTCGGTGGTGCAGATTACCCTTGCCGGATTGCCGCCCACTACGGTATGTGGAGCAACACTCTTGGTAACGATGCTTCCTGCTGCCACCAATGCCCCTTCGCCAATGGTTACGCCCGGCATGATATGGGAATAGGCTCCGATGTAAGCCCAATCCTCGATAACAACCTTCCCGAATACGTCAAAGTCGGGGTGCTCCTTCCTGATAGAATTGCCCCCCCCATGTGTGTGGATGGATACACAACGAGTCACCTGCACGTTGTCACCAATTGTGATGAGATATGGCTCATTGCTCCATTCGCGAGTAGATATGAAACAATGCTTGCCAATCTTCACGCCTATGTGACGGGCATATTTCTCGGGCGAAGCCACGAAACGCCAATAGAAAAGACTGATTCTCTGAAAAATGTATTTAATCTTGCCCATAGACATATTGTATTATACTGTTATATCCTGCTTCGGAAGAGTGGTTCTCTTTGAAGAACGCATTCACGTTCTGCCGCAACTGCTCATAGTAATCCTTATCATCCAGGATACGCTTCAATGCAGCCGCAAGTTCCTCTTCCGTGTTTACGACCTCCCCAAGGTGGTACCTGCTGATGATACCACTGGGATCCACCGTCGAGATGACCGGCAATCCGTGAACCCAAGCTTGGAGGAAGGTATTGGGGAAACCCTCGAAGGTTGAGGTACATAGCAGCACTCTCGAACGCGCCACCAGTTCACAAGTGTAGAAGAACGAACGAGAACCCAAGAAGTCCAAATTATCCAATGCTTCCGAACGGTTCCTCATTTCCTCGTAATACTTCCCGTCACCCGACGGGCCGCCAGCCAGTACAAACTGATAACCTGACAGCTTCTCTGCCGCATCCAACACCCATTCCGCTCTTTTCAGCGTGCGAAAGTTGGCCACCCACACCGCATCGCTATGTGGTACGGTCTCTTCCGGCTTCTGCCTCACTTCGCCCCAGATATTGAAGCGCACAAGACTCTCCTTGCCGTAGTTCTGCAACAGGGTGTCGTGCTGATGCTGGTTTTGGACAACGAAAAATGGGATATGCTTGATGGCACGATGATACATCTTTCGGTTGACCTCCGAGCCCACCAGTTCCTTGCCCGGCTCGAAGTTCACGTCGCTGGCTCCGAACAGCACCAGTTTCCTTCCGAAGAGCCTTGCCACCTTTGCCAAGGGGTAGAGCGCACGGTTAGCACCACGGTAGATGATCAGGTCGGGACGAATCGTGGCGATGATCTTCAGGGCATTCCACCACTCCAAGAGCAGGTTGATGCGCTGAACGTTCCGCTTGGGGAGGAAAGTAATACCCTCCTTCACCACCCGCTGTTTTGCGTTCTCGGAAAAGGAATACACCTCCCAGCCATGCTCCGCAAACGTCTGTGCCCAGAAATACATCTGCACTGCGATGCCGCCGATAGGCTTGCCATCCAGCAAATCCTTCGCCTCAGTCAGCCAAATGATAGCTTTCTTCTTGTATTTCATTTACTTCACGTATTACATTATCTACCATCCAGCCGCAGAAATTAAAATGTGACCCAGCGTGCCAGTTCATCCTATGATCCCACCAGCCTTCACAATTATCATAGACAGCGGTAGCAAACCCATAACTGATTTCAACTATTTGAGGTCTATTGTGTTCATCAAAAACAAAATCGAAGGCTATGCTTTGCGTTTTAAGCTTGTCATTTATATCAAATGCTATCTGCACGCACCTCTCATCTATCTGCGCTCTTTCGAAAATAATATTTCCACTGCCAGAGGCCCTGAAGTCACCCTTCCGAACCACTCTTTTCAGCGCAAAAGCCTTGTTATCAACAACACAAACACGTATATCGAAAGAATTATTGGGAATGAACTCCTGAAAATAAACATATCCTCGTTCAGGGGTACTTAGTTTATGATAGTCACTGGGCTTGAGGAAATATGCACCAATACTCCTGACCACTTCGCCTGATGTCATTTTCCCTTCGCGGTGCTTACGCAAATCTTCCGATAATAATGTTCTGAATCTCATTTGAGCAAATCCATTCCCGAAAGATTTATTTACAATGGCTCGCGCTTCCTTAACGTTGTGTACCAAAAGGACATTCACTGCACCAGCCCCCCCACGAAGTTTAAACACCTTAGGATAAGTTGTGTGCTCGATCCAATCCAGCGCTGATTCTTTCGAGTAAAACACATATGACGGCACTAACGGTGCGCCAACAGCTTCCAATAGATACTTTTGGCCTACTTTATCGTCAAAATGCCATGTGGTATGGAAATTTGGAAAACAGCAAACCCCTCGTGTCTCGAGTGAATAGAGAAGCTGCCTCGCAAACATCGTATCTGCAAAACGCGCCTGATGATGGTGCCACATAAAAGCATCACAGCCGTTCACTTGTTCCACTATGTCATTATCATAGGCATTGACAATCTGATAGTCCACACCTTGTTGTTTACAATACTCAATCCAACGGTCGCTAAATGACCCAGGACGATGATGAATAGCAATTTTCATTTTGCAATATGATATGAAAAAGTCATTTGTTATAGTCTCTCCATCCTGGCGACATCTCTATATCGATTCCATAATTAGAGACATCATCAAGTTTTCTCTCCTCTGAGTTGACAATAATTGAATACTCGTCTATTTGTTCGACATTTTTCATGGCCTCCCGAAGAAGGGGAATTCGATCCAGATTAAGATGATAAAGATTACCCGCAACCACATCCATCATATATGGATTGTCGGAGCAAGCAATCACACCTAAAGCCGATGGCGAAGGGTGTAACGGACCATCCCCTTGGCCACCGATAATACCATCCATAATAATGAACAACCTTCGTTGTTGCTCTTGGTGAATATTTCCACACCTATCACCGAAAAGAGCAATTTGATTAATATCCATCACTGTTCTCCATATTGTATCATTACCATACCATCCGGCATTGAGCATTGTTGCAGAATCAGGATGTGAATGATGCCAAAGCTTGGACCCAATGATGTTTAGGATTCTGCCTAAAGAAGTCCCCCTTCTACGATTACTTGCATCAATGAGTACGTTAGACAATGTCCGTAACAAGCTCTTATTTTTGTAGTTGTCCCCACCTTCATTAATGGACCCTATTCTATGATGAGGCAAATAGTCTTTATCTCCGTTAATCCCCACAAGCAGCTTTAGGGCATTGGTCATCCCAGCCATACGATGAGTCTTCAATTTCGGAATTGTGATAATGACATCATAATCAAAAACATCCTTTGCAATACAGTATTTGTGCATCCCCTTGTGGTGAACCTCTGCCATTCGGTCCGGATCATAGCTGGTAACACGGAACCTATTGTCGGAGGAAGTTATTGCTTCCAAGCGAGATTCGCTCCCAAGATCAAAGAGCAAATAGTCCGACATCGGATGAAGGTCACTTGACACTTTATTACTTGCGACATCTGTTATTGTCCGTCTAAAATCCTTAATGTCAATAGGGACATTATACTTATCTGACAGTTCTCTAACTTGTTTCAAAAAGCTTTCTGTTATCATTTTGTCCCATATGCATCCTTGGACCGGCGCATCAGCTATCAATACCTTTGAGGGGGACATCGTTAGCACTTCTTCAAGGATACATAACAGAAGATTGTCATTTGTGCGCAAACAAAGATAATCACTGTCTTTTAGTTCGTGCCGCACCCAATTGGGTTTTAACAGCACACTTTTTTCGGCAATATCCGACAATTCAAAATAAGTAGTGATCATCCTATGGATTATAGCCTGCATCCGATTTTTGTCCATGTATATATGGGACAAATAATCTATATTACGCTCCTCTACACTATCATATATAGTCTCTATGTCAACGAAGTTTATCATTTCTATTTCAATTGTTTTTGAATTTGAGAAAAAAGACCTGCGGTTGTGACCGCTACAATAAATTGAACAATCAATGAGGTAGAAATTAATGACATTGACAGCAGTCCAATCGATATTAAACCAAACTTCAGCAGGTAATAGAAGAGCTTACTGGCAATGATAGAAATCAATAACGACCAGAATGGCTTATTAATTCTTTTGATAAGGGCCGCATATACAATTACATTGCAAACCATCTCTATCGAAATCAGCAGAGATTTAATAAACAATGGATGACTTGCTAATATATATGAGAATAAAGGTAGTGTCAAGGCCAAAAACATAGCATTATATTTGCTATTCAGAACAACTACACTAATCAACACCATTATACGAATCGGTTCGATAATATAAAATGGTACAGGCGTAAGATGTGCTATGGCAGGCATGAAATACACCAGAACAAACGCAAGTACATCAAGAGTGATGACCGTACTCGTTTTTCTATCAAATACACTTGTCATAATTCAGTCTTTTTTTTAAAATAATTCTTCACATCGCAAATAGTCATTTCAGTATATAGTGTGGCACCACTTCTGTTCAAATGGGCGGCATCTTCGAACAGGTCTTTATTCGAAGAAAATGCAGCATTCTCATAGAAGTCAAAGAGGGTTACATTATATTCTGCACATAAACTCTCAATTGCTCCATATAATTCTTTTGACGAGCTTTTGTATCGTGGAGAAATGCACATTAACAATTCCACGGAATCTCTTTGTACAGCTTTGATGAAGTCCTCAAAGAACTTAAGTTTGACTTTATCAATTGGAGCATCATTCGGTATCTCCTCATAATTGGTCGGCTCGTAATCCATTTGCCCTTTCAGTGGGGCATAGCCGAGATCATACATTGGAACAGTTTGTATGTATTCTTTGGCGAGATTAACCGTTTTGCAATTATAACGCAGAAGCCCGGAGAACAGTTTGTAATACTCCTCATCTGAGATGCGCTTCACAATATCCTGTACGGAAGGATGCCAGTAATAAGGCTTTAGCTGCGATATATACCTCTTGTCTTGCTGGTCTTCCGGATACTCGTAACAGTCAAAACCCAATGTGAGGTCATAAACGATGACCTTAGGCTTATACCTATCACGTATCAAGTTGTAAAGGCCGTATGCGAGTATGATGCCATTGCCATCGTAGCCCGCATTATAGCACTTCAATCCCAAGGAGTCGCTGATGATGTGCGGGTCGTAATGGTGGCGTGCTCTCGATGACCCCATAATGAGCACATCGTACTTTTCGTTCATCACCAGGTCGTTCATCTGCTTGTTTGAACCTCCCTTGGCATGAGCCACCATATAGTCGCATACCCGTCCGAAGCAGAAATCAATCGCCACAATGACAGCAAAAAACAGGGCTATTTTGACAACAAACTTCCTCATAAGCTAAAAACTGACATAAATGAAAGAACCGCCACTGAATACACCAAAATTGAGTATCATGCAAAACAGCACTACATAGACCGCCCATCGCACCAATGGTCGCTGAAGCACCTTGAGACGGTTGGAGAACCATTCGTCTCGCAAATCCTTGAAGGCCAATAGCAGTATTCCCGTTAACAACATAAACCACTCCGAACCTTGCAGCAAGGCCAACTTGGGCACTCCTGGTGCCACAATCATTTTTCCTATCACCGCAAAAGCATCGCTGATATTCGGCATCCTGAAGAACACCCATGCGAAGTTTACCAACAGGAATGTCACGCATATTCTCACGGTCTTTACAGCCCAGTTTTTTCCTTCATACTTCTGCCATCCTAATGCCTTCTCTATAATCTGCAACACTCCGTGCATCACGCCCCACACAATGAACGTCCAGTTGGCTCCATGCCAGATGCCACTCACAAGGAAGGTGACAAAGATGTTCCAATAGGTTCTCGGTTTGCTGCAACGGCTGCCGCCCAGTGGGATATATACTTGACGGGTCAACCAGCGGGTCAGCGAGATATGCCAGCGCTTCCAAAAATCCGTGATGCTTGTGGCAAGATACGGTCTGCGGAAGTTGTCAATCAAGTTGAAGCCCAGCGTCCGTGCAATTCCTATCGCCATCAGCGAGTAGCCCGCAAAGTCGCAGTAGATCTGTAGCGTATAGAACACACTCGCCACAAAGCATGTGGCCCCGATGTAATGGATATAGTTGGCATAAACCGTATCTACAAACAGTCCCAAGCGGTCAGCTATGACCAGCTTGATGAACATACCCCATAGCAGTTGTTTCAATCCCTGCTTTCCTTGCTCATAGTCAAACGTGTGGGTAGCTTTTATCTGCGGCATCAAGTCCTCTGCCGTACTGATTGGGCCAGAGGTCACTTGCGGGAAGAAGCTCACGAACAGCACATAGTCCAACAGATTCTTTTCTGCCTTAATCCTTCCGTGATAAACATCCAGCATGTAGCCCACTGCCTGAAACGTAAAGAACGAAATCCCAACTGGTATTGCCCAATTCAAACCCGGAAGCTCAAACTTGAGACCTGAAACCTGTAGCAGAGACGTCAAGCTCTCATTGATGAAGTTGTAATACTTAAACACCAGCAGCGGCAATAGCCCTAACAATGCAAAGCACCACGCCAGTCTCTTTCTCGCACTTTGAACTTTTAACTTTGAACTTTTAACTTCTTGAGCATCAAGCAAATACCCCCCCCCAATACGTAATCAGCGTAACTCCCAGAAGGACAAGGGCGAAGGCCGGTTTCCAGTTCATATAGAGCAGATAGCTCGCAAGAACGAGAAACACCTTCCGCCATTGGTTCCATTTGGAGGGAATCAGCCAATAGATTCCGAAGATGAGCGGGAATACAAGCCAGAAAGAAAACGAATTAAATGCCATTTGTTTCCAACAATTTACCGTATTCGTCGCTGGTCATAAACAACACGTCCTGGTATTTCTTCACGATGGTATTGAGCAGCGACTTGAATTGCTTGATATTATTATCGCGGTTCTCTGGATATAGTTCTCCGATGAAGTTCTGGCGGTGGGAAGAGATGATGGCTGCCTGTCCCCGCTTAAACGCTTTCTCCGCCTGCGCCATGCAAAAGTCAGCATTGCGTTTGGGGTTCTCACTTGGCTCAAAAGAGCAGTTGCGCACCATATAGATTAGCCCATTGCTGTTGCGCTGGCCTGTATATCTGAACTCTGTTTGCCCACCATTTCTCATCACATAATAGGAGTGTCGCTGGTTGCGGCTACCCTGAAGATACCTCACGCCACAACGCAAAGCTTCATCCTCGATGGCCGTGTCCCAGGTATAGTTAGGGGCAATCATCGACTCGGAACGATAGCCAAACAACTTCTCGAAAATGTCAAGGCCATCCCTTATGCTCTCTTTGGCAAAGGCATACTCTTCTTCATTTGCCAAATTAAAAGCAGCTAATGAATGTTGGCGCGGATCATCCGTTTTGTCTACGACAACTGAAATCACTCTTCTGTCGAAAGAATCCAAAACTGGCCTACACCCTTTCTGCAAGAGGCCAAGCCACATCTGGGGATTCAGATGCTCGCGTCCATGAAATTGAGGATGAAGTACACCCTGCTTCATCCCCTCAAGCCACAAGGCAAACGAGCGGTCGTGATGAGTGCATCGCTTTAGCGTCTCTGTAAACAGTTCGTAGTGGTACTCCTGAAAACCGGTCTGACGGATTTTGTCGAAATCAGGATTGGCCACCACGCAGTTCATGGTCAATTTTGCCGAATTACCCTTGCAGTCCTTTACGCTGCTTAATGCCTCTATCAACACCTCCAAATCGGTATTGGAAGCTAAGGTATCATAGCGGTCATAGCCGATGTGATCCGCATACTGGTATCCTTTGGTTTTTAGCTCTTGCAGTATTTGTGGCGACGGCATACGAATACTTCCCCAATCGTCACTCTCTATAACAACGATGTGATTGTTTTCGAACTTTCTGTCCCTGATTTGGGAAGCTTTAAGGTCCGCTCTATATTTTATTGCATCTAAAAATGAACTAATACTCTTCATGCTTTTTATGCTTTCGATGTGAAGTCTCTGCTTAATTTTATTACATAGAAAGAAACTACAAAAAGATAAAGGTTATAAGATGGGGTTAACAACTGCCCTGTCTGTACATACAGAAAGGCAATAAGAAATGGTACAAGGCTAACTGGTGAACCCTTCTTGTAACACACTTTCACGGCTTTTACAGTGATGTAAAGGAAGAAGAGCAAACCAATTACACCATAGGAAACCAATACCTGCTGCAAACCGTTATGTGTTGAAAGATTTATCTCGCTAATCACACTGCCATAATGCACAGCTCCTGTTCCAAACAACAGATAAAGCGGATGATTGAAAAGGTAAGAGTTATAGTCAGCAAACACGGTCGTCCTGCTCCCCAAAGTATCCATCGATTCAGCAGTAAGGCGACTATTGTAAGCATTATACAGGAGAGAGGTGTTAGTTAAAATATACACTCCGGCAATAATTGCAACGAAAAGAAGAAAATACCGGCCAAAAGTTGCTCTTTTCAAATCCGATCTTGCAAACAATAAAAGCAATACCATCATAATAATGAGGGCATACAAAAATGTTCGAGATACACCAAGAGCGCCTACAAATACATAAAGGGCAGCCAATCCTATCATCACCCAAAGATTGACTTTCTTTTTTATATATAGCACAATTATAGAAGCTATTCCGATGATAGAAAAGAAACCCAATCCATTCGGATTAGCATTCAACATCATCGTACCTTCTTCTACACCAGAAATAGACTTCGTATATCCTATACGACCGCTCTCTTCCAATAGCATCTCAAAGCTGCCATTGATCTGCGTGATATAGAAGATGGCAAACAGGAACACGGCAAGACCGGCACAAAAATAAAGGATACATCTTTTTATATCAACGATTTCCTCCTTCAGTGTGACAAAATAGAACAGGAAAAACAGATCGCAGAAATAACCTACAGTGCTGCTCCAGCTGACTGGAAAACTATAGGTCACATAGTGCATCAGTTCCATAAGTACAACTATGGCGAAACACACAAGCCCATCCCGATTGAATGAATTGGGTCTTTTCGCCATCAGCGTTATGATCAGCAGCGGGAAGATATAGTTGCCCGGCAAACCACTGGTCAGTGAGAAGAGGAAGAAAATGTAATAGACCAGCGACTGATAGTTCATTACCACAGCGGGCAGGACCGACAGGGCAATAAACATTGTCCTGCCTATACTGGCGCCATATAAATCTCTCGCGAAAAGTGCAGCCGTCATCAGAATGACGGATGCCACCAACACAATACTATTGTTCTTTTTGATAGAAAAATCCATTTCTTTATCCGTAATTTATGAAGCAGATGTGACTTGACGAATGATTTCAAACAGACACGATAGGGCTTAGGGTCGTTTTTGTCTTTGTAATACTTGCATTGAGCGTTTCTATATTCTCGCAACCACTGCCAAATAGAGACATTCTGGTGGATCGCATTTTCCAAATCCTTGAAATCCACAATGGAGTACAGTTCATCAATCTCTGACGGCTGTTGTACCGTTTCACTACCGCTACAGTACTCGGCATACATGACCGGCAGATTGACACCGGCCTTGACAAGCGAGTAGGTGGTGGCATCGTTGCGAAGGTTTATTTCAATGAAATAATAATCCCCCTTATCATCCTCGATAAACTCAATTCCAAACAGCCCCGTGTAGTTCATTTTGGTAACCAACCTCTTGCACCGCTCAACAAGTCGCACATCAAGCCGCTGAAGACGCATCACCCGGCTGTATGTAGTACCTCCGGAAGATTCACGAATCTTGTATATGTATCCCGGAATGATGATTTCCTTACCCAAAGACAAGCCGACAACAACAATTTCTGACTTTTTTTGAATATACGACTGAACCAGTACTGTTGTATCCGGCGAAAAGACAGCAGCCTTTTCTGTCAGTTCGCTTTCATTATGACATATCTCAATATGTTTGCCACCGTTGATGCTTTCCAAGGGTTTCAGCAGACAAGGATATGATTCCACCTCTACTCCTTTCGCATAAATGGCGGTAAATGGTACGTTCATTCCACATTCTCCTGCCTGCCGCGTTTGGTAGTTCTTGTCCATGAACGGTGTCAATGCATTCTGCTTTCCACAATGGAAAAACCAGAACCGTTCTTTCAGTTCGTCATAATGAGCGTCAGTGATTTGCGACACCACATCCGAACAGCTGACAATGATGGGTTTCTCGCTGCTCTCCACTTGACTTAAGGCATCTATGATGTCGGAAGGCGATGGGATGTACGTGATACGACGTACATACTTCGACTTTTCAATGTAAGAGCTCGAACACCCGAAAAGAATCACATCCACAACATGTCCGGCACAGCCAAACGACTTGACCATGCTGAACGTGTTGTGATGATTGGATCCTATGACTATGATGGGATGCATTGATTTAAGTTATGAGGTTATCTGTGTCTTAAAATATATTTCAACGGACCGTTGTCCCTTATGTTCCAGATGATATGTGTATCGGCCCGCAATAGTTGCCAAATCCAACGGGGTTTGGAGATGATACCCGTTGAAACGAACTGCCTGTAATCGACCAGTTCATTCATTCCTGTAAACGACTTCTTATTCATCTTTGGTTGTAAATCGTTACCTTCTCCCGTTACGGCGCAACAATAGAGATAGGGCAGATTGATGCCGGCATCCGTAATCAGATAAGTGTGGCCGTCGTGACGGAAATTCACTTCCGTGAAATACCACTCTCCGTTTTTATCTACCAGGAACTCGACAGAAAAGAGACCCTGGAAGTTTATATCCAAAAGCATCTGCTTGATCCTGCCCATAAAATCACTATCCTCAACTTTGTCAAATCTGTGATAACCGCCATAGGCGTGGTCGGAAAAACGCAACTGATGCTGGATGTAAGGGATATAGACCGTCCCGTTTGCGGCATAGCCGATATAATCGATTTCGTCAACCTTATCAATGAACTGCTGCACTAAAAGCACGTCTGACAAGCAGTTCTGCTGGACAGTCTTCAACTCTTCGCGATTATTGCACTTGCACTCTTCTTTTTTTCCGCCATCAATACTCTTCAATGACTTGGTAAAAACAGGATAAGAGAGATCATCGGGAATAGCATCCGATTTGCGGAGAACCCTCATGTGGGGAATCTTAAAACCATACGACACGGCAAGTTCACCGATGTTTTTCTTATTCATTAGCCGTGTCAACTTGCCGTCTTCGTCAGAAGCGGGAACGATAAAAGACTCTCTCAGTTCGGAAGCTCTCATATCAAACAAAGTTTCGGTTACGTCATCGCTGCTAAGCAATATAGGCTTTGGAACTTCGCCCGAGAAACGATCTATGATATATTGCATTCCATCCTGCGGACTCTCCGCAAAATGACACTCGGCAGGATACCTGCTGCGAAACACCATTCCATCCTTGCTTTGCAATAAGACGCAATACGGACGAATACCTTTTTCTCCCAAACTCCGAACCAAACCCAGCAAATTCTGGTGGTTGCAGCCAAATACGATAACTTTATTATTCATTGTCTTGTAAGTTTATTCGTTTTCGAGAAACTTACAAGACATTGAGCCGTCTATATAAGTTTCTTCTTTATTACGGCAGGATTACCTGCAACTAATACTCCCGAAGGTACATCTTTTGTCACAATGGCCCCAGCCGCTACGACGCTCATACTACCGATGGTCACACCCGGCAGAATGGTAGCATTGGCACCGACCCAGACATTATCTTCGATAACTACGGGGGCGGTCATCTTCGGGTAGATGGCCGCCAGTTTATTCTTCGGGCCATTAGGGTTGGCACTTGTCAGTACCGTTGCCCCGTATGCCAACGTGGAGTTTTCCCCTATCTCAATCCTGTCCTTGGCTAATAGCAGACAGTGACTGTTGATCTCCGCATTGGGATGGAGCACGACATTGTCATACCGACCTATTACAGAGCAGTTTGGGGAAATGCGCTGCCCCCCCCTATCAGTCTGATACCCAGCGACTTATACCACCGCATAGGATAGCGATTAAGAATGGGGAGGCGCATAAACAATAGATATATACTTTTCATTTTATGAGACTTATGATTATGAATTTTCTGTCTTGAATTGATTGGCAATGCCTACCTTCTTGCCCATTTGAGAGGCATAGACACCTGTGCCTGTATTAATCTCAATAATAACCGGTCCATCTTCTGTTGAAGCGACATCGAATCCAACACTATTGTAGTAAGGCAGCAACTTAACGGTTTTTTCAACGAGTTGCCGTACAGCAGGCCATTGCGGCACCAAATAATCTTTGAATACAACCTTGGTATCAGGGTGTTCATAGTACTTCGTTAAATCGTATTCGCGCAATCCGTATTCCTCTATCCTGCCTGTTCTCATATCCAGGCTCAACACGATACCGCCCTTTGCGGCATTATCAACATAAGATCCTTTTCTTCCCACCCTAATACTGCAAGAAACAACTTTATCTTTATAAGTCATGACCCTGAATGTATTTACGGTGTCGGGATTAAGTCTTGACAGTACAGGGTCTTGTTTCAATTGCTTCTCGAAGATGTAGTTATTGGAGCCTAAATGATTACGAATCCCCTGAGCAGTCATCTTCCACCCGTCTTCCGAACACAATGCTCCGTCTATGCGTAAAGCTAAAGAAATACCGCTTGCCGCTCCTCCTCTAAAGCGTTTGATAAACACTCGTTCGTCAGTGATCTTGCTGATAATATCATCTACTTCTGCATCATCTATGATATTGCCATTCCTGCGGAATACGCCCGCCTGAAACACAAAATACCGCTCAGGTACCGGCAGATGGTACATCCGCATGACATCATGAAACAAGATCTTGTCATCCAATAGAATGTGATATTGAGAGTCTTTGTCAGCAGCATATCGGTAATAGGCACCTTGAGGAACAAAAGTTTTCATCAATTCCATATCACCGAAATCTTTCAAGAACATGCCAAAGCGGAAATACGTATCGGGGAAGCAATGCCAGTATTTAATCAGTTTATTCAACTCTAAATATATGTTAATCAGGCTTTTACCCCCCCCCGTTTGAGATTGGGATAGCTTAAAGGTATTGTACATATTCAACCCCTTATAAATATCTGTTTTCTTCCAGTCTCTATGGCGAAGTTTGCACGACACAAAGCTTCTCGCAATTTCAGTTAATACTCCCATAATTACTTGATTTATTTTTGTTTATGTAACACTTTCCGTATGACAGATAGGACGAAGTTCTTTTCTGCCCTGTTCAGACCTACAATAAAAACGACCAATGCAACCCACAAGGCATCAACCCCGCACACGACAAGAGTCAGCCAGATATTTAAATTGAAGGAACGTGCGAATATAAACGGAATTATTATTGATAACAGGGTGGCTATTGTAATTGGAACGATTACCGTAGATGCAAAACGCCTTAAACCTATCGGACAAACTTTCGCGCTAAAGAACAACCGTACAAAGAGTATGATTATCTGAACAAGAATGCTGACCAGGACGATTGAATAGGGAACAAAGCCCAATTTGAGCACGATGAAACTCAACACAAGTCCCAAAGTGTGCGAGATTGTCAAGGCTATCTGGTAGTTCCTGATATTTCCGTTGGCGAATATGGTAGTAGTCATCGGGGAACTGAGTGCCAAGAGCAAATAGGAGACAAAACCCAGCACACAAAACTCCTTCGCGTAATTGGGCACTTCTGTCAGCCATGTAGATAGCAGAACGTCAATATTAAATACTACCGGTACCACAAGTATCAACAGTAAGTAAAAAGAAAACTTGCAGGCGCGATAGAGCAGCTGAACATGATCTTTCATCTCACCGGCAGCATAAGTCTGTACAAGTTGAGGATTGAATGCTGTCTGAAAGTTGGAAACGAACTGGTTCAATGCGCCCGTAACCTGATGGGAAACGCCCTGCGCAGCATTGACGGAGACTGAATGATAATGGTTGATAAAATAACTCTCACCTTGTGACCTGCCCACAACGGCCATCTGCCCAACAAGGCTCCATCCCGAAAAAGATAGGAGTTCTCTGAACAGTTGCTTGTTCCAGACCCATTTATATTTGCATTCCGAAAATTTCCTTTTGCAGTAATAATAGTATATCAGCGTGACGATTACCATTGTCAACAGGAACAACCCGGCATAGAGGATGAGCTTGTCGAAGGCAAACAGCTGTAGCATAAACACGATGACCAGCTTCAAAACAACCTCGAAAATGCTCACGTAGGCATAGAAATCCATTTTTTCGTGAGCGATAATGGCGGCATTGTACGGAGTCCTTATTAAACCAAGAATGAAAACGACTAAAGAGAACTGGAAAACCCATTTTGCCGCTTCCATCCTTCCCTCTGGAATGTTAAGCTGAGTATTGACAAACCATACTCCAACAGTCTCTCCGATGAGCAATACTATGATAGAAAAGAATATGAATATGTTTATGCTTGTTGAAAACAGATTGCGGAAATAATCCTTGTCACCACGCCCTAAGGCAACGTTAAGGAAACGCTGAATTGCTGTAGTCAAAGCCCTGCTGATGAACGAGAACAAGGTGACGAATCCCGCGACGAGATTGTAGATTCCGTAGTCATCAACGCCTAAGACCTGAAGGATTACACGCGATGTATATAGGGTGACTGCCATCATTAGCAGCATCCGTATATACAGCATGACCGTATTTTTAGCTATTCTTTTGCTATTTGCTGGCATATTTAACCGATTAGGAACTTGCCCGTCTTTGTCTTGAGCAAGAGTTTAGTGACGATATATGAACTGATTATTGCTATTGCAAATCCACACCAAGGAAGCCAATAGGGGCCAACCAATGAAGGGAAGTCGGTCTTATAGTAAAGCAGCTGTAATACAAACTGCTGAATCAAATAAATACCAAAACAACAGGCAGAAAGATCTTTGATGGCTCCTGTTATCTGATGACGTTTCGTGTAGTAAACTGCCGTAACATAAAACGAAACAATACCTGCCCAAACATAGATGAGTTTACACATACTGTTGCCCACACGAATACCAATCTTTAACCAGAGGCTCTGCTCTGGAGAAGTTTCCAGAACATCCCTCAGAGGTCTGAAACAGATAAAGCAAAGTGCAAATACGACCCATGCCAGGATAATTCTTTTGGTTGTTATCTTTATATTTATGGTATCAGCGTTTTTATAGAATAAATAGCCCCCATAAAAATAAACCATAAAGGTCAACGCATTGGAAATACGTAACGGAAGACCTATCATTGTGAACAGATTAAAGGCAATCAGAATCATCAACTTCCACGAATCGCTTATCTTTACCTGTTCCAAGAGCCATCCGAATACGAAGCACCAAAACAACATTGGCAGATACCACATATGGCCACATCCATTGAGAATTGAATAGATTGCAGAGCCCATCCCTTTATATTCAAAGAATATCAGGAAATACAGGATACCGAAAACAACGCTCGGCAAAATAAGCCTCTTTAACTTATTTACAATCAGCAAAATACCCCCCCCCTGTTCGTTTTAGCGTAATTCGCTGAAAGGCAAAGAGGTAGCCTGAAATAAAAACAAAGGCTTCCAGTGTGAAGGCAAAGGATGTACGGGAAAGCCATTTATATACGGGAATATCGATAAAACCGGCTGGTTGCTCCCATCCGCCATTATAACACGTGAAGGAATGCATGAACACAATCAGTATTGCTAATATGCAACGCATCAGCGTTACCTCGTCAAGGCGAACCTTTGGCTTGGATGTATTGGCGATTACTTCCATTTATTGAATACTTCTGGATTAAGGAACTCACTATAACTTATCTGTCATCACTCTGTTTCTTCCTTTCGATTGCAATTTAATCGCTTGTCTGCAACGAATCTTATTATTGTCTAACATCATGCCCGTTGCATCGAAATCCCTTCCCACCATGTCAATATCGGATGATGTTATCAGCAGTTTATCCTTAAAACTGTAATCTGTAAGTTTGTATGATTGAGATTTAGTCTGAGGAACAACCAAACGACAATTATGTATCTTTACATAGCCCAAGTTGTCAACATAACTCTTATAGCAACTAATAAG
Source organism: Prevotella sp. (assembly GCA_017471245.1). Taxonomy (GTDB): domain Bacteria; phylum Bacteroidota; class Bacteroidia; order Bacteroidales; family Bacteroidaceae; genus Prevotella. The sequence goes on from JAFUVB010000001.1 coordinate 38,121, forward strand.
GGAATTCGTTTCGGTCTCACCCTCAGCAACAGAAATGGTGCAATTCGTTATGTCTAAAGAAAGTAAACAGTCTTTATATCTTTCAGCATGTCCAGATGGCGCATAAATAACAAAGCCATAACCTCCCGAGATGGTACAATCCTCTATCGTAATATGCGTAGGAGCATAAACACCGGCAAAACGGACTTCCTTGAATGTACACTTTCTGAAAGTCAGATCATTGGATTTCGCAGAAAGCCTTCCGTCTGTTGTGCAATTAGTGAAAAGGATATTTTCATGATTAGTGACTCCGCTATTTTCATAAGAACAACTGGAAGAGACTGCAACCCCTGCATTATTCTTGATTATACAGTTATCTACAACTATATTCCTAACCGACATATTGCGCCCATTTGACACATTAGGTTCTATATCTACCCCATCGCCAGGGCCCGTAAATTCCGTCTTCCCAGTATTGATGAACGAGCAGTCGCGCACGGTAAGCCCATCCACGTGAACAACGCTCAGCCCCTGACGGCGGTTGTCGTCGCAGGTGAGGTTGCGAATCACCACATTCTTGCTCGCCTTGTCATATACTCCTATAGCCGGCTCGTTGCCCCCGGAGATATAGATGCCGTCACCGGTGCATTTGGTGATATAGAGGTCAGCAAGGGTTACATCCTTGGACTGCATGATGTTGATTCCCATACCCCACTCGCTGGTGGTACCCTCAATGTAGGTGTGCTTCCCCACGTCTCCCACGATGCGGCCTCCCTTGACGGTGACATCTTCCTTATTCTTGATATCGATAATCTGATATGTTTTATAGCCATTGCCTTCCAAGGAGATAGTGCCTTTCAGCAGTATGGTGCTGTGGCTGGACGGGAGCAGTCCTGCTCCACCCGACTTGGCGATGGCGATGTGGTAATCGCGGTTAATGGTCACCTCGTTGGTCATCGCATCGGACTGGATGGCGTTGAGGTTGTTGATGATTTCGGTATCCGATAGGTACTCCTTGCTGAACACAAGGTCGCTAATCTTATCTACCCGCCATGTCCCTTTCAGTTTCACACCCAAGACCTCATCGGTCTTGGAGTTCAGCTTGGTCCCGTTGCCATTCAACGTCCCGTTGACGATAGCACCGCCTTTCTTGAAGGTTATGGTGACGCCCTCCGGCACATTGACCTGCGTTCCTTTCAGGTCTATCCTTTCACGGACGACATACTCCTTGTGCGCCTGCATCCCTATGTCCACTATCAGCGCCTGCTCGCGCACAGTCACTTTTTCGTTCTTTGGCTTTTCGCACTTAGAATAGGCACACGATGCGCCGCAGGCTGTGAATGAAAGACACAGCAGGGCAACAAGAATGGTGGGATATAGTCGCATAAGTGTTTTGGTTTATCAAGTTTCTGGTGCCAAGATTCAGGTTTTACAGCCTCATCTCAAAGTTCTCGCAGGGTTTCCGCTCTATACCGTCATTGCCTTGTATTAGCAAGTCACCGTTGACGGCATTCTCAAAAGCGTAGTCGATGAGTTTCACGTTCCATGTTTCGGGTCTCAAATTTCCTTCCATACGTGCGCAACAGATGACGGTGGCGGAATCCGGCCCCAGATAACGGGCTTCGGCCACGACAACGGTCTCCATCAGGGCGGCGAGCAAAGCCGGCATGTCGCTGGTTTCAGGTTTCAGGTGACATGTTTCAAGTCCTGTTCTTACAACTACAAGCTTCTTTACTCGACAGTCGATGGCGGAATGAACCACGCCAGATACTGTATTCAGGAACGTGACGGTGTTCTCGGCTGGAGCCACCTCGCAGTCGAAAGCACGTGGAACGGCAGGGAAATACAGCACATAGTCGACACCGGCCATCGCCTCCTCCAAGTAGGCGTTGTCGCTGCGGTCGCCCACATAGAAGCGGAGCTTCTGGTTCAAAGTTCCAAGTTCAACGTTCAAGGATTCACGCAACGACTGCAGTTCTGTCTCACTCTCACCGAGGATACGCACCTCTCGCGCCCCTTCATTCAGGATTTTCTCCACAAAGAAGGCGTTCACTATCTCTTCACCACCGATTACCAGCAGCATTTTGTCTGTATAGATACTCATTTATTAAGTGTATAGTTTATCGTTGAATGTTATAGAGTAGTTCTGGCAGGCAGTATCGAACTGCGAACTTTCGTTCCACCTGTGCTGCCAGAAATCCGTTTTACAGCCTGCCGTCCACAATGCTGCGGTCAAGGGTGCACTTCACATCAAAGATGACGTGATTATCCTTCAGCAATGCGGGCACATCCATTCCTTCAAACTTCTTATGAGCCACAGCAGCAATGGCAGCATCGAACTTCTGCGTAGGCAGTTCGTTCACAACCTTGATGCCGTACTCATGCTCCACGATAGCAGGATTGGCCCAGGGGTCATAGACGGTGATGTTGAGGTTGTACTCCTTCAGTGCCTTATAGATGTCGATGACCTTGGTGTTACGCACGTCGGGGCAGTTCTCCTTGAAGGTGAAGCCCAGAATGATAATCTCGGAATTGAGCACCTGAATGCCTTTCTTCAGCATCAGCTTGATGGTCTCGGTAGCTACATACTCGCCCATACCGTCGTTCATGCGACGTCCGGCAAGGATAATCTCGGGATTGTAGCCGTGACGCTGGGCGCACTGAGCCAGATAGTACGGATCAACACCGATGCAGTGGCCACCCACCAGACCGGGACGGAAGGGTAGGAAGTTCCACTTGGTGCCGGCTGCCTCCAGCACGTCGAGGGTGTCGATGCCCATCTTGTTGAAAATCTTGCTCAGCTCGTTCACGAAAGCGATGTTGATGTCGCGCTGGCTGTTCTCAATCACCTTTGCTGCTTCAGCCACCTTAATGGTGGGTGCAAGGTGCGTACCGGCAGTGATGACACTGCTATACACCTCGTTGATGTACTTGCCAATCTCAGGGGTAGAGCCGGAGGTCACTTTCTTGATATGCTCCACGGTGTGCTGCTTGTCGCCCGGGTTGATACGCTCAGGGCTGTAGCCACCATAGAAGTCCACGTTCATCTTCAGGCCAGATACCTTCTCCACCACAGGGATGCACTCATCTTCGGTGACACCGGGATAGACGGTGCTCTCATACACCACCACATCTCCTTTGCTGATAACCTTACCAACGGTTGTGCTGGCACCCACGAGAGGAGTCAGGTCGGGGTTGTTGTCAGCATCCACAGGGGTAGGAACGGCCACTACATAGAAGTTGCAGTCGCGAATCTTCTCAATGTCGCTGGTGCAGATGAAGCCGTGGTTCTTGATTGCATCCTGCAGGATGTCGTCAGCCACCTCAAGGGTAGCATCGTGACCGGCCATCAGCGCATCGCAACGCTTCTGGTTCATGTCAAAACCCACGGTGGGGTACTTGGTTGAAAACAGGCGGGCAAGGGGCAGTCCCACGTAGCCCAGTCCAATGACACAAATCTTTGTCTCTTTCATCTTTCTGAATAGTTAAATGTTTATCTTCAAATTGTTCACTTTCTACCTATAGGTTTGCCTTGTACCAGTCGATGGCTTCTGCCAGTCCACGGGCGAAGTCGTACTGAGGGTCATAGCCCAGCAGACGCTTGGCTTTGCTGATGTCGGCATTGCTGTGTTTAATGTCCCCGGCACGGTCAGGGCCGAAATGAGGCTCGATGTCCTTACCAAGGGCTTTAGTCAGTTCGTAGTAGATGTCAATCAGATACTCACGACCACCATACGCCACATTGAAGGCCTCTCCGCTCGCCTCATCGGGAGCAAGACATGCCTTCAAGTTGGCTTCAATCACATTCTCAATGTAAGTGAAGTCACGGCTTTGCTTGCCGTCGCCGTTGATGGTGGGCTGTTCGTCGTTCAGGAGCTGTTTGATGAACTTGGGAATCACAGCAGCGTATGCCCCATGCGGGTCCTGGCGACGACCAAAGACGTTGAAATAACGGAGACCAATGGTCTTGAGGCCGTAGTGTCTGTGGTACTGCTTGCCCCACTCTTCATCGCAACGCTTGCTAAGAGCATATGGGCTGAGCAAGTTGCCTTCTACACCTTCTTTCTTGGGAAGGTGAGCTTCATCACCATAAACACTGGAGCTACTTGCATAGACGAAGGTCTTTACGCCCTTCTGTCGTGCAGCCTCCATCATGTTCAGCGTACCCTGGATGTTGTTGGCACAGTAGAACAGCGGCATTTCGATGGAGCGCGGTACACTGCCCCAAGCGGCCTGGTTCATCACATAGTCCACGCCCTCGCAGGCCTTCATACATGTATCAAGGTCTTTGATGTCGCCCTTAATGAACTCGTAATTAGGATTGCCTGCAAACAAATCAACATTAGCCTGCTTTCCTGTACTCAGGTCATCAAGGCAACGCACCTTGTAACCCATATTGAGGATTGCCTCACACAAATTGGAGCCTATGAAACCTGCTCCACCGGTCACCAAGAACAACGAGTCCTTGGGAAATTGAAGTTCTTTGTATGTCATATTTTCATAAATAGTTTTCTTTGTTTTATTTCTGATTTTTGACCCTTTTGTCTTATGAGAGTCTGCGGGGTATCCCGCCCATTCTGTTACCAGTCGTGTTGGTTTCAAATAAAACGCCTGATGCGGAGGCCCTCGTTAGAGAGCCTTCCACAAACAGATTCTAATCGTTAGCGTCAATACAATTGCTGCACATAGTATGGCAAAGAGCCACTTCAGTGTTTGGTTTACCGTTGACCGTTTCTTCGCTGCATTGTTCTCTTTTTCAGAGGTGCTCAGGCGAGCAAAGCTCGGAGTCCTGTTTACAGTAGTTGGCCTCCACGGAGTCGGTCTTTTCGATATAAACGGTATCGGTCTTTACTACTATCTTCTCTTCTCGGTCACGGTAGCCATTTCAAGTGAAAAGTGAAAAGTGAAAAGTTAGTTTTCTTCTGCTGACTCACTTTCTATTTGCCCTGCTTCATCGGCTGGAGGAAGATAATCTGATGCTTTGTCTTTGGTGACAATCGAACGACCTGTCTGTGCTTCAATCTTGGCACGGGTCTCGCCTGCTATTCTACCTCCACGATGGGCAACAGCTGCGCTCTCACGAAAGCCCTTGGGGTTGTCGCTCTTGGATAGTTCCACTGTCGTTGCTTCGGCCAACATATTAAGAGCCAGCTCCATCGTGGTCATATTGTCGCGCAGGCTTTCCTTTTTCAGTCCTTTGAACTGCTTATACTGCCGCGTGGTCTTCCCACTCCACTCACGGGTGATAATGTCGGTAAGCGTGGCATACTCCTGTCCCTGCTTCACTCCGGCTCTGTCCCATTCATCCGTAAGCTCCTTACGCGCCTTAATTGATTGTAAACGCTGATTAATCCATCGCTCGGAATACCCCAAGCGGCGGTAGTCTGCGTATGCCTGATCAAAGTTCAGCTCAGGGTCTTGCATCTGGTCAATGCGTTGTGCTGCCACCTCTGCCATCCACTGCTTGAACGGCTCTGCCTTGGGGGAAGGGATGCTTTGTATGAGGCGGAAAAGCTGCTCGGTATCAGCAACATCGGTAAGACGCATCTTACCATCCCATGCCTTCAATTTCAACTGGTGACAATTTGTCACCGTTTCATTACCTTCTTCCTTGAGTCTCTGTTTTAGCTTATTCCAATACTTGCGCGCCGTCTGATAATCCTTGCTGTCAGCAAGAACCCAGCAGACGTCCACTATAGAAAAGTACCACTTCTCCTCCTGATCGTCCCAAGCGGTTCGTACCTTTCGGTCCTCAAAGAGTTGTATCTGTTGTTTCTGCGTCATAACAGTTCGAGTTTTACCTTCTACAAAGATAACGCATATAAGCGACTTTTTATTGTAGGGCAAAAAAGATGTTTCAGGTTTCAGGTTCCATGTCACACATAGCACTGATGCGGAGGCTCCCGTTAGAGAGCCTTCCGCAAACAGAGCTTGTTTAGTTTACTGCTTAAAAGCTTACAGCTTACTTGATTTTTACTACTTTCCATGTGACGAGTAGTGCTATCAGTGCACATAGGATTCCGAAAATCCACTTTAGTGTTCCGCCAAAGGCGGTTAGCTTACTGCTTACCGGGCTTTCGCCCTGCTTACTGCTTATCAGTACAGAGTCGCGCTTCTCAATATAGACCGTATCACGAACCACTTTTAACTTTTCACTCTTAACTCTTAACTTCTGCGTGTCGTTTCCGCGGTAGCGGTCTGTCTGGGTAGCAATGCGAAGGGTATCGCCCTTGTCGTTGCGGTCAACAGTGATGGATGTCGTTATCGTGATGGTGTCGCGCACTACGACAGCCACACTGTCCCGCTCAACTCTCAACTCTTCACTTTCAACTCTTAACTGCGCACTGCGCTCGCTACTCGAGTGGCGACTGATGCTGCAACTGGTCAAGCACAGGACACTCAGCCCTATGAGGACAGTTGCTGATGCGCTGTATCGCATACCGCAGCTCGGCCACTTCCTGACGAAGCTCGTTCACCTCGCGCTGCAAGGGCTCAGCGATGTAGGTGCGCCACTCCGTCACGTAATCCTTACTCAGATCCATGTCTTTCTGCCGGTTGTCGGCCTTCAGGCCTTTCACCTCCTGGCGGTACTTGCGTCCCGACACGAACCAGC
>JAFUVB010000075.1 GCA_017471245.1 Prevotella sp.
ATTGACCACCGGCGGATTCCCACATCCCTTATGTTTCTGTCGTCCCATTACGTTGTATGCAGTAATTGTTTTTCGATGACAAAGATACTAATATGTTTCCGAATTCCCAAATGATTACTCGATAAAATGATCACGGAACCGACCCCTGATCATTCCTTTGCCATTATTTAATTAACACTGCAAATATAGTAATATTTTCATAAATTTCAAAACAATATACTCAAAAATGATCACAGAACCGTCCCCTGATCAGAATTCTTCATTGTCAGGAACTCATATCGTCAGGAATTGCAACAATGATATGGGCTTCAGGATTTAATCTCTTTATGCCTGGTTCTATCCATTCTAACATACCCTCATTTTTGATGCTCAATTCTTTGGATTTAGCACATGGCAAAAAGCCCCAATATCTCATCATCTTATTCTTTATCATCAAGTCACAAAGACTTGCTGATACAAATATCTTCCTGTATGCAACAAAGCCATCGCCGAAGTATTCCTTGCTCTTGTAAATGTGTGGCAGGGGATGTTCTTGCAGTGGAAAGTAACCGTATGTCATGGGGTCATATTTCTTTACGCCACATAAAGGACATCTTTGATATTCATAAAAAGACAAATCCAATGGCTCGTCAATCACTGGAATAACCAATTGAACATAAGTTTCCATTATAGAGTCATCCTTGTACTTCCTCAAAGGACGACTTTCAATGCCCAAAGGCTTAAAAACTTTTTCATATAGGTCTGTCTGTACGAAGAACTCGTCATAAATCCACTCTATTCCCCCAAAAGGATATTTGGGAACTCTCCTTAACCTGAAATCATCTTTCTGAATTAGCCCAGTTCCACATTTTTTACACATGTTTTTCGTATTGTACGTATTATGCAAATAGCCCTTGTTCTCTGGCATAGGGTAGCCAAAAGAGTGGCAACGCTCAATAATACAATAGTCAGCAGATAGTATTTCCTTTTTGGAAAATTCAGTGCCTACTTCATATAAATCATCGTTGTATTTCCATTTCTTAAAGTATGGTTTCAGCTCCTTATATAAGTTAATGTCGTAGATTCTGAACATCTTCATATTTTCCAAACCCTCTTTAACGTCAATATTATGTTGATGAAGAATTTGAACCTGATTTTTGTCCCAGTTATGGCAGATCTCTTTGAAAAATTTCATATTTGAATGTTCTTTTTAAAGTTGTATTAAATAGATTATACTTTGTCCACGGACTGGTTTTATGTTCCAGCGTTGAACATTGATTTAGGTATGATCAGGGGACGGTTCTGTGATCATTTTGTTTTTCTGAACAGATACAAATGAACGTCCGCAAGTATTGAAGGATTGCGGATTTCTGCTTTTCTTTTGTTGTCGCTGTCTTCATACATATATTAGTTAGATTGTTTTTTCGATGACAAAGATACTGACTTGTTCCCAAACTACCAAATAATAGCCGATTAAAATGATCAAAAGAACCGATCCAGTGATTCTAAAGCGAGCGGTATGCGAAAGGAAAACTTGTTTTTCTTTCTCGAAATAGGCGTTTTACAAGCGCGGAAGCGGCGTTTCGGAGCCTTGGAAACGGCAGAACGGAAAAGTAAATCAAATTGATTTACCGCGCAAATTAAATTAATTTGAAAAGTAAATCAAATTGATTTGCTAAGTAAATTAAATTGATTTACTGAAGCATCGCTACGACATGGAGCGAGGAAAACGACGAAAAACTGCGATGAAATCGGCGATTTTTACGTACGAGAACGACAATGGGGTGAGATGAAATCGGCGATTTTTACGTATGAGAGCGACAATGGGATGAGATGAAATCGGCGATTTTTACGTATGAGAGCGACAATGGGATGAGATGAAACAAGAAATTTTTACGTATGTAACCGGCATTTGGGAGAGACGAAAGTGCCGCTTTGAAGGCTCAAAGGCAATGGCTTGGCTCTCCGAAAGCGGCACTTTGCAGGGGTGCGGTTATTGGTTACCAGCGCTCGATGAGCGTGGTGGCATCTTTCTTGATATAGTCTTTCGCGCTGTCCACGGCAATGAGCACGCGGTCGCTGTTGTTGAGATAGGCACCGTCGTAGACGAATTCCGTCACCTTGCTGTCGTATTCGCCCAGATAGCGCAGCGTGCCGTCGATGGGGTTCATCTGCCACACGTTCTTTTTCTTGCCGGAAATCTTGGTGAGGTCCACCTGCATGGGCTTACCGCTGTAGTTGTATACCAGCAGGTAGTCGTTGCCTCGGGTGGCGATGATGCGGTCGTAGCGCTCACCGTTTTGCGAGGCGATGATGCACTGGTCGGGGATGCGCTCGGTGAAGGGGAATGCGAGGATGAGCCATTTCAGGTATTTCATCTGCTTGAGCCCGGGATCTTCAAGTGCGTCCCACCATGTCTTGGTGGCGAAGAACGATGCACCCGTGCCGGGTCGGTGGAACTGCATGATGCTGTTGTGGCCGTAGGTGTGGCCGAAGCAGCCAGCGAAGACAGCCCAATAGGCGTAGCGGCGCACGTCGTAGTCTTGCCAGCGCGGTTCATCATTGCTATGCAGTCCTTGCGGAATGTCCTCGTAAGAGGGTTCCCCGTCGAGCACAGGCTTCTGCGGTTTCTTCTCCCAGCTCATGTCAACATAGCGCCAGTTGTCTTCCTCGGTGTTGTCCTTGATGGTGTAGTCGCCGTCGCCGTTGCGCTGTCCGTAGCGACGGTGCCCGCTCTGGAACATGTTGAAGTCGAGCCATTCGCGGTCGTTGAACCAGCGTGCAGAGGTGGTTCTGCCGCGAGGATGGAATGTCATCACGTGGTTAGGGTCGTATTGGCGGATGGTGCGCGCAAGGATGTCCCATAGTTCGGTGCCTCGGTCGCCGAGCACGTCGCCGCCGATCATCCAGATGATGTTGGGCTTGTCTTTGTAGCGCTCAGCGAGGAACTTGCCGTAGGTGGCGGCTTTCTCCTTGTCCATGCGCAGGATTTGCGACCCCCACACACAGTCCATGGCGATGTAGATGCCGTTGCGGGCAGCCACGTCAACGATGTAGTCGAGATGCTCCCAATAGCCATAGACGCCTGGCTTGGAGAATTTTGCGCAGTCGAAGCTCTCGTCGTTTGCCTGGAAGCCGTAGATGTTGAACGTGGGAATGGCGTTGATCACCTGTATCTGTTCCACGTTGTAGCCTTGCTGGCGCTCTTTGCCCAAGTAATAGCTCACTTCCTCGCGGTTGAGGCGCTCGGGAAGCAGCCACGAGGTGTTGCCTAACCAGAAGAAGGGCGTGCCGTTTTCGTGGACGAGGAATCGGTGGTTGTCGCTCACCTTGAGCTTTCCGTTCTGCCAAGGGTGATTGACGGACGCTCTGTTGCGTTGTGCGCTCGCGCCTGAAACGACCAGGGCGACGAGGGCGGAGAGGATAATGGTTCTCTTCATGACGGTTATATTTTTTTCTATAGTGGTGTTATTTGGTTGCGGAAAGCGACAGCGACTGACCGGCCTTCATGGTTACCTGATACAGGTTTTCATGTTTGCTTGCCATCCTCTTCAGGCCTTTGCCTTTCAGCGGGGTGGCTGAGCGGATGAGCAGTGTGCCGCCTTGCGCTGCCTTGATGGTGGCAGATGTCAGCCGGTTGTCTTTCCAAGTGATGTCTACCTCGTTGTTGCCGCGCGCCTTCAGTCCGCTCACGTTGCCGTCGCTCCATGCATCGGGCAGGGCTGGCAGCAGGTGGATCACCTTGAGACGGACATTCTTCACGCTCATCTCTTCCTGACTTTGCAGGAGCATCTCGGCAATGCCGGCGGCACAACCGAAGTTACCGTCGATCTGGAATGGGGGATGGGCATCGAAGAGGTTGGGGTAGGTGCCGCCCTTCTTCTTCTCGTTGCGCACCAGGGAGAGCTGGTCGGCAATGAGCTTGGCGGCGTGGTTACCATCGAGGAGCCGCGCCCAGAGGCACACCTTCCAGCCCATTGACCAGCCCGTGGAGGGGTCGCCGCGGTGGACGAGCACCGTCTTTGCGGCTTCTGCCAGCTGCGGTGTGTTGATGGGCGATATCTGGTTGCTGGGATAGAGCGCATAGAGATGGCTTACGTGGCGGTGGGTGTCGTCGGGGTTGTCCCAGTCGTCGAGCCACTCCTGCAACTGTCCGTATCGCCCAATCTGCAGCGGTGGCAATCCGGCGAGCTTTTCTTTCAGGCTGTCGGTCAGCGAAAGGGGCTGATGGAGGATGTCGCTTGCTTGGATGACGTGGGTGAAGAGGTCGCGAATGAGCTCGTTGTCCATGGTCACTCCAGCCGCCGTGGTTGCCCTGTATTTGTGTTCGTTCTCTGGCGAGAGGCTGGGGCAAACCACCCAATATCCCTTTTCGGGGTGCTTCACCATGATCTGGTTGAGGAAGCGTGCCGCTCCCACCATGATGGGGAAGGCTTCGCTAAGGAAGTGGCTGTCGCCTGTGTAGAGCCAGTGCTCCCACAGATGCTGGCACATCCATGCTGCTCCCGTGAGCCACATGCCGCTCGTTGCCCTGTCGATGGCACCGGTGACGCGCCAGATGTCGGTGTTATGGTGGAGCACCCAGCCGTCGGCACCGTACATGATGCGTGCGCTCTTGTTGCCCGTCTCACTGATGTCGTGGATGAGCGAGAGCAGCGGCTCGGTGAGATCCGACAGGTTTGCGACTTCGGCCGGCCAGTAGTTCATCTCCAGATTGATGTTCGTGGTGTATTTGGAATCCCACGACGGATAGAGCTTGTCGTTCCAGATGCCTTGCAGCGTGGGTGGCTGGTTGCCTGGCTGCGATGTGCAGATGAGCAGGTAGCGCCCGAACTGGAAGTAGGTTTCCACGAGATGCAGGTCGTTGTTCTGCTTGAACTGCTCCACGCGGCGGTCGGTGGTGAGGTGGGCGAAGCGGTCGTTGCCCAGATTGAGGCTTACGCGGTTGAACTGTTTCTGATAGAACACCACATGACTCTGTTTCATCTCCTGATAGTTCGTGCGGAGGGCTTCCTTCAGAATGCTCTCCGATTTCTCCACATCGTTGCCACTGATGTCATCATAGTGCTTGAAATTGGTGGCAATGGATATATATAAGGTGGCTTCATCGGCACCGTCGATGCTCAGCACACCCTCGCGACTCACCATTCTTCCGCCTTTGCAGCGGGCGGTGACGCGTCCGGTGAAGGTTACTTTCCCCTTCAGTCCCTCATGGCTTCCGCTGACACCGCTCAGTGTAATCTCATCGCCCTCGCTGGCTATCATCACGTCGGGATGAGGCGATGTGAGCGATGCCGTGAACGAGATGGCACCCCGCTTGCTGGCAGTGAGATGAACGGTGATGACATTTCCCGTGAATGAAGAGATATACTCACGGCGGAAAGTGGTGCCGTTGGCGGTATACTGTGTGATGGCGCGGGCAGAGTCGAGCGACAGCTCGCGATAATAGTTCGTATAGTTGCCTTGTCCGGGGAAGTTGAGATACAGGTCGCCAAACGGCTGGTAGGGCATGCCGTGGTTGGTCCGGCTCTGCACGTGAGCCGTTCCCATGTCCTGCGCCTCACGGTATTTTCCTTCCCACACCAGCTGGCGAATCGTTGGCAGGTATTGGCGGGCTTCGGGATTGGCGTTGTTGTTGGGCTGACCAGCCCAGATGGTTTCCTCATTCAGTTGCAGGCGGTCGGCAAATACATTGCCGAAAACCATTGCGCCCAGTCTGCCATTGCCGATGGGCAGTGCCTCAGTCCAGGTTTGCGCAGGGCGGTCGTACCACAGTTTGTGCTCGTTGGCAGCAGCTGGTTGTGAGCACATGGCGACCAATAGTATGAGAATGACCAGTAGTGACTGCCAGATATCTGCTTTCTTCGTGAAGAGTTGCGCGATGCCTGAATCTGACGGGATGGATTTTGATGTGTTCATATTCTTTCTGTTATTTCTTGGGTGAGAATCTCAGTGTGTTTTCATCTTCGATGGTTACCTTGTCTTCATCGAGTTGGTTGCGGTTGAGAGAGAATGCCTTGATAAAGAATTCATAAACGGCATTGCGCTTGTTGGGACCAAAATCGTGGCGCTCCTTGGGCAGATGGATGTTCATTACCTGTGCTGACTGTCCATAAAAGCTGTAGATGCGCTGCAGATAAGGATATTCCACTTCAGGCGTTGTGCTTGTCCAGTCGCCGCCGTCGCTCACCACCATCATCGGTTTCGGGGCGAACATGGCAGCCAGCTCGGCGTTGCAGGTGCCGCCGCCAGCCAGATGGATGGGCTTTCCGCTCTCGCAAGGGCAGCCGCCATCGAACCACGATGACATGCTAACAACGGGGCAACTGGCTGTGAACCGGTCGTCGAGCACAGCGAGCAGCACGGTCTGCGTGCCGCCGCCGGAGCCGCCGTTCACACCGATGCGTTGCGGGTCGATGTCCTTATGAGAGTAGAGCAGGTTGAGAATGCGCAGACCGTTGTAGGCTTGCATCACGTGGGCCTCGCTGGTGTGATGCGCCTGGCTGCTCACCTCGTCGGCACTTTCGCCCCATCCCCACAGGTCGTAGCTTACGCAAACGGCTCCCATGCGGGCCAGCGTGGCATAGCGTTTCTGCAGGTCGGCATTGTAGCGTCCGCCGTTGAAGTGGCCGTTGGGACAGACAATGAGCGGATATTTGCCGCTCTTTCGGACACCGTTCCTGTCAAGTTTCCCCTTTTTCCAAGTCAGGGCAACCGGCGAATAGATACTTCCGCATACGGTATGACCGTTTACGGTGGAGAGCCGGAAGTTCTGAACAGTGTAGCCATCGTGCTTTCTCACAGGACCGAATTCATTCTTCTCCACCACACATTGGCTGATGAGCGCATCAATGCCTAATCGTTTCCTTACTTCCATGCGTAAGGAATTGCGTCGAGCTTCCCATTCCACCTTATTATTATATAGTGACGAGAGCCATGCAATGAGTTTCTCGCCGTCGGCAGGTTGTCGCCGAGGGTATTCATACCGCTTCACCTTCCACAGGTTTCCCTGCTGGAAGACGGGCTTGAAGTCGAAAGGCGACAGAATGTTGGTGAGCGTTTCTTCAATGCTGTAGGGGCGGATGCGGAAGTCGGCGTATGCCAGTTTCAGCCCTGTGGTGTCCATGTCGTACTTCAACCGGATGCCGAACTGCCGTTCCACATCGCCCATCACATCGTGGAGCGAGCGGGTGAAGCGATTCTCGAAAGTCTGTGCTGCGGCACTTAGCGAGAGTAATGCCATGAGGCAGAATGCTGTTCTTTTCATTCTATAGCTTGTTGTTCAAGTTCGTTATTGTCTGTATTCGAGTTTTCCAAGTGTATCGCGCTTTGCAACGATCTTCCCGTTGACCATCAGCATCATGCCCTTTCCCTGATGATAGCGCTGTCCGTCTTCATCCCAAATGATGGTGATGACATGACCATGGTAGTTCACATTGTCTAAACAGAAGTATTTCCATTTGCCTGCCGGTATCAGCGGGTTTACGATAATGCAGCCGTCGGCCTGCGGACGGAGACCGGCAATGCCAGTAATCATCAGGTCGTTGAAGGTGGAATGATTGTAGTAGCGGCTGCGCTCACGGTCGCCCATGAGCCATGCGCCGTTCACTTCGTCGAGATATTCTCCGATGTAAGGACGGCCGCGGTGGTGCTGACTCTCCACGTAGAGTTCCATCTGGCGGAAGAATGTGGAGTCAGCAAGCACGGGATTGGGGTAGTCGTTCAGGTAGTTTGCCATGGCAGTGAGGGTCTGGCTGCTGGCGAAAGGCCAGATGGCACCATCCCATTCGCAGGTTCCAACGCCATGGGAGCGGAACTGCGGATGGCGCCTTTCGGCGGTGGTGAGACCGTAGGGAGCCGAGAAGCCTTTCTCGTCGAGCACCTGCAGCCATGCCTTGTCGTATTCGCTGTTGCCGTCGGGCATGTGGAAATACCATGGGATGTAGCCGATGGCTTCGCGCGCGTTGGCAGAAGTGTCGCCTTGCAGCGTCTCAAAGAACAGGTGTTTCTTGTTCCACAGCTTTGTATTGATAAGTGTCTTGAGTGCGTTTGCCTCCGATTCATAATGGGCAGCCTTGGCGTCGTCGCCGAACATGCGGTTCATCTGAGCCAATGCTTTGGCGTTGCCATACATATAACTATTGATGGATGGTCGCGCATATTGTTTCTTTCTGGCTCCGCTAATGCTCTCTTCCATGCCGTCGCGAACATCTTCTTGCCAGTAGAGTCCGCTGTTCAGCCGATGGCTGTTCTGCCAATAAGCGTATTCTGCTTCAAGACTTGGCACGAGCGACTTCAGGAAATCCTTGTCGCCCGATACTTTGTAAGCCTCGTAAATGGCGGCGGGATTCCATGAACTGAACTTGTTCATCTTGCTCATCGGACCTCCGTTGTTGCCGAAATACCATGTGCGCAGAATCTGATGCAGATAAGTGCTGTCGCGCAGCCAGCGGCTTTCCATCACATGATGACCGATGGCGCAGGCTATGAGATTATAGTTGTCAGCATAAGAACGCGGGATGAGAAACTCTGTCATGCCGTATCCCACAGGCGTGCGCTTGATGTGCTTGCGCAAAGTCCACCAGCGGTAATAGAACATTTCTTCCATGTTTTCTTGCGGACAGTCGAACAAAGGGACGTTCTTGCTCAGCCATTCTGATGAGGCTGCATTGGGAATCTCATTCACGATGTTCTCGTCTTCCATGGCGTTGAAATGCTCCACGTAATGCTTGTAGTCGTCATATTTCAGCACGGCGGCATCTCCGTCACCTTCTAAGGCGCGGCTTTTCACGTTGGCAATGAGGAATGTTGCCATGGGATCCACCTCATCGGCGCGCGGCATGTCGGTGTATTGATCGGCAGGAGTCTCAATGTCAGGCTTATCGAAGGGGTCGCCTGTTCGGAATACGATGCGTGAAACAGCCTCCACGGGAGTGTCGAACATGCGCTCGCAGGCTTTCTTCCCGTTCAGATAATAGGTGGCTTTGTGCAATGAAATGGATATGTTGGCAGTGATATGATAGGTTTCGTTGGCACTGTAGCCTTTCTTCATCGTGCCGTAGCGGGCGCCACCCTTCACCTTCATCACGCCCTCATTGTCGAGAACAATACGGGAGCAGACGGTTCCATGGTCATCAGTGAATTCAATGTTCAGCTGTCCATGGTCGTTCTGAAGGGCTTTGATGTCGAATTCAGCCTGCAGTTCTTTCGTTGCAGGAATCACCTTCTCCAGTTTGGCATAGTCGTAAGGATCCTTGTCAGCCAGCTTCATCCAGTCTCCTTCCAAAGAAACGGGAGCCCAAAGGGGAGAATAGATGTTCCAGTCGGTCATCTCCTGCAGCTTTCCGTAGCTGCTGAACGGCTCGGAAGCGTGCGAAGAAGCGTTGATCCTGACGGGAACAGGGATGCGTGAAACCCACATGTCTTCCTTATTATTACTGTAGGTAACCCACAAGTCTCCATCCTTTGGCATGCCATTGCCTTCCTGAATGCCGCGTGTGTATTGCGGGCCGAAGCTCTTGTAGTTGCCGCCATGGCGCTCTGGGGTCACCTCGCCGTTCACCAACGACAGCGTGGTATACTCCAATCCGTCGTTGCTCAGCGAGATGGCAAGCGGCCATCGGTATTCAGCAGGGTTGTATACTGTGGCATACGTACCGTCGGAAAGTCTCTGCCCCCATATCTTGGCATTGCTGTTCACGAATCCCGGAGCGCGGTAGACAGGCTCGCGCCACGTGTTGCCGCCATCAGTGCTCAAGCTTTGCAGCGCATGTTTCCACAGCGCAACCTTTCGTCCGTCGGGCAGTGTGTAGCCGCTGAAGGCTTTGTAGTCTTTTGCCAGTGGCACGATAGGGTCGCCTTGGTCAGCTTCCTCCGCCCATTGCATGCGTTGCATGGGATTTGCGAGAATTTCATCGCATGCCTTAACGAATTCCTTGTCTTTCGCTTTTTTGTAATAAGGATAGTCAGTGTTCTTTTCGTTGAAGTCGTGATTATAGTAGATAAAGTATATAGGACCGAAAGATCCGTCCTTCTTCACTTCACGAACCACACGGCCCACTCCGTTGCCATCGTTGGGATGATCCTTGGGCGTGAGCGCTATTCCGTAGTTGCCTGTGGCGATGAGCCTGCCGCTTTTCGATACATACCAACCCACACGGTGGTGCATGACAGCCTGCAAGTTGTTGGCAACAACACCCGGAAGTTCTTTCTTCGTGAACCCGTCAGGCACATTGTACGGCGGGAACAGTTCCACGGGTTCACTCCATGAATAGCCGTCATCCGAAGTCTGGAGCATGGTTTTTCCTGGAGGCTCGTGTTCGTTTCTCGGGTCGGTGAGATAGTGCATGTAGAATTTGCCGTTCCAATAAGCCATCATGGGTTGGTGGTTATACGTCCATGGAACAGCCGCACGCATGGTTTGGATGCTATGCACGCCCACCACGGGTTTCAGTCCGCCGTCGTGGCGGGCAGGAGTGGCAACAGTTTTTCCTGTATAATGCACCACATCCCTGTTGTAGCCGATAAGTGCTTTTACGTGTTCTTCGGGAGCCATGAACACGGTTCCATGCTTATGTCCTTCGGGGAATTGCACCGTTCCAGTCTGGTTTTGGAACTGAATGAAGTCTTTTGTGCGGTGGGAACCATATACTTTCTGCCTGTAGGCATCGTAGTAGATGTAATACCATTCACCCACTTTCGCCGTGCTTGGTCCTTCTGTGAATTTTCCTGTGAACGGTTCAGATGCTTCACTCCACGGACCGTATGGACTCTTGCTGAATGCCACCTTGATGTTCAGGTTGGGGCGTGAATTGTCTTTCACCACCATCACATAGTCGTTTTTGCCGCGCTTCACCAATGTGGCATCAATGGCACTGAACCCCGGTTCGTAGAACAGCTGTGCCTTTGAGAATGTCTTGAAGTCCCGGGTCGTCATGTAATACAGACGATGATTGTTGCGATGGTCTTCTTGTCCGTCGGGAAATCTTCCGGGAACGCATGAAGCCCAGATGACAAGATATTGTTTCTTCACATCGTCATAGAACAGTTCCGGTGCCCAGGTGTTGACCGTAGAGGTATCCATGCGCGTCTCAATGAAGCGCTGCTTGCTCCAGTGAATAAGGTCTTTTGATGAGGCATAGCCGAATCCGCGGTCGCCGCGCCAGCTACTTGTCCACACAAGATGATATGTCCCGTCGGGTCCCCTGACGATACTCGGATCGCGCATCACTTTCTGCTTTCCCACCATCGGGCGCAGGAAAGTCCCCTTGATACTGTCCCATTTAACGCCATCGTAGCTATAGACGAAGCGCAGTCCTTCGTCTGCCGGTTCATGAAAAGAGGTAGACACATAGATGTCTTTTGCCCATAAACAGGAAAAAGCGCAAATGGCTACCATTAGCGTGATAAGTCTTTTCTCCATAGAATTATGAATGTTGTAGTATATACTTATTTTTCAGACGTGGGTGGAGCGGTTTTGTAATCATGCCAGAACGACTTGCCAGAGGCCTCTTTTCCTGATTGTTTTTTGTGTCAATAAAAGCACTTCAATAATAAAAAAGGTAAAAATGTTAGGTTAATCATGAGTTTTATTGTAATTTTGCAATCGGTTAAACTTAAAAAACAAGAGTATGTATAACAAAAAATTCAAATCAATGATTCTGGCAATGGCGGGTGCCATTGTCATGAGTTCTTGTATCGGTTCCTTTGCACTTTGGAACAATGTGAAAGACTGGAATAGTTCAGCAACCAATAGCAAGTTCGTGAATGAGGTTCTTTTCCTGGCATTGAATATCGTTCCCGTTTATGGGATATGCTATTTAGGCGATGCCTTGATCTTCAATTCCGTGGAGTTCTGGACAGGTGACAACCCCATAGCCAAGAACGTGGGTAAGACTAAAGACGTGATTGGAAGCGACGGCAAGATGTATGCAGTGACATATCTGAAAGACGGCTATGTGTTCAAGAACGAGGAAGGCGAGGTTCTTCAGTTCACATACGACAAGAAAGAGCGCGTGTGGAGCGTGGAGACCGAGCAGGGTACGGTGAAGCTCCTGCGCGTGAAGGATAACAACACGGCTGAACTCTACCTGAAAGACGGCAAATCCATAGACATCACATTAGATGCCCAGGGCGTTTATGCCGCTCGCATGGCTGTTCAGGGCGGTCAGTATTTCGCAACGCGATAATCAGAAAAAGGTTATAAAAACTCCAGCGTTATCAGATGCTGGGGATCGAATATCTCCTGTGCAACCTCTTGAAGTTGTGCAGGAGATATTTCGTCAATCTGTGCGAACAGCTGGTTGATGTCCTTCTCTTTTCCGTTATGCAGGAAACTCTTTCCAAAGTCGAGTGCAAAATTCTCCCTGTTGTCGCAGGCAATGGCTATCTGTCCTTTTATCTGTTGTTTGGCGGCAGACAGTTGTCGGGGAGAAAGGGGCTTCTGCATCACCTTGTCTAATTCATGTCCCACCAAGCGCAAGCACCGCCTTACATCTTTCTGGTCGCATCCGAAATAAGTGCACCATGCCCCCGTATCGCTGTAGCTTGCCATGGAACTCTCCACGGTATAGACCAACGCATTCCTTTCGCGCAGAGCAATGCTCAGCCGGGCGCTCATGGCCGGACCTCCTAAGATGTTGTTGAGCAGATAGAGTGCGATGCGCTTTTCGTGATGAAAGTCATAAGCTCTGCTTCCTATCATCACATGTGCCTGATGAGTGGATTTGTGGCGGATGACGGTCTGGGCTTGGAGCGGCGCGAGAGGAAGGGTGGAAGTGGGGTCTGCCTGATGCCCGTATCTTTCAGTATGCACGGTGGCGAGCCTGCTTTCCAACAGCCTCACCGTCTTTTCGAAATCAATGTCGCCGTAGGCAAAGAAAATGGCATTGTCGGGATGGTAGTGCCTGCGGGTGAAGCTCAGGGCATTGTCGGTGGTGTAAGTGCGCAGCCGCTCTTCAGTTCCAAGGATGTTATGACCGAGAGGATGTCCTTCGAACAGGATGTTCTCGAACTCATCGTAGATCAGTTCTGCCGGAGAGTCGTTATAGCTTTCGATTTCATCGCAGATCACGTCAATCTCCTTGTCGATCTCATGTTGCGGATAGGTGCTGTGGAACACGATGTCGCAGAGCAGGTCTATGGCGCGTGGCAGATAGTCTTTCATGATGGCGGCATAATAAACCGTGTCTTCCTTGTTGGTGAAGGCGTTCAGATCGCCGCCCACGCGCTCCAGATTGTTGAGAATCTGCATTGACGTGCGCTTTGCCGTTCCCTTGAATGTGGTGTGCTCGCAGAAGTGAGCCAGTCCCTCCTCGCCAGGCTGTTCGTGGCGTGTGCCTGCCGCAATTTGGAATCCGCAGTAAACCACCTGCGACTTGCTTGGCAGGAAGATCACGCGCAGTCCGTTTGCCAGCGTTGCTGTATGGTATTGTTTCATGATCTGCCGTGTTTTCTCTTGCTTCTGTATTGTGTGGGTGATTCGCCGTAAGCCTGTTTGAATGCCCTTGAGAAATAGCTGTTGTCGTCGAATCCGCAGTTCAGGGCGATGTCGCTGATTGGCATGTTGGTCTGCATGATTTGTCTCTGCGCCTTCTCAAGTCTCACTCGCGTCACGAAAGCACCGATAGAGATTCCGGTGATGTTCTTCACCTTGCGGTTCAGCTGCGAATAGCTCAGGCATAGGCCGCTGGCGAGCGTGGAAGAAGAGAAGTCTTTGTCGCCGATGGTGGTCTGGATGCGCCGGGTGAGCAGATCGAGAAACTCCGCGTCGTCCTCGTTCATGTCCATCAGTCTGCCTTCGTTCTGTTCGTCGCCCGTCAGTTCATCTTTGCCGTGCAGCAGCACACGGCTGAATTTCTCGCGCAGCAGTCGCCTTCCTTCGAGCATACGGTGGATGAGCGAATACAGTTCTTCGGCGATGAACGGCTTTGTAAGATAGGCATCGGCACCGGCATCGATACCTTTCAGGCGGTCTTCCTCCTGAGTTCGTGCCGAGATGATGATGATGGGTATGTGGTTCAGGTCTTCAGTCTGCCTGATTCTGCGGCAAAGCTCGTATCCGTACATGTTGGGCATCATGATGTCGGTGATGATCAGGTCGGGAACGATGTCCTCAGCCTTAGCAAGTGCTTCCACTCCGTCTTTGGCTGTTGTCACGTTATAGTTGTCCTTGATGAGTGAGTGCATGTATTTGGAGATGTCGGCATTGTCTTCCACTAAAAGAATGGTTTCCTTGTCTTCCAACGGGTCTTCGTTGTTCCCTGCTTTCTCTGCGGGGGCTGAGTCCTTGAAGTCAACGGGTTTCATGCTGCTCAGTGCCGGATTCCAGGGCGTTGTTTCCATGCCTTCATATTTCATGGGGCCTGTCAGGGTGACGGTGGCACCGCCACTTTTGTTGTTCGAAGCCTTGATGGTGCCCCTCATGCGGCTCACAATCTGACTCACGTAGTTCAGTCCGATGCCCGTGCCGTTGGTGTTCTCCCGGTTGTTGCTGCCTTGGAAGAACATGGTGAACACGTAGGGCAGGTCTTCTTCGGGGAATCCGCAGCCGTTGTCGCTCACTTCGAGAATCATGTTCGTGCCGTCGGTGCTGGTCGATACGGTGATGGTTCCTCCCGGCGGAGTGTATTTCAGGGCGTTGCCGATGAGGTTGCGCAGTGTCTTCTCGGCATATTCTTCCACGAAGTCCACCTGCATGTCGTCGACGGTCGACTTGAAAGTGATGGTGATTCCTTTCGTGGCGGCATACTGGCGATAGCCCTCCACGGTCATCTTGGTGTAGAGAACGATGTTGCCGGTCACCCATTTCTCGTCGTCGGAGTTGTTCGACATGATTCTTGAAATGTCGAGCAGCTGGTTCACCAGCGTGAGCAGCGAGCCGCTTTGCTTCTCAATGGTGGCAAGCGTTTCGGGCATGTCCTGCTGGCTCACCTTCTTTTCTTTCAGCTGGTGGGCGAGTCCCATGATGATGGTGATGGGGGTTCGGAACTCGTGGGTGATGTTGGTGAAGAAGGTGTTGCGCAGCTTTTCCATCTGTTTCAGCGAGCGGTTGGAGCGCAGCCTGATCTGGTGGGCATAGATCATGAACCCCAATGCGGCGGCGGTGAGTGCGAAAATGATGAGGCCGATGAGGATGATGCTCCGTTTCTCTTTCTGTTCCTTGTCAAACGACTGCTTCAGGCTGTTGTAGTCTTTCCTGCTTTTCTGCCTTTCATAGTTCAGTCGCAGTGTCTGCAGCTTGTCGATGTTCTTCTCGTTCACGATGCTGTCGGTGATGTTGTCGGCCTGCTTGTAGTAGTAGAGAGCCATGTCCGGGTGTCCCGTTTGCTCCTCATAGTCGGATAGAATGTGATAGATGGCTGCGATGTGCTCGCGCGAATGGATCGTCTTGGCAGTGGCGTGCGCCTCCACGATGTGCGTTTTCGCGTCGTCCAGGTTTCCGGTCTTCAGGTTCACGCGGGCAAGTGCGAGCACCGACTCCAGCCAATGCCATTTGTCGTCGCTGTCTTGCATGATGCCGTAAGCCTCCTGATACTCTTTCAGGGCTTCGTCGTAGTTCCCCTTGTTCTCGGCAATCCTTCCGAAATGGTTGTGGCAGAGCGAGATGCCCAGGTCGGATTCAGCCTTGATATTGTGCTCCATGGATTTCCTGTAATACCACAATGCCGAGTCGATGTCTCCTTTCTGCTCCTTGATGCTGCCTATGTTGGCATAGTTGATAGCCATGCCCAGGTCGCTCTTCAGCAGCTGTTCGCCTTGCAGGGCGCGGTGGAACACGTTCTCGGCATTCACGTAGTCGCCTAACGACATCTGGATGTTTCCGATGCCGTTGAGCGATATCACCAGGTTTTTGCGTGCCTGATACGAGGTGTCGCCTTCCATTTTCTCGCAATAGTCTAATGCCGTGTAGTGGTAGGAGAGTGCTTCGTTGAGCATTCCCATGCGCCTCAGGTCGGTCGCCACGTTGTTGTTTGCCACCACAATGCTCTGGGCGTCGTTGATTCTCAGTGCTTCGTGCAGTGCTTTCTGGTGGATGTCTAATGCATGGATGAAGTCGGAAGCCTCGCGCAGTTCCTTTCCTTCCTTGATAAGCGACTCAATGCTGTCGCGTTTTTCCGCCAGTTGTTTCTGGTTCATCCTGCTTCCCGTGCAGGCGGCAAGGAGCAGAAACGTGACCACGAGGGCAAGCAAGTTCTTACTGTTCATTATATTCGCTTTGTTTTAATGGCTGGTATGTGATGCTTTGTGAATGACAATCTTGATGGCAAAGATAGCGAAAAAAATGATATAACCTTTCACTTTGTCCTAAAAACTTTAAAAAAAACAAACATTGTCATCACTTTTTTATCACAAACAAAGCGAAAAACAGGGTTAAAGACTTTGCCATTTCATTTTTAAGAGTTATATTTGCAAACAAAAAAAGGAATATGACACAAGTGATATTAAACGTTACCGACAAGAGCATTCTCCCTGGACTGCGTAAGATACTCAGCCGGGTTGAAGGGGTGGAGCGTGTAAAGGTTGTCAGAGAGAAGAGCCCCAAGCAGACTAAAAGGGAAAAGTTCCTGAAAGAATTCCGAACAGCTGTGGGTAATGCAAAGGAATTCAAAGAGGGTAAACAGCAATTCAGCACGTGGGAGGATCTGATGAATGAATTGTGAATTTCGTTTTTCTCCCGATTTTATCAAGGCTGCAAAGAGGATGTCGAAACCTTGACTGCAATTGTAGAAAATCAAACGTGAGCGTTTTGGTGTAAAATTCCCCGATGAAATGGGCGATTTTGTTGTTTTTCTGATGTATTCTTTTTTGCTTTTTGCTCAGAAAAACATGCTCCGCTATTCCTTTTTCTGTTATTTGGCTTTTCATAGAGTCCGACAGGTAGCCATAAAATTCCGTCAAGAAACCATTCAGTGTTTCCGAAAATGAATCATTCCTCGTTTTCGAAAAGAAGCCTATCGAAAATGCCGAATATGAGCCTTTCGAAAGCCTTGAAAACGCTTTCAAAAAAGTGTTGTCGCGAGTTACTCGCTGTTTGTGATTTAAAAACAGCCTCTTTTTGAACTGAAAACTGTGAGTTGTTGAAATGAAAACTGGCAGTTTTTCATGCAAAAACTATTGCAAACTCTTTTCCATTCTCGTTTCAGATGTGTAATATCCTGAAAACAAAGCAAATAGCAGAACGGCGGAATGTGGCAGATGGTGGCAGGAAAACAAACAAATGTTCCCATTATCAGCGCAAAAAAGTGGACGAATGCACGAATTTTCCTATTTTTTGTAAAAAAAATCCTATCACCTTATATAAATATATAGTAAATTTGCAAACGTATAAAAGTGTCTCGATGAAACGCACCTTCGCAAGAAGGCACAGAGAACGGGAATAAAAGAAAATAACAATAATCATTAAAACTTGAAAAGTATGAGAAGAATTCTAATTTCATTGTTGCTGATGTTCACCGCTGCGGTGACTTGGGCACAGCGATGGACGGTGACGAATGCAAACGCCTACCCAGATGAGACCATCGTGTACTTGCAAGTTAACCTCAACGGAACTACTGCAACAGACAATGACGGATTGGAGGTGGCAGCCTTCATCGACGGTGAATGCCGCGCTGCTCAAACCAGTCAGTATTCTCCGGCTTCGGGCGGAGGACCCGAAAACTCTTATCTGTTGAGGGTGAGAGGAAAAAGCGGCACCGATGATGGCAAGACCATCACCTTCAAAGCCTATTACGAGGGAGTGGTGTATAAGTTCGACTATACCACCACGTGGAGTCAGGAAACGGTGAGTGATATCCCGGTAAAAGTGGAGCTTTCGACTCTTGTGGGCATCAGCCGAGATTACACTGTAGGCACTGACGACAATCCTATTAATGTGTCACTGCCAGGAACTTACGACATGTCGGGCTTGGCAACCCTGCTGTTTGGTGCCGACCAGGTTGAGGAAAGTCAGGTCACGGGTTCGTCGGTTGATACTGACGAGACGGAGATTGCCATGCAGTGGGAAGCCGGCAATTCTGAAGCTTACTTGGAAATTGATGAAAACGGACTGCTCACAGCCAAGGAGGAAACAGAAAGTGCCTGGGTGGGAATGAATGTTGTGGTGAAAGACAAGGTTCAGATAGACGCGACAACCGGCAACCCTTCGGTCACCAACCACCGAAGCATTGACCCTCAGGGATTCATTGTGAGAATCGCAAGGCCTGTCGTTCCCGTTACCAGCATCACATGCGACATACAAGAACTGACAGTATACAGAAACCAAGATGTAAGAAGCGCTCTCGACCAACACATTACTATTTCACCAGACGACGCAACAGACAAGACATGGTATATTGTTGACAACAATCGTTTGGTAAGTCAGGATGTCGCCAACGAAGCAGGCGAAACCACCATATTCATCTATCCCACCACACCAGCATCCGACGATGTGGCGCCTGCCGAGGTGAAGCTCACCATCAAGATTCGTCCTACCGACATCAGCGCCGATCCTACGACTGTCGACGTGGAGCTGGGTGACAATGTGATAGATGCCATCAAGGGCGTGATCACACTCCGTCCGACAGGCGAGTATGTTGACGACGAACTCACCATCACACCTGCCGATGCCACCCTGTATAATTCGCAGACAGGCATTGCCACAAAGGTAGGAACAACCACGGTAACCGTTACTCCCACCAATGCGGAGACGGCACAGGTGGCTGCACCACCATCGGTAACCATCACGCTGAACGTGAAGAAGAGCGTTGCCGCCATTGCCTTGGAGGCAGGCGAGATTACCGTTTACCGCGGTGACAACGTGAAAGATGCCATTGCCGACAGAGTGACCATCACTCCCGATGATGCCACAGAAAAGAATTTCGAACTGGTGGAGGTAGCAGAGACATTGCTCATCTCCCAAGATATCGCTGCACAGTCTGGCGTTACGACGGTGAAGGTGCGGTCGGTTGACAACCAGCAGCTCGTTTCTGACAACAGCGTGACTGTGAACATCAAAGAGCGGCCTACAAGAATTTCTGTCAGTCCGGCAGAAATCACGGTGAACATCGGCGACAACGTGTATGACGCGATAGAAGCCATCGTTACGCTTGAGCCAAACGTAACCTATCTGGATCGCTCGCTCACACTCAATGCCGGCAATGCAGCTCTCTATGATGCCAATTTCATTGCCAATCAAGTGGGAACGATGACAGTTACTGTTACCCCCACGGCAGCTCAGCCATCGCAGGACGGTACTACCCCGTCGGCCACTGTCACCGTGACCGTGGTTCAGCCAGTGGGAGGAATAGAACTGAAGGGCGACCCCATCACGGTTTATCTCGAAGATGATGTGACAGCCGCATTGGAAGACCAGGTGACCATCACGCCCAATGATGCAACCGACAAGACTTACGTAGTGGTTGAACAGGGTGATGCTGATATGAAACTGTCCGACGGCTTTGCTGTGTCGCCAGGTATCACCACTGTGAAGGTGGCTACTGCCAACGGCATGGAGTCGACGAAAACCGTTCAGGTGACCATCATGATCCGTCCGGACAACATCTCCGGACCGGATGAAATCACTGTGAATGTGGGCGACAACGTGTTTGATGCCATCAAGAATGTCGTTACCATCAGCTCCAACGATTACTCGGAGTCTGAATTCATCGACGATGAAATGGAATTGTCGGCAAGTGGTGCCGCAGCATCGCTCTACGACGACAACTATGTGGCAACGACCGTTGGACAGATGACAGTGACCGTGATTGCCACGGCAACAACGGGACAGCCAAATATGAACATGCTGACTAAGACTATCACCCTGAATGTGAAGAAGGGTGTCAGCTCGCTCACTGCCACCACCACCAACATCGAGGCCATGATCGGCGACGACGTGGAGGCAATGATCAGGAAACTGGTGACCGTGAATCCTGATGATGCTACCAATCAAAATTATAGTGTGAACCCGGACAATGCCTCCGGCAACGCTTTCAGCGACGGCATTGCCATGAGGGAAGGCACATGGACACTCATTGCTGTTTCGGATGACAATCCGGAAGCAACGCTCACGTTCACCGTAGTAGTGAAGGAGCCTATCGCTCTCACCTTTGAGCCGACGCTTGAGACAACCGTAGGCGGCGAGACCACGCTCACGATCCGAAAGACGGCAGGCACCGACAATGTGGATGCCAGCAAGGTGAACGTGGTGTTCGATAGCAACAACTACGGAGCTGTTGTCACAGCCACGCCCGATGCAACAGGACTTGTATGGACCATCAAGGGCTTGCAGTTCGGTTCATACAACTTCACGGTTACATACGATGGTGCGGTACAAATGTCAACCGATCAGAGTCAGGCGGGAACAATCAACATCTCGCAGGTGGTTGCTCCTACTTCAGGATGGGATTGGATCACGGTGAACACACTGCCTGGCGGAAGCGGATCCATCATTCTTCAAGCAAATTCAAACAACGGCTGGGTAAGCGAGATGAACGACGGCACAAACAAGATTATTGAAATCCGTTCACAGAATGCTCTGCTTTATAACGACCCGACTCTGGGACTCTTTGGCGACATCACCGAACTGAAACCGAGCGACGGTATGTATAAGGTGAAGTCAGAGGGCAGCGTGGTGTTCAACATCGGTGTCGACGTGAATCCGATTTCTTCTGCCGACCTCCCGACAACGGTAACAGGCTACACATGGTTGGGCTATCCGCATCAGATCGACCAGCCTCTCACGAATCTGGAAGCAGCCTTGGCAAGCACTGCCGAAGAAGGCGATATGATTCTCGGTAAGGAGAACTTTGCTGAGTTCAGCAACGGCGAATGGGTAGCTGTTGACGGATTCACATTCAAGGCAGGCAAGGGCTACATGTACTACACCGCCGGAGCCGGAGGCAAGACCATCAACTGGGGAACAGCCACTGAAGTGATTGCCGACAACAACACGCCAGCTCCAGCCAAGACATTGCGCGGCACCATCTGGAATTATGACATCAGCGCGTTTGCCGACAATATGCCTATCGTTGCTCAGCTCGACGGCATCAGCAATCCTGAAGACTACTCCATCGGTGCATTCGTCGGCGACGAGTGCCGCGGCGAAGGCAGTGTGGCAGGTGGCAAGTATATGTTCATCAACGTGGCTGGCAAGAGCGGAGAAACCGTCAGTTTCAAGCTCTACAACAAGCTGACAGGTGAGTATACCAACCTGAACGCGAAGGTGGCCTATGGAAAGAAGACCGGATCGGTTAGCAATCCGCTGTCGCTTCTCGCAGGAACCACCGGCATCGGTAATATTGCCGCTGAAGGTGACGGTTCGGCAATCTCCTACAGCAACGGTGTGATCCGTGTCAATGGAATGCCAAATGCACACGTAACGATTACCAATGCAGCCGGCAGCGTGGTGCGTACGTCTTCCGAAGCAGTTGTCTCTCTCGACGGTCTTGCCAATGGTGTATACATTGTCACCGTCAGCAACGGAGAACAGCGCGCAAGCAAGAAGATATTGAAGTAGAAACATCTCTGGAGCCGGGAGCAGTCGTTGTGTTTCCGGCTCCAGAACGGTGTTTTGTCCTTTATTACCTACATTCAAAATAATTAAAGATAGACATAATGAACAGGAAAAGAGTAAAGATAACAATAGCTGTGGCGCTGGCTATGTTGTCACCCAAGGTCGTTCAGGCTCAGGACATCATACAGATTGCCAAAAGCGACCCGTTGATTATAACGGGAGCAATCGGTACGCAGAACACCTATTACCATTCGTCGGTGGGCGATGGCTATGCTTCTCCCCTTAGTAATATGTTCTATGCTAACCTCAATATCAGCGTCTATGGGTTTAGCATGCCTTTCTCTTTGATCTACACCAACGACAATCTGGATTTCAATTATCCACATATTTCTTTCAACCTGACACCGAAATATAAGAACTGGACTGGATACATAGGAAAAAGCGCAATGCCTTTCAGCCAGTACGTGATGGGCGTTTCATTCAATGGAGTGGGTCTGGAGTATAACGACAAGACTTTCAGGGCGGGTGCTTTCTACGGGAAGTTCAATTCAGCCATCAACGACGATCCTTATAATCCCGGAGCACGCGCGCCGCAATACCGCAGGATGGGCTGGGGATTCAAGGTGGGATACGGCTCAGCCCGAAACTACATTGATTTGTATCTGTTGAGAGCCTACGATGTGATGGGCTCACTCAATGAAACATGGCGAGATCAGCTCAACGCGCAGGAAAACCTCGTTTTAGGAGTGAAGGGATGTGTTTCACTGAAGGACTGGCTGTCGCTGACGGCGAATGTAGCCACCTCTGCCATCACGACAGACAGGAATGCCGACCTGATAGAAAGTGGAAAGGCAACGCAATACGATGACATTTTCAAGGCACGCTACAGTTCTCTCGTGCGTTTCGCGGGAGATGTCAGTGCCAACCTTACATTACCTAATTTTAATACATCTGTGGTCTATCGGCTGGTTCAGCCCGACTACACCTCGCTCGGCATCTATCACATGTCGAACAACTATCACAGCCTGGGACTGAACATGAGCACTTATCTGTTCAAGAAAGTGTCGCTCGCCGGCAACTTCTCTTTCCAGGAAGACAATCTCACCAATGAGCAGCTGTATACCACACGCGGCTTTGTTTACGGGGCAAATGCAGGAACACGCCTTGGCGAGCATTTCAACCTGAGCGTGGGTTACAATGGTTACCTGCAGACCCAGGACAACGGCACGGCAATAGTCAACGACACCACGCGGGTGAAACGAGCCATGAACAGTTTCACGGTTGTTCCTTCCTACGCAGTGGAAACAGACAATTTTAGTCATGGCATCTCTTTCTCTGCCGCATACACGGAAAACAAAGACCTCAACAAATTCTCATACGGGATGAGCGACGTTACGTCTGTTGCCTTGGGCGCTTCTTATGCCTTGGGCGTGAACGACTGGGCGACCGACTTCGCTCTCAGCTTGAGCCATCAGCTGTCAAAGGGTTACGATACAAAATATACCAGCGATGTGGCATCGCTCACGGCAGGACGTTCGTTCCTGAAAGACGATGCTCTCTCTGTCGAGGCAACGCTCTCTCTCTGTTATAACGAAGTGGAATACCAGTCGAAGAGTCTTTCCTTGGGTGGAGAGATTGCTGTCGGCTATACGCTCAAGGACGTGCATGCGTTTTCTCTCTCAGCCGGTGTGAACAAGTATGGCGACGTGAATGTCACGAAGACACGGTCAAGTCTTGATGCAACAGACATCACTGCCAGTTTCACCTACACCTATACGTTCTCTATTTTCGAAATGAAGAACCCGAAAGGCGGGGCAAACAAGAAAATGTAGAAATGCTTTTCTGATGTGACAAATATTATAGAAACCAGAAACAAGATTCAGTTATGAAAACATATAGGTCAACCATCATAGCCATTGCACTCTTCCTCTCGGCAGTGTCATCGCTTGCCCAGGATGTGACAATAACAGTGACGCCCATTCAGAAGATTCTTCCTCCACAAGTGCTGCTGTATGTCTCCAATCCCGGTAAGTATTTCAATATATCAATCACGAACAACACGCAGAACACCCAAAACATTTATATGGGTCTGCAACTGGAACAGCGGTTCCCGTCAAGCGGATTGGCGGTGTCTACTCCTGCCAACCGAATTCCCCGGCAACCGATTTCCATTGGTCCGAATTCCACCCGCCAGTTGAGCCTTGTGGAAGTCAAGACATTGTTTAACCATATACCATCGAATGAGATTTCAACCACTCCAGGACTTTTCGATGACTATCTGAACGGCTCCTTCGGACTGTTGCCAGAAGGCGACTATGTGGCTCATCTCACTGCTTATAGATGGGATCCCGCATTGGCAAATCCCGTTGTCGTCAGCAATCCGAACAGCGGAACGTGTTATTTCACTGTGTGCTACAAGGCGCAGGCTCCTTCGTTCATAACACCGATGGTCACGGGAACGGAACTGTTGGCAGTGGCAAGTGTTGATGAGAGCAATGCACAGTTCACTTGGACAGAGTCAATGATCAACTGCAACCCGGCAGCATCGCAGTTCCGTTACGATTTCGTGGTGAAAGCCTTGCTGCCCAACCAGCAGCCAGATGATGCGATAACATATAATCCTGTGGTTTATCATTCCGACGGGCTGATGGTGCCGATGTGCATCATTCCTCCTGCCGTGATTCGAAGCTTGAACAAAAGCATGGTCTACGTTGCTCAGGTAACAGCGCGCGAAGTAGGCAAGAATCCCTTGAACTATATCATGCTGGAGAACGAGGGAAAGAGCACATACCGCTTGTTCCGCTTTAAAAGCAGTTTGATAACAACCAGAACGATAAATAAACCTGGCGGCGTCCACCCCACCGTTCCTTATTCAGGCGGCGTTAATACCAACACCAATTCGGGTGACGTGAACACCACTGCCAATGTAGACATCGCTGCCGTAAGCGGCATGCTTTCGGGCGGCGGCGGACCCACAACCAGAAGCATTACCCCGGGAGCCGTCGGTGGAGTAGGCAATACCTTCACTGGTGGTGATGATGAAGACGATGATGAGAACAAGAAGAAGGATTATGGCATGAGCCTTGACTATGGCGTGCAGGAGGAAGTGGATGAAGAGGCAACATACACTTTCCGCAACCCGGAACTTGTGGAACCGCTTTTCTTCGAAGGCTCAGCCCGCAAGACTTTTGTTGAGGACGACATCAAGACTTCTTGGAAAAAGGCATGGTTCCTCGGTGGTGCCGGGGAGCGTCCCGATACCGTCAAGTTTGATTATCACGTAGCTCTTTACAAGGGTGAATGCGGACAGGAGTTTGAAGATATATTCAAGGAAAAACCTGTTTATACATTCGACACCAAAGAGACAGAGCACACCATTGCATGGAAAGACATAAAGGAGAAGGTGAATGTGAATGACTATCTGGTGCTTCATGTCGTTCCTTCCACTACAACGGAGTCGGTAACCTTTGTCAACGACAGCGTGAACGTGAAGGATTTCGCGCTTTCCCAGTTGTTGTCAAAGAAATATTTCCAGTGCTCCGACATGGTGGAAATCACCAACACCACACCAACCACACTGTCAGCCAACGACCTGAAGGGAAAGGTGGTAGGATTAGGTCAGTATCAACTCACCATCGACGAGATAACAAAAGTACCCGGAAAGAATGCCTTCAAGGGCAAAGGGCATGTGGAATGGAACCCGATGGGGTATACGGTAATGGTTGCCGTGATGTTCGATGAACTGTACATCAACACCGACAAT
This sequence comes from Prevotella sp., assembly GCA_017471245.1. Taxonomy (GTDB): domain Bacteria; phylum Bacteroidota; class Bacteroidia; order Bacteroidales; family Bacteroidaceae; genus Prevotella. Next base: position 25,233 of record JAFUVB010000075.1, read on the forward strand.
ATCGTATATCAAGGTGATGCCGTAAGCTATCCTGATGAGAAGCATGAGGCTACAGATGCTGAGGTGGTCGACAAGATCTTTTCCGATACGGGAATTGACCAGATTATCGCTGACACTGGAATCCCTTATGCCGACATGATTACCGGCAACGGTGTGAGTGCACTGAAGGATATTGCGAAAACCTACGACATCAGCAAGTATTATAAATGGGTGAAAAACGGTGAAAACCTATATAAGAATTTCCTGCATGGAAATATCAGCGACCTGCATTTGCCGTTGAAACTGCCCACTGATGTCAACAAGACGATGGTTGACATTCAGATTGCCAGCATGAGATTCTCACCGACGCATTCCACAATGAACGTCATCGGTGAGGTGGTGCTTCCTAAGAGCAACTACACGAGGAATGAGATCCTGGTGTTCGGAGCACCGCGCATCTGTATGAGTCCCGACCGTGTTTTGCCAGAGGGCGGTGCCATCAGTCTTCTGTCCGATTTTAATATCACCGATCCCTCAACAAAGTTCGAGATGGACTTCAAGGCTCCCCAGGATGTCGTCAATCCCAAGGATGGATGCTATATCAGTTGGAAAGCCGGCGAACTGGAGCTTGTCCTCATCGACATCGACATGAAGATACCTAAGTTGAGGAAGGTCGATTCTAACGGGAATGCCACGAAGGAGAGACCTATCTTGAACATCAAGGAAAGCATCGCTTCATGGGATGACCTGGTGGTGACAGCTACGATGGATGACTTTGAAGTGGATGGAGTGAGTGGTTGGACCTTCAAGCCAGGATCAATCGTGTTCGACTATTCATGCTGGCGTGAAGGCGGAACAATGACATTGCCCGACAATTACAACTACGACAGCTTCGACTATAGCAAGAATGAGCTCAAGGCCAATCCTGGTCTTTGGCAGGGATTATATATAAATAATGTGGGAATTCTCTTCCCCAAGACATTGAAGTTTGGTGATGCCAAGAATACTGAGGGCGGACGCTTGAAGATTTCAGCCGAGAATATCATCTACGACAAGTCAGGCTTGACATTATCACTGAAGACCGGTTCGCTCTTGGATGCCAAGACGAGCAAACTGGGCGGATGGGCATTCTCCATCGACAACCTGCAGATGAATGTGCTGCAAAGCAAATTCAAGAACACTTTCTTCGAAGGGCAGTTTGACGTTCCTCTGCTCGATGGTAATATCGGCTATAAATGTGATATCACAAGCCAAGGTCTGAACGAGGAAAACCAGACGCAAGGCTATGACTATACCTTCACCACGCAGCAGATAAACGGGCTGGAGCTGGATTTCTTCTTGGGAAGCGCCAACTTCGAGAAGAATCAGACTTACTTTGAGCTGACGGCAGGTGACGGCAAGGATACGCGTGTGGAACTCTGTGCAGGAGGTACAGTAACGATTACGGGAACCAAAGAGATCGACTCCAGATTGCCGTTTGGACTCAAGATGCCGCGTATCAAGTTCGCCAAGTTGCGCGTCGGTAATTTTTCGCTTGCAGAGTCAAAGTTATACAAGAGCATCACAACAAGCAATTCTTGGACGCTGCTTGACATTAACAAGGCAGCAGGTTTCAAAGAGGAATATTCATTCACTGGCTCTTCAAGCAACAACAACTCAACAGTCTATTTCGGCCCAGGTGCCTGGAGCTTGGCTTCATTGCAGAAGAATATTGGTCCGTTTGGCTTCACGCTGAAGAAATATGGTCTGAAGAATAATGGGGAAAAACTGGGATTGAACCTCGAAGGATCCATCAACTTCATGGACGACCTTATCAGTGTTGGCACAGATATTACCATCTGGGGAAAGGTGAACTTGCAGAACTTCTCGGCCTCTTACAGTAATACCGATTTCAACAAAGCTCAATTCGATATGAGTTGGGCAGGTGTTGAACTTAGCGGCAGCCTTGAAGCCAAGAATGAGACAAAGGGAAATGCTACCGTGGGTGGCTACAGCGGAAAACTGCATTTCAAACTGCCTGGCGGCATCGTTGAGATAGACGGCACCGGTGGCTACTATTCTTATAGCGGTTCAAGTGCCGTGACCACTACGGAGAATTCTCAGAACTACAAGTATGGCTACTTCATTGCCAAGGTGGCTGGAACCGGTCTGCACATTCCTCCCGTTGTAATCAACGAAGTGAAAGGCGGCTTCTATTTCAATTGTACTGCAGCAAAGGATCAGAACGGCGACCCCACACCTCGCAAGGGATTGATAGGAGGTGTGTTCGGCTTAGGTCTGGCTGTTGAGGGCGGTGAAAACCTGTTGAACGGAAAGTTCGACATGACGGTTGTCTATGACACGAAGTACAAGTGTCTCTCCACCTTCCTCATGAACGGTACACTGAATGCGCTCTCAACAGGAGGCGATGACGGAATTATTTCTGCCAAGACCACCATTGCTTACCAATGTCTGAAGGATAATAGCGGTCCTGGCGGCGCAATGCGGACCAAGGACCAGTATTTCTCGTTAGACTTGTCTTGCGACGTGAAGATAACACCGGCAAATCTTGCGAATGCCATCACCACAACCATGGATCAGTACACAGGCATGATGGCTGAGCTGGAAGGCAACATTAGTGCCGTAACTGGTTTATATAAGGATTCCAGCAGTCAGTGGAAATCAACGACAAGTGCCGGTCTGGACGATACAATGGGTACCGACAGCGAGAACAATACATTCAAGGACGGTGAAAAGGCACCAGAGAATTCAGAGCATGGCAGCGGTGAACACCAGAAGAGCAAAGAGGTGTCTGCCAGTGCCGGCGGACATATCGCCCTGAACTTCAAGGTAACGAAGTATGAGAATTACACTGCATACAGCAAACCTAAATGGCACGTCTATTTAGGTGAGCCTGGCGACGGCACAGAGGCGAGCGAGGAAGAGAAACGCTGCGGTATCAAGATCATCGACCTGAAAGCCAAGGTGGTCACTGTGAAGATTGGTGCCAATGCCTATCTCTGTGTGGGCAACGAACTTCCCAACAACGGAGTCTTGCCCCCTATTCCTGCTGATATCCGTAACTTCCTGAATGGAGGCTCTGCCGGTGCTGGCGTGGAGCAGGCAGATGCGGCAACTGTGAACCGCTCCCGCGAGGCAGCCATGGAGAAATTCCTGAAGAAAGCAAGTATTAGCGGCGGTGTAATGTTCGGCTACAAGGCATACGGCTACATCGACGTTGACTTGGGACTGCTCTATGCATACTTAGGTGCTGTGGCAGGTATTGATGTGTCGCTTGTCAAGATCAATAGTTTCTGCAACGGGAAACAGATGGGTATCAAGGGCTGGTATGCTACAGGTCAGGCATACGCCATGCTCGAAGCCAAGATGGGCATCCGCATCCGCTTGGGATTCTATAACAACGACTTCGACATCTTGCATGCCCAGATTGGTGCCATGCTCAAGGCCGGATTGCCTAATCCGTTCTGGATGGTGGGACAGGCTCGCGTGAAGTTGAAACTCTTAGGTGGACTTATCAAGATCAACCGTGCGTTCAAGTTTGAGTGTGGTTCTGTCTGTCTGCCATACCTTGGCAGTCCGCTGGACAACTTCGACCTGTTCACCAACTGCTCGGTTGGCGGTGAGAGCAGGCAGGAAGGCTGGGAGGATGCCGAACCAATTACTCCTTCCACGCAGATTGTTGTGGAGACCAGCACCGAAATGGCAACCCGCCTGAACCTCTATGATGAGAATTTCGCACAGCAATTGGCATTTGACCGTGGCGGCGACAACGACGACTACAAAGAGTATTCCAATCGCTCTTATACCTTTAATTTCGCAACGAGATACTCCAAGCGCGAATCTGGAAAGAGTATAGGCAAAGAGCCTGTATATACTTGGAAAGAAGTTCCGGGCATAGGATTGACAGAGTTTGAAAGTCCAAACAAGGAGGGTGGCAAATATCAAAATGACAGTATCAACTACGGAAGAGATTACATCGCCGTGGTGTCCGACGGAAACCGTCACCGCATCTTGTTGAGCAACAGTGTGCTGAGGCCAAACCGCTATTATAAGTTGTGGCTCTATGGAAATGCCAAGGAAATCAAGGATGGATTGGAAAGAGACCCGTATAGCATGGATACCCTCAACGGCACTTACGGCAACTACCCGTGGAGCACCATGAAGGTGTATTATTTCCGTACGGGCAATTTCAACGCATTCAATTCCTCGCCGTCGATAGGCATCCAGGATGATGTGGCTTTGGCATTCCCGTCGCCCGACGGTCACATGGTTCTCGACACATTGAATGCCACCCCCAGTGTGTATAGTGCATACAAGGTGGATATCAGCCGGCCGAATATCGCTTTCTTGAGAGATGTCAGTTCGAAGTTTGAAAACAACCGACTGAAATGGGCTCTCTATGATGAAACAGCCCAAAAGTATGTCAGCGAGGATGTGTCAAATTACAAGTCTAGTTATGCATATGATAACTTGAACTGGTTGCCCGACAAGAAACTCATCGAGGAGAGCAATCTCGATCCGACACATACGTATGTCATCAAACTTGAATATGTAAGGCCAAAGACCGCCGCCGAGAAGCAAGCCGAGGCTGATGCGAAAGCCGCAGAGGAAGCGGCCAAGGCTGCTGAAGAGGCTGCCAACGCATCTCAATCGTCAGGCGGAAGCCAGTCGGGTGGATTCAAGCATGTTGAAGGCAGCGGTTCGGGAACCCATTACTTTGTTCATGGAGGAGTGGTTTATGAAGAAGGCAGTGTGCATCAGGCAGCCGTTCTGCAACAAATACAGAAGAAGGAGAGATTGTTCGATGCTGTGAAACAGGCTGGCACCACATCTTCCTTCGTTAACGAGGCCATCCTTACTCCTATGGAAAAGAGCCGCACTTCAGGTTCATCCACGGCAAAGCGGGCTTCAACCAGTTCATCGACAGCAACGAAGGCTTCTTCCAGTTCGTCAAGCAGTTCTGGAACCGCCACGCCTGTGCGCTATCGGAGAGTAACCACCAAATACGTTCCGCTGGTGATACAGACTCCGTTGCGAGGAAATACGAATACCAGAATGGTTGGCAACATCAACGATGTAGGAAAGGTTGGCAACGTGGGCAGCAACGTAAAAATGCAGCAGCCTTCCGCACAGCCTGTCGTCAATAAAGAGCAGGCCGCAAAGAATTTTGCCGTGTCCGTGGGAAATATCCTTACTCCTCAAAAGAGTGCTTCTTCCGTCGGGCAGATACAAAACGTGGATAAAAAGAATTCTTCTCTGGTCGTTGCCAACAAGGTGGTGAATGAATCTGAAGCAAAAAGAGTATCTTCTTCCAACATGGCCCGACCGTCAGCCGACAATATCTCGTTCAATAACCCTTTCACGAATAAAGAGGTGACAGACATAAAAGAGATGGCAGATCGTAACAACAGAGACATGGTCTTCACCAACAAGCCGTCAATGACGACTATTCCTAAGACGAAAGATGAAATCATTGCACAGTTCTTCCCCAATGGCAGACCGTCGAAAGGGAGATTAGGCAAAATGACCGTTGATGAAATCATTGATTATATAGAGAGCAAGAACGTAGATCGCGTAAGACCTGACATTGTAGAGGAAGTCAAAGCCGAACATAATGTTAAGGATGATCCTTATTTCGCGAGCCATCAAAGTGGCAGCGGCGGAGGTGGCAGCAGTTCTTCTTCTTCGTCATCGTCGCAGCCAGTATGGTCATGGCCGGAGCCCACTGATCAAGAGAACAAGCATGTGTTGCTGTTTGGTGTCAGGGTGAAGCCGTCAAATATCCTCAATCCTGTAACAGAGCAAGTTGTCCAAGAGCCAATGCTTTCTTACAGTTATCCCTTCATGGGTGACCAGGAAATGGGTGTTGCGCATAAATATAGCATGAGTGACTCCCCCAACGACTATGATCTGGCATTCGATCAGAACGAGGCTCTTGTGAGTGTAGAGGGTGAGAGCGGAAAGAAGTCATTACGTCTGATTGATCCTTACTATTATTACAACTATCTGGGAGGTTATGCCAATGTTTCCGGTTGGGAAGCCAAACGATACAAATATGATGATTATCCCAATCTCTCCACGCAGGGACTGATATTCACCTCAAAGTATCATACGGTTACGCCTACATTGTCGGAAGACCCGAAGCATTCTTACAATTTGGCGCAGGCAGCCCGTACCTACAGGAATTATACAAACACAGAAGACCAGATGAATCAAACCTGGAACATTGGATCGGCTGCCGCACGCATTGGAGGCATCCCTTATGGCCCCATCCCGAGCAAGAGTAATTTCCAGAATTATCCTTGGATTACAGATGAAGGCTTCTCCTGGATTAAGCCCGTAGCCTATACGAGTTTCGCCCCGTATTATGCCAAGAATACGGTTTTGACGCGTGACATCTTCGAGCCCTATACCCAGTTGGCCAGTTTCGTAGATGCCGTTCATAGGGCAGCACGTTATTTCTACGATTTCTTTGAGGACGAGCGCGGATGGTTTAACGACATCTACCGTGGGTGCTACATCAACTCTTATTCTTATTTCATTACGAGTCAGGGTGAGTGGCAGAGCCATCTTTTCCAGTCATCTGAAAAGTCAAGGATGTATACTGAAATACGCGACACGTTGGATAAGTTTAATATATATGAAAGAACTGCGCATCCTTCCTATTACAGTGCCGAAGTACAGCGTTTCATCAACGACTTCTGCTGGGGAGCATATAGCAGCGAAGATGTCATGGATGGTTTCACCGATTTCAAGGAGTTTCTCGACGATATCTACGAAACGAGGACGTACAACAGCCAAACACATAATTGGCAGTTCTCCATTAGCAAAAAGGACAAGAGCAAGTGCCTCGAATGGATAAATAAGTACAAGGCTTCTGGAACAGCAGATGACATTTATAATAAGATTGCATTTTTGGTCTGTGCGTTTGACGATTTCTACAATCCGTTCCAAGGCGTATACACCGCAGTCTACAACTATCATAATCCTGTATGGGACGAACTCTGGGCTTCTTATCTGCGCGGCAAGTCTTCGATGTTCGACGACTCTTACATGTTCCAGATGCCCTATCAGCAGATACCGTTGATGTATGCATCGCGCTTCAAAGGGAGTAATAGCGACAGCAAGCGCACCAAGTTGGAAGAAGTGCTCGTGGGAATGGGTGGGAGCCATCCGCGCCGAAACCGTGACGAGGCCGACAAGATTTGGTATCGCATAGAAGGAACGAAGGGTGCCAATTATTCCGACTATGAGAGGTTTGATGCCGGTAACACGAAATACGTGAAAGGAGTCATCATAGAGCGTCACCGCGCTAACACGTTCAGTTTCCAGAAAGGTGCATACGAAGTGTACAGATATCCTGGAGTGGACAAGTTCCCTGAAAGTGACAAACGCATGGCGATAGATTTGAACAAATAAAGAAACAGTAAAGACCATGAAGATATATAGGATACTATTCATGCTGGCAGCATTGGCCATAGCCGCCGTGCCGGTCAGTGCTCAGGTAGAGACAGAGGAGGAAGAAGTGATTGACACCTTCCCCAGCCGCAACCTTGCCGTCTCGCAAGACAGTGCTTTCGTGGGGTTCAATACCACGGCCATCCGTCTGATGACCCGTGCCTACGGCGACAGCATCGTATTGCGATGGGGCGTTGACGACTATCCCACCTGGCG
>JAFUVB010000042.1 GCA_017471245.1 Prevotella sp.
ATTGTAGAGTTCGCGGTCTTTGGCATAAAGTTCGCGAATCTCACGCAGAAGTTCCAGTTGCTTGTCAACGTTGTCCTTCACCTTATCATCGAACAGCTGAAACTCACGCAGCATTTCCTCTCGCGAATAAACCTGGGCATCTTCGCCAAGGGCAGAGTGGAATCCTTGCAACTTGATGAGCGCATTGGTGTAGAGTTGTATCTGCTTGTCGCCATCCTTTGAGGGATAGAACATATAGTTGTAGATGTGGTCAGAGGTGGAGCCAATACGATTTACACGACCTATGCGTTGCATCAGTCGGGTGGCGTTCCACGGCGAATCATAATTGACGATGACATTGGAACGATGTAGGTTGACGCCCTCAGCCAACACGTCTGATGAAATAATGATGTTGTGCTTGTTTCGCTTCTCGCCATTGAAGTTTGCATCGAAGTTAGCGCGAATGTCGTCCAGCACACTCCGTCGGTTTGAGGCACTGACAACGAGCACATCATTACGATGAAGTTCGTTTTTCAGTTTCTCGCCCAGATAGTTGATGGTGTCGACGCTTTCAGAGAAGATGACGAGTTTGCCCTCCTTGTTCAGTTCTACTTCCTTGCCGTTGCGATGTCCCTTGGGGTTCATCAGTTCATTTTCAAGGTAGAAGCGGAACAAGTCATACTTAGGGTCTTTCTCAACCTTGTCCCACAAGGCTGCCAACCGCTCCAACTTCTCTGCATCTTCACGCAGTTTCTTGATATACTCAGGGTTGAAGTCAGCTTGCGTAAACAGAATATCTTCCTTGTCATAGCCGCGTTCAAGGGCTTTCTCCACAATGGCATCAAACTCCACATCGTTGGCCATCATGCCTTTCACGTCAATCTCTGGGGCAATGAGAATGTTGTCGTTGTCCCACATCTTAATCATGTCGTTGGTGATACGCAGGAATGCGTGCAGCGACTTTTTGAAAGCATAGAAACTGCTCTCCAGACGCTTCACCATGTGGACACGGAAGATGCCAGAGAAAACCTGTGCAAACTGTGTGGCGTTGCGATATTTCGATGCTTTGTCGCCAATAATGTATTCTATGGCGCGATAGCGGGCAAAATGCAAGCCCACGCCATTGGGATTGTCTTCGTTTGGCGTGTCTGTCAGGATGGTAATCGTATCATAGAACAACTCACTCAATTCTTTATCCAACTGGTAGATACATTCGTTGGGCTGTTCCACGTTGGGGAAGTGGATTCCCTGTCGGATGAGATCTGCCTTATATTCCTCATTATTCCAAAGATTTTTGCGGGTGCGACGAACAAGAATCTTATCCAATACTCTTGTTCGCATTTCCTCATAAATCTTGTCTGCCGCTTCCGTGATAACCTGATTGTCGGTCTTTCCACGCTTGCGCATCAGTTCGCTGTATTGCTTAATCCAAGGTTGGAACAGCGTGGTGATATTGGTTATTCCGTCGAGCGTCGGCTTACGGGCGTTCTGGAACAGCAGTATCAAGTTGCGGAAGTCTTCAGGACGGTTGTTCAGCGGGGTAGCAGAAAGCAGAATCACTTTCTTTTGTATGCCTTCTATCAAGCCATCGTTGACACGAGGAGCCTTGCAAATGCGCTGAAGGTCATCGTAACGGCCTGATGTGTCAGAACGGAAATTATGGGCTTCATCAACAATCACCAGGTCGAACTCCTCAGCGCCATCATAGTTGTCACTGCCCTCGATGATTTTGTTCAGACTACCGTTAGTTACAAATTGGGTGTATTTAGTAAGACTAAAGTCCTTGAACGTGTCGCGCCAGTTCTCTTTCACGGCAGGCGGATAGATGACAAGAATCTTGGTGTTCTTGCCGTTCTCCTCGACAAATCGCTTGGCTATCATCGCGGCAACAATGGTTTTGCCAGTACCCACCACGTCGGCAAGGAAGAAACCGTTATACTCTTTCAGCATCTGGAACCCCTGAATAACGGCATCATTCTGATACTTCAGTTGCATGTAGCCTTTGGGCAGTTCGATGGTGAAGTCATCTTCCACCTGATTGCCAAAGGCATCTATCAGCACCTTGATGAAAATCTCGTAGGGTGTAGGCAATTGCTCCAAATGCGTCTTTTTGCGGATGCGCTCAATGTCTTCTGCGGTGATGGGTATGCCCTCGTTCCAAAGGGTTTCAAACTCGTTCTTGCAATAGGCCACATCATCGTAGTCCTTCATGGCAACATTCAGTTCATAACGAGGCGGCTGAGTGATGCCCAAGCCTGAATCAGAAATATTCGATGACCCCATCAGCACCCATCCGTCTGTGTTTGGGCTGAAATTCTGTGGCAGACAGAGATAGAACTTGGCATGAAGGTTCTTTGACTTATGGATGCGCATCTGGAGCTTGCCAGAGACGATATCATCGCAGAGTTGCAGGATGCCCTCTTCTACATCGGGCGAATACTGAGCATCCTTCACGTCCTGAATAAAATCCTTGGTGTAAATATCCCTTGCCTCGTCATCGCCGTCAAGCATCAACAGGGCCTGATTATGTTTTCTGAAAATGCTGTCGATGTTGATTCCAACAAGAATCTTGATGTCTTGAACATTGGCCAACTCCTTGCGCAACTTGAAATAGCCCGACGAACGGAAATAGCCAACAACAGCGAGGAAAGAATGGAAGTTTGGCATTCCTTCAGCAATCCCCTTGAACTTATCGAACAACGTGTTCTCTGGGGAGTTATTAAAGAACTTACTACTCATAGGTCATACGATAGTTTTAGGCAGCGCACTCGTCATCGGCTTTTTATAGGCCTAAAACCACGACCTCCAGACACGGAAAAAGCGTAGAACGCTACTTACCCATATCTGGAGGCCGTGAGAATTGCCTATAAACCCTGATAAGTTGTGCCTACGCTATCGCATAGGCATCAATCTTGTCTTTGGGTTTATTATATCTTTGAATTTCTCACGTTCCCAGATATTACCAACAACATCAATGCTGTATTGTTTTACCCTCAAAATTAGAAAAATCGCTCTCGCTCGACCATCTACAAGCAAGCTTGTATGGTGCTCACTTAATCGCGATTTTCATACCGCCTCCCTACGCTCAGGGATTCATGCCGGTGGCATGCGCCGTTCTTAAGACTCGCTTCACTCATATAAACGGCAAAGCGGAGCGACGGCAATTGGCTGGTATCAAGTGCAAAGATACGAAAAAAAACGGAATAAAGATGCTCGGAGAGGAAAAAGTTTGAAAAACTTGTAAGAATGTGAAGAAAGTAAAGACTGCGGATTCTTCAGTTGTAACCGCCTCCTTGATCGCAGGATTGAGGGCTGATGAAATCGTCGCATTTTCGCCTTTTAGAGAGTATAATCGCGAGTTACTCGGAGTGTTTGCATTAAAAACAGCGACTTTTTGAATTGAAAACTGCGTGTTTTTGCGATAGAAACTGGCAGTTTTTGGCATAAAAACTTTCGCGAACTGTTATTGCCGTTCAAAAGAAAGCATGCATGCAGGAATGGGAAATGGCGGAAATGGCTTTTGGGGATTATGCGTTATGGGGTATAGAGAGGGTTACCGGCAATCAGTGTTTCCTGAAATACTTCCCGACGACGGGCAAACCGCTGAGCGGCAGGTCGCGCCTGAGAATAACAGCCACGAACACGATGATGAGCAGCGTGTTGAATGCAAGTGATGCAGCTAAAGACCAGTCGGCTGAGAGGCGCATGAAACCGTAAAGCACATAGGCAAGCACCACATAGAGCGAGATGTCTTTCATCGGATAGTTGATCTTATAGTAGTGCTGACCGATGAAATAAGACAGCAGCATCGACGTTGCATAGGCAGCAAAGCCTGCCCAGACACAAGCCATATAGCTGAAACGTGGGATGAGCAGCACGTCAACCGTAATGAGCACAACGGCGCCTATGCCAGAGAAGTAGGCTCCCCAGATGGTGCGGTCGGTCAGCTTGTACCAGAAAGAGAGGTTGAAGAACACACCGAACATGATTTCAGCTGCCATAACGATGGGTACCACGCGCAGTCCCTCCCAATAGCTTTCACCAATGATGAACTTGAGCACATCGATATAGCCCATGACGCAGAGGAAAGCCAGCAGTGTGAAGATGATGTAGTATTTCATGGCTAATGCGTAAGTCTCACGGTTATCCTTATCCTTGGATTTGCCGAAGACAAACGGCTCGTAGGCGAAACGGAACGCCTGGGTGATCATAACCATGATCATCGCTATTTTGATGCAGGCACCGTAGATGCCCAACTGCGCGCGAGCCTCTTCAACGGAACCATCGTAGAGGTAGGGAAACAGAATCTGTGAGGCGGCTTGGTTCAACTGACCGGCAACACCCATGACGAGCAGCGGCCACGTGTAAGCAAGCATCCGTCGGCACGCCGCACCATCGAACCCGAAGCGTATCCCGCGCAGTTCCTTCCATAGCATCAGCAGTGTGATGAGTGTGCATACGAGGTTTATATAGAACACAAAAGCCACATCCAGAGTGAACTGTTCGTCGTAGATGCCGAAAAGATTCAGCTTGAGAGAGGGCAGGACAATCAGATAAAGCAGGTTGAGCGTGATGTTCAAAAGAATGTTGACAATCTTCAGTGTAGCAAACTTCACGGGCTTATGCTGGTAGCGAAGATAGGCAAAGGGAATCGCCATGAAAGCATCGATTGCCACGGTGGTGTACATCACAGCCACGTATTCCGGGTGGTCGGCATAGCCAATGGCGGCGGCAATGGGCTGGAGCAGGATCAGCACCACAACGATGGATGCCAGCGAGGTGAATGCTAACATGCGCAAAGTGGTGGAATAGATGCGCTCAGGTTGCTCGCCTTCGCGGTTCATAAAGCGGAAGAACGTGGTCTCCATGCCGAAGGTGAGCAGGATGATCAGTATGGAAACGTAGGCATAGACATTGGTGATGACGCCGTATTCACCGCCCGAAGCAGCGAAGCGCGCAGTCTGGATAGGCACCAACAGGTAGTTGATAAACCTGGCGACGATGCTCGACAGTCCGTAGATGGCCGTGTCCTTGGCGAGGGTTTTCATGTTTGCCATAGAGCGTGTTTCTTTTTTCGTTGTTTTATTTTTTCGATATATCGTTTTTTGAAATATCGTTATTTCGTTATATCGTCATTTCGAAAGCTCATTATTCTTCCGTCATCCAAAGAAAAAATATCCGATGGCGATGGCGGCGATGACTCCGGCAAGATCGGCAAGCAGCCCGCACGCCACGGCATGGCGCGTGTAGCGGATGCTCACACTGCCGAAGTAGACGGCAAGAATATAGAACGTGGTATCGGTGCTGCCTTGGAAGATGCAGCTCAACCGCCCGATGAACGAGTCGGCTCCGTAGGTGGTCATGGCATCCACCATCATGCCGCGGGCGCCGCTTCCGCTGAGCGGTTTCATCAGTGCTGTGGGCAGTGCTCCCACGAAGTCGGTATTGCCGCCGCAGGCACTTACCGTCCATGAAATACCGTCTATGAGCATGTCCATCGCTCCCGATGCGCGGAACACGCCGATGCCCACAAGGATGGCTACCAGATAGGGGATGATGCGCACTGCTGTTGAGAATCCGTCTTTCGCTCCCTCAATGAATGCATCGTAGACGTTCACTTTTTTGCGCATGCCGGCTAAGATGAACCCCACGATGATGGTCATCAGCAGAATGTTGGCAATGCTGGTGCTCATCACGTTCATGCGCTCTTTGTCCATCTGGCTGAATCCCCAGATGATGCCTGCCACGGCGAGACTCACGCCCAAGAGGGTGATCAGCATGGTGCGGTTCAGCAGGTTGATGCGCTGGTAGAGGCTGGTGACGATGATGCCTGCCAGCGTGGAGAAGAAGGTGGCGAGCAGGATTGGGATGAAGATATCGGTGGGCTGGGCGGCTCCCATCTGTGCGCGGTATACCATGATGCTGATGGGGATGAGTGTGAGTCCGGATGTGTTCAGCACGAGGAACATGATCATCGGGTTGGATGCCGTGTCCTTTTTGGGGTTGAGTTCCTGCAACTGCTCCATGGCTTTCAGTCCTAACGGTGTGGCGGCATTGTCTAATCCGAGCATGTTGGCAGCAATGTTCATAAAGATGCTTCCCGTGACGGGATGCCCTTTCGGTATGTCCGGGAACAGTTTGGTGAACACGGGACTCAGTATTCTTGCAAAGAGGTTCACCACTCCGCCCTTTTCTCCAATCTTCATGATGCCCAACCAGAGCGACAGCACACCTGTCAACCCCAGTGAAATCTCGAATGCGGTCTTTGACGACGAGAAGGTGGAGTCCATCATTGCCGGAAACACTTCCGTGTCGCCCAAGAAAATGAGGCGTACCAATGCGATAACAAATGCAATCAGAAAGAATGCAATCCAGATATAATTCAGTACCATACAGCTGCAAAGGTACTACTTTTTTATTTCAAATAAACAAAATAAGCAAAAAAAATCGCGTTATGTCCCAGATCAGTTAACTTTGAAACATGTCCGGATTCAGCGTTCCGAGCGCAATCACATAGTTTCTGTCAATCAAAAGCATAGGTTTTGGGCTGCGAGAGCATAGCTTTTAAACCTTGATAGCATAGTTTTTGGACTGTGAAAGCATAGTTTTTGGACTGTGAAAGCATAGTTTTTGAACCTTGAAAGCATAGGTTTCGGGCAAGGAAAGCATAGGTTTCGGAGCGTGAGGGCAAAGATTCTTTTTCTTCATTTTCTGCCACCACCTACAAGAAAAAAACGATTTACCCGCACCTGTACATAAATGGCTGACAGTTAAGAGTTTGCGAGAAAAACATCCCGCACCCGATGCCACACCCGATCCCGCACCTAAAGCGTCACTTGCAGCAGCGCCAGCAGCGCTTTTTTCAAACCATTAACCCATGAACAGTCACAATTTGCGCCAGCATCCCGCTTCATGCTCCATGCAGGATGAACAACGAAAAGACCGTCTGCAGGTAAAAAACATCGCGCAGAAAGAATTGCTTCAGGTGCGGGATCGGGTGTGGCATCGGGTGCGGGATGTTTTTCTCACAAGCACTTAACTGTCAGTTATTTGTGCACAGGTGCGGGATGGCTGCGATTTCTCTTATGGACGCAGTATAAACAATAGCCTTTTAGCTACCATCTTGACGTTTCTGTTTTCTTCTGTCTTCGTCAATCCAGTCGAACAAATAGTCGAGCGTCCAAAGCACTATAATGGGGAGGTCGATATACAGAAATGTGCGCACAATGCCTGGGTCATCGTGGAAGACTAAGGCCGTGAGTATTGTCATGGCACAGCCTATTGCGAACAGCCATCCTAACACTTTTTTCACTCGCCTGCTGCCTCCCAGCATTGCATCTATTTCGTTTTTCTTTTTAATTATCAATTCCTTTTTCATGACAGTGCATTTTTGACTTCGGCAAAGGTATTAAAAGGAAATGAAATAGCAGAGGATGATGAGTGTGCATTTGTGTGCATCATAGCGATTTGACGAATAAATCCCAATGTTGTGGTGTCGCTTTTTCCAAATTGAGATGCTTTTTGGCCAATCGCCGCCTGATTGAAGTAACTGATTCCTTGCTCATGCAAGTCAGTTTGGATATAGCCTTTGGCTTGAACTGGCATTTTATCAGCATGCTAACTTGATATTCTATCTCACTCAGAGAGAGCTCTTCAAGTTTTTTGCCAAATGTCTCATTATGTTGAATGATTTCTTTTTTCAGCAGCACCCATTCGCTGATGGTCGGCGTTCCCTTTCTTTTGCCTTCTGCATATTCGTAAAATGTTTTGTATGCGTCAGATTCATCAATAGAATGCAGTGTTTGTGTGCTTTCAATCCTGCTCTGTGCTATAGCTTCCCGTTTAGTTCTTATTAGCTTCATCTTCAATAAGCTCCTGTTTTTCCTCAGGAAGCAAATATAGAAGAGCATCACCGCAAAGAGGACGGTGAGCAGTAAGCAGGTATAGAAGAACATAAACCCCGACATATTCAGATTTTCAATTGTTATCAGGATGGATTATATGACTGAATACCAGCCTTTATTTCACTCTCTTATCAGATTGTCCACTTCCATGCAGACGAGGTCTTTGGCTGTGAGCATGTAGATTTTGTTGCCTATTCTGATTGCATCGCGAATGGGAATCGTGATATGCGCGATGGGCATACCCAGCTTGTGAACCAGCCAATAGTCCATTGAGACATGCAATCGTGCAGCAAGCATGTAGTTGTCGGCTTCGATCATCGGCACGTAAATCTGCCCGATGTCGAAGGATTCCTGCTGCTGCAGGTCTCTGTTCACCATGTAGACGGTTCCCTTTTCCGTTATCACCGGACACTGTTCTCCGTCGTATGCGATGGGTGTGAACATCTGTTCGCCTTCGCGATAGGCATAGATGGTGTCGTGCACGATACCTGCCAGTTTGCCGTATTGCTTGCTGTCCCACGGGTTCACGTTCACTATGCTGTCGTTAATGTCGCGCTGGTAGGCCATGCCGTCATCGAAAAGGAAGTACGCTTCCTGCGGCGTTACCAGCGCATCCTCTATGATGTCTTTCTTCATTTTCAGCGGATTGAAAAAGAAAGGCTCACCTGTCAGGGCGTTGAGCGATGCGATGAAGGGTCGGCTGTGCTTCACTTTGATGTTGCCGTTGCGCCGTCCGTAGCCGAAGTTGATCATGTATACGGTGTTGTAATCGCTGAGGAGAACGGATGTGGAGGCCTTTCCCGTGGGGTAGTCGAAGCGCCATTTTTCGGTCATGTCGTTGTTGAAGCAGCGCAGTGAGTTACGGTCAGCCACGTAGTAGCAGCTGTCTGTCTGCAGGATATTTGACGAAAGGCCGTTCACCACGTTGGGACCGTATGCCATGGGTGTGTAGTAATATCCTGCGCCACCGCCGATAATGGCACCTGCCGCCCCGGCAAGTCCCATCAGGAGGGCTGCTTTCAGGTCGTTGAATCCCGTCTTGGCATCAATGGAGCGGATGTCGCCAGTAATCAGATTGATGATGTTGATGTCGTCGGCAACCACCAGGATGCTGTTGTTTCCCAGCTGGTGAATGTCGTCCCATCCCCAGCTCACTTCGCGTTTCACCTTTCCTTCCCACAGTTTCTCGCCAGTGCTGATGCGCAAAGCTATGAGCTTGCTGCTTGAGGGGCTGGCGTTTTTATATCCCAGCACAACGTCGAGCGAGTCGGCAACCATCACGGGTATCAGGTCTTTTTTCCATTTCTCCGAACCGTCTTCGTTGGCAAGGAGTGTCACACTGTTGTTTGAAGAGGCGAGAATGCCGTGGTTGGTGGGCATGGTTTTCACTCCACCTTTCATCTCGTGTTGCCAGCGCAGGCACTCATCTTTCATGCTGTAGCCTGCCACAGTGGTTCTTCCCAAGGAGAAACCGTTGCTTTCCTTGGTCAGCAGATTGATAGCCATCAGGTCGATACCATCGGTGGTCGACATGCGGTAGATGGGTTTCTCGAATGCAATGCGGCGCGCCTTCAGCGTGTGTCCCAGCATGGTCTCTCCTATATCGATGCTGTCTTCCGTGATGTTCTGTTGTGCACTCACGGTCATGCAGCCTGCCAGCATCAGGCAGAGCATCAGTGTTTTCTGTCGTTTCATCATGTTGTGTGTTTTGTTTGTCAGTATTTTCGGTTAGGATGCTACTTACCTGTGATTCCTGTTCAGCAGCTTGCAGTATTCGGAAGCACCGAGCAGGAAGCAGCCGGTGCCATAGTCTTCGAAGTCGGGAACACGGGTATAGGTGACGGGCTGGCTTGATGAAGGCTCCTTGCCGGTGCCTTGTACCCATCCTAAGAAACCGTCGCGGTGAACACAATCGTTGGCAAGTCCCTGCCAAGCCTTGTCGCAGGCTGCGCGGAACCGCTTTTCGTCAAGGATTTTGTTGCGCACACCCCAGCTCAGACCATAGAGGAAGAGCGACGTGCCGGTGAGTTCCTTGCCCCCGTAGTTGGATTCGCATACCAGACTTGGGTTCCAAAAGCCGTCCTCGCGCTGGCATTTCAGCAGGGCTTCGCTCATCATCACGAAGTCTTGGCAGAGCAGTTTGTAATGCTTCTTGGCAGCGCGCGAGCGGCATTTCAGTCTTCCATTGTCCATGCCAAGGTCGGAGAGGGCGCGCACCAGTGCCGCATACACCCATCCACTGCCACGGCTCCAATAGCAATTACTGCCGTCGGCCTCCTTGTAGGGCGGCACAAAATCCTTGTCGCGCCACCACAATCCTTCCTCCGTATTGAACAATCCGCCGCCGCAGGTGTTGCGACTCCAGAGATAGCCCTGCATGGCATAGTCGAGAAACTGCTGTTCTCCGGTGATCTTAAACATGTGAGTATACACTGGCATGCACATCTGTATGGCGTCAATCCATGTCCAGTAGTCTGTACGATGGGTGCTCATCTGGTGTTCAAGGTTCTTTCTCACCTGGTCAATCATCTTATCCTCGCCGGTCTGCATATAGCGTTCCAGATATACTTGCTGGCAACACTGGTCGTCGGCATTGGTGGCTTCGTTGCCGTTGCGTGCCGTCCATTGGTGGAATTCCGCCCATCGGTCGGTGTAGTCGATGTATTCCTGCTTTGCGTCAATGCTGTAGAGAGCCATCAGCCCCTCGTAGTAGACAGCGCGTGTCCACAAGTTGCTGCTGCGAACCTTGTTCACATTGGTGGGAATGGTGGGGTCTTGATATTTGTTCATGAAATAGTTGTTCACCAATTGTGCCGTCCTGACCACGTCATCGGCATTCGCCCCTTGCGCCATGGCTCCCATTGCCATGATGAAGAGCGATATCAGCATCCATGTTCTTTTCATCTTCTATCTGCTTTTTTTGTTTGCAAAGATAGTGTTTTTTATGTAAAAAGAAAGGTTTTTACGTCAAAATTGCGGAGCGACCAACATATTTTCGTTCATCCGTGAGAGAAATTCAGCATTATTTGTTAACTTTGCCGTGTCGTCAGGCTTAGGTCGAATCAATCGTAAATGGAATCATGAAGACAGAAGAAATCTATTCTGCAGCACAGTTGACTGACTATATACATCAGGTGGGGTTCCTTCCACTGTTAGAAAGTGGCATCTATGGCTACTCGGCAGAAGCCGTAGTGGCCGATGATTGCAAGTATGTGGTATTCCCCGATGGCGGCTGGGACTGGCCTTTATGGAAGTGGAAAGGGCAGATCATCACCGATGGCGGTTGCGTTTACGGCAAGTTTTTTGCTGGCAAGGCGGGGTTCATCAGCCGTGAATGGTGGGCTGACTTCTGCAATTACCGCCGCAGCAGAAGCGTTCTTCCTCCTGAGGGGTCGATAGAAGATACCATTCTCTTCACCTTGCAGGAGCAGGGAAGTATGATTACCCGTGAGCTGCGGGCTGCCTGCGGCTTCACCGGTCCGAAAATGCGCAGCCGTTTTGATGGCTTTATCACCCGTTTGCAGATGGATTGCCGGATTGTGACAGAAGACTTTGTCTATCCCACCGATAAGCGCGGCAACGAATACGGGTGGGGGTGGTCGCTGCTCGCAACGCCCGAACAGCTCTATGGAAGCGATGCGTGTCGGTGCCAGTGCTCTCCAGAGGAGTCTTTCGCCCGTCTGTCAGCCCATTTCAGGCGCATTCTTCCGCAAGCAACCGACCGCCAGATACTGCGGCTCATCAAGTAACGAAGAATTACCATTAAACAACAGATGACAAAGAAGATTCTGCTCACATGTCTCATTGCTGCATTGGCTATAGTGGTCAATGCCCAGAATCGCATGGTGGAAGATATAAACTTCGGTTGGCGATTCCATGCAGGCGATATGGCCGACGGTGCTTCAGTGTCGTTGGATGACAGCAGCTGGCGTGTGCTGAATCTTCCCCATGACTTCCAGATTGAGCAACCATGGGTGCAGCCTTCAGCAGATGAGCGCACCGACAACAGTAACGCAGCAGCCAACACCCGGAGCCGCTTGTCGGCAAGAGGGTTCAAGGAAATGGGCAAGGGTTGGTATCGTTATCATTTCACGCCAACTGAGCTGATGCGCGGCAAGCGTGTGCTGGTAGACTTTGAGGGAATCATGTATACGGGTGATGTCTATCTTAACGGACAGCATATAGGCGGCACGGATTACGGTTATGTGGGTTTTGAAATCGACATCACCAATCTTTTGAAATGGAATCAAGACAATGTGCTGGCGGTAATGGCCGACACCCGTGAGCCGAACAACTCCCGTTGGTATACGGGAGGAGGTATCTTCCGCAACGTGCATCTGGTGATTACAGCCAAGGATCTCTACTTTTGCCGGCATCCTCTTTACATCACTACTCATGATAACCGTTATGTGAACATATCGGCAGAGTTCACCAACAAGAACAGAAGTGAAGAAACACAGATGCAGGTGTGCGTGCTTGATCCCGAGGGAAGGCAGGTTTACGAGAACAAGGTGGCGATAAAAAGGCATCGGCAAACGCATACGCAGGAAGTGAAGATTCCGGAATTCGAAATCCGCAATCCGCAGTTGTGGACTCTCGAAACACCTTATTTATATACAGTTGTGGCATCGCTTTTGCGGGAAGACGGCACGGTGGCAGACGAGGTGACAGAGCATTTTGGCATCCGCACCATAGAGATCAATCCTGCTTTCGGACTGAAACTGAATGGCAGGAAGGTGCTCCTCAAGGGCTATGCCAACCATCACACGTTAGGTGCCTTGGGTGCTGCCGCTTATCCTCGTGCCATGGAGAAGCGCATTCAGCTGATGAAGCAGTATGGCATGAACCATATCCGCACTTCGCACAATCCCTACAGCCGCAGTTTCATAGAACTATGCGACAGAAACGGCATACTTGTGGTGGATGAACTCTACGACAAATGGACGAAGCAGCATACGGGCGGGCGTGCCGGATGGGAGCATCTCTGGCAGTATGATGTGCCTGAGTGGGTGAAGCGCGACCGCAATTCCCCCTCAGTAGTGATGTGGAGCTTAGGCAATGAGTTGCAACAGGAGCCTAACACTCCCTTCAGCGATTGGGGCGTTACTGCCTATAAGTTGCAGAAAACCCTGTTGCAGAGATACGACACCACCCGTTTGGTGACCGTTGCCATGCATCCCCGTTACCGCAACTGGGATACAGATTCACTGCCCTGCGACCTTGCCATGATCACCGATGTGCAGTCGTATAACTACCGCTATATGTATTTTCCGGGCGACGGTAGGCGTTTTCCATGGATGACCTTCTATCAAAGCGAAGCGAATGTCAGTGGAATGGGAGCCAATTATTTCGAGATGGATCGTGAAAAGGTAATCGGACTTGCCTATTGGGGTGCCGTTGATTATTTGGGCGAGAGTCAAGGATGGCCGGCGAAAGGCTGGGCGCAGGGCATCTTCGACATTTCTCTTGAACCCAAGCCCAAGGCATATTTCCTGAAAAGCTATTTCAAGGAGGACGAGCCGCTGGTTCACATCGCCGTCATCGACAACAAGCAGAACATGATGTGGAACGGTGTGCAGACAGGCAATGACACAATGAGCGACCATTGGAACCGCAACGAAGGCGAGCAGCTGGATATTGTTACTTATACCAATGCCGATGAAGTGGAACTGATTGTCAACGGGAAGTCTTTGGGAAGGAAGAAAAACAACAAGCAGGATGCCAAGCAACGCAACCAGATTCATTGGAAGGAGGTGGAATATAAGTCGGGATTTATCGAGGCGCGAGGCTATAATTCTGGGCAGCCGAAGCCTGTAACAACCCACCGCATTGAGACAACGGGAAGGGCGGTGCGCCTGATTGCTGTTCCCGACAACCCGCAATGGCATGCTGATGGCTACGATTTGCAGCACATTCGCATCTATGCCGTTGACAAGAAAGGGCGTCGTGATTATCAGGCTCACGCCGAACTGACTTTCCAAATAGAGGGAGATGCGTCTGTTGTGGCAGTGAGTAGTGGCAATCATTATAGTGATGAGCTGAATGTTACGAATCATCGCCGATTGTATCAAGGCAGTGCTCTGGTTATTCTCAGGGCAGGAAAGAATCCCGGCAAGGTGGTGCTCACCACTACGGGAAACGGTTTTAAAAGAGTACAAACACTACTGGAAACAGTCAAAAAATAAAAAAACATGAAAAGGTATCTTACAGTATTACTGACAGCAGGATTCCTGCTGTGTTGCGTGCAGGCGTTTCCGCACAAAAAGGATGAGAAAAAGAGTGTTCAAACGTTGTGGGCTCACCCATGGCAAGGCAAGCGTGTGGCTTATTTAGGTGATTCCATCACCGATCCCCGCAATACGGGTTCCCAGAAAAAATACTGGAACTTCTTGCAGGAGTGGCTCGATATCACTCCATACGTATACGGGGTGAGCGGCAGACAATGGAACGACATTCCCCGGCAGGCAGAACAGTTGAAGAAAGAACATGGCGATGACTTTGATGCCATTTTGATTTTCATAGGCACCAACGAGTTTAATTCAGGAGTGCCGATAGGGGAGTGGTGGGATGAAACCACTGCCGAGGTGATGGCGGGTATCCATCAGGCCAAGCGAATGGAGGTTCGCCGTCAGCGAAAGCCATCCATGAACAGCGAAACCTATCGCGGAAGAATCAACATTGCTCTGGATACGGTGAAACGTATGTTCCCAACCAAGCAGGTGGTGCTGCTTACTCCCATACACCGTGCCATCTTCTATCGCAGCGAAACCAACTGGCAACCCGATGAGTCCTACCAGAACAAATGCGGTGAATGGATGGATGCATACGTGAATGCCGTGAAGGAGGCGGGCAATATATGGGCTGTTCCGGTGATTGACTGGAATGCTTCGTGCGGTTTGTTTCCCTTGATGCAGGAAAATCTGCAATATTTTGCCAATCCGGAAAACGATCAGCTGCATCCCAATGATGCGGGGCAAGAGCGCATGGCACGCACTTTGTTGTATCAGTTGCTCACGTTGCCATGTACATTCGGTAATTAATGATTAAGGTTTGTCTATTCTGAAGCTGTTGTAAATGAAAAGATTTGCATTCAAAATGTACCTGAAACCAGGATTCGAGAAAGAGTATGCGCGCCGCCATGCCGCCATCTGGCCTGAGCTGAAACAGATGATCAAGGAGCAAGGAGTGGGTAATTACAGTATATTTTGGGACAAAGAAACAAATATTCTCTTTGCCTATCAGGAGTGTAGCGGCGATGGAAACAGTCAAGATACTGACGATGTGGATCCTGTCACTCAGCGTTGGTGGGATATGATGGCCGATATCATGGAGGTAAACCCTGATCATTCGCCCGTTACCATCCCTTTAGAAGAAGTTTTTCACATGGAATGAATTTGGAATTATGAAGTTTTTTTTCAAGTCAATAGCCTATCTTGGCCTGATTTTGTTGTTGTCCATTGCAACAGTCTCTGCCGACGCCAAGAAAAAGAAAGCAGTGGATGTGTGGCCCGATGGCACTCCCATTGCTGCTTGGTTCTCTGACACGGCGAAGGTGGATGTGAATATGCTGGGCAGAAAGTATGTCATCACGGAACACGGGGTAAAAAATGACTCCACGCTCTTGCAGACAGTTGCCATTCAACAGGTCATTGACAAGGCGGCACAGCAGGGCGGAGGCGTGATAATTGTACCCAAAGGCACATTCCTCACAGGCGCATTGTTCTTCCGTCAAGGCACACATCTTCACCTCACAGAGGGCGGAACGCTCAAGGGCGTGGATGCCATCAAGCACTACCCTTTGCTGAAAACGCGCATGGAGGGGCAGACCTTGAATTACTTTGCGGCACTTATCAATGCCGATGGAATCGATGGTTTTTCCATTTCCGGCAAGGGAACCATCAACGGAAATGGTCTCCGTTTTTGGGAGGAGTTCTGGATCAGGCGCAAATTTAATCCGCAATGCACCAACTTGGAAGCGCTACGGCCGAGGTTGGTCTACATTTCCAATTGCAGAAATGTCACCGTTCAGGATGTCCATCTGGTTAACAGTGCGTTTTGGACGAATCATCTCTACCGTTGTGAGAGGGTGAAATACTTAGGCTGCACCATTTATGCACCTCATGAACCTGCTGATGCCAAAGCTCCGAGCAGCGATGCGATAGATATTGATGTGTGCAATGATGTCTTGATCAACGGCTGCTATATCAGCGTGAACGACGATGCTGTAGTGCTGAAAGGAGGAAAGGGAACTTGGGCAGACAAGAATCCAGATAATGGACCTAACAGTTGCGTGATTATTCAAAACTGCCGCTATGGCTTCGTGCATGGGTGCCTCACATTAGGCAGTGAGTCGTTGCACGACTGGAATGTGATTCTTCGTAACTGTCAGGTGGATCAGGCTGCACGTGTGCTTTGGCTGAAGATGCGTCCAGATACTCCTCAGCACTATGAATTTGTCACCGTTGAGAACCTGACAGGCTCGTGCGGCAGTTTCCTCGTAGTTCGCCCGTGGACACAGTTCTTTAAGCCTGAGCAGCGGGATGACATGCCGCTGTCGCAGTGCAACAACATCGTGATCAGGAACATAGATATGACGAGCAATAATTTCTTCGATGTGGGATCATCTGACAAATATAAACTGAAGGATTTTGTGTTTGATGGTATTCGTGTCAACGATAAAAAAGATGCATTCCGCCCTGAACTCATCGAAAATGTAGTAGTGAAGGATGTGGTGATTAATGGAAAAGAACGCAAACACTGATAGTTGATGAAAACAGCTTTCTTCAAAATCGTCTTATTCTTTGTCTGTCTGTTGTCGACATCAGACATTATGGCACAGCAATGGCCTACAGCAAAGCCAGAGGCAAAGGCTGGCAGTCGATGGTGGTGGCTGGGTTCCGCTGTGGACGAGGATAACTTGAAATGGTGCATGCAGCAGTATGCTTCCCACGGCATCGGCACTTTGGAGATCACGCCGCTTTATGGCGTTCAAGGTAATGACCTGCACAACATACCCTTTCTGTCGGAACGTTGGATGGAGATATTGAAGTTTTGTGAGGATGAAGGAAGGCGCGACGGAATACAGATTGATATGAATTGTGGTACAGGATGGCCTTTCGGCGGTCCTGATGTGCCGATTGAGGAAGCTGCGTGCAAGGTGGTGATTGTAGATACGGTTGTTACGCATGAGCAGATGCGTGATTTGCTGTTAGCCGTTCCACCAAAGGAGCAGCCTTATAGCAGTTTGCAGGTGGCGATGGCGTTCTCAGTGGATGTACCGAAATATACTGACAGGAAAATCACGAAAGTGTCTGATGTCACCCAGGCGGTAGCTGACGGTCATCTTCGTTTGCGTAATGTAGATGAAGGCTCTTGGCGAATCATCGCTCTCTATGCAAGTCGTACCCTCCAGAAAGTGAAACGTGCCGCCCCGGGTGGTGAAGGATGGGTGCTTGATCATTTCGACAAGGATGCCGTGGCTCACTATCTGCAACGTTTCGATAATGCCTTCCACCAAACAGGAACACCCTATCCACATAGTTTCTTTAACGACAGCTATGAGGTGCATCATGCCGATTGGACACCCACCTTGCTGCGCGAATTTGAAAAGCGACGCGGTTACAAACTGGAATATCGCCTGCAGCAGTTTGTAGATGGCGATCCGAAGGTGTTACATGATTTTAGAGAGACACTTTCCGACCTTTTGCTGGAGAACTTCACGAATCAGTGGGTGGAGTGGAGCCACCGACATGGGGTGACAGTGCGCAATCAGGCACACGGGTCGCCTGCTAATTTGATTGATGTGTATGCTGCAGTGGACATTCCTGAGATAGAAGGGTTCGGACTTTCTGATTTCGGCATCAAGGGACTCCGCAGAGATCCTGGGATGACACGCAAAAACGATAGTGACCTTTCCATGTTGAAGTATGCGTCGAGTGCTGCACATATCACGGGTAAACAGTTTACCAGCAGTGAGTCGATGACATGGCTTACGGAGCATTTCCGAACTTCCCTTTCTCAAATGAAACCCGACATGGATCTGATGTTCTGTGCTGGCGTGAATCGTATGTTCTTCCACGGCACTTGCTATTCACCCAAGGATGACCCGTGGCCAGGATGGAAGTTCTATGCCAGCATCGACATGTCGCCCACAAACAGCATTTGGCGCGATGCCCCCTCTTTCCTCAAGTACATTGAGCGGAGTCAGAGTTTTCTGCAATGGGGACTGCCCGACAA
The DNA here is from genome assembly GCA_017471245.1 of Prevotella sp. Taxonomy (GTDB): domain Bacteria; phylum Bacteroidota; class Bacteroidia; order Bacteroidales; family Bacteroidaceae; genus Prevotella. Next base: position 18,120 of record JAFUVB010000042.1, read on the forward strand.
CGATTTTCTGGTTTATCTTCCCGTTCACGACATGTGGTCGAAAAAGGGCGAAGAATTGCTTATGCAGTTCGCCATTCATAGCATGGACAAGCGCGCTCCTGAATTTATCCATACCATTTTGGATATAGATTCTTTGGGATTCGACTGCGATTATATCTCTGACAAATACCTGCTCACCACGACATTCGATGGAAAAATGTTGCGCACGGCTGCGGGAGTCCCTTATAAGGCATTATTGATTCCTGACAACTGTATCATGCCGGATCATGTTAGGGCGCATATCAGTGAGCTGAAAGAGCAGGGCGCATGTGTTATCCAGGGGATAAGGCCTGCGGAAATGTCTGCTGTTGCCCGCCCAGAAAAGATGAAGACGGATTTGGGACTAAACATGATTCGCCGGAAGAATGACAAAGGTTATCACTATTTCATTGCCAACCTCACACCTGTGGATGTCTGGCATGAAATAGCACTGGCAGTGGATTTCAAGGATGCCATGTGGTTCGACCCCATGACGGGCATGCGCTATGCTGTGGAAAAGAATGGGAACAAAATAAAAATAGCGCTGCGCTCTGGAGAGTCGATGATTCTGGAAACATTCGACAAGGAAGAGCCAGCATGCAGCTCACTGGGTAAATGTCCTTGCCTGTCTACGGATAATGGCATTGCTGAAAAGCATGCCCTACAGCGAGGATGGTCGTTGTCATTCATTGAAAGCACTCCAGCAGTAGTCGTGAGTTACCCTATAGATACACTTACGACATGGGAGGGACTTGACAGCCGCACTCGTTCATTGATGGGAACAGGTGTTTACGAATGTGTGTTCAAGATGAACAAGAAGGCACTTAGAAATAAAGAATACTGGCAGGTTGACCTTGGTGATGTCCGTGAGAGCGCTCGTGTCAGCATCAATGGTCATGACATTGGTTGTGCATGGGCAGTTCCCTATGTCCTCACGTTTGATTCAAGCGTTTTGAAAAGCGGCAATAACACCATTCGCATCGAGGTGACCAATCTGCCTGCAAACCGCATTTCACAACTCGACAAGGAAGGTGTGAATTGGCGCAAGTTCAATGAAATCAATTTTGTGGACATCAAATACAACAAGTCTTCGTATGCCCATTGGAGTCCCCTCCCGTCAGGATTGAACGGAAACGTGTATATCTATCCCTTGCGATAGTCTATTATGACATTGTTTGATTCTAATGGCTAATGCTTGATGGCTTCGCTCACCACTTCTGCCATGCGACGTGCACCAGCGGCATTGGGATGGATGCCGTCTTCTTGAATCAGGTTGCGGTCGGCAGCTGTGGCTGAATACAGATCAATGGTTTTCAACTTGTTTTTCTTGGCAACCTCTTTAATCATTGGGATGATTTCATTGGCAATCACACTGTCGGTGATAGTCCAGGAGTCGATAAACGCCTTGGCGGGGAATGCAAGGAATATCTCTGGCTTGGCTGGCAAGGCATTCAGCTCGTCAATCATCTGCTGCATATCTTTCTTGAAGTCGGCTTTGTGAACCCAATTGTGGGTCTTGCTGTCGTTGGTACCCAATTTAATGACAACTATGTTCGGATTGAAATCCTTACAGTCTTTCCAGCAGAACTCTTTCATATAGGGGATGTCGGCATTGTTCATCAGTGTACGTGCGCTTTTGCCGTAGTTACGCACGTGGTAGCCTTCGCCTAACAGCTGCTGCAGCACGGCAGGATAACCATATTTATAGGTGAGGTCAATGCCAGAGCCATCGGTAATGCTGTTGCCCACGCAGGCCACTCTTATGGCGTCTTGCCGTGGGGTCTTCAGCTGTTCGAGCCAGCGGATGATGTCGTGTGCCATCTCATCGTGATAGACGAAGCTGCTCTTGAATCCCCATCCATGACCGCCGGAAGGGTAAACGTGCAGGGTGGCATGGTTGTGGTTCTTATGCATGGCTTGATAGTAGGCAACGCCGTTTCCGTGAGCTGGAACGGTAAGGTCGTCATCGCTGACAAGAATCAAGGCTGGTGGGGTGATATGCCTGAGCACGCGTTCTTCGTTGGAATTACGTTTCTGCACTTGTTCGTCGTCCTTGTCCTTTCCTAATAGATTCTCTACTGACCCCTTGTGAGCAAGCCGTCCTGTCATGGTAATGACGGGGTAGCACAAAATCTGGAAGTCGGGGCGCACGTCGAAATTCGATTGCGTCGCCAGTGTGGATGCCAGATGTCCTCCCGCAGAGAATCCCATAATGCCCACATCGTAGGGGTTGATGTGCCAAGTGGAAGCACTGTCGCGCACGGTGCGGATGGCATTCTCTGCATCACCGATGGGTATGGAGCGGTCGCCGTGGGGCATACGGTAGTTCACCACTATCAATGCAATGCCTTGTTCGTTGAAGAAAGGAGCCCAGTCGGTTCCTTCTTTCTCTGTACATAGATTCCTGTACCCTCCACCTGGGCAGCAAACGATGGCACGCCCGGTTGCCTTTTCTTCCTCAGGCAGAAACACCATTAGCGTGGATTCCCCGTCGGCAGAGTTGTTCATCACGAAGCTGCGCTGACCGTAAACTGCCATAGAGAGCAGCATGATACTGGTTATAAATAAGAACCTTCTTAAATTATTTGCTATCATTTTCAAGTGTTTTGTTTTGTGCTTACAAAGATATGACAAAAAAATGGAAGAGCCATGAAAAAGAGTAAAAAAGAAAGATATTTCTTTTGTTCTGCTCTCGATTCTCCTAAATTCTGGAAATAATTCACATTCTTTTTAAATAATGGCAGTTCATGGGTTTCTGCCATGAATTGCGTTCAAATTCATATCTTCCGCTGCTTGCTACCGAAGGGACGCAAGAATACCAGACTTTGAGCCATCAGCCGCCAACTGCGCGACCGCAACAAGACATTTACCGAACTCTCCGACCTCTAAGGATTCTTATCGCCCTCGTATTTCAGCCGCTATGTGCGGAAATACCTTGGTGTGTCACCCCTCAGGCAGTATTTTACGGTCATTATGCGTTAATCTTCCAAAATCCGTTATCAGTTACAACTTTTTTTCGTATCTTTGCACGCAAAATGTTAAAAAGATGTTAGAAGTAAGAAATCTACACGCAAGAATTGGCGACAAGGAGATACTGAGAGGGATTGACCTGACGGTGAACGACGGGGAGACGCATGCCATTATGGGACCAAATGGTTCGGGCAAGTCAACGCTGAGTGCTGTGCTGGTGGGGAACCCGCTCTATGAGGTGACCGAGGGTGAAGCTTGGTTCAATGGCAGGAACCTGCTGGAGATGAAACCTGAAGACCGTGCACATGAAGGATTGTTCCTGTCGTTCCAGTATCCGGTGGAGATTCCTGGAGTGTCGATGACGAACTTCATGCGTGCTGCCATTAACGAGAAACGGAAGTATCACGGACAGGAACCGATGAATGCTGCCGAGTTTCTGAAATTGATGCGTGAGAAGCGCAAGGTGGTTGAGCTGGATTCCAAACTGAGTAACCGCAGTGTGAACGAAGGCTTCAGTGGCGGTGAGAAGAAACGCAATGAGATTTTCCAGATGGCGATGCTTGAACCCACGCTTTCAATCCTTGATGAGACCGACAGTGGCTTGGATGTAGATGCCATGCGCATAGTGGCAGAGGGTGTGAACAAGCTGCAGCATCCTGACACCAGTTGCATCGTGATTACTCACTACGACCGGCTGTTAGAGATGATACGTCCGCAGTATGTGCATGTATTGTACCGTGGTCGCATCGTGAAGACGGGCGGTCCCGAGTTTGCCAAGCAGATTCAGGAGCATGGCTACGACTGGATTAAGGAGGAAATCGGAGAGGAGTAATCATAATTAAGACAATAAGAACAGATAATTATGATTGGTTCAAGCGAACAACAATATATAGAATTATACGAGCAGGCAAGGGACATGATATGCAGTCATGCCCCTCAGCCGATGAATGCTGTGCGCGACCAGGCTTTTGAGGATTTCCGCAGGAAGGGTTTCCCCTCTAAGAAAGTGGAGCGTTATAAGTATACCGACTTGCAGAAACTTTTTGAACCCAACTATGGTGTGAATCTGAGTCGGCTGGATATTCCTGTTGACCCTAATGAGGCTTTCCATTGTGACGTGCCAAACCTTTCCACGCTACTCTATTTCGTCATCAATGATGCGTTCTATAAAGGTGAGAAGTCGGAGGTGAGAAGTCTGAAGTCAGAAGTGAAAAGTGAGAAGTCTGATGTGAGAGGTGAGAGAATACCCAAGGCAATAACAAAACTTCCGGAAGGAGTCATTGTGGGTTCAATGAAAGAGCTGTTCTCTCATCACTCACCACTCATCACTCACCTCTCAGAATATTACGCCAAGCTGGCAAAGACCGACGAGGATGCAGTGACGGCTTTGAATACAATGCTTGCACAGGACGGATTGCTTGTCTATGTACCTCGCAATGTAAAGGTAGACCGCGCCGTTCAAGTGATTAACATCCTAAAGGCCCCGCCAGCAAATGCCCAACATGTGGTAACCGACCTGATGGTGAACCGCCGCGTGCTGATCATTCTTGAGGAAGGTGCCGAACTGAAAATGCTTTTCTGCGACCACACGGCAGACGACCGCAACTTCCTTGCCACGCAGGTGATTGAGGCGTATGTGGGTGAGAACGCATCGCTTGATCTCTATTGCTTAGAGGAAACCCACTATAAGAATGTGCGCGTGAGCAATGTATATATCGACCAGCAGGCAAACAGCCGTGTGAATCACAACGTGATAACTCTTCACAACGGCATTACGCGCAACAAGCTTGACCTCACTTTCTCAGGTGAGGGTGCTGAGTGCCAGTGCTATGGTTGTGTGATTGCCGACAAGGAGCAGCATGTGGACAACAATACGCTTATTGTTCATCACGTGCCTCACTGCACTTCGCAGGAACTATATAAATACGTGCTTGATGACAAAGCCCTGGGCGCCTTTGCCGGGCGGGTGCTCGTAGAGCACGGCGCGCAGAAGACCTCCTCGCAGATGGTGAACCAGAACCTTACCGCAACGAAAGATGCCAGGATGTTCACCCAGCCAATGCTCGAAATCTATGCCGACGACGTGAAGTGCTCTCATGGTTCTACCGTGGGGCAGCTGAACGACGCAGCTCTATTCTATATGCGTCAGCGCGGAATCTCGCTTCAAGAGGCGAGGCTTCTGTTGCAGAACGCATTCATCAATGAGGTGATCGACAAGATGCAGCTTGAGCCCCTTCGCGACCGCCTTCACTATTTGGTGGAGAAGCGGTTCCGTGGCGAGCTCAATAAGTGTGAGGGTTGTCGGCTTTGTAGATAAAAAACCGAAAGATATGTATGATGTCAGCAAGATAAGGGAAGACTTCCCGATATTGTCGCGTGAGGTATATGGCAAGCCGCTTGTCTATCTCGACAATGCCGCCACCACGCAGAAGCCCCGTATGGTGGTGGATGCACTGGTGGACGAATACTATAATGTGAATGCCAACGTGCACCGCGGTGTGCATTATCTTTCTCAGCAGGCTACCGACCTGCATGAGGAGGCACGCGAGAAAGTGCGCTGTTTCATCCATGCCTCTAAGACGGAGGAAGTGATATTCACCCGTGGCACCACTGAGAGTCTCAATCTGGTGGCTTCCTCGTTTGCCGATGCTTTCATGCATGAAGGCGACGAAGTGATTGTCTCGGGCATGGAACATCATTCCAACATCGTTCCATGGCAGTTGCAGGCCGACAAGAAGGGAATCCGGCTGAAGGTGATTCCCTTGAGCGACGACGGCATGTTGTGCATGGAAGACTATAAGCGGCTGTTCACCAACCGCACGAAAATAGTCAGCGTTGTCCATGTCAGCAATGTGCTCGGAACGGTGAACCCCGTAGAGGCAATTATCAGGATTGCCCATGAACATGGCGTGCCTGTATTGGTTGACGGAGCACAGAGCGCTCCCCATTTCAAGGTGGATGTGCAGGCGATGGACTGTGATTTCTATGCCTTCAGCGGACATAAAATGTATGGTCCGACGGGCATTGGTGTTCTCTATGGCAAGGAGGAGTGGCTCGACAGAATGCCGCCTTATCAGGGTGGGGGAGAGATGATCGACCGCGTGACCTTCGAGCGCACCACCTTTGAGCGTCTTCCATACAAATTCGAGGCAGGCACACCCGACTTTGTGGCGACAAACGGACTCGCAAAGGCGATTGATTATATCACCGCATTAGGTATGGAAAACATCGCTGCCCATGAGCAGGAGCTTACCCGCTATTGCATGGAGCAGCTGATGACAATTGATGGGATGAATATTTACGGACCACTCCCCTCTGATCGCTCACCCCTCACCCCTCATCTCTCACCACTCACCTCTCACCTTTCATCCCCCAAAGACGCAGTGGTGTCTTTCAATGTCGGCGACATTCATCATTTGGATATGGGAACGTTGCTCGACCGATTGGGCATTGCCGTGCGCACAGGTCATCACTGCGCTCAGCCGTTGATGGATCGCATGGGTGTTCAGGGAACGGTGCGTGCCTCGTTTGCCCTCTATAATACGAAAGAAGAGGTTGACACTCTTGTGGCAGGAGTGGCGCGAGTGGCGAAAATGTTCTGAGAGAGTTCAGAGCATTCTCTTGCATCTCTTCACAGCCACGAAGAACCATACGAGTGCTGCAGCGCGCAGAAGGAGCGAATAGCCTGCCGGCAAGATGCCGAGAAAGAGTGCTGCCTGCGCTTCAATAAGCGCCCATGTCTGCTGTCGGTTGATGTTCCGCTCCAGCACTTGTGAGTAGTAGGTCCCCAAGCCATCCACTGACTTGTTCACAGCTGAGGCTATCATACAGAAGGTGTTTGCTGCCAGGTTATACAGGAAACCGTGGGCATTCAAGAGTATTTGCTTTTCCATGTCGTTCTGAATAATTAATGTTTCTGGATGCAAAATTAGGGATCTGTTGTGCACAATAAGTTCACTTTGATGACGTTCTTACATAAAAAGAATTAAAAAGATGCTTGCAAGTCATTATTATGACGATAAAATAGAGGCTGGATGCGATGAGGCCGGGCGTGGATGCCTGGCTGGCAGTGTCTATGCAGCGGCGGTAATCCTGCCGCCCGACTATGAGAATGCCGAGCTGAACGACTCAAAACAGCTCACCGACAAGAAGCGGCATCAGCTGCGGGAAGTGATTGAGCGCGATGCCGTGGCGTGGGCAGTGGGAGTCGTCACACCGCAGGAAATAGATAAGATCAACATCCTGAATGCCAGTTTCCTTGCCATGCACCGTGCACTTGACCAGCTGAAGGTGCGCCCGGAGGCAATCATCGTTGATGGCAACCGTTTCCGCCCATACACAGATACAACCTGTGGCGATGAAAAGGCAAAGCCACTTCCCCATACATGCATCGTGAAAGGCGATGGCAAATACCTCTCAATAGCAGCTGCCAGCATTCTGGCAAAGACCTACCGCGATGACTATATGGATCAGTTGGCAGAGCAGTATCCGCAGTTCGACTGGAAGAGCAACAAGGGATATCCCACGAAGAAGCATCGCGCTGCTATCAAAGCGCACGGAACAACGCCTTATCACCGCATGAGCTATAATCTCTTGGGCGACGGTCAATTAACATTACAGTTCGAGGATTGAGATGAGACACGACAAACTGGAGCGCGAACTGGAAATGCTGATCCTGCTGACCGAAAACCGCGGATATACCGTGGAGAAGGCATGTGAGCGGCTGAGCATATCGCGAAGAAACTTCTATTACTATCTGGAGTTCTTCCGCGACTGCGGCTTCTTGGTCAGCAAGGAGTCGGGCATGTACCGCATAGACCGCAACTCCCCTTTCTTCAAGCGCATTGTGGAGAGGGTTTCCTTCACCGAGGAGGAGGCCGTGGTGATGCGCCGCCTGCTTGAAAAGACCGACAGCAGGAACGCCTTGGTGGAAAACCTGAAGATGAAGTTGGACCGGTTCTACGACTTCTCCATCGTTACCAACGACCGTGTGAACGAGCAGTCGGCCCATGTCATCAGCCAGTTGTACGACGCCATCAAGTACAAGCAAATGGCAGTGCTGCGCGGCTACACCTCACCGCACGGGCGGAGCAAGCGCGACCGTCTGGTGGAACCGTTCCTTCTGATGAACGGCAATAACGAAGTGAGGTGCTTAGAGCCGGCATCGAAGATGAACAAGACCTTCAAGATAGCGCGCATCGAGGATGTGACCGTGCTCACCGAGCAGTGGGTGAACGAGGATGCCCACCGGCGAATGCACACCGACGTGTTCATGTTCAGCGGTGAGGAACTTATGCCCGTGGAGCTGCGGCTCGGCACGCTGGCTTGCCAGATGATGAAGGAGGAATATCCGCTCACGGCGGGCAGCATGCAGGCCGACGGCGAGGGCCACTGGCTGTTGCGGCTCAACGTGTGTAGTTATGCCGGCATCGGGCGCTTTGTGCTGGGGCTTTACGACGATATAGAGATACTGGGCAGCGAGGCCTTCCGCCAGTATGTCAGCGAGAAAATCAGGACCATGTATGAACGTATTAGCAAATAATATAACGTGAGTTCGACGTAAGGCTTATGCAATTAGTCTACTTTTGTCAATGATTTCAATATTCATTGACGGCTTTTTGGGCAACAGGTTGTACGCAATGAGCCCGGCAAAGAGATTTGTTGCAAAGTTGTCAACAGAGCGG
>JAFUVB010000009.1 GCA_017471245.1 Prevotella sp.
AACTTTGTCCTCGGTAAACATTAGCGATATCTTTTAGTTCAACTTTATGGGTGGTACTACAAAGTTACTAAAAATATCGCTAATTACCTAATAATCAAGCAATTATTTTATAATTAATTTCGTCGAACTCACGTTAATATAAGTATAACTAAAATATGAAAAGATTTGTAGGAGCCTTTTTGATGGCTGTTTTCGCATTGGCAGCAAGCGCTGTTCCTGCCAAGCGCGGCATATGGAAAACCGTTTTGTTGAACAGCGGCGAACAAATCAGGGTGCAACTCTGCGGCGACGAGTTCCTTCATTATTGGAAAGACGCGCAGGGAGTGGCCTACAACGAGGATGAGCAGACGGGACGCTACGTCCCCGTTTCACTTGCCGAGCAGGCTGCCAAAGCCTCGGCAAAGCGCAAGAGTGTGCGCCGTCTGCAGCAGGCACGCCGCGCCAAGAACGTGCGCCAGCGAAGCGCATACATTGGCAAGAAGAAGGGACTGATTATCCTGGCACAGTTTTCCAACAAGAAGTTCAAGGCCGGTCACGACAAGGCCCTCTATGAGCAGATTGCCAACAAGCGCGGCTTCACCACCTCTGCCGGCTTCGTGGGCAGCGTGAAAGACTATTTCTTTGACCAGAGCAACGGCCAGTTTGAATTAGACTTCGACGTGGTGGGGCCTGTAACCTTGAGCCACGACTATCTCTATTATGGAAAGAACGTGCCCGACAACGACGATGGCGATGACATCCGGCCGGGAGAGATGGCCGAAGAAGCCTGCAAACTGGTGAAAGACAGCGTAAACTTCAAGGACTACGACTGGGCCGGCGACGGCGAGGTTGACCAGGTGTTCGTGGTCTATGCCGGACAGGGCGAGTCAAACGGCGGTGACAAGAACACCATCTGGCCCCACATGTGGAGCCTGTCAGAGGCTGTCGGCCGCACATTATCGCTCGACGGAGTGAAAATAGATACCTATGCCTGCAGTTCCGAACTGGGCGCCGGTACTGAAATCGACGGCATTGGAGCCTTTTGTCATGAGTTCTCCCACTGTATGGGACTGCCCGATTTCTATGACACTTCCGGCAGCGAAACCCCCAATTTCGGCATGGACACGTGGAGCCTGATGGATTATGGCTGCTACAATGGCGACTCCTTCATCCCCTGCGCTTATACCAGCTACGAGCGGATGGTGTGCGGATGGAAGCAGCCCACAGAACTTTCTGAGGAGACTTCCGTCAGCAACATGGGGGCAATAGCTGACGGCGGCGACACCTATATTATATATAATAAGAACCATCCCGACGAATACTTTCTCTTGGAGAACAAACAGTTAGTGGGGTGGGACCGCGAGGGCTACGGCCACGGGCTATTGGTGATCCATGTAGACTACAGTGCGAGCGTATGGGAAGAGAATGAAGTGAACAACGACTCGAAACATCAGCGTTGCACGGTGGTTCATGCCGACAATAAAGACGGCACCAGTATATCTGATTTGGCGGGCGACACCTACCCCTATCAGAAGAACGACAGCCTGAACAACCGTTCTGTACCAGCCGCAAAACTGTTTAATGCCAACACCGACGGCACCAAATACCTTAACTATGCCATCCGCGATATCAAGGAAACTGACAGCACCATCTCGTTCTCCTTCACCACCGACACACCGGTAGAAAGCGGAACCACTGTCATCACGGGCGACACTTTCTTCTACGAATCGTTTGACAACTGCGCTGGTAAAGGCGGCAACGACAACAAGTGGAGCGGAAGCATAGCGAGTGCAAAAGTGAGCACCGACAACTCTGGATGGACGAGCGACAATTATTACGGTGCTTACAAGTGTCTCAGGGTGGGCAGTAGCAAGAACTTCGGCGTGCTCACCACGCCCACCGTCAAGCTCGATGCCGACAGCGAATACCAGCTTTCGTTCAAGGCGGCTCCGTGGGGCAGCGAGGAAAACTTCATGCGTCTCTTTGCAGCAAGCGGCAGCAATGTGACGTTCACTACATCCATGTTTGAAGAAATGAAGAATGAAGAGTGGAACGAATACGTCACCGACATCTCAGGCAGCGGCAATGTAAAGATAGAATTCCAGTCGAACAAGAACCGTTTCTTCATCGATGAGGTGCGCATCACGCGCAAGACAAACTCAGAAACCGCCATCCGCGACCTCCGCATCGGCAACCGCCAACCGGCAGCAGGCAAGATCTACAGCCTTGACGGTCGCTATTTAGGCGCGGATTTCAATTCCCTTCGTCCGGGCATCTACATCATCGGCGGCAGGAAGGTGGTGAAATAGCATTTGAAAAGTGCTGCTTCGGGAAAGCTAAAGCATAGGTTTTGAGGCATGAAACCTGACATTTCGGATTTCAAAACCTATGCTTTTCAATTATCACACGAATGCAGATTACATACCATCAATAATCCACTGCTTGTAAAAGATGGTTTGCACTATTAACGAACTGGCTAATATAAGCAACTTCTTCTACTCTGTCCGTGAAGTATTCTTTTTTGGGGCGAATCTTATGAACGCTCTCTGGTTTTTAGGTATTAATAGTTTCTGACATCATCAGTTCGTCGTAAAACTCCTGAAGCCGTTTTACCTCAACGTGAGGAAACGGCACTGCTCGCAGAGCATTGAAATGGCTGTCCTCACTCACGATATAGTCGGCATTGGCCACAATGGCACAGTCGACAAACTTGTTGTCATCCGGGTCTACGGTAATCAGACCGAATCGAAATTGTGCATCAACGCGAAGGACATTAGTAGCACGCAGAATGGTCTCCAAGGCAATCTTGGCGGCAACGGTTGACATATGGGAGGCTATAATCTCTTCGTACTCCTCCAAAATCTCGTTGGACACGCATAACGTGTACCTGCCAAGTATAAAGTCTTCCCATACACGATAGTAGGTGCTGCGTCTGGAAAGCGACTGTAACAGGCAGTTGGTGTCGAGTACTACATACCGGTTCATATCTCAAGGCTATTTGTATGCTGTACGCATGTGTTCCGTCCCCCACTTTTCAACGGTTTCCTCCGTGATGGTGCCTTCGTCCCATAACCGGTCTATCTCATTTTGCAGCCGGGTGTTCAAAAATTGAACGATGACGGCCTTCAAGTCAGCAATGTCCACGTCACTGTTGATGCACGAGAACATATTCAGCAGTTCATACTGTGCAGGTGTTATCTTTAATTGCTGTACCATGGTGTTTTGTCTTTCTATTATCTCGCCTGCAAAGATACGAAAAGTCAAGAGTAAAACAAAAGAAATTCATTTCTTTTTTTGCCGAGACACAGTATCTTCGACATTTTATCGTCAAAGATACGCATTCTTTCCCGAAAGCAAAACAATTGCAAAGAAAAGCGGATGTGTCCTCCCTTCCGTCCGAGCATCTACATCATCGGCGGCAGGAAGGTGGTGAAATAGCGCGTGGAAAGTGCCTTTTTTCCTGCTTCAAAATAGCGTCCCGTCTCAGTAAATCAATTTAATTTACTTTGCAAATCAATTTGATTTACTTTTCAAATCAATTTAATTTGCGCGGTAAATCAATTTGATTTACTTTTCCGTTCTGCCGCTTCGGGTCATCGAAAGCGCTGCTTCCGCACGAGAAAAGTGCCGCTTTCATTCATGAAAAGCAGCGTGTGCTTAGCATTTAAAGCACATAACGGTTTGCGGCATCCTTATATTCCACTAAAAAAGGGATGAGCCTTCTCCAGATGAGAGAGGTTCATCCCTTTTGGGTATTTGTCATGAATGCTGATTGAAGTCAGCACTCTGTGCTTTTAGTTATCAAGAGGAGCACCTTGTGATCCCCTGAACAGCTTAATCACGTTATTCGGATTATCGTTGTCGTTCAGCTGAATCCAAGTAGGCTTCTTGATGTCGTCGGTGGTGATAGTGAATGTGCGCGTTACTCCAGCACCAGAATTGTTAGCTCCGAATGGTACAACCAGATAATGGAAGTAAGCATTGGCAACATACCAAGCACCGTTGCCCGGTCCGGAACCGTTGTATGTCAGTGATATCTGGTTTTCGCCAATCAGCTTGTAGTCGAATCCAATGGCACCGGCATAGCCACCGCTGTTGAAGGATGCTCCGAAGTAGTCGCCACCCCAGGCTTCAGCCCATGATCCTACCGATGCGCCGAAGATGAACAATCTCAAGTCTTCCTCCAGCCGTGGCATGATATTATTCTTGATCCATGTCCAGTAAGGCTGTCCGAATGCACCGATGTTGTTAAGCGATGTGTACCAGTAAGAACCTACGAACTGCTCGTTGATCGGCGGTACTACGGGAACCATCACACCGCCGCCGTCGTTGGCAGTATACTCGAATGTTTCATTGTTGAATGCGAATTCAGTTACGTTGGCACCGAAAATCTTCAGAGTGTCATAGAGCAAGACTCCACCTTCCTTGACGATGTACGGGGCGCTTACTTTCTGCACAACGCCGTTGTCGTCGGTATAAGTGAAGTTGAAGTTGTGTGTGCCAACCTTCATTTCTGCTTCCCTGCCGCCTACATTGTAGGAATAGAGACTGAACTCGTTCATGGCATCATCCCAATCATGTAGCGTGTTCACATAGTCTTCCCATGCCACACCGGGAGTTATCGGCACCATGATAATGTCGTTCTCAGTCTTCTTTCCCTTCATCACAATGCGGTCGTTTGACACGGAGATGATGCGGAATTCCAGATCGCCGCCGAATCCCTCACCTTTTGTACCCAGACCTGCAGGGCTAACCGGGTCAGAGAAGAAGTGCATGGCATCGTTGTATTCGTCAAACGAAAGCACAACACCTGCGCTCTGCTCGATTTTGAAATGGGTGGTCTGCGTGAAGTAATCTTCAGTGGCGTCGGTGGCTACTTCCACGGTGTTGTCGGTGTTGAACTTGCAAAGCACGTTCCAGCCTCCGTAATCCATATCGCCGTACATATACATCACCCATCCGTTGCTGGCTGATGTGAGCACGTTCATATCGTTCTGGATGGCCTCAGCTACACGTACGGAAGCCGATTTGTCGAATACGTCTTCCACCTCGCTGACGCATGAACTGTAGGTGAAAACGGCTATGGATAATAGCAGAATATTCAATATCTTTTTCATGTTAATACCTCCTTATTCTGTTAGTTTGTTGCATTTTTTAATGTCATCCTGTCAAGGTCAACACCACGCTCAACAACCTCGTTGGAACGACGCAGCACGATGTCGCGCATCTTGTCCATGTCGAGTCCCCAAGTGTCGTTGAAATACTTCTTCACGATTTCAAGCTTGTTCAGAATGTCGCTGTCGGCTGTCTCGCTGCGTGCTTCGATGGATGAATCTTCTGCATACTTCTTGGCATCGGCAATGATTCCGTTCCATGCTTCTTCAGACAAGGTGACGTAGGTGGCGAAGATTTCTGCAAAATCCTCATTATACTCGCTGGATGCGTAGTTGGACACAAATCCATACTTTGGTCCGTCGGAGTAAGGCATGTTGATCCAGTCGCCCAGACGCTGGTGAGCGGCTGAGATGTCTTGGAATGAGGTGTCGTAGCTCTTCTTTTGCGTCATGATGTGGCAGAATTCATGATGCATGGTGTGGAAGAACCAGTAGTTCAGGTCAATGGGCAGTGCATCAGTGTCTGGGTAGCTGCTCTCCTGATCGATGAAGAGGTTCTCAGTGTCGATTTCGTTTGTTCCGAAAAGTGTTACCTTCAAGCCGCCTTCAGCCGTACCGAGCACACGTTCTCCACTTGTCCTGTACTGATGTGAACCCAGCAGGAAAATGATTCGCGGTGCATAGGTCTTCATAAAGGTTGTGCCATCGGCTCCAAACACACCCTGCATGCACTCGTTGTAGGCATCAATCCAAACGTGCTTGATGATGATTGCGAGCGTCTTAGCTGTCTCCAACGAAGGAGGAACCACGTTGTAACTGTTGTTCGTTTCGCTGTCCTGATACTTGTAAATGAAGCTGATGTTGTATGGATTTGTGTAGTTTTCTAACAACCACTGGTCGAAACTGTTCCGAGCCGGTGCTGACGTGTCAAAGATGCTCTGTGGATCCACATCGTTGTCTGTGCCGCAGGCGGTCATCAGAACGGCGATGGTGAGCATCAATAAATACTTAATATATTTCATGTTGCACTTATGTTAAATGGATACTTCTGTTGTTACTTATTCCTGACTTGCGCTCGCAGTCTTGCGAGGATTGGGTTCCATTCCGGCGTTAACGACATCGTTTGGAATCTGAATAGCTCCGCGAAGGTCGCCGGCTTCGAAGATGAGAGGGTCTTCATCGGGAATCTCATGTGCAAACTCAATGCCATAGCGCTTGAGATCCTGGAAACGAAGTCCCTGAAGTAGAGTTTCCAGACGGCGCATGTGGAGCAGCAACTCAATCATGTTCTCCTGCGTTCCGCTTTCCACGGTGAATCCCTGCGGATGGAGCACTTTGCGAAGGCTCTTGTCTTTGTTTGATTCAGCGTATGTGGGAGCGTATGGGCGGCTCTCCATGAACTCGTTGATGCTTTCAACAGTGAATGTTGGGAAGTAGCTGGACGACGGGTTGCAGTGTGATCCTGCCCAGTAGTTCATATCGCGCACGGCATTGTCGTACTGCTTCATCATAATTTCTGCCTCGATACGCACCAGCAAGGTCTCGTCGGTGGTGAACACGGCATCAACGATGTGAGCAAATCCTGTACCACCAGTCTTGTCGGTGTACTCAAAGAATTCCGTCACACTTGGGAAGCGGTAGTTAGGAGAACTACCATAAAGTTTCTGAGCCTTATAGAGGCTATTGTATGAAGCACTTGTGGAGCCACCGGCAGGACGTGTCCATGGCGCGATGGCACCAAATGTTTCATAGCCATACGACTTGGAACTGTGTCCATACCTTCTGTAGATGCTACTCCAGCTGGCACGTCCCATGAGGGAGTAAGCTGGATGCAGCATCAGGTTGCAGGCAAGTGCAGAGTTGACGTATGCGTCAGCAATGGCAGCAGATCCCAGAGGAACATATTCTGTCCAGTCGCGAAGCACAGCCCTTGGATCGGCACCGATGGCTTCTGTTGCATACTGGATTGCCTTCTCCCATTTCATGTAATAGAGGTTGAATCGTGCAGCAAAGGCATAGGATGCCTTGCGGTTGAAATGATACTTTGGCACTTTGATATGGTCTTCGTCTATGAGCGGCAATGCCTCCTCGATGTCGGCATCGATGTTCTCATATAGTTCCTTCATAGTGCCGCGCTCTTCAACGGTTTCTCCAGCAACTTTAGGATAAGGCAGACCGAGGTATTCCTCATCCTTCTCGGGGTTGTATGCCATACAGAAGATGTTGGCAAGGCGGAACATGCTCCATGCGCGGCAGAGTAGTGCTTCAGCTCGCTGACCATTGAGCGATGCTGGATTGCCCATATCGGCAATTGCTTCAAGAGCGGCATTGGCAGCACCAATGGCTCCGTAATAGTTGTTCCACTGTGAACGTGGGTCGTCGTTGCCTTCTGTGGGTACGTCTTCCCACTTCCATAACGCTTCCTGATTCACCTGTGCGGTATACGTCTTTCCATTGAATGAGAAATTGTCACCGCTATATTCACAGATGAAGGCGGGGTTACGTGTGCCGTAGGCTGATGTGATGAAGCTGGAAATCTTCTCTTCCGTGTTCAGACTGGCGCGGTCGTCGGGCAGCTTGTCAAGGTAATCTTCGCATGCTGTCAAGGTGAAGGCGAGAAGTCCGAACAGAATATAAATATAATTCTTTCTTTTCATATTGTGTCCTCCTTATTATTAAATACCAACTCGTAAAGTGAACGTAAACTGGCGAGGCATAGGAACAGCCACACCACCACTGTTAAAGAACTCAGGATCCTGTCCGTTCAGCTTGTCGTCAGAGTAAATCAGGAACAGGTTGGTACCCTGCAACTTTGCGCTCAGGCTGTTGATGCCAAGGTGAGATATCCATTTCTTCGGGAAGTCATAGCCCAGAGAGATTTCTTTCATGCGTATGAAGTCACCCTTTGCCACGCGTGCAGTAGAACGGTTGTATGCGTTGTAAGCATAGCTGATCTTTGTGTTCTGCTGGATGACGCGCAGGTCGGCAATCACGGGAATGTCGGTATAAGCCTCATCGCCAGAAATCACCCAACGGTTCTCGAATTCCTTCGGCATGGCAGCAAGGTCGGAATAAGAAGCATGGAATGAAGGATCGAGGCGAACCACATTGCCGAATGAATAGGTGGCGAAGATGTTCAGGCGCCAACCCTTCCATGAGAATGTGTTGCCGAATGATCCGGTGATTGTCGGATCCATCGGACCTTCATACTTCAGATAGTCAAGAGTGTATGACTGGAAGTATATGTCACTTACCGTTTTGTCACCGTCTTCGTTGATGAATGTAGGAAGACCGATTTCATTCAGTCCCTGGAAGTCCATAGAGAAGAGAGAACGGTAAGGATAGCCAACCATGGTGAATCCTCTGGTTGAAATCAAGTCGATGATACGCGTGCGGCTTTCCAAGTCGGTCACCTTTGTCTTGTTGTGAGAGAAGATGAAGTCAGTGTTCCACTGGAAGTTCTTTGTCACGATGTTCTTGGTGGAGATAGAAAGCTCCTCACCATGAGAGCGCATAGAAGCAACGTTGGGATACATGGTAATCGTACCGCTTGTACCGTTGGTTTGCTTCGGACCAATCAAGTCGAAGTTGTCGCGGCGGAACCAGTCGAACTGCACGTTGATGCGATTGTTGAGGAATCCAAAGTCGGCACCAAGGTTCAACTCGTGCTTCTTTTCGTACGTCAGATCCGGATTGGGGAAGTCGTCAATTTCGAGAGCTGACTCTAACTCTGATGCAAACGGACGCCATGGGTTGTATGCATTGATAATCATCTGCGCATTGATCACGGCAGGTTTGTCTCCCGTCAGAGAGTAAGATGCCTTCAGGGTCATGTGGCTCAGCGCAGGACTCAGCTTGTCGAACCATGGCTCCTCATGAGCATTCCATGCACCTGAAACGTTCCATGTTGGTAACCAGCGGGCGGAACGGGCTTTACCCAGACGGTTGCTGCCCTCATAACGCATGGTTCCGTTGATTGTATAGCGACCTTTCCATGAATAGGTGGCATTGCCGAAGAACGCTACTTCACGGCTATATCCGTTGTACATAGAGTAATAAGCAGTGTTCTCCTCACTCGACTGTTTGAAGTAGTTATAGTCGAACAACGGGGTGTTACCCATGTCGTATTGCATACCCACACCATTGAACCAAGTGCGATTACGGTCGGTGTTTGTTACTTCCATACCGCCGAACAGGTTCACAATGTGATCCTTTGCATATACATCATTATACTGAGCAGTGGCGCGGAAGTCCCAGCTTGCCATCTTGTATTTTGTCTCGCGGTAAAAACCTCCTACAGGAAGTACACTGATAGGCAGTGCCGTGGGGTTGTCTGGGTCAGTATAAAGGAAGATGTTGTTGTCGCGCATGGTGGCATCGTCCATTGCACGGTATGCCATCGCCTGGTTAGAATACTCTGTTACCGTGTGAGCTTGAGTAGTGGTAGAGAACTTGTATGATCCGAGAACGGCGAGTTCCACTTTAGAGATGGGCTTGTATTTCAATTCGCCTTGGAACTTCATATCCACCACGTCAAGGTTCATGTAGTTGTTTGCCAGTTCATGATGGATGTTGAAAGGAGCATAGTTGCGAGAATAGGTCTCATTGGGATCGAGAGCGCGGCTGGTATTCAATGCAAATGAATACGGGTTAATGTCGAAGTCGCGGCTCACTTCACCGGTAACCACATTTGTTGTTTGACCGGATGTACCGGGAGCACGCTGCTTACGGTAGCTGGCGTTGCCAATCAGGTTCAAAGTGAGTTTCTTGCTCAGGTTGTAGTTGGCATTGATGTTGGCCGTGTAGCGCTTCACCTTGCTCTGCTCTGTCCATCCTGGATCGTTCATCAAACTGAAAGATGTATAATACTGAGCCTTGTCAGTACCTGATGACATGGAAATAGAGTGGTTCATAGAAACAGCCGTGCTGAAAAGCTCGTCAAACCAGTCGGTGTTTCTCATCTCGGCTGCCTGCAGGTAGGCTGCCTGTGCCTCAACGGTGTTGGGAAGACCGAACTGACCGGATGATTCTTTGTACTGGTTCATCAACTGATACATCTTGCCGTAGACACCACTATTGGATGCGCGATAGGTACGTCCAAACGAAATCAAACCGTTAGCTTCCATTTCCTTGTATACGCTCATCTGCTGCTGAGAGTTCATGATGTTGAACTGGCTGTAAGAGGGCTTCAGGCGCATGGTGTACTCTCCCGTGTAGCTGATGCGGCTCTGTCCTGCCTTACCTTTCTTCGTGGTAACGACAATCACACCTGACATGGCGCGGGCACCATAGATAGAGGTAGCTGAACCGTCTTTCAGAATCTGGAAGCTCTCGATGTCGTCGGCATTCAAACCGGCGATGGCGCTTGAGATCAGCGTCTCGGCATCACCGCTTGACAGGTCGTCGGCATCCACTTCGGTAACGTCTTCCATGATGACACCATCAACCACCCACAACGGGCGGGATGATCCATAGATAGAAGTGGCACCACGCACGCGGATCTTCGGAGCAGTACCGAAAGTACCGGAAACGTTCTGTACCGACACACCGGCAGCACGACCTTCGAGTGAGCGCGAGATGTCGGCAACACCGTCAAGCTTGGCTTTCTCGGCATCCACCTTGCTGGTGGCACCAGTAAACAGGCGCTTGTCCATTTTCTGCATACCCGTTACAACCACTTCGTCAAGGGTTGTAGCGTCGCCACGCAGGGTGATTTTCATAGTACTTGTTGCTTTTACTTCCTGCTTGTCGTATCCGATGAAGGAGATGACAAGCGTCTTACCTAATGCGTTGTCAATGGTGAAGTGTCCGTCCATGTCGGTGATCACACCCTTAGACGAGCCCTTCAGCGTGATGGAGGCTCCGATAATCGGCTCCCCGTTCTCATCGACAACTGTTCCCTGCACGCGGTTTCCCTGCGCCAAGGCTGTCACTGTGGCCATGAGCACACAGATGAGAGTTAATAAGAACTTCTTCATAAGCGATTTTTTGTATGTTAATGATGAAATAAATGATATCACTCCGCGACGTTAATTATTATATTAATGTGCACAATCGCTGGTATTAGTATTCATGCTTTTTATTCCACAATGATGTGGATTTTACGGCATTGCTTCGGTTGTTTTTTAAATCCATTTTGCAAAAGTAAGTATAATTTTTATTAATTCCAAATATTTTTTGCAAAAAAACTCCTTTAACTCAAAAAAACATTAATTATCGGGGCTTTTTATCGACAAGTTTCTTTTTTTAGCAAAACCATTTCACATTGTCACAAAATCGCAAATAACGCTATTCATTTTTCAGAAAAAAGGCTTGAAAACAGTTACCTTCTCACTGATGACACCTGAAATTAGAGTGTGAAAAACCATGGATTCTTGTCGTGTATTTATTGACAAATGATAGAAAAATACCTCTATATTAAACAAATTTAATGAAAAATTTGGGTGTTTTGGTAAAAAACATTACATTTGCAGCCAGTTTCATTGAAACGGAGAGTAACAAGATAGTAGAGGGTATTGAATTTAAGAGAATAGTTTTTTACACTTATATAATATAATTATTGTATCATTTTAATTTTAATCGGGAGAGATTATGAAAAAAAGATTAACTATGCTTCTGACATGCCTCTGCCTCGTAGTGGGGGGGGCATTTTCGCAGACGAAAGTTAACGGTATCGTAGTTGCTCAAGAGGATAACGAGCCCGTTGTGGGCGTGTCTGTCCTTGTCGTGGGTACGAACATCGGTACTGTTACGGATTCTAACGGTCGCTTCTCACTGACTGTTCCCCAAGGCAAGTCTCAGCTTCGCTTTACCTATGTGGGTATGGAGACATTGGAGGTAAGTGCGCGCCCCAACATGCGCATTGTGTTGCGCAACGGCGACACGAACCTTGACGAAATCGTGGTGACAGCCATGGGTATTTCACGTGAGAAGAAAGCCTTGGGATATGCTGTCTCTGATGTAAATGGTGATGAACTGATCAAGAGCCGTGGCGGTTTGAGCAACCCAGTGAATGCCCTGCAAGGTAAGGTTGCCGGTTTGCAGATTTCTTCAGGCGCCGGCTCTATGGGTGGTTCATCAAAGGTGCTTATCCGTGGTAACAATTCTCTTAGCGGTTCAAACCAGCCGTTGTTTGTTGTCGACGGTGTGCCTCTTGAGGGTAAGGATTTCAATTCTACCGATACTCAGCGCGGTGGTGGTGGATATGACTATGGTAACCTGATTCAAGACTTGAACCCTGATGATATTGAGAACATCTCAGTGCTGAAAGGTGCTGCCGCATCAGCCCTCTATGGTAGCCGTGCTTCGAATGGCGTGATTATGATCACCACGAAGAAGGCAAAGAAGCAGCAGGGCTTAGGCGTGGACTTCAGCTCAACCATCGGTATGGAGCGCGTCACGAAACTTCCCAAGCTACAGAATGAATATGGTGGCGGTTATGGCTACATGGAAAATGACGGCTACGACGACTTTGGTGAGATAACCATCAACGGTGTCACCTATCTCGTGCCTGACTACGGTATGGATGAAAGCTGGGGTCCGAAACTCGACGGTCGCCAAGTGCTCTCATGGTACGACCTTGCCAAGTGGGAGGCTAACGGAAGGGTTGGCAATCCTACGACCTCTGCCTGGAGTGCTCCTAAGCATGACTACGAGGACTTCTTCGAGACTGGCATCTCAGTGACCAACAACGTTGCCTTCTCGCAGGTCTATGATAACAGTGCCTTCCGTATAAGCTATACCAACACGAGCCTCGACGGCTACTTGCCTAACAGCTCGATGTATAAGAACATCTTCAACGTGAACGGCAACATCGTGAGTCCCAACAAGAAACTGAACGTGTTCACCAGTGTGAACTACTTCAACAGCCGTGCCAAGGGTCGTCAGGATACTGGCTATGGTGACAACAACATCATGGTGAAGTTCACTCAGTGGGGACAACGTCAGTTGGACATGAACGAGTTGAAAGACTTGTACAAATTCCCCGACGGCACTCAGGCTACATGGAACCGTTTCGATGTGGACGACCCGACACCTGCCTACCATAACAACCAGTATTGGAGCCGATACATGAACTACCAGAACGACTCCCGCAACCGTATCTATGGTAATGTTGGTTTCAGCTATCAAATCCTGCCACAACTGAAGGCTCAGTACAAGGTGAACCTCGACTTCTTCGTTGACAAGCAGTACGAGCGCAATGCCGTGGGCTCGCAAGAAGAGTCCCGCTACATGGAGATTTCCCGTCAGCAATACGAAATCAACCATGAGTTCATGCTGATATATAACCAGACGTTTGGCGACTACTCGCTGACCGCCAATGTGGGTGCAAACATCATGAAGAACCACTATGAGTATGTATATGGTGAGACCGTGGGTGGACTTGCTATCCCCGAGTTCTACAATTTGGCAAACTCACTCACACAGGCAGCAGGTTACAACTACCGCCGCGAGATGTCGATCAACTCGCTCTTTGGCGACGTGACGCTGGGCTGGAAGAACATTCTCTACTTAGAAGCAACGCTCCGTGGGGACAAGTCGTCAACATTGCCGAAGGACAATAACACATACGTGTATCCTTCTGTTACCGGTAGCTTCATCTTCTCCGAACTGCTGAAGAACAAACTCAACTGGTTGAGCTTCGGTAAGGTGCGCCTCGGCTTTGCCAAGGTGGGTAACGACACTGATCCTTATCAGCTCTATAACATCTTCTCGAAGTACACCAACATCGATACCACAACACCAGGCTACCGTCTGCCTAACACGATGCAGAACCCGGACTTGAAGCCTGAGTCGACAACTTCATGGGAAGCAGGTTTGGAAATGAGCTTCTTCAACAACCGTCTGGGCTTCGATGTAACCTACTATCAGACGAACACGAAGGATGAAATCCTGCCGCTTTCAGTATCTGGTACTACAGGTTATATCTATAAGTACGTAAACTCTGGTGAGATTGAGAACAAGGGTGTTGAGCTCGGCATTCACGCTACGCCTGTCAAGACCCGCGATTTTGAATGGAACACCAACCTGACGCTGGCTCATAACAAGAATAAGGTGAAGTCGCTTGCCGACGGCGTTGACTACTACCGCATCGTCAGCTCGCCCTTCCTCGTTGAAGTAGGTGCCATGGTTGGCGAGGAGTATGGAGTCATCATGGGAACCAACTATGTGTATGACGATAACGGCAACAAGTTAGTTGACGAGGACGGCTTCTACATCCCGACAGATGGCAACGTGGTGATAGGAAACATCTTCCCGGATTTCACCGGTGGCTGGACGAACACGTTCCGCTACAAGAACTTCGACTTGGGCTTCCAGCTTGATTTCTCTAAGGGCGGTCAGTATTTCTCCACCACCTATATGTGGGGTATGTATTGCGGTATGTTTGAGGAAACGGCTGCCAACAACGTGCGCGAAACAGGTATCATCTCAGAGGGTTACACAGAGGCTGGCGTTCCCAACACCACGGTCATTCCTGCCCGCGACTACTTTGAGAACTTCTATTCCGGACCTGCCGCACAGAGCCTGCTCAAGAGTGATTACCTTAAGTTGCGTGAGGTGAGCATCGGCTACACCTTCAATCTTAATCCTCAATGGTTCATCAAGAGCCTGCGTCTCTCTGCCTATGGTCGAAACCTTGCTGTATGGGGACCCGACGTGAAGCACTTCGATCCTGAAATGATTGTGACAGGTTCAGGCAACATGCAGGGTGTTGAGGGTGGTGCAACCCCGATGGTTTCTACCTATGGTTTAACTGTCAACTTGAAATTCTAAAACGAAGGAGGAAACATAATATGAAGAAACTAATTAAATATACACTGATGGGTTCTCTCTGCTTCGCAGCCGTATCTTGCACGGATCAGGAGGAGATGAACATTAACCCTAATGCTGCTGCAAGCGTTCCGCCAAACATGATCATGAACGCCGCAGAGAAGTGGACGATGGATAATATATATGACGAATGGTTCAGTGGTCGCCAGTGCTTGGTGTATTCTCAGCAGTGGAGCCAGCGCAACTATACAGAGGAAGACCGTTATCAGATTCGCGAGTCGGTGAACAATGGTTACTTCAAGTATCTCTACATGGGTCTGAACAATTTCCAGAGGATAATCGACATGAACACAAACGAGGACACCAAGGATGCGAGTGCAGTCTATGGTGCCAACTGTAATCAGATTGCTGCTGCCATGATCATGAAGGTGTGGCTCGCCGACGTGATGACCGACACTTGGGGAGGCATTCCCTACTCGGAAGCATTGAAACTGGAAAGCGACGATGTGCTCTATGCCAAATACGACGACCAGAAAGAACTATATGCCCAGCTGATAAATGAGCTGACCGAGGCCGTGAACATGATCGATGAAAGCGAACCCGCATTTGTCAGCGGTGACGTGATCTTCGACGGTGATGCATCGAAGTGGAAGAAGTTCGGCAACTCACTGAAGTGCCGCCTCGCCATTCACCTGTCGAAGGTGGACAGCAATTGGAAGACCTATATCCAGCAGGCACTGGCAAGTGGAGTGATGGAAAGCAACGATGATGCAGCCAAGTTCCAATACTCGGCAACAGGTACAGAATACTGCATCTTCTATGAGTCTTTCTACGTGGATCGCCGTAACGACTTTGCCATCAACAAGACCTTGGCAGACCTGATGAAGGGTCAGCCCGATACGCTGAATGCCAAGAGTCACCCCTGGGAAGGTGTCATCGATCCCCGTATCCATATATATACCGTTGACGACGGTAGGTGGAACGGAATGGCTGTTGCCACCCAAACCGGTATTCAGGCACGTCTGTTTACTCAAGACAAAGTGGCAAGCTGGTATGCCTACCAGCCTCCTGTGCTGAGCAAGACCTATGCAGTGCCTCTGATGACCTACGCAGAGCTGAAGTTTATCATTGGCGAGTACAACGGTTTCAGTGAGGAAGACTATCGCGAAGGCGTGGAAGCCAGCATCGATTACTGGTACGACGTGATGGGATACTCTTACGATCCTGATGAGGTTGCCGCTTACATTGAGGCCGTATGCCAGAACGTAAACGCTGAGACATACGCAATCCAGAAGTACATCGACCTCTTCACTAATGGAACAGAGGCTTGGACGGAGATACGCCGCACAGGTTATCCCGAGCAGATTGTTCGTCCTGGTGAGATTTGTGCAGTATATAAGACTGATAGTGGTCAGGTGCCTTACGTGTTCACTCCGCTTTCTGAGGTGAAAGGTGACATTATTGCTCGTGTAAAGTATCCGACCGACGAGAGTACACTGAACAGCGAAAGCTGGCAGGCAGCCGTTGCCAAACTGCAGGACGGCACCAACAACTACTATTCGAAGATGTTCTGGGATGCCCGTAAATCAACCTACGACCATCCTGCCAACAAATAAGAATTAGATAAAGTTTCAATATGTCGGGAAGCGCACCGCCGGGTGTCGCTTCCCGATTGTTTTTGTACAGCCTGCTTCGACACGCTCTCACTGACACTCATTTCTTATTTCATCATTAAAAGACATAAGCGATATTTGTGTTAATATCATTTATTTCATCATTAACATACAAAAAATCGCTTATGAAGAAGTTCTTATTAACTCTCATCTGTGTGCTCATGGCCACAGTGACAGCCTTGGCGCAGGGAAACCGCGTGCAGGGAACTGTTGTCGATGAGAACGGAGAACCCGTCATCGGTGCCTCGGTGGTTCTGAAAGGATCATCGAAAGGCGTGATTACCGACGTTGACGGTAAGTTTGTTCTCGACAACGCTTTAGGAAAGACACTTGTTATCTCTTACGTCGGTTACGACAAGCAAGAGGTAAAGGGTGCAAGCACGATGAAGATTACAATGAAGGGCGATGCAACCACTCTGGGCGAGGTTGTCGTTACTGGTATGTCGCGCATGGACCGGCGAATGTTTACCGGTGCCACTGACAAAGTGAACGCCGATGATGCCATCCTCAACGGTATCGCCGACGTGAGCCGCTCTTTGGAGGGTCGTTCTGCCGGTGTGTCGGTTCAGAATGTGTCCGGTACTTTCGGTACAGCTCCTAAGATCCGCGTGCGTGGTGCCACCTCAATCTATGGTAGCAGCAAGCCACTGTGGGTGGTCGACGGTGTGATTATGGAAGACGTTACCGACATCGACAGCGATGCGCTGTCTTCAGGAGACCCTGAAACGCTGATCTCAAGTGCTATTGCCGGTTTGAACTCCGACGACATTGAGAGCTTCCAGATTCTGAAGGACGGTTCCGCTACCTCTATCTATGGTGCCCGTGCCATGGCCGGTGTGATTGTCGTTACTACGAAGAAAGGACAGTCAGGACAGGCTCACATCAACTACATGGGTGAGTTCACCTCACGCCTGATACCAACATACAGCGAGTTCAACATCCTGAACTCACAGGATCAGATGGGTATCTACAAGGAAATGGAAGAGAAAGGCTGGTTGCACTTCAGTGGCGTGCTTAACGGCAGCGACTATGGTGTTTACGGAAAGATGTATGAGCTCATCAATACCTACGACCCCGTTACCGGACAATTTGCCCTCGCCAATACCCAAGAGGCCAAGTATGGCTACTTGCAGGATGCGGAATACAGAAACACCAACTGGTTCAGCGAGCTGTTCTCGTCGGCCATCATGCAGAACCACTCGGTGAGCATGAGCGGCGGTACTGCCAAGTCGAACTACTATGCTTCTGTTTCAGCCATGAACGACCCAGGATGGTATAAGAAGAGCAAGGTGGAGCGCTATACGCTCAACATGAACGTAAACCACAATATCCTGAAGAACCTCTCGCTGAACATCATTGGTAGTGCAAGTTACCGTAAACAGGAGGCTCCGGGAACGCTGAGTCAGGACGTTGATGTGGTTTCTGCCAACGTGAAGCGTGACTTCGACATCAACCCCTATTCTTATGCCTTGAACACGTCACGTGCGCTCGACCCGCATACTTACTATCAGTCGAACTACGCTCCTTTCAACATTCTTCACGAACTTGAAACCAACAATATTGAGGTGAACTTCCTCGATGCCAAGTTCCAGGGAGAACTGAAGTACAAGCCCATCACTGACTTGGAACTCAGCGCGCTGGCAGCTCTGAAATACACCACCACGTCGCAGGAGTATAAGATTCTCGACGACTCCAATCAGGCAGAGGCTTACCGTGCCATGGGCAACTCGATCATCCGCAACGGCAACCGCTATCTCTACACCGACCCGGATGACCCGTATGCACTGCCTATTACAGTGCTCCCCAACGGAGGTATGTACAAGCGCACCGACAACAGGATGATTGACTACAATTTCCGTCTGACGGCAAACTATACACATACATTCAACAACCTGCACTTCACCAATCTGTTTGGTGGTATGGAGACTACCGAAATTAATCGTAGCCGCTCTTGGTTCAACGGTTGGGGAATGCAGTTCTACAAGGGCGAAATTCCATTCTACATGTATCAGTTCTTCAAGAAGAGCGTAGAGGAAAATACCGACTACTACACACTTACCAACACCAACTCTCGCTCGGCAGCATTCTTTGCCAACGCCACCTATGCGTTCAACAACCGCTACGTCATCAACGGAACATTCCGTTACGAGGGCAGCAATGCTATGGGTAAGAGCCGCCAGGCACGCTGGACTCCAACATGGAACGTGGCTGCATCTTGGAACGTTGATCAGGAGAGCTTCTTCCAGAAACTGGAGCCAACACTTTCTCACCTGAAACTCAAGGCAAGCTATTCGCTGACGGCAACGCCGCCGCCAACAGGGTATACCAGTTCAACCAACGTGTATAGGGCTTTCAATCCCTATCGCGTGTTCTCTGAAGACAAAGAGACAGGTATACAACAGACTGACCTTGCCAACGACGACCTCACCTTTGAGAAGAAGCACGAGCTGAACCTCGGTTTCGAGGCCGGATTGCTGGATGACCGTATCAACGTGGCATTCGATATCTATTCAAGAAAGAACTTTGATGAGATCGGACCGGTGATTACACAGGGTATCGGCGGACAGGTGATCAGATGGGCAAATGCTGCTGACATGAAGTCTAATGGACAGGAGCTGAGTATCAGCACCACTAACATCAAGACCAGAGACTTCAGCTGGAATACCAGTCTTGTGTTCTCGCACCAGACCACCGAAATCACCAATTTGGCAAGCCAAGACCGCGTGATAGACCTGATTACCAATATGGGTGGACGTAAGGAGGGATATCCCGTGCGCGCCCTATTCTCAATCCCCTTCCAGGGACTTAACGAAGACGGTCATCCCACATTCCTCAACGAGAACGACGAGATTACCGACTACGACATCAACTTCCAGGAGCGCGATAATACAGACTACCTGAAGTATGAAGGATCTACCGACCCAACCATGCAGGGTTCCTTCGGCAACATCTTCAAGTATAAAGGATTCTCGCTCAACGTGTTCATCACCTATTCGTTTGGCAATGTGGTACGTCTCGACCCTGTGTTCGCAGGTGTTTACTCTGACCTCTCGTCAATGACGAAGGAATTCAAGAACCGCTGGATGCAGCCTGGCGAGGAAAATATCACTAACATACCTGTTATCCTCAGCTATCGCGAATATCAAGACAACAGTCAGTTGCGCTATGGCTACAATGCCTACAACTACAGTGATGTTCGCATTGCCAAGGGCGACTTCATCCGCATGAAAGAGATGTCTCTCGCCTACGACTTCCCGAAGAGCTGGATCAAGCCTCTCACTAACCTCTCGCTGAAACTTCAGGGCACCAACCTGTTCCTGATCTATGCAGACAAGAAACTCAACGGACAGGATCCTGAATTCTTCCGTTCCGGTGGTGTGGCAGCACCTGTGCCAAAGCAGTTCACACTCACACTCAAGGCTGGATTCTAAGAATGGTATCAATTAGGAACATAATATGATTTGCAATATGAAAAAGATTTTTGGATTATCGATAATAGCACTCTTCATGGGTCTGGGGCTTGTCTCATGCGATGACTGGCTCGACAAGTTGCCAGACAACCGAATGGAGCTGAGAACCGCAAGCGACATCAAAGACTTGCTTGTAAGTGCTTATGCGCAGAACCATCCTGTATATATCCTGGAAATGTCGTCGGACAACGCTGATGAGTGCGTGAACACCGGTTGGACAGAATATGACCGTCTGCAGCGTCAGGCGTTCAACTGGGACGACATCACCGAAATCGGACAGAAAGACAGTCCGCAGAGCGTCTGGGATGCCCATTATTCTGCTGTTGCTGCCGCCAATGCATGTATCGAGCATGTCGATGCACTGCCTGAAGAAGAGAAAGAAGCCTACGCTGCGCAGTTGGGCGAAGCCCTGATATGTCGTGCATACGCAATGTTCACCCTCTCAACGGTATTCTGCGAAGCTTACGACCCCACAACAGCCAATCAGCATCTGGGACTTCCTTATCCCACTGCAACCGAAACTGTTGTAGGCCAGGCGTATGAACGTGGCACATTGGCCGATCTCTACAAGATGATTGATGCCGACATCCAGCGCGGTCTTCCCCTCGTGAAGAACGTTTACGACAAGCCGAAGTTCCACTTCACGCCAGATGCAGCCAATGCCTTTGCAGCTCGCTTCTATCTGAACTACTGCGATTATAATAAGGTGATTGAGTATGCATCAAAGGTGCTTGGCTCGAATCCTTACCAAGTGCTGCGCGACTGGGAATCTTGGGCAGGACTCACGCTTAACCAGCAGGTTGCTCCAGAGGCATATATGCAGACCAGCAATCGCGCCAACCTCTTCGAGCAGGTAATCTACAGCAGCTGGGGTGTGGTTCACGGAAACTACAGCAGTGGCTGCAAATATGCTCATGGTAACACAATCAGCACTTATGAGACACTTGAGTCTGTGGGTCCTTGGGGAGAGAGCTACCACGGCCAAAGCACAACCTACGGCCTGAAATACGGTATCTTCATCAACAACTCGCTTTCAAAGCGCATCATGCGTAAGATTCCTTACGAGTTTGAGTACACCGACTTGCAGGCACGTATCGGTTATGCCCATTCTGAGTTGGTTCCTTTCACAACCGACATCTTGTTGCTTGAGCGCGCCGAAGCCTATGCGCTGGCAGGAAACCTGCAAGCAGCCGTTGACGACGTGAACACAGAGCTGAAGGCATTTGCCTATGCTCCTTTCGAGCTCACAGTGGATAGCATTACCAAGTTCTACAACAAGATTAACTACTACGTTCCCTACAAGACAAGGGAAGAGATGGCGCTCCCCAACGGGCGGGAACTTGACTATGCTGATTACTACACACCGAAGAAGCATCTCAGTCCCAAGTTCATCAGCCTGACAGAGGGAAGCCAGCAGGAGAGCGTATTGCAGTGCATCCTCCACCTGCGCCGAATCCTCACCATACACGAAGGCATGCGTTTCCAGGACATCAAGCGTTATGGCATCACCATCTATCGCAGAACGATGGACGACCAGTACTACATTACTGGCATTAACGACACGATGGATGCCAACGACCCACGACATGCACTACAGCTGCCGCAGGACGTTATCACCGCCGGTCTGGAAGCTAATCCGAGAAATAAGTAAAACTTTTTAAAATTGAAGAAATGAAGAAGTTATATATTTTCATGCTGGCATCGCTGGTAGCCATTGGTTTCGCAGCTTGTTCAGAAGATGATCTGAGCGACACTACGATATTCCCGGTAGAGGCACCACAGCGCGATGCATTCGATGAGTGGCTGCTCCAGAACTTTACTTATCCTTACAACGTGGAGTTCATGTATAAGTTCAAGGACATTGAGTCTGACATGTCTTATACGCTGGTTCCTGCCGACTCGGCAAAGGCTGCCAAGCTTGCCAAGATTGTGAAGTTCCTTTGGTTCGACGCTTATATGGAGACGGTTGGACAGGAGTTCGTTAAGACCAACGTGCCAAGAATCATCACTGTGATTGGTTCTCCGGCCTACAACAACAACAATACCATGGTGATGGGTACGGCAGAGGGCGGCTACAAGGTGGTGCTCTACATGGTCAACTGGCTAACGCCACAAATACTGGAAAACTACCAGACGCTTACCGACTACTATTTCACCACCATGCACCATGAGTTTATGCACATTCTCAATCAGAAGGTGCCTTACGACACTGAGTTCGATCGCATTTCTGAGAAAGACTATGTGAGTGGTAACTGGTATCAGCAGAGCACCGAAGGCGTGGCACTGCCCAGCGGATTCATCCGCAACTATGCCATGGCTGAAGGTCGTGAAGACTTTGCCGAAACCTATGCACAGTATATCACCAACACTGACGCTCTCTGGGCTTCGAAGCTCGCCATCGCCGGTGATAACGGTGCTGCCATCATTAATCAGAAACTCGACATGATCCGCACCTACATGCGCGAACTTTGGAACATCGACATCGATGAGCTCCACAAAGCCGTGCAGCGCAGAGGTACGGAACTCGGCTCACTTGATCTTGAAAACTTAAATTAACAGAGCATCATGAAGAAGATATTTTTATATATTGCATTTGTTGCAGGCATCGTGTCGCTGCAGTCGTGCCTGCACGAAGAGGACGATCTCTTTGATACTCCCGCCGCACAGCGAATCGAGGAGACCGTGAAGGCTGACCGCCTGCTGCTTGAGTCTGCCAGCAACGGATGGAAGTTTGAATACTACTACGGCGACGAATATGACTACGGAGGCGTTAATTTCCTGCTGAAGTTCAAAGACGGTAAGGTGACGGCAACAGGTGAGACCACCGTGCTGCTCGATCTTGAACCCGGACAGACCTCCACCTCAAGCTATGACATCGTAACCGACAAGGGACCGGTGCTTTCGTTCAACACTTACAACGACATCCTGCATGAGTTGGCTCAGCCCTATCAGAGTGATGTTGACGGATATTACGGCGACTATGAGTTCGTCATCCAGAAAACCACTAACGACTCTATCTACATGAAGGGAAAGAAGTGGGGCAACAAGGTGCTGCTGACACGTCTCCCCGACGATGTGAACTGGACTGAATATATGAATTCTGTCATCGGAACATCGTATGACGTGCTTACCGACTATGTGGGAACCGTCAACGGTGCTGAGGCTACGGCCGAACTCGATGTTAATTACAACTGGTTCTCAGTTGAAGTGGGCGAAGACTATGAGGAGATGCCGTTCATATTCACCACAACAGGTATCAAGCTGCGTGAGCCAATGACAATCAACGGAAAAGAATTCCAGTTCCTGGATTACTCCGTGGAAACACGCCAGCTGTCGGTGGTTGGCGATCCGAGCATTTCGTTCACCGCGCAGATTCCAGACGGATGGCTTCCCTTCGATTTCTTTGCAGGAACCTACAACTTCCGCTATAATTACGGTACGTTCCCGGTAACGCTTGTTCCCGACAAGGCACATCAGAGATATCTGATGAGAGGACTGAACGATAAATATGACGTTGTCCTCGACTATTCTCGTGCTAAGGGAACGCTTGAGTGGTGCTCACAGAGCCTCGGAACCGATGACAGCGGTATTAATGTATGGCTTTGCGCATGGGCAATAGGCGACGGTGGTAGCCTTACATGGTCAACCAGTGCCGGTGCGTACCTTGTATGGAACGGCAGTGAGACCAATCCCGTATTCACGTTAACAGACAACCGCAGATATGACTCTACGTTCCACACTGACTCATTCATCTTCTGGGGATTGTCGGGCGGCTCGTCGGCAGGAGCCTATGCAGGTACTGACTGGTATGCCTTCGGCGTGAACAACTACCGTATGTCGTATATTACTTCTCTGACTAAAACTGGTAACTAACAAAGAAAGTTGAAGCAATGAAAAAGATATATAGTTTATTCGTAATAGCAGCGGGGTGCCTCATCATGGCATCCTGCGGCGACGACAACGACTATGAGCCGAAGACAAGTTCGGTATCGGTTGTGTCGGCAGAGACAGAATTGGCTGCAGCCGGTGAGAGCAAGACGATTGTTGTGAACGGAACGGGGCTTTCTGCAAGTTTTCCAAGCAGCGCAACCTGGATTTCTGCATCGGTAAGCGGTAACAATATCACCGTGACGGCCGAGCCTAACCTTAACAACGAGACGCGCCACGCTCTGCTCACAGTGCGTGCAAGCAACGGCGACGAAACATCTGTGAGCTTCTCTCAGTTTGGTGCCATCTTCTCTATTGATGCTCCTCCGGAGATTCATCTGACCGATGATTCGCAGACTATAGAACTGGATGCCAAGTTCAACCTGCCACTCACAGTTTCTACAAGTGACGACTGGCTGAGCGTGCGCGTTGACGAAGCCAACAGCAAGGTGATTCTCACAGCATCAGCCAACAACACGGGCAACATGCGTTTCGGCGATGTGGATTATTCAATCGGAAACGTGCAAGGTTCGTTCAGCGTTGAGCAGTGGGACTTCGCAAAGGATGTGCTTGGACAGTATTATCTGTGGTACTATACTGGCAGTTGGAACTATACCAATGTAGCTCTTGAACAGTCGGGCAGAAACGTGCGTATCAGGTTGCTTGACGACGGTTATGCTGAATATGGACTCGTCATTCCAACCACTACCGATTCTGAGTATCTCACCATGACTATCGACAACCTTGCTCCAATGGGTTCGGTCACATTGAGCGGAACCACTTATCAGGCTCTTGCCTTCGTGAGAGGTCTTAGCGGTAGCAGTATCTATCGTTCACGTTCCGCATGGGCAATGGAGGGAGCGTTCTATGCCTATTCCGACGGTACCTTCGGTTGGCAGTATGACGGAAATAGTGTGCTGACTGCCAGCTACTCATGGTATGGTTTGAGCATCGGTCTTACCTCGGATGGCACATACGATGGTTATGCTGGTTGGTACACCCCGCACTTCTACTATATGGAGTTGGAGAGGGTTGATCCGAGTGAACTGGCATCTGCCAAGGGACCTGTTAAGGTTAAACAAGCTAAGGATAGGGCAGCTAAGATTCCACTCCACCGATTTGGCAGTGTGAAGTAATGAAACTATATTAACTACATCATGAAGCCGCGTCCAAGATCAATTTCTTGAACGCGGCTTTTGTTTTTTTCAACAGTCATTATGCCTCTGCTTTATCTGACATGCTGTGCATTTGACTGATGCTGCGGCTCTTCTGTTCCAGTGGTGATATACGTAGGGGTAGATAGGGGGCAATGTTGTAAAAAATATATGTATTTTGATGCACAAAAGTTATTTCTTGAAGCTTACAAAGCGGAAGAACGGAAAAGTAATTCAATTTGATTTACCGCGCAAATTAAATTGATTTGAAAAGTAAATCAAATTGATTTGCTAAGTAAATTAAATTGATTTACTGAGACGGGGCGCTACTTTGAAGCAGGAAAAACGGCACCCTCCACGAGCTATTTCACCACCTTCCTGCCGCCGATGATGTAGATGCTCGGACGGAAGGGAGGACACATCCGCTTTTCTTTGCAATTGTTTTGCTTTCGGGAAAGAATGCGTATCTTTGAGGAGAAAATGTCGAAGATACTGCGTCTCGGCAAAAAAAGAAATGAATTTCTTTTGTTTTACTCTCGACTTTTCGTATCTTTGCACCAAGATTACATAGCAAAATGTGTATGAGACGCTAAAAATGAAAGGATATGAATGTTAGGATAGAAGATAGATTGGCTTATATCATTGCCGTCGTCAATGAGTTTGCTGCCGCGCATTCCCTGAATTCGCAACAGGCATATCGTTATTTAGACCGCTTCAAAGGAATTGATTTTGTAGATCAGTTCTATAATATAGAGCATACGCAATCCTTTGAAGACGTCGTAGAGGATTTGTCTATATATTGTCGTAAAAATGGAGGGGCACTGTCATGATTCTATATCACGGCTCGAATATAGAGATTGATTCTATTGACTTTAGTAGGTCGAGACCAGGAAAAGACTTTGGCATAGGTTTTTATCTATCTGCAGATTTGATACAGGCTGAAGAGATGGCGACAAAGAAGTCTTTGTTGTTTGGCGGTTCTCCTTGTGTCACGCGATACGAATTTGATGAAGCGTCAGCTTTGGCCGATGTAGAATTAACTTATAAGCGCTTTGAAAAGTATAGCCTTGAATGGGGCCGGTTCATTAAGCTAAACCGTGAGAACAAGACGAAAGAGCAGAGGCATACCTATGATATCGTATACGGTCCTATAGCTAATGACACTGTGGGATTTCAGTTGCGTAGACTTAGTGCCGAAATTATCGATACAGATCAGTTTGTGAAAGAAATTGAGCATATGAGCGGAGAAACATACCAGTTCTTCTTTGGAACAGAGAAGGCCGTGAAATACCTGAAGAAAATATGAGCAAGGAAACTTTTATGATTGAAGAGTTGGCTAAAGAGCTGGCTTTGCGACTGATGGAGGAGAAGAGCCTTTCCATGAAGGAGGCTTTGGATGCGGTCTACAACTCTGAGACATATACAAAGGTGCTGGACTTGCGTACGGGATTGTTTGCACAAAGCACGGCCTATGTGTATAGTATCTTGGAAACGGAACTTCTTACAGGTAAAATGAGATAACACAATATTTAGTACTAATATCTCAGGGCAGGAACCGACGTTCCTGCCCTGAGTGTGTTTTCTGTGTGTTCATTGGTGAATTCAGAATTAATCATAAATTTTGTCGATAAATCGTCGAAGATACTTTCCAGACGCAGCACCTATATCTCTCAAAAACATATGTTTTAATGCTCAAAAGCATAGGTATTGGTGCTCAAAAGCGTATGTTTTGAAGGATGAGACATTAGGTTTTTGATGGACTCTCCCTACACAAAAAAAGAAAGTATGTGTATCTGCGCTTAAATTGCTGAATGTCAACTGGTTGGTCTTTTTTATCTGTTACCCGCTGCGTTACCTGCTGCGTATTTCATTGAGCATTGACCGTTGGCCATTGACCATTGACCATTGAACGTTGACCATTGAGCATTGTGCATAGACCGTTGAGTATTGACCATTGACCGTTGGTCATTGAACGTTGACCATTGAGTATTACTCATGAAATACGCAGCAGGTAACGCAGCAGGTAACAGATGATTTCTTTTATATGTTTGAGATTCAAGGTGTTATGCGCTGTGACACTTCATTTCTTGATTATCGTGCAGGAGGATCCGATAATTTACTGAGCATTTGACTGATGCAGCGGCGCTTCTGCTCCATGTCGGGATGGACGTAGAGGTTGAGAGTGGTGCTGATATTGGCATGTCCTAAGATGGCACTCACCGTTTTATAGTCGCACTGACTCTCAATGCAACGCGTGGCGAAGGTATGGCGCAGTCCGTGGAACTTGATTCTGTCGATGCCCGCCTGATTGAGCTGATTATAGAAATGGCAGCGGTAGGTGCGAGGCTCCATGGGCTTGCGACAGTTGGTGAGAACATAGTTGTCGCCGTTGGAAAACTTCTTCAGCGGGATGATTACTTCTAAAAGACTGCTGTCGAAGGGTATCTCTCTCACTGAGTTGATGGTCTTGGGCTTGCCCACGCTCACTTGGGTGTTGGCAAGCGAGCTCCCTTCAATGTTGTAAGTCCTGCTTGTGGTCTTGTTCACGGAGATCAGGCAGTCGTCTGTGTTGATGTCGTTCCATTGCAGGGCGCATATCTCACCAATGCGCATGCCGGTGGTCAGGCATAGATAGAGTCCCAGGTTCTTCAGAGAGAGGTGTTCCTTCAGGTGGTTCATCAGCCGTTGCTGGTCTGATCGGGTGAGCACGCTGAGCTTTGGTTTCTTATCGATGGAGTGGGGATACAGCACTTCAAGGTTCTGGCTGCTGCAAAGACCGTGCTGCTCGCCGTATCTCACAATCATTCGCATCACCATCATCACGTCTTTCACCGTGTGCAGGCTCAGTCCGGCATCCAATTTGTCGAGCACGAACTGCTGAATGCCATCCTCCACCTCGTATCTGTCGCCGAAGGCAGGAATGATGTGTTTCTCTGCAAGCATCACGTATGTGGCGAAACTCGACGGTTTCACGTAGTGCAGTTTTTCTTCTTTCCAGAGTTGGAATATGGCTTTAAAATTCTTTTTCATGTCCATCTCTCCAATGCCTTTGTCATGAGAAGTAGGCGGCAGTTATTATATTTCAAATAACGAAATATTTTTTTTAGTGAATATATTTAATTTTTATTAAATCGCCATAACGGCAAATTTAATCTACAAAGATACAAAAAATATATACAATATACAAGTACTTAACAAAATAATACACTTTTTGCTGTTTTTCATGGCGAAATACTACGTATTTCGAGGTGTGGAATTTAGAGGGAGAGGCGGGAATTTTAGAGGTGAGAGGTGAGTATATTAGAGGTGAGAGAATAGAACTATGATATAGGCACCAGTATAGAGCCTTGTATCTCAGTGCATATCTCTCACCTCTAAATTACTCACCTCTCACCTCTAAACCTTCACCTCTAATGGGTATTCATCATCTCTTCCACGGCGCGTTCCAATTGGCGGTCGTGACCGGAGAGATAGTCTTCGGGGGTGTTATACACCTCAATGTCGGGCATGAGCTGGTTGTTCTCTCCGAAATTACCGCGCATGTCCATGCATCCCACTTGCGGAATGCCGAACACCAGGCTGCTGTCGATGAGCGTTTCCCACCATACGGCGGTCATCGTTCCTGCCACGGGGGTGCCGATGAGCTTGCCTATGGCGAGTTCCTTGTACACCCACGGGAAACCGTGACCGTTGCTGTAGTCGTCTTCGCACATCAGCACGCACGACGGTTTCACCCATTTGTTGTAGGGATCATAGCCCACATACTTGCCGTGAGGCACGAAACTCTGATACTGTTTGCCGCTGAGCAGC
The DNA here is from genome assembly GCA_017471245.1 of Prevotella sp. Lineage (GTDB taxonomy): Bacteria > Bacteroidota > Bacteroidia > Bacteroidales > Bacteroidaceae > Prevotella. The sequence continues at coordinate 28,899 of JAFUVB010000009.1, forward strand.
GTGCAGAGGTCGTCGTGCAGCCATCCGCCGCCGTTGTGGCGCTCGTCTACGATCACCGCCTTGCAGTTGCGGTTCTTGTCGCTCAGCAGTTCGCGGTATACGGTGCGGAAGCTCTCGCTGTCCATCGCCTTCACGTGAACGTATGCCACCTTTCCGCCCGAAAGGCGCTCCACGGTTTCGCGGTTTCTGTCAACCCAGCGCTTGTAGAGCAGGTCTTGCTGGGCGGCTCTTGTGATGGCTTTCACGGTTACGTCGAAGCGCTTCCCTGCTGAAGGATCATTAACGGTGATGCGCAGCGGTTTGCCAGCCTTGCCGTCGAGCATCCAGTTGTAGTCTTCGTTGGCACGAATCGGGTTTCCGTCGATTTTCTCGATGATGCACCCCGGTTTCACTCCCGTGTTCTTCACTGCAAACGGTCCGCGGCTGATCACTACCTCCACGCGGAGGCCGTCGCCCTGATAGCTGTCGTCGAAGAACAGTCCGAGAGCTGCCGTTTTCAGCGATGATCCCTGTGGATAGAAGCGCGCGCCGGTGTGCGAGGCGTTCAGCTCGCCCAGCATTTCGCTGAGCATGTCGCGGAAATCATAGTTGTTGTTGATATATGGCAGGAACCGCTCATAGTTTTTCTTGTAGCCTTCCCAGTCAACGCCGTGCAGGTTTTCCACATAGAACTTGTCTTTCACCTGCTGCCATACGTGGTTGAAGATATACTCCCGTTCCTCGTAGGGGCGATAGTTGAAGGGTGCTTCGAAACTGATGTTCTCGGGTTTGCCCTTGGCGAGGTCTATTTTGCGGATGCCGCGCGAGGTGCAAAGGAAGAGGTTCTTGTGCGCCTTGTCTGTTTTCATGCTCCCTCCGCCCGCGTCTTTCATCACTATTTCGGTCTTGTTCTCTCTCAGGTCGTGCTTCCACAGGTCCATTCCTCCCTCGAAGGAAGCCAGATAATACAAGGTGTCGCCGCCTGCTGAGAGCACGGCATCGCCCAAGCGCGAAGAATTGACGGTGAGGCGGATGATGCGGTCGCGGCAGTTGTCAAGGTCAAACTGCAGTGCGGGTGCCTCGGGCTTGGCGTCGGCAGTGCTCTTTTTCTTGCTGCCCGATGACTTCTTGCCCTTGTCGGCAGCGGGTTTTGCGGCATCGGCTGTCTCTTTCTTGTCGTTTTTCTTCTCTTTCTCAGCCTCTTCGCGCATCACTTTCTCTTCTTTGGTCATGGTGAAACGCTCGTAGGCATCGAGGTCGAAGAACATGATATACACGTCGCTGTTGGCTCCCCAGCTGCCATGGCTGCGGTAGCCGGCACGGTCGCTCTCAAAGATCATCGCCTTTCCGCCGAGCACCCACTTGCCGTTGCCTTCGCTGTATCCGCTGTCTGTCAGGTTGTACACGTTGCCGTTGCCCGTGGCATTCACCAAGGCGATGTCCTGATTGTTCCATCCGCCGCTGCCGATATACGAGGAGAGCAGCCATCGGCTGTCGGGACTCCATTCATACCACACGTCGCCGTCGCGGTAGGAGAAGATGTACTTGCCGTCCATCAGCGTGCGCACGGCCTTGGTCTTCACATCCACGGCGCGCAGCGTTCCGCGGTCTTCAAGGAAAGCCACGCTCTTGCCGTCGGGACTGTATTTGGGTTGGATGGAAGTATGGCCGGTATTGGTGAGCTGCACCTCCTCCAAGTCGGTGGCGTAGGTGAACAGTTTCTCGTCGTTGTTCTTGATGGATGTCTGGAAAATCTTCCACATGCCATCGCGTTCCGATGCGTAAGCGATGCTTCTGCCGTCGGGCGCGAAGTCGATGGTGCGTTCTTGCTCGGGTGTGTCGGTGATCTGCTTGGTGGTCTTGTAGTCAACGGAGGTGACATACACGTCGCCATGCATCACGAATGCAATCTCCTTGCCGCCGGGCGACACGCTGATCTCCGTGGCTCCGCTTGTGCGGATCTGCCGCTCCAGTTCTTTCTCCGTGCGGTCTGCCAGTATGCTTATGTTCACTTTCTGCGGTTCGCCGCCTTCGCGCACGGTGTAAATCTCGCCGTTATAGCCGTAGCAGAGCGTGCCGTTGTTGGCGACGGTGAGGAATCTCACGGGGTTTCCCTTGTGGCGGGTTATCTGTCGGGGCTGGTTGTTGCCTATACTGTTTTTGTAGATATTGAATGTGCCATCCTGTTCGCTCAGGTAATAGTAGGAGGTGCCGTCGGATGACCATCGCGGAGTGCGATTTTCCCCGATGAAATGGGTGATTTTTGAAAATTTCCCGTTGCTTTTCAGCCAGATATCACGCGTGATGGAACTGGTGTGATGCTTGCGGAACGGATCCTCATAGCCCTTGATGTCGTGGAAGAGGATATCACCTTTCGCATTGATGCTCAGGTCTTGCATGGGCAGCTCGGAAAAGAGGCGCGCCCTGCCACCGTTGGTGCTCACCTGATACACCTGTGGGAACGAGCGGCTGCTGAAGAGAATCGACTTGGCGGTTGGCATGATGGTTGCCTCGAAGAGCACTGTTTCGTTGTTGAGGAAGCAGAGCGGGGTCTCGTCGCCGCTGTCGGTGGTGAGCCGTCGGGGTGTTCCTCCGTTCTTGCTGATGAGGTAAACGTCGAGGCTTCCTTCGCGTGCCGAGGCGAAGGCGATACTTTGTCCGTCGGGACTCCATACGGGGTAGGCATCGTAGGCTGCATTCGAAGTGAGCAGATTGGCCTTGCCTCCTTGTGAGCTTACTGTGAAGAGGTCGCCCTTATACGAAAAGGCAATGGTTTGTCCGTCGGGCGAAATGGCGCAGAAGCGCATCCACAACGGGTTGGTCTGTGCTGTGGTGCTGATGACAATCATCATCTGTACCGCAATCATCGATAGTTTCCTTTTGAGATTCATAGTTGGAATGGTTTTTGTTAGTAATGGTGCAAATTTAGATAAAATTTTCGAGATTATAAGCCAATCGAGATAAAAATGTGAACAAATTGCCCCGAAAAGTTAGAAATCAAGGCCGACATACGATCAATCCTATTCATTTCGTGCTCTTACGTCACATTTCTTTTGTA
>JAFUVB010000076.1 GCA_017471245.1 Prevotella sp.
ACCGATGTACTTCTTACCCGTCTTGATGACATGGAGGTACTTGTTGGCTGCCGTGGCGGTTGAATCAGCCAGACTGTCCACCGTTGTGGTATCGCTGATGCCGTCCCAGTCCTTATTGGCGAGTCGCTTGCGCAGGGCGTTGAGTCCGCTGTAGTTGTTACGCTCGTGGGCTTTGCTGGACTGCATCACGATAACTGGTGCCTGACATTTCTGATAGTCCTGTTCTGTTTCATGAACACGACCCTTTTTCCAGCCCACCTTGCCGATGGTGACGCTCAGACCGATGCTGGCTTGCAGCAGATGGTCACCGAGTTTGTTCGATGCTCCCTGCCCGTCGAAGTTCTGCCAGGTCGTCGTAGCTCCGATTTCTCCCGATAGGTGCAGACGGTCATTCAGTCTGTATCGACCTATCAGACCATACGAGATGGCAAAAGGCTTCTGCCCATTCTGACTGTTGTGAATCAGTCCGCAACCGGCATAGGGGATGATGTCCCACTTCTGCACACCGTCACTATGCGCATTCAGGTTGTAGAGGAAGTCCACGTGCAGGTTCTGGTAGTTGCACGTTGCCATGTTGGCATCCTTCAGCTGCAGACCCTGAAAAGCCAAACGGCCACCGACGTAAGGCGTGAACCACTTACCCGCTGACACATTCAACAGCGGCGTGGTACGGTCGAACAGATCACCATGCCCCACAGGTTTCCCCACAAAGGCCGACACTCCTCCCTTCACCGAGAGGAACCAGTTTGAACCCCAGTCTTCTGCCGGGGTCTGTGCAGCAGCCGTTCCCACTGTGAGACAGGCTGCGAATAAAATAGCTGTTTTCTTCATTTGCGATTTCGTTTTTGTGTTAAGATGGCGCGAAGGTACAACATCTTCTGAAGACGTGTACCTCCGCGAAATTCCATTTCTGCTTTTAACTCTTTTGCAAGAGACCCGCAAAGTCGCTGCTTGGTGCCTCGATGCTGATTTGGAGCACTGACTTGTCCTTGGGTGCAACGTTCACCTGGAAGTTCTGACCCAGTTCCTTGCGGAGGTTGGTCAGTTCGTCGAGAGTCGTACTCTTCTTGGTGAACACCATTCTCCAGCGGTCTGTCTGTCCCACCTCCTGGATGTTCACATCTGCAGAGGGAGAGAAACTCGCTTTTTCAGCCGTAGCCAACACAGTGGCCATGATGCGATGCACTTCGCTCGCTTTCATCTGTTTCAACTTGTTCTGTTCCATTGTGCTTATCTGTTTTTATGATCGTTTAAGTTTCCGTCCCGCAGGTCTCATCATCATGCGGCCCATGATACAACAGCGACGCTTGTAGGCTTCATCGTCCTCGTCCTCCTTGCGTCCCCATCCAGAACCGGGACTGGCACCACCACCGCCGTTGCTCTCGGCATAGTTCGTGGCCTTATCTACAAATCCTAAGAAGAGGGCTGCCGCAGTCGCTGCAATCTGGTTACCATAGTCAGCCATCTCGACAAGAACCGAATCTTCCAATAAATTGTCGAACTTCACCCTGAGATTTGGTGGCAACTCACGGGAGAATTGCTCGAAGTCTGCTTTATCCTTTTTGAAGTTCTGAACCGTCTCTTCCCATAGGGTAACGCTCATGTCGTGTGTGGCCTTGTCGAAAATGGTAGGTAGTTCCTTGTTGACCTTGCGCTGTAGTTCGTCATAGTTCTCCTTTAACTTCGCCTTACGCTGAGCCAAGTCTTGCAGCTCCGATGTGGCTGCTTTGAGCTTCTCATTCTTATCAGCAATGTTAGCTTCAATTTCTTTACGCTCGTCGTTAAGTTTTTGCTTGAGTGCTTCCAGTTCTTCGCGATTAGAAGCTTTGCCATTCTCCAATTCTTTATCGAGAGCCTTAATCTGGTCGTCAATCTGTTGCTTCTTGTTCTCTAGATTCTTGATCATCGTGGTCAGACCTTTCAACTTTGTATCTGCTCTTTTGATTGCGGCATTGATCAAGTAGAGCTGCTCCTTATTTTCATCTATCGTCTGTATTTGCTCTTTGATGGTAACTTTGTTGGAAGCCACCTGCTCTTTGAGCCATTGCAGATATGACTTATGCTGAGCACCAGTTTCTAATACACTGTCACCACGATGTAAGCCATACTTTTCGTTCACTTCGGCCAGTTCGTCGTGGAGTTTCTTCATATTAGCTGAATACTCATATTTGTCCTTACCGGCAAATATTTCTTTCCACGAGAACTTATTCATCTTCGTCAGTGGCAGGAGAGTGCAATGTATGTGTGGACACGTCTCGTCAAGGTGAACGACAAATGCCGCAATGTTTTCCTCACCGTATTTCTTTGATACGAAGTTGTACATGTCAACTGCCCACTGTTCTATCTCAGGGTTCCTTTTCAGTTGGGAGTTGTCTGCCCCACGTTCCAGCTTGACTTCCTGTTCACCGAAAGCGAGTCTTAGCATGGTGTCTCTCGAACCTTGGAGAATGATGTTGGCCACCGTTCTCCTTCTGTTTGGATCGTCTTCTCCCAACCCCGCATTTGGGTCATGAATACCTCTCTCCTTCAGGATGTCTTTGATTCGCTTGGGGATGGATGTGCTTTTATCCACCTCTTTAACAACGCCCCCTCGACCTATCTCGAAATTGAGATGCTCACGGGTTGGGTCCATTGTCCCAGCGATTTTCTTCGTATAGGCTCCTTCCTGAGCTATACGCAGATGTTCATTACTCTGGGCAATACTCATGCCCTTGCCTGGTCTGATGTCACAGACCTGTTTCTGTTCTTTTGCCATAATCTTTTTCTTTTCGCTGAGCTTGCTCATTTTAAGTGCGGACAGCCTCCCCTTTGTGGCATCCTGCCAAAATGGGGGGTATTAGATTCTGTCTTAATCTCCAAACAAAAGGGAAGAAAAATAGAACATTTTAACATTTAACGTTTCTCAAACATTTTGGAACATAGATATCCAGTCCTACTTCATATACGAATTTGGAGCAGGACATCATTGAAGTCG
>JAFUVB010000043.1 GCA_017471245.1 Prevotella sp.
TCGTCTAATGCTGCGGCAGAGGCTTTCAATGCCAAGGTCAAGGCTTTCAGGGCTGCACTCAGAGGTATCAGGGACGAGAAATTCTTCCTATACAGGATCGCTATGATTTATGCTTACCCCTACTGATTATCGACTGAGCCATGCATGTTCGTCAATGATGGCATATGGTTTGTATGGCCCACCGTTCTTCATCTTTCGCATGGCAAGAATAGTCCGTACTCCAATCTTTCTGTCAAAATAGGCAAAGTAGGCACTTTCCTCATGTTTCCCTTCAGAAACAGTACGCCATCCTAAGTATTTGCTTTTTTGCAGATATGAATGAATATCCTTGGCTAGTGCATTCTTTATGGCGTTGAATTTGTTGTCGCGTGAGGCTTTACTAACGATAGTCTTCAAATCGGACTTCGTAATTTCCACCTCCATACTAATACCATTATCAATGCGGAATCTCAGGGGATTGCCTTTTAAAGCTTCTGCGTGCAGAAGAACTTCATTACGCAACCTCTTGCTCTCTTGATAATAGTAATCTTCACTGTGATTGACGCTCATTATGATATATCCTAACGCCTTCTAATATGTAGTGCTCCGCCCATCGGTTGACCTTCGGTCGAACCTGCTCTCGCTCGGCAGACTGAAAGATATCTTTCGTCTGCACTCGCTTAATCGCAGCTTTCCTTCATTCTCAAATGACATCGCTGCCGCACAGGCAAATGCAGGAGCAAAGGTACGAAATAAAATCAATATAGCATTGATTTGGGCAATTATTTAAGTCATTTTTAACCCACAAAGCGATATGGAGGGCTGGAAAGAACTCCCTTCGTCGATGGAATGAACGCTGCTCTGCAAATCAAACAACGCAGCAGACAGGGGAAAGGTGCCTGTAAACAGGGAAAAAGATACGGACAAGAAGGGAGATAGGTTTAAAAAAAGTATCTGTTCCTTTTTATCAAGTTCCCTTTGTCTCTTTTGACGTGCTGCTACTTCCTCCTTACTTTCAGAGCATCATTGTTGGCTATTAGTGACAAAGCATTTTCCAAGATCGGCTTGTCATCATTACTCTGAATCTTGCCTTCTTTGAATAGAAGACCTATCGTTTGTGCTACCTTGTCAAGTTTCTCATTAACCTCTTTACCTTCTTCACGGATGTACTTACTCCATGCTGGTATTGACTTCTTAACCTTAATCCAGGCTTCGATGTCGACATTAAGAGTTGTAGGTACATTGTAGGCAGATTTTGTTAAATTATGTATTTTCAAGAAATGTGCCTGCAACTCCAATTTTGGCATAGTATATTGATATACAACCATTTGAAACGTTTTGAAATTTCAAGAAATATCGTATTAAAGGTTCGAGTCCCACCGGGCACCCAACATAAAAAATCCTGCAAGTGAATCTTGCAGGATTTTTTTATTATTCTATTGGTATCACGACGAAAGCACATCACCAATTCAGAGGTTCCTGAAGGATGTTGCCGTCTGTCATAGGACTGTCGGCCTCGGTGAAGGCGTTGGCTTTGTACTGGATGCAGAGCATCGTGAGGTTCTCGTTTCCTGTATTCTTCAGTGCACGCTTACCATCGGGAGCAACACGAATAATGGTTCCTTCGCTGACGGGAAATATCTCGCCGTCAACTTGATACTTGCCCTCGCCTTTCAGAATGATATAAAGTTCCTCATGGGTTTTGTGAGTGTGCAAGAAACCGCTGTCCTGTCCGGGAACAAGTGTCTGGAACGACAACTCACTACCTGTTGCTCCAACGGCCTGCCCCGCAAACACCTTGCCCTGAATAGTCACGTTTGGTCCCATGGGAAGCTCGTGCTCAATGATTTCATTTACCTTACCCACGCTTACTGCGCTGTAGTTCTTACCTGTTGCGATAGTCTCAATCTGTTTCATGATCATATTTATTTAAATTGTATTATTTCTTTTTTCCATGTGCAAAGTTACGGCGAAAATATCATCCGTGCAAGAAGGCACTTTTTTGTTTCATAGTTACCAAAAGGTAGGAATTGAGTATTTATCGGCGATTACAGGATTCGGCTTTAACTCAGATTAACCCTCTTTGCCAAGTTTACAGCAGCTTTTCGAACTGTTTACCTGCTTCCGAAAAAGTATGATCGCAGATTACTGCGAGTGTTTCATTCAAAAACAGCGACTTTTTGAATTGAAAACTGCGAGTGTTTGCAATAAAAACTCGCAGTTTTTGATATAAAAACTATCGCGAACTATTTCTACGACCTGATGCCATGTTACGACAAGGAATCAAGAATCAGTAATTTTGGTAAAATTATCCGTAATATTTGTACATGCAGATTGCGGATTTATTTGTATCTTTGCAGCATTGAAAGACTATCATTGGAAAATTAATAAACCATCCTTGGAGCATTAAAAGACAACCATTGGAACATTAATAAACTATCATTGGAACATTATTATGCAGAACTTTGATTACATGACCCCCACTCGACTCATCTTCGGCAAGGAGTCGATTGCAAAGCTGCCAGAGGTGATGCGCCCTCTCGGCAAGCGCGTGCTGCTGACCTACGGCGGCGGCAGTATCAAGAAGATTGGTCTATACGACCGCGTAAAGGAACTGCTGAAGGATTTCGAAATCTTCGAACTTCCCGGCATCCAACCGAACCCGAAGTACAACCCGAGCGTGCTCGAAGGTGTGCGTATCTGCAAGGAACAGCAGGTGGACGTAATCCTGGCAGTGGGCGGCGGCAGTGTGCTCGACTGCTCGAAGGCTATCTCTGCAGGAGCCAAATACGACGGTGAGCCTTGGGATCTGATCACGTATAAAGTAAAGGCGCAGGCAGCCCTGCCCATCGTAGACATCCTGACACTGGCAGCCACTGGTTCGGAATACGACTGCGGAGGTGTGATCTCCCGCACTGAGACCAACGACAAGGTGGGTTATATGGATCCGCTGCTTTTCCCCGTTGCGTCAATCCTCGACCCGCAGTACACGTTCACTGTGTCGAAAAAGCAAACCGCAGCAGGTTGTGCCGATGCAATGAACCACACGATAGAACAATACTTTGTGGCAGACTCCACGCTCCTGAACGATGGTTTCTGTGAGTCGATGCTCAAGAGCCTGATGGTGAACGCCCGCAAATGCCTCGACAATCCCGAAGACTATACCGCTCGTGCAGAGATGATGCTTTGCTGCACCTACGGCTGCAACGGCATCCTCGCACTCGGCAACAGCCACTCCGGCTGGCCCTGCCACGGTATTGAGCACGCCCTGAGCGCATACTACGACATCACACACGGTGAGGGCTTGGCCATCATCACACCGCGCTGGATGCGTCACATCCTCAGCGACAAGACTATCGACCGCTTCGTAAAGTATGGCATCAACGTGTTCGGTATCGATGCATCACTGCCCAAGCAGGAGATTGCTGAGAAAGCCATTGATGCCACCTATGCATTCTTTGAGAGCATCAACATTCCCATGCACCTGCGTGAGGTGGGAATCGACGAGAGCCGCATCGATGAGATGGCACACCACATCGCCGTGAACGAAGGACTGGAGAATGCCTATGCTCCTCTTACTGAACAGGATATTAAAACAATATTAATGGAGAGTCTGTAATATGAAAGCAATGAAGTATTTCATGGCATCGGCACTATGCATGTTGGTGTCAACCGCATGTGGCGGAAGCAAGACGGGAAACGCCCAAACAGACAACAACCTCGCACCAGAGGCAAAAGACGTGAAGACAGAACCCGTCAAGACTGATGGCAAGGCGCTAATAGTTTTCTTCTCGCACGCCGGCGACAACTACAGCGTCGGTAACATAAAAGTAGGCAACACGAAAATCATAGCCGACTACATCGCTGAGATTACGGGTGCCGACCAGTTTGAAATCGTTACTCACAAGTATGACGGTATGGCCTACAAACCTCTGTGCGACCTCGCCAAGAAAGAACAGCAGAATGGAGAACTGCCAGAGTATGAGGGCAGCATTGACGTTTCCGACTACGATACCGTCTTCATCGGCGGTCCGGTATGGTGGGGAACCTACCCACAAGTGATGTTCACCTTCTTCTCGAAGAATGATCTCAACAACAAAACCATCATTCCCTTTACTACCCACGAAGGTTCCGGACTTGGCAATTGTGCCGAAGACGTGAAGAAAGCCTATCCGAATGCCAACGTAACGGGTGAGTTCTCCATGTATGGACATGATGTGCGTGATGGAAAAGGAAGAGTTGAAAAGTGGTTGAAAGGGTTAGGTTATAGTAAGTAACTGCATACTTTATTATAATAAGCAAATATATGCTTTATTATAACAAGTAACAGTACACTTCATTATATGCTATTTTCTGAACAACGGATTTCACGGATTTAACGGATGCTTACCTGTATTGCGTAAATCCGTAAAATCCGTGAAATCCGTTGTTAGTGAAAATAGTGTTCATCCACTTATCATCATTGCCCTGTAGCCTGTTTGTATCTCAGGATACTCATTTCATAATCAATATATGCGTCGGTGCGCTTGTCACACGATTGCTGATAGAGCAATTGAGCTTCGAGCAAATCTCTCATGGTGGCGGTGCCAGCATGATAATAGTCGCGGTGGATGCGAAGGTTTTCCTGTGCCTGCTCAATGCTTTGCTGGGCAAGGGTTAGTTGCTGGCGAGCCTCCTCCATGTCGTTCCACGATTTCTGCATGCGTATTTTCAGCAGTTCGGCATTGTCGGCGAGTTGCTCTTCAGCTTTCTGCAACTCTATCTTTCTTCGTTTGATGGCATGAGAGCCGCCCCACCAGTCGGTAATGGGAATGCTGACCGTTGCAAAGACCATTCCAAAAGCACGGTCGTTCTCCAGCAGATTATGATAGTTGTAGCCAGCGCCAACGGCAATAGAAGGAAGATGCTCACCCACAGCCATCTTTTTTTGTAGCGCTGCCGCCTCCACCTGCTTTTGCAATAGCTGATACTCGGGAAGGTTGTTGAGTGAAGAGTTGGGAGTGAAGAGTGAAGAATGGTTTGATTGCAAAGCTCCGCCAACAGCTTGCCCCAAGGAAGATTCTTTCTTCACGCCATCGTCTACTTCCGAGCTTGGTTCACCAACCCGCAGCCCTTCGCTGTCGGAAAGACCGCAGAACTGGGCAAGCAACTGACTAACGATGGTTTGACCGTTCAGAAGCTTGAGACGCTGACTTGCCAGATCGTTCTGACGGAGCTGCACTTGCAACAGATCATTGCGCAAGGCGACACCGGCCTTAACAGCCACATCAACATCCTTATGTATGTCGGCCAACAAGGTGTCAACGGCATCAATGGTCTTCATCTTTTCCTGCAAGGAAACGAGTTGCCAATAGTATTGCTCCGTATTCAGCTCCACCTCGTTTTTGGAAAGCTGCAGCTGCAGACGGCTTACTTCTTCGCCTACTTTAGCAAGCTTATTGCCATTGACAATCTGCCCACCTGCAAAGACGGGCTGCATCGCCATCAGACTGGCTATTTTGCCGTTTTTCATCATTGAGATGCTAACAGGATTCGACATGGCAGCGAGTGCCTCTGGAGGAAAGCTCTGTGCAAGAGCAGCCCCTATCTCAGGAGAAATCATCTCCGACGGGTTGACATCCATCTTCGCCATACCTTTGTTGGCATTGAACCAAAGCCCCGTGCCGCTCACATTGGGGAAATACTTGGTGAAAGCCTCCTTGCGCTGCTGTTGGGCGGCCTCGATGTTATGGAGAGCCGTGCGGATGGAAATATTGTTGTGAAGGGCAGAGTCTTTTAGTTGCTGAAGGGTGTAAGTGGTTTGCGCATCCATGTATAAAGGCGAAAGGGTGATGAGGCAAAAAGGCAAAACACCCTTCATCATGCCTTTAGCCCTGTTGATTATTCTCGTTCCCATATTATTCTCGTTTTAACCATTTTGTTTCTTTACTTTCTTCGTGCTCACTTTCCAATAAACGACGGGGAGCATGGTGACAACCATGATGAGCGAACCGATGCCGCCGGCGAAGATGGTGACACCGACAGGCATCCAGAACGAACTCTGGGCAATAATCATCGGCACCACACCAACAGCAGTCGTGGCAGTGGTGAGGAAGATTGGCACCATGCGACGCTTTCCTGCATCATAGGCAGCCTGCTTCACTATTTCGTTATACTGTTCAATGCTCACCGTTTTGGGTGAATTGTCGGACTGAGCACCATCCACTTGTGATGATGGGCTATGAACCTTGATTGCTGAACTGTGAACCAAACTGTTGGCATGCTCAAAAATGAGTATTTCGTTACGCATAATCATTCCCATCAGCGTGATGACACCCAACACTGAGGTGAGACCAAGTGTACGGTTTATCAGTGCAAGTCCGATGAGCGCGCCTGGTATCATCAATCCGAGTGCGACGATGCAGACGGTAGTGATTCCAAATTTCTTGAAATTAAAGAGCAGGAAGAAGAAGATGATCACCATTGCAATGGCTACACCGCCAAAAATCTGCGGCAACGCCTCAGCATCATACTCAATCTCTCCGCCCACTTCGGAACGCACGCCCACTGGTATCTTGATCTCGTTCTCCATGATGTCGGCAACACGACTCTCTACCGGAGCAGCATATACGCCATTTGCAAACTGTGCCGTTACCGTGATGCAACGCTCACCTCCGCGATGCATGATACGGCTCTCGCTCCATTTGGGAGTGACTGTCGCCGTCTGACGGAGCGGAACGGTGGTATTGGCATTGGAAGAAATGGGCAAGTGATTTGAGGAGAGCGCTGATGACACCATATTCACCGGTGTTGCAATGCCCAGGTTCTCAATGTCGGAGAATGTCATATCGGCATTATCCTTGACAATGACAGGCAATTCGTAGTTGCCTTCCCAAATCTGTCCCACACGCAGATCGTTGGTGATGGCGCTCAGTGCCAATGCTGCGGTGGAGCGGTTGATTCCCAACTGCGCTGATGCCACGGGGTCGAGAGCCACACTGATGATTGGGAACGGTTGCAGGAAATCGGTATGCACCCACTCCAGTTCCGGCATCTCTCTCATGCGCTCCATCAGCTGTTCTGCTGCTACATGGAGCGAATCAAGATCTTCTCCATAAAAACGATACTCCAGTTCAGGCACCTCTAAATAGTCGAGCCGCTTGAAACGGACGTAAGCTTCCGGAAAAGCCTCGCTCCATTGCGGCTGGTATTTAGCCAACAATTCGAGTGTAGCATCCTGTGACTTGGTGTTTACAATGAACTGTGCATAGTTACGCCCAGCCATCTGCGGGGCATAGCAAGTCATAAAGCGAGGCGATGAGCAGCCCACGAAGCTGGTGATGCACTTCACCTGCTCATCCTGCTGCAACACCTGCCGCAAGGAATCGGCAATCTGCCGGGTGTCGCTCATACCCTTCCCCTCTGGCAGGAATATCTCCACTGCAAACTGATCACGGTCGGCGTATGGGAAGAGTCGTATTTTCAGAGTCATGACCAATAATGATGACAAGAGTATTACCCCTATACCTCCGCCAATGGTCAGCCACGGATGGCGGAAAGTGAAGTCGAGCACGCTGTTGTAGGTTGATTGCACCCAATGGGTGATGGCGTTGCCGTTGGTGCTCACCTTTCCCGGTTTGATAATCTTCACCTCTAAGAATGGTATCACCGTTACAGCCAACAGGAGCGACACCATCAGATTGATGGTAATCGTGACGGGGAAATCCTCCAGGGCATCATGAAATCCACCAGTCATCGTTAAGAGCAGCGGATAGAATATCATGCAGATACAGATGGTGGCAAGCATCATCGGCATGAAATACTGCTTTGCCGAAGTGATTGCAGCCTTCTTGGGTTCATATCCTTTGCCGAGATATTCCAAGTATCCGTCGATTACAACGATGCTATTGTCAACCACCATTCCCAACACCACAATCAAAGCCGCAAGAGTGACGATGTTCAATTCGATATTCATCATATACATGATGGAAACCGACACGAAGGTGCTTAGCGGAATAGTTATGGCAGCAACGATGGCTGAACGCAGGGGGAACAACACCATCATCACGAGAATGATGACAGCCATCGAGATAAGCAAGTCGCGAAGAAAGTCGCTGACACTCAGTGCCACCACCTTTGGCTGGTCGGCAATACGAGTGATGGTTACATCATCGGGCAGCTCGTTCTGGCGGAAGGCATCAAGCACCTTATCCACATCTTTTCCATATTGCACGATGTTGTTGCCGGTTGTCATCTCCAATGACAGGAGCACGCAGGGATGACCGTCTTGCTCAATATAGCTGTCGGCACTGTCGTATTCGCGCACCACCCTTGCCACATCTCTCACCCTCACCATCTTCCCACTGACGGGGTCGGAGAAGATAATCTGATTGGCAATTTCCTCCTCGCTGTTCTCTGTCGGTTCTATATGGATAGGTGTCTGCTGATCATCATCGCTGATGCTTCCGCTCATGGTTGTGATGCCCTGAGCCTGCAACCGGCTGAAGAGCATCTGCTGTCCGATGCCGTAAGCCTGCAGCCGCTGGCGATCCACATAAAGGCTGATCTGCTCCTTTTGCTCACCATAGACACGCACGTTGGCAACACTGGGAATGCGGCGCAAACGGTCGCCAAGCCGGTCGGTATAGTCTTGCAGTTCGCGATAGCTGCGCTCAGGACTCTCGATGGCAATCAGCAGAGCCGAAGTGTTGCCGAAATCATCATTGGCAACCAACGCAAGCACGCCATTGGGCAGCGACTGCTTGAAGAGCGACAGACCATGCTTGATCTTGCTCCACACCTCATCCTTATTATTAACGTCATCATTCAGTCGCACCATCACAATGCACATGCCGTTCTGAGCTGTCGTGGTGGTCTTTGTGCGGTTCACCTCCTTATATGTAAAAAGGTAGCGCTCCAATGGTCGTGCCACTTGCTCCTCCACTTCCTCCGTGGTGGCACCCGGATAGACAGCCACCACCACACCTTGACGTATGGTGAAAGCGGGGAACTCGTCTTTCGGCATGACATACATGCCATAGATTCCCATCACGAACAGCAGACCAACGACGAGCAGAGATATCTGATAGTGTTCCAATGGCCACTTCAGCCAATCCATTTTCTCTTTCATAAACAACTATGAATAACGATATAACGATATAACGAAATTACGAATTACGAAATAACGAATAATGAACTAAAACACCACCCTTGTTCCTTCACTCAGTTTCTGATAGCCCTCGGTTACAACCCGCTCATCAGAACCGATGCCACTGGTGATGGAAATGCGGTTTCCCGTCGTTGCACCTACAGTGACCATTGTGCGATGAGCCGTACTGTCCTTGTCTATCGTCCATACGAACAAGCTGCCGTCGGCCTTCTTCTGCACCGCCGTCACCGGCAATGTTGCCGAAAACTCCGTATTCCGTTTCTTCGACGAATCAAAACTCACCGATGCCACCATGCCCGGCAACAGCTTTCGGTCGCTGTTCTGCACGTTGATGCGCATGTCGTAGGTGTGCGTCAGCGCGTCTGCCTGCACGCCCTTTTCTATTCTGCCTCCCTCGAAACTCCTCCTGATAGCCTCCACCTTGATGATGGAAGGAGTGTTCGGCATGATGCTGCCCACCTCTGTCTCAGGCACCGACACCTTCACCTTCACGCTGCTGATGTCGAGAATCGTAACGACCGACTGCGACGGCATGGCTGTCTCACCCGCACCAATCTGCTTGCGCCCGATGATTCCGCTGACAGGAGCCACGAGCCTGCAGTCGGCAAGGTTCTTTTTCGCAACCTCTAACTGTGATTTTGCCTGTGCCACCTTGCTTTGTATTTCCACCCACTGCACTTCGGGCAGCGACCCGTTGTCGTGAAGCATGCCATAACGCTGCAAAGCATCGTTGGCTTGTGCCATCTGCGCCTCAGCACCAGACAGCAGATTGCGCGCCTGGGTGTCATCCATTACTGCGATTAACTGTCCGCGACTGACAGACTGACCTTCGCTGACCATTACGCGTTTCACCACACCCATACCCGTAAAACTAACTGCCGTGGCTTCGCGCTCTTCAACAATGCCCACGTATGTCTGTCCACTATTGCCGTTCATCGGCGCAATCACTTCCGTTTTCACTCTCGTGGGAGCCTTCTCGCTGCTCTCTTTCTTTTCGCTGCAACTGCAAAAACACAGAAAGAGAAACACTGCAAACATTCCTTTTTTCATATAATTGATGTTTTTGGGGTACAAAAATAATGCAATTATTGCCAACAACAATGTTCAATTCGAACAAACACATAGCCGATTTTACACCTAATAGCCGAATTGAACAGAAATAGTTACGAATAGAACATGCAATATCAACAGAATTGCGTATCTTTGCATTCCAAACAGAACAAAGAATGCAGCAAGAAGAAATCAGCATCCAGTCATTAACAGACAATAAAGACATCCATATTGGATATTCCGACAACGACATTGTTATCATCGACAATATCCAAAAGTTTGCAGAGATCACGTCTGCCCGCGTGTCAATGAGTGCCATTGCCATCTGCACCCATGGAAAGGTCCAAGGAGCTATAAACGGGCAAAAGATGGAACTCTGCCAAAAACAAGTGGCGGTGATACCTCCCAACGTCATTGTATCTGACATCATGGTGAGTCCCGACTTCAATCTGAAGGCGGTGTTCCTCACCAATGGCATCATCCAGAGCTTTCTGCAGGAGAAGATGTACGTGTGGAACGAGCTCATGTATATCCATGGCCTGCACGTAGTATCGTTGAAAGACGAGGATCTGCTGTTCTACGATAACATCTACGAAATACTCCAGAGCTGCTTCGAAAGACCTGCCGATGCCCCATTCCGCACTGATGTCATTAAGGCGCTGCTGCGCGCCGTAGTATTGGGAATCTGCGGAATGATGCGCCAGGTGGCACCTCCTATAGAGAATGACCGCGATGGAGCCACTTCAGGCAATGCCCATTTCCAGCGTTTTCTCGACTTGCTACATTCTGAACATATCAAGCACCAAACCGTTGAATCATACGCCAGCAAGCTGTGCATCTCGCCAAAATATCTCTCAGTCATCTGCAAAAAACATTCCGGGAAGACTGCCAACGAATGGATTACGGAGCACGTGATGGAAGACATTCGCTACTATCTGAAGCAGAGCGACCTCAGCATCAAGCAGATTTCCGACCAATTGGGATTCCCCAATGCCTCTTTCTTCGGCAAATACGTGAAAGAGCATTTTGGCATGTCGCCCCTCCAGTTCAGGAAGAAATAATATGGGGTTGTAATCATTTTCTGTCGAAAAAAGTCTCTTTGGCAGGAGATTTCTTCTTTTCCGTTAACGTTATCGTAAGTTTTCACCTTGCAGACATACTTACGAACTGGCTTTTTCTTTATCTTTGCAACAGAAAACAACATAATCGGATATCCAAATGAACAAGAAGACAATGATCAGCATGCTGCTCACGCTGCTGCTTTGCTTGCAGGCAAAGGCAGACGGAGGGCAGACAATCATCATCAACGGCAATACCGTTGAGAAGACCGTAACCAGAATCACATTCAGCGGCGACCAAGTGGTGCTCCGCTTCAGCGACAACACCACCCAAACCTCCGACATGGCAAGCATAAGCATCACGCTTTCTGCAAACCAAGATACAGGCATCGGAAACATTGAGATGTTCACATTCTCGGGCAAGGTGGGCAACAAACTCGACATCAGCAACATCGCCGACGGAACCACCATCGAGATATTCAACACCTCTGGCGTGCTGATGCAGAAGGCGAAAGCCAGCGGCAGCTCTGTCACCATTGACATCTCGTCGCTGAAAAAAGGCATCTACGTGCTGCGCGCAGGCAGTCAGGTGGTAAAATTCATGAAACAGTAATCAACGGGAGGAAACAGAAATGAAAAAGAACAGCATAACCTATCTTCTCTTTACGGCTCTGATGAGCCTCGCTTCCCTGCATGCCAATGCCCAGACCACATGGGATTTCGGCAAGTCGCTCAGCGATGCCGATGCAAAGGCACTCAACGAAGACACCAATTGGGCATACGACTCAGAAAAGGCACGCTATACATATAACGCCGACGTAAGCGGCAGCCTGAAAGCAGGCAGTCACGAACTCGACCTAACCAAAGGTCTGCAGTTCTCGGCTGGTTCAGGAAAGATCAAGATTGATGCTGCCAAACGCGTGCAATTAGGCGGCAAGAGCATCACAGTGACCATTCCCTCGTTGAAGAAAGGGCAGACGGTGACGGTGAACTACTCATCATCCAACAAGACCACAGGACAGCACTTCGACTGCTCCAACCTCACCACTTCCGACTTTGGCGACCTTGCCGACGGCAATCAGAAAGACAATGTAGGAACAGTGACTACCGACGGCAGCGTGGTACTTACCACAAGCGGCTCCATCAACGTATACAGCATCAGCGTGAGCGAGGCTGCACAGGGCGGAGACCAACCGGGCAACGCTGACGTGAGTGCAAATGCCGTGGCATTTAATCCTTCACAGAATCAGGCGCGCCTCATGCTGAAAGACGGTTCCGCGAAATACTACAACACCAACTCACTGAACAGCATCGACATCGACGGCACTACGGTAACCGTTTCGCCCAGCTCTGCCAACGCCGAAGACAAGTATTATGGCTCCGTGACCGGCATATCCTTCTCGAAAAAGGTAGACAGCGGCGAAGAAGGACAATACTCCAACGCCAGCGGAAAGGTGAGCATCACCGAGAGCAAGGGATGGTTGGAGTCGGCATACGTGAAATGGAACCTCTTCGAGGGTGCAGAGAGCTACAATGTGTATGTGAAGGGCGGCAACTATGGCAGCTATACGAAGATCGACCAGCAGTTAGTGCGCAACTACGGCAGCTACGGCCGCGCAGACATCGTGGGACTGAAAGCCGCTTCCGGCTATGCCATTAAGGTGGTGCCGGTGATCAGCGGTAACGAAAGCGAGAGCAATGCCAACGAAGTGACCTCCATCAATGTGAAAAACTATAACCGCGAAGGCTTTGCCCACTTCAACTACAGCAAAGGCGTGGGTGCCTACAACGACGACGGAACACTGAAAAGCGGTACGCGCGTGCTCTACGTAACGAAGAATACCGCCAAGACAGTGAAGGCAAGCGTCACCACTTCGAGCAAGGGAGGCGTGACCGACTGCACCGGTCTGCAAGCTATTATCGATGCTTACCAGAAGGGCTACGACACCACTCCCCTCGCCGTGCGCATCATCGGCATGGTGAAAGCCGACGACATGGACAGCTTCAGCAGTTCTGAAGAGGGTCTGCAGGTGAAGGGAAAGAGTGCCGACAGCGAGATGAACATCACCATCGAGGGCATCGGCGATGATGCCACGGTCTACGGATTCGGATTCCTCGTGCGCAACTGCAAGGGTGTGGAGTTCCGCAATTTCGCCATCCTGCAGTGCATGGACGACGGCATCTCGATGGATACCGACAACTCCAACATCTGGGTTCACCACTTGGATGTGTTCTACGGAAAGAAAGGAAGCGGCGACAAAGAGAAAGGCGACGGTGCCATCGACGTGAAGAGCGACTCGAAATATGTTACCATCGACAACTGCCACTTCTGGGATACCGGCAAATCATCGATGTGCGGAATGAAAGATGAGAGCGGTGAAAACTGGATCACCTATCACAACAACTGGTTCGACCACAGCGACTCGCGCCACGCCCGCGTGCGCACGATGAGCGTACATATATATAATAACTACTTCGACAACGTGGCGAAATATGGCGTGGGTGCCACCTCAGGCTCAAGCCTGTTTGTTGAGAACAACTATTTCCTCAACACCAAGAAGCCAATCCTTTCGTCGCAGCAAGGCACCGACGCATTGGGCAGCGGCACCTTCTCAGGCGAGAACGGCGGCATGATCAAGGCATACGGCAACTATTTCGACCGTTCAGCCAAGAACTTCAAATACTACACGCAGAACAATCCCGCCTCAACGGGATATGATGCCTACGAAACAGCAACGCGCAACGACAAGGTGCCGGCATCTGAAGTGACGCGCGTGGGCGGAACGGCATATAACAACTTCGACACAAATGCTTCGAAGATGTACAGCTACACAGCCATAGCTGCCGAGTCGGTGCCGGCACAGGTGATGGGATTCTACGGAGCCGGACGTATGAACCATGGCGACCTGCAATTCACTTTCACCGACAACACTGGCAGCGACGATGGCGATTCTCAAATCATCACCGCATTGGAATCGCTCGTCAAGAACTACACCAGCCCGCTCGTCGGATTCTTCGGTGAGGAGAACGGCCAGGGCGGAGAACAAGGCGGCGGATCGGGAGATAACGGCGGACAAGGTCAGGGCGGCGGTTCCGGCGAACAGGGCGGACAGGGAACAAGCGTTGAAGGCACGGTGCTCTGCACATTCAATAAGAGCGGAACACCATCGAGCAACCTGTTCACCATCTCAGGCAACGGCTCCGACAGCAAGGGAACGGTAAGCATCGACGGCACCTCCTACTCCACTTGCCTGAAGATTGAGACTGCCACATCCATCAAGTTCAACCTCTCGCAGACCATGAAGATGACCTTATACTTCGGACCGTCGGAGACGGCATCCATCAAAATCAACGGAACGAAGATCACCGGCAGCGGCAACACCTACACCCAAACGCTGCAAGCCGGCGACTATGAACTGACAAAAGACAAGAGCGTGAACCTCTTCGGCATCAAGCTCGAACCAGTGGAATAACATCAAGTTGGAACCAGTGGAATGGCATGAAACTGGTTCCAACTCTTAAAAAATATTATAAAGAGGGCGCATCTGCCACAATTTCAAATTATTTTATATATATTTGCATCAATTCAACAGCAATCTACAAACAAATCTATCAATTAATAAAATTAAACGCTTATGAAAAAACTATTTACTTTAATGGCTCTGCTCCTCATAGTGGGGGGGGGTAAAAGCACAAACGACTTACTCGTTTGACAAGAGTTCGATTACAAAAGACGTGTTCACCATTACTAATGGAGCATTAGACGAATCTAATAATAAAATCAGAAGTGATGGAGGCGTAGATAAAGAACTGAATGTTGCCATCAAAGATTATCCGGTTTACTTCACTTTCACCAACAAAGATGCAAAAGATGTTTTCACAAATCTTTTCAAAAATGATTACATCACAGGAAACTCAAAGAATATTATATTCAACTTTACTGGCGTTTCTGTTGGCAATGTAATTGAGATTGAATACGCTTCAAAGAACGACAATGCAGAGAATATCGCAGGATCAACATCTGGTCTTGCTGCAGATACACAAAACGCAGCATCAACAGGAAAGTCTGATTTCGTAAAAAACAAATTCGTTGTAGAAGAAGAGAATCCTACACTCCAAGAAACCAATAACGGTTTCTTCCTGAAATCTATCACTATTTATGAAAGTGCTGATGACATTGTTCCGGAAGTAACGGTACTAACCATCACCGAAGACACAGAGTTTCTTCTCACACAAGAGAATGCAGACGCTAATGCATACTTTAGCTCTTCCACTGCCAATTGGGTTACTGATAAGACATACGGAGACAATGATGAATATCATGGTAATTTCTATAACATGTCCGAAGGAAAGCGAATACTGACAATAAAGGCTGAAGGAGCTGTAGCATTTGAAATAATGGTGCAGAATAGCCCAAATGTTCGTAATTATAACATCAGTATTGATGAGGGTGCCACACAGTCTATTACCCACAGAGGTGGTGGTGTAGAGAGTTCCGGCTTATTTGAATGCTCTGCCGATGGTGTAAAAATTGAACTAAAAGGTAATAATGGATCTGTTTATCCTGTATCAGTAAAATTCTATACGAACAAAAACAATATTTCTGGCGAGGAGATTGCTGTAGGTGCTACAGGCTTTGCAACTTTGTCACCCAAAGTGTCACTTGATTTCACAAATGCAAGTATCAAGGCGTATAAAGCATCTGTAGATGGCAATGAAATCACTTTAACAAAAGTAGAAAAAGTGGCTGCTGGTGAAGGTGTTCTTCTTTATTCTGCAGACGGAGAAGCCACTGAAACAATAGCAAGAGTTCTTGGGGTTATTGAACCAAATGAAGGCAACGCTTTTGTGGGAGTAAGCAAGTCTATTGACAAACTCGAATCCGAAGCTGACGGCAACAAGAACTATATTCTGAACAAAATAAACGACAAGGTTGGTTTCTATGCTGCTAACGGTCAGAAAGTATCTAAGGGTAAGGCATATCTGAGCGTTCCTGCTGCAAGTGCCAAGGAATCCTACATCATTCGCTTTGCCGATGACGATGCCATCGTTACAGGCATCAACGAGGTGAAGGCTGCTGAAGATGCAAAGGTGATCTTCAACCTGAATGGTATTCGCGTGAACGACCTCAAGCAGAAGGGTGTTTACATCGTGAACGGCAAGAAAGTGGTGATTAAGTAAGTGAAAAGTAAATCAAAAATCTCATAAAAGAAACAACTATGAAGAAGGAATATATACAGCCAAACATCTCTCTCAAAGAAATGAATATAGAGAGGGCAATGGCAGCAGGCAGCGATGAAATCCTGTTTATCTATGAAGACGGATTGTCAGGCTACGGCACACTTCAGGAAACTGGAGCAGAGAAGCCAGCCATGGGCAAGAAAGGCATCTGGCAGTTCTTTGAAGAATAATATCGACTTAGAATTATAAAAAAGTGGAGATTGCAAAGTTTCGCAATCTCCACTTTTTTTGCAATAGCATAGGTTCTGACAATCAATAACATAGGTTTGGGGATGCAAAAGCATAGGTTTCGAGCACTGAAACCATAGGTCTTGAAACATTGACCGTTGAACGTTGAACATTGGACATTGACAATGTTCGTGATGATTTTAGCAAATGCCAAATGTTCTATGGCTACATCTCTCCCAAGGCTAAAAAAAATGAAACATCCCACACCTATAGATAACCTCTTGATTATCAAATCGTTTATTAAAAATTTACCCGCACTAAAGTCACTGGCTATCAACAAATTATGCGTGGGTGTGGGTAAAACGTTTTTTTTCATTACGACAGCGGTACAGATGACGTGCCGGAATGCGAGGTTTCGATGCCGTATTTCTGCTTGAAGGCAGCCAAACGCTGCTGCGCCTGCTCAAGGAACTGGCGGTATTCCTCACTGTCGGGATTGAACGGGCGATGGCTGAGTGCCTGTCGAATGGGACGAAGCTCACGGATATAGCCATGGGTTTCATCAGAAAAGAATGTGTCGGCAAAGCGTTGATAGATATATTCCACCGCCTGCTGCGACGGATGCAACATGTCTTCTTTGTAGAAACGATAGTCGCGCAGTTCGTCGTTCATGATTTCGTAGGCAGGGAAATAGGTTGTAAGTGAAGAGTGAAGAATCTATTACCTCATGTACCGATAAGAGGAGGGTGGCTTTGGAGAGTTGACTGCCATGAAAACCATATTTGGCATAGCGGATAGGGCTCACCGTGATGATTACCTTCACATCGGCATTGACACGGCGCAACAGCAAAATGCATTCTTCAAGGTATCGGGCGCACTCGTCAACCGACAGTTGCTTCTCGGTGAAGAGCTTCTGCGGCCGCTTCTCACAGTTATCCACTATCTCACCCGTCTCGTTAAGGATATAAACGTGGTTTGTTCCCAACGTAAGCACCACGACGTCGGGCACCTGAAAGCCGCCTGACACTTCTTTCTCATGACATGGGTTCTCTGGAAACATGCGTTGCAGCGTATGCAGGATGCTTGCGGGGTTGTACATCACACCGAAAGGATTCACCGTAGTAGGAAACAGATTGTCAACAAAGCGCTGTCCCATCTCGGCGGCGAAACAGCTGCCAACGAACAAAAATCTGTCCGTGGGCTGTATTTGCCATGCTGACTTGTCTATCTTTACCGCTGTCCGGAAGTCCATCGGGTATGTGATTTGTATGGTTTAACTCTTTTGAGCCACAACGAAAACCTAACTCCTGCTTACCTGCAAGCCCGTTGTGCTCAATGTCATCTCCACAAAACGTGCATTGGCATTCGGTCGGCGGTCGTTCAGTTCCTGCTTGATGCGCGCTGCTGCCTGCGGATCCTTAGCCACCAGATAGAGATAACCGCCTCCGCCAGCCCCGGCGAGCTTATAGCCCAAACACAAGTCATCGATCCTGCTCACTATCTCCTGCACTTCCGTTGGGTTTGTTCCTTTGTCGATAGCCTGGTTCTGCATCCATGTCTTGCGCACCAACCTTCCCAATTCCGTGAAATCGGCACGCTGGATGGTCTCATACATATCCAATGCATGGCTCTTCATCTGGCGCAACAGTGTCAGTTCGTCATGCTGGTTGAGGAACATGCGGCGCACGATTTCCGACAAGATGGTTTTGGCAGTGCGCGTGATGCCCGTGTAATACAGGAGATGGCATGCGCGGTATTCCGGCAGCGTGAACAGATCGTTGGGCAACCAGCGCACCACAGGGTTCTGATCGAAACCACGCTCCGTCTGCAATAGTTTCACCCCTTGCAAGATGCCGCCAAACTGATCTTGCCAGCCGCCGCCAGTGGTGAGCAACTGCTCTAATACCAATGTGCGGCTGCCAATCTCGTTCTTGTCCCACGTCAAACCGCAGAAATCATTCAATGCTCCCAACACCGTGGCAGCCAAGATGCTGCTCGTGCCGAGCCCACTGCCCGCAGGAATTGCCGACAACAGGGTGAGTTCAATGCCACATCCGAAGGCTTCGAGCTGATGTTCGAGTGTGTCGAACATCTCAGTGGAGAATCCGGGCAGGAATCCTGCCAACGCCAAAGCTGCCTTGGGAATGGAGAACGGACTGCCCACGTGCTTGAAATCACCCAGTTCCTCGTATGTATGCACTTCCTCCATGGCGCCCAGATCGATGCTTCTCAGCACAATCTTCGGCTCGTTGCACGGTCGCACATAGGTCTGCAGCGGCGGCTGTCCGTTGAGTTCGATGGCGAGATTCACCACGTTTCCGCCTTCCATCAGGCAATAGGGCGGCGTGTCGCTCCATCCTCCGGCAATGTCGATGCGCGCAGGAGAGCGTCCCCAAACTATCTGGTCGCCGTATACCGACATGCGGGGCGACTGCCTTTCAGCCAGCACACGCTCGGTGAGACCTTCGCGGAGCAATGAAAACGCCTTCTGTTCGTAGCGCGAAGAGAGCAATTCGCCATCCTTGTCTGTGGCATCGGGTGCGGAGCGGCGCATGAGTTCTGAACGGAACATGCTGTCGTGAATGCGCGTGAGCAACGGTGCCTGGGTGGAAATGGGCAGCGGTTCGCCAATGCGATAGGTGGCGAAATCGCGCGCGGCATCCTCCAAGTCAACCTGATAGAACACGCTGTGCTCATGGTTTCGCGCCAAGGCACGCCAGTTTTCGGCACGGAACAGTGAGCGTTGGCGCGTGAGCCGCACGAGGTCAGCTTCTGCAGAAATGTCGTCGGCACTTGCTTTCCTGCTCTCCTCCCACAGCATTTTCGCTGCCTGAAGTTCGGGCTGAGAGAGCATCCAGCGCAACAGCAGACCCGCATCGTGCATATTTGTAACGACGGGGAAGATGCGCGCACTCTGCAAGTCTTGCCATCCGTCGATTTCATCAATATTGATCTTGCGCTCGGCAGCCCATTCTGCAAACGGTCTTCCCAAGAAGAGCGTGCTTTCATCGTGCAGGTCGCCCCTGAACAGATCGCCATATCCGTATGGGCGAACACAGTATTCATCTTCGCCCACCGGCACGATATCAACGCAATCGCCAGGCTGCAAGGTGATTTCCCAATGATTCTCAGGCACGCCGGTGATGATGTTCTCATGCGCCAAGGTCCATCCCTGCCCCACCCAGCTGTTCTCAATCCATAGATTCTGGTTCTTTTCAGTGATGGAAGTCTCTGTGAAAGCGTTCTGAACAAACATCGACGGGTGCGGTTTGAGGGAATGATGCATGATCTCCCGCTGGTCGTTCACCAGGTTCTGCACAGCCAATGTGGAGGAAATAATCTCGTGGGAAGTGCCGAAATGATAGAACTCTCCGCCCGGAAGCGGCAGCACAGCCACCTTCAAAGCATTCAGTTCGGCATCGTTGATGGTAGGATTCTCGCCCAAGGCACAGCCAAACTCACTGTATAAATCGTAGTTTCCGATGCCGAAACGACTCGTTGCGCCCCTCTCGCGACTCCTGTTCATCAGCAGTTTCACGGCACGGTCGCTCAACAGCCATACACCGATATCGGTCAGATAGAAATGGTCTTTCATCAGTTCGCCCAAGGTCTTGACCGACGGTTTCTGCAACATGCAGTCCAAAACCGAGGGAGTGCTGCGCTTGCTGACGAACACGCCGTGCGACTTTGCTATCTCAGGTCCTAACCACAACCCATAGCACACCACGTCAGCATCCGGGATATGCTGCAAGGGTTTGGTGGAACGGATGAACACATCGCCACTTACAATCATGGTATGGATGTGCTTTGGCGCTGCATCCATGATCTGCTGATACAACGGTATCTGCAGCGACAGCAGGTCTTGCGACAGGCGCTGCCCCCGCTCCCACCGGAACACGGGTATCGGAGTGAGGATCTTGCCCGACGGTGCGTATGCCGGCAACCGGCGGCTCTGTCCACCGGCGTGCAGCAATACACGCTGTTCCGACGATAGCCACTCATCGAAACTCTCATGGGATGCATCCGCCTGGAATGCTTTCTCCAAGAGCCACGTGCTGCCTCCGCCGCTTCCTAACTTACATCCTATCGGATCATTCGTGCAGAACCATTCTTTACGGCTGTATCCCGTCACATCGTGAAAACAGTTCACGAGGTTTGGCGGGAGCGACAATAGTTTTTTCATTGTTGTCTTCTTTTCTTCCATTCATAAAAAGCCACGATCAGCAATGCCATGATCAGCACGGCAAACGATACGTAGGCTATTGTCTCGGTGGTGTTGACTGACTTGGGATAGAACATCAGTTCCACCTGATGCTTGCCCGCCTTCACATTCAGCGCGCGCAGGAGATAGTCTGCACGCCCCAGTTCTGCGGGCTGACCGTCAACGGTTGCAGTCCACCCCGGGTAATAGATCTCAGAGAACACCACGATGCCGCCCTGCTCCGACTGCACTTCATACTTCAGGTGATTGGGTTCATAGGCTGTAAGCGTGACAATGGAGGTGTTGTCCTGCTGCTTGGCATCGCCCAGCACATGCTGGAACGCCTTGTCTGCCACCGCCTCCTGCCTCAACGACAGCTTGCCGATGGCATCCAGCTCTTGGTTGGCATTCTCCACATAGCGGATATTGTCAACAAACCAAGCATTGCCGTATGCGTATGGATTCTTGATGGGAACGGTTTCGCCTCCCTGCAAGGGAACAATCACGTAGCGCATGTTCAGCATGTTCAGCACAGGATATATGCTGTCTCCGTTCACCTTCGTCATGTCGCCGGCTGCTTCTGCGATGGCTGGCATCATCTGCTGCATCTCGGGCGACAGATAGCGCTCAATCACATCCTGATAGCGGCGGAGCTTGGCAGCATGATAGCCGCCGATGCTCTTGTGATAGTATGATGTCTCGTTCTCGTTGAAGGTATTCGTAGAGAGATTCAGCACGCGATAGTTTCCGCAGTCGCTCTTGTCCTGAAGGATTATCTCGTCGGCCTTCGTCTTCTGCTGCGGTGCGTCGCGCTCGCTCTTGTTCACGAACATGTCGTTGTTGAGATAACGCTTGTTCACCATCCACATGTCAACAAGGCAAAGCACAATCAGAGAGGCAACCATATACTCAGCACTCAGTTTCTTCTTCATGAAGAGGAACAGCAGCACCATGCCTGCCACGATGATCCAGAACGAGCGCCAGCAGTCGGAAGTGAACATCGCCTTGCGCATCTCGGTGAGATTGGCAACCAACGGTGCAAGGTATTCCTGGGGCAGACCGTCCTTCAGCGCACTCATCTCGCCAGTTGAAATGAAGCCGGAGAAGAACACTGAGGGCATCAGGGCAAAGAGCATGCAGATGCCTGCGGTGATGGCGAAACTGATCAGCACATATTTCTGCATTTTGGCAGGGGGAAGAGGAGAGTCGCTGTGCTGCGGCTTGGTGCCGGAATATGCAAGCACCACCTCGCGGAGTGCCAGCATGGCAAGCAGAGGAATGGTGAACTCGGCAATGACAAGGATGGATGCCACCGTGCGGAACTTGGAATACATCGGCACATAGTCAAGGAAGAAATCGGTGAAAGGCATGAAGTTTCTTCCCCACGACAAGAGAATGGACAGGATGGTGGCAGCCAGCAAAGCCCATTTCATGGGTCCCTTCACCACAAACAAGCCCAAAACGAACAGCATCACCACAAAAGCGCCCACATATACAGGTCCGCTCGTGCCGGGCTGCTCGCCCCAATACTGCCCTAACTGCTGGTATATCTGCATGAAATTGCCATCGGCATGCTTCATCGCCGTTTTGTTCTGACTGAGCGGAACCGAAGCTCCGCCCTTGGTGTTAGGCACTAACAGCGTCCATGTTTCACCGATGCCGTAGCTCCATTGCGTGATATAATCGCGTTCAAGACCGCTGTTGGTTTGCTTTCCGCCGTCGGTTTTCACCAGTTCGCTCTTTCCGCGCATGGACTCTTGCGTATACTGCCATGTGTGATACAGATTGCTCAGGTTCATGCAAACACCAAGAAGTCCGCCCGCCAGGCACACACCCGTGGCTTTCAGGAAATGCACGATGCGCCCCTTCCTGACGGCTTCCACCAACCAGGCTATCACCATGAAGAGGATAATGAACAGATAATAGTAGGTCATCTGCACATGGTTGGCATTGATTTCGAAGGCGGCAAACACGGCAGTGAGGATGAAACCCCACAGATATTTGCCCCGATAGGCAAGCACCATGCCCGCTATCATGGGCGGAAGATAGGCCAACGCCCACACCTTCCAGATATGCCCGGCGGCAATGATGATGAAGAAATAGCTTGAAAACGCCCATACCACGGCTCCCAATGCCGCCATCCACTGGCGGAAATCGAAGGCACGCAGCAGGATGTAAAACCCCAACAGATAGACAAACACGAACCACACATTCTCAGGCAGCCACAGATGGTAGGCTTTCATGATGGCTCCCAGACCTTGCGTGCTCTTATACGCAGGAGCAGTCTGATAGGTGGGCATGCCGCTGAAGGTGGAATTGCTCCAACGGGTATACTTGCCCGTGCGCTGGTGATACTCCGAAGCCTCCTGTCCGGCACCCACTCCGGCCGAAGAATCGTGGCGATAGAGTATCTTTCCCTCAAAGTCGGCAGGGAAGAAATACGCGAATGAGATAACTGCAAATAATACCACTACCAGAAGGTCTGGCAGGAAACGCTTCAAAGTTTTCATATTGTTCTTTTTCATTTTCTAATGATGGAGAATGGCTGTTGTGCCACTTATGCGCTGCAAAAGTACAAAAAAATAATCATATTTCGCTCCTATATATATTAAGTAATCCTAATTTCTCATTTCACATTTCGCTTTTATGACTGAAAAATCGTAACTTTGCAGCAAGATTATGAAAATAGGAATTATCGTAGCAATGGAAAAGGAGTTCGTTCAGCTGAAGACACTCCTTGACGAACAGCATGCCGAGCAGCACCACGGCAAGCATTTTGTGACCGGCAACCTGGGCAACAACGAGATTGTGATGCAGCAGTGCGGCATCGGAAAGGTGAACGCTGCCGTAGGAACGGTGGAACTCATCAACCAATATCACCCCGACCTCGTGATCAGCACGGGCGTTGCCGGCGGTGCCGATATCAAGATGAACGTGATGGATGTGGTGGTATCCACCGAATGCACCTATCACGATGTGTATTGCGGCAGCGAAATGGAATACGGACAGCTGATCGGAACGCCGGCACGGTTCAAGACGCCGAAGGATCTCATAGAGAAAGCTCTTTCAGTGAACGGGAAAGCAACTTCAAACACCGTTGTGAGCGGCCTGATTGTTACGGGCGACTGGTTTGTAGACACACAAGAGAAGATGCTTTCAATACTTGAACACTTCCCCGAAGCCAAGGCCGTGGACATGGAAAGCTGCTCCATCGCCCATACCTGCCACCTATACCACACTCCCTTTGT
Source organism: Prevotella sp. (assembly GCA_017471245.1). Classification (GTDB taxonomy): domain Bacteria; phylum Bacteroidota; class Bacteroidia; order Bacteroidales; family Bacteroidaceae; genus Prevotella. The sequence goes on from JAFUVB010000043.1 coordinate 24,094, forward strand.
CTCATTCCGCATCATCAGCGACATTCCGCTGAAAGACAACAAGGCGAGTCAGTATTTCGATTTCTGGGCTCGCATGGCTGAAGGCTCATTCAACGTCACCAAGCACTTCCTCGAAAGCCTTTGATTGCCTATGCGTCGGCAAACACCTTGCCGTCGTCGAGGGTGATCAACAGCTTGGTATACTCGCTGTGGAAGTCGTGCTGCAGACGGTCGAGATAGCGGGCGCTCTCCCACTTGCACATAGGCAGGTCGTGAAGCAGATAGTTTCCGCAAGTCTCAGGAGTGGTGGCGGGCACTTCTTCCTGTGTGAGAATCCACTCCAGACATCTGATGGTGAGGTTGCGCATATCCTCAACGGTGTATGATCCCGTCATGATCACATACATGCCTGTTAGGCAACCCATCGGACCTACATAGACCACATCGCTGCTTGCCTCACTGTTGCGAAACCATGTTGCCATGAGATGCTCCAAGCTGTGCATGGCAGCAGGAGCCACGGCAGGCTCTTTGTTGGGTTCAGTGATGCGCAGGTCGAAGGTGGTGAAGCCTCTGTCTTCGCGCGATACGTAGATGCCTGGTTTCAGGCAGGTGTGGTTGATTGTGAAACTTTGTATGACTTCCATATTATCTGATGATTTTCTTCCTTTTGATTGTGCAAAGATACGACTAAGCGAGCACAAATCAAAGAAAAAATGAAACTTTCTTATGGTCACCGTCTGCTATAGACCGGAACTATGGACCGATAGTAGATAACCGTCTGCACCGCACCGCGGATGAACAAATAGGCATTCATGGCAAACCACAGACCATGGTTTCCGAAACGCGCGTGCAGGGAATAATACAGGATGAAGAATGCGGCGGCGGCAATGAATGAGGAGATAAACATGCCACGGCTCGCCGTTATACCAATGAAGACACCGTCCCAGATGAAGGCTCCGATGCTGCAAACAGGTATCAGATAAGCCCACCACACATACTCACGAGAGGCGTGAATCACGGTGGGTTCATCGGTGAGCAGGGCTAAAAACGACTCTCCGCCGACCACATAGACCACGGTGAACAGCAAGGTGCATGCCGCGCCCCACTTGAAACAGCGCGCCACGGTGTCGCGGAATGCCGATCCGTTTTCTGCTCCCCAGTATTTTCCGCTCATCGCCTCGGCAGCATTGGCAAAGCCGTCCATCACATAGCTCACTAACAGATACAACTGCATGAGCAGCGTGTTTGCCGCAAGAACCACCTCTCCCTGCCATGAACCGGCAGAAGTGAAGAAAAGCATGACGCTCACCAAGCACAACGTGCGCAGGAAGATGTCGCGGTTGATATGGAAGAACCACAGCATCGGCTGGCGCGAAAACACTTTCTTCAGCAGTCCGCGCAGCTCTGCCGCCACAAGATGTTTGCGCAAATGCCTGCCATAGTGGCGACGGCACAGCACGACAGCCAGCAGGAAACCCGTCCATTGAGCCACCAACGTGCCTGTAGCCACACCATCTACCTTCATGCCGATGCCGAACACCAGCCCCAGACTCACGATGATGTTCACCACATTCTGCGTAACGGCAACCACCATCGGTATGCGCGAGTTCTGCATGCCGATGAACCAGCCGTTCATGCTGTAGAGTCCGAGCATGGCGGGCGCACCCCAGATGCAGATGTGATAATAGGTTTTCACCAACTGGCTCACCTCGTCGGAGGGCTGCATCAGCAGCAGGGCAAGCTCGCGCAGCGGCATTTGCAGCACTAATAAGGCAGAGGCAATCATGAAGGCGATGCACAGTGAGCGCAGCAACAGCAGCGTAACCTCCTGCATGTCGCGCCTGCCCAGTGCCTGCGAGGTGAGTCCGCTGCTTCCCATGCGCAGGAATCCGAATATCCAGTAGGTGGTGTTGAACACCATGCTGCCTATGCTGATGGCAGCGATATAGGCGGCAGCTCCGAGATGACCCACAATGGCAACATCGATCAGTCCCAACAGCGGGACGGTGACGTTGCTCACTATCGAGGGAATGGCTATCTTCAGTATCAGATGGTCGCGCTGATTCATTTTCTTCTTGTTATTCGTTGAGGACGGATTACCGGCGACTGGGCTTTTTCCACCTGTGCAAAATCCTGCTCATCCAGCATAGGGCGTTCATGCCCAACACCCTGAGCAACAGTGCTTTCATGCGCTGTTTCTTGTTCAAACCGGATGAAAGCACGCTCACACGGCGCATCGGCAACAGCGGCGATGCCGAAGTCTGCTCGCACACATCCATCTGTATGTTCAGCACATGCATGTAATAGCGGTCGTCAGCCCATTTCGCCATCACGCGCAGATGGGCATTCAGCAGCCGCTGAAGGTCAGCGCCGCTCGCCGTAGCTGTAATTCCCTGAGGATTAGAGCAGTAGTAATACATCCCTTTGTCGGTGGTTGCCACGCGCCGCGCCTTTTCCAACAGGCGAGGGAGCGTGGATACATCCTCGAACACCTCTCCCTCGGGGAAGCGCACATCATCGAACAGATGACGGCGGAACACTTTGTTCCACACATAGGAATGCTCATAGACATGCTCTTCGAGCCAATAGGCACGCATGCTGTCATACGCCTTACTGCCGAACATCACCTTCGTCTGCCACGGAGCACCATAATGGCGGCAGAACGGATACTCCACCACGTCGAAATCCGCCAGCAGCGGCACCACTTCCATATAGGTTTCATGACCGACGAAATCATCGCTGTCTACAAAAGTGATCAGCTCACCCTCAGCAACATCCACTCCGGCATTGCGAGCACGGCACAAACCGCCATTCTCCTGATGGATTACGCGCACACGACCGTCGCGCTTCGCCCACGCATCGCACAGCTGCGGACACTTGTCGGGCGAACCGTCGTCAACAAGAATCACCTCGAAATCGGCAAAAGCCTGCCCCAAGATGCTCATCACACAACGGTCAATCGTTTGTTCGGCACGGTATATCGGAACAATAACGCTCAGTTTCATGCAATCCTGATTTTAGAATAATAACGCAAAATCATGACTTTTGTTGTAAAACATACCCTTTTGCTCAGCAAAATGTATGCTTTGCTCAATAAAGCATACGCTTTCACTAAGCAAAAAGTATGCTTTCGCTCATCAAAACATACGCTTTCGCCCTTTAAAATGTATGCTTTCAGTTCACATACTTACTTTTTCTTCAGCTACTTCTTACACATCAACAACATCTAAATTGAGGAACTACAACTGCCCACCAATCAACCTCTCTTATGGTAAAAATCGAAAAAGTAAGGTATTTCAGCCTAACACCATCATTACCAACTACTTAGCGAAATTTATGCGGCACCCGCTGCGTAACCCGCTGCGTAACCTGCTGCGTAAGGAAGTGAAGAGTTTTTGAAAGTTAAGAGTGAAGAGTGAAGAGTGAAGAATTTTTGAAAGTGAAGAGTTAAGAGTGAAGAGTGAAGAATTTTTGAAAGTGAAGAGTGAAGAATCATAGAAGCCCGCACTCATTACATCATCCACAATTGCATTTTACTTCACTTTTATTAATTATTCACTCTTCACTTTCAAAAATTCTTCACTCTTCACTCTTCACTCTTAACTTTCAAAAACTCTTCACTTCCTTACGCAGCAGGTTACGCAGCGGGTGGCGCAGCAGGTGACGCTTAATTTTTTATAACTCACTATCCATCAATCTATTATGCTCAACTACAGAAAAAGACTATTATTGTGCAGTGTACGCGCGTGCGCGCGACCATTATTTAATTCATAGAAATGCATATTCATTCATGGAAATGGATATTGAAATGCCGCTTCGAGGCTTGAAAGAAAGTCTTTCGGGGCTTCGAAGCGGCACTTCTGCTGTTTATCTGTAGCCGCAATGATGGTGATGATGACCACCAAAGGGAACTAATTACTCCTTGTTGGCGCGCTTGCGCTCCAGGTGATCGAGGATGATCTTGCGCATGCGCATCGACTTAGGCGTTACCTCTACGTACTCGTCTTCCTTGATATACTCAAGGCATTCCTCAAGGCTCATCACGGTCTTCGGCACAATGCGCGCCTTCTCATCGGTGCCTGAGGCGCGCACATTGGTGAGCTGCTTGGCTTTGTTGACATTAATGACGAGGTCGTTGTCGTGAACATGCTCGCCAACCACCTGTCCGGCATATACCTCTTCGCCCGGATCAATGAAGAACTTGCCACGGTCTTGCAACTTGTCGATGGCATAGGCGTAGGCGGTTCCCGTCTCCAAAGCAATCATCGAACCGTTCACGCGGCGGGTGATATCGCCCTTATAAGGCTGGTATTCCTTGAAGCGGTGTGCCATGATGGCTTCGCCCTGACTGGCTGTAAGCACATTGGTGCGCAGGCCGATGATGCCTCTTGACGGTATGTCGAACTCGATATTCACGCGGTCGGCCTGTGTCTCCATGGAGGTGAGGTCACCCTTGCGGCGCGTCACCATGTCGATCATCTTGGATGAAAACTCCTCTGGCACGTTGATGGTGAGCTCTTCCACCGGCTCGCATTTCACACCATCAATCTCCTTGTAGATTACCTGCGGCTGTCCCACTTCAAGCTCATAGCCCTCGCGCCGCATGGTTTCTATCAGCACGGAGAGGTGAAGAACGCCGCGACCGCTCACGATCCACTTGTCGGTGGAGTCTTCAAAGGGTTCCACGCGCAATGCGAGGTTCTTCTCCAACTCTCTTTGCAGACGATCCTGAATATGGCGGCTGGTGCAATACTTGCCTTCCTTGCCGAAGAACGGCGAGTCGTTGATGGTGAAGAGCATCGACATGGTGGGTTCATCAATCGCAATGGGCGGCAGCGGTTCGGGGTTCACGAAGTCGCAGATGGTGTCGCCGATCTCAAATCTCTCCAGACCGATAACGGCACAGATGTCGCCTGAATCCACATGGTCGGTCTTCACATGACCCATTCCCTCAAAGGTGTGCAGCTCCTTGATTTTGGTTTTCTCCAAGGAACCGTCGCGATGGGCGATGGTGATGTTCATGCCGTTGGTGAGAACACCTCGGTGCACGCGCCCCACGGCGATGCGTCCGGTGTAGCTGCTGTAGTCGAGCGACGTGATAAGCATCTGCGGCGTTCCCTCAATCTGTCGCGGTGCAGGAATCACCTCGATGATCTTGTCGAGCAGATAGGTGATATCGTTGGTGGGATGATTATAGTCTTCGCCCATCCATCCATTCTTGGCAGAGCCGTATACTACGGGGAAGTCGAGCTGATCTTCGGTGGCATTGAGGGCGAACATCAGGTCGAACACCATCTCATACACCTCCTCCGGGCGGCAGTTGGGCTTGTCCACTTTGTTGACCACCACGATGGGCTTCAGTCCTATCTGCAACGCCTTCTGCAAAACGAAGCGTGTCTGCGGCATAGGACCCTCGAAGGCATCCACAAGGAGCAGGCAACCGTCGGCCATATTGAGCACGCGCTCCACCTCACCGCCGAAGTCGGAGTGCCCCGGAGTGTCGATGATATTGATCTTTACGCCTTTATAATTGATGGAAACGTTTTTCGAAAGGATGGTGATTCCTCGCTCCCTTTCCAAGTCGTTGCTGTCTAACACCTGACTGCTCAGGTTCTGCCCTTCACGGAATAGATGTCCGGCGAGCATCATCTTGTCTACCAATGTGGTTTTGCCATGGTCAACATGGGCGATTATGGCAATATTTCTTATGTCTTGCATATCCTGTTTGTATTAAAGCGGGTGCAAAGGTACTACTTTTCAGCGAGAAAAGAGTTACTATGATTTAGAAATTATGATTACTTAATACAAAAAAATGCGATGAGGAGGAAAGGAGAAACCCCGAATGTTAATAAATAATAAAAGAACAATCGGGAAAAGCGAATATCCGCGAGATTGTTCTTCGTTTTTGAATAAAAGTAGTACCTTTGCAGCCGATTTCGCAAGAAGTCAGTCGGAAACACCGATGCATTCGATGATGTTGCCGTTGTGATTAAGGCGGTGTACTTCTGAAGGATGTAATTAAAAACATTATTAATCAAACAAAATTATGTATTTAGACAAAGCTAAGAAAACTGAGATTTTCGAGAAGTATGGTCAGTCAGCAACCAACACTGGTTCTGCAGAGAGCCAGATTGCACTGTTCACCTATCGCATTGCTCACCTGACAGAGCACCTGAAGCAGAACCACAAGGATCACAGCACAGCTCGCTCACTGACAAAGTTGGTAGGTAAGCGCCGTTCTATGCTCGACTATCTGAAAGACCGCGACATCAATCGCTATCGTGCCATTGTAAAGGCTCTTGGTCTTCGCCGATAGGTCTCAGGATTTCTTTCAAAGGAATCATCACGAAATCCCTCATCTGCATCAGCGGATGGGGGATTTTCAGTTCCGGCTCATCCACATGGAGGTCATCATAGAGCAGTATGTCGATGTCGATAGGCCGGTCGTGATAGACAGGACTGGCTGAAGAATCCTCGCATTGGGCTGTCTTCTGCCTACGCCCCATTTCCCGTTCTATCTGCTGGGTGACATGCAATACTTCTTGAGGTGAGAGGTCTGTGGTGCAGCACACGGCTGCATTCACGAAGAGATGCTCCGACTGAAAGCCCCAAGGCTCTGTTTCGTAAAGAGCTGACCGGCGCTCTACAGTGCCGACCAGCTCTCCTATTCTTTTGATAGCCTTCCGGATATTGGCTTTTTTGTTGCCAAGATTGCTTCCGAGGCTAAGGTATACCACATGCTTCATCTTCTGGAATTGCGCTTTTTCACCAACGGCTAATCGTCCAAGATCAGCATGGCATCGCCATAGCAGCCGAACATATAGCCGTTTTTCACAGCCAGGTCGTAGGCTTTCATCACCAAGTCGTAACCACCGAAGGCAGCCGTTTCCATGAGCAGCGTGGACATGGGATGATAGAAATTGGCAATCATGGCATCGGCAACGCCGAACTCGTATGGCGGGAATATAAATTTGTTGGTCCACCCCTCATATTCCTTCAGCATCTTGTCTGTTCCCATGGCTGTCTCCGTAGCTTTCACGACGCTCGTTCCCACGGCACATACGTGATGACCTTTCTGCTTGGTCTCGTTAACCAGCTTGCAGGCCTCCGCACTTACGAACATCTGCTCGGAATCCATCTTATGCTTGGTGAGGTCTTCCACTTCGATGTCGTGGAAATTGCCCAAGGCGCAGTGCAATGTGATATATGCGAAGTTGATACCCCTGATTTCCATGCGCTTCAGCATCTCACGACTGAAATGCATGCCGCTGGCAGGAGTGGTGACAGCGCCTTCGTTCTTGGCGAATATGCACTGGAAGTCTTCCATGTCGTCTTCTGTTGCAGGACGGCGGTCTACGATATAATGAGGCAGCGGAGCCTCTCCAAGTGCATAGAGCTCGCGTTTGAACTCATCGTGAGGACAGTCGTAGAGGAAACGCAGCGTACGTCCGCGGCTTGTGGTGTTGTCGATCACCTCGGCAACCATTGTCCCACTGTCGTCGAAGAACAACTTGTTACCGATGCGAATCTTGCGTGCCGGCTCCACGAGCACATCCCACAGGCGCATTTCCTCGTTGAGCTCGCGCAGGAGGAACACCTCAATCTTGGCATCCGTCTTCTCTTTTGTTCCATAAAGGCGTGCCGGGAACACCTTCGTGTCGTTGAACACGAATGTGTCGTTCTCCTCGAAATAGTCGAGCACGTTGCGGAAGTCAAGGAATACAGGACTGCCGTCCTCGTTCTACATAGGTTCTCCACTTTCGTCAGTCTTGTACATGTCTATCGTCTGCGACTTGCGGTGGAGCACCATCAGACGACATTCATCACGACGAGTGATGCGGAAAGTCTCCTTTTCGCCATTCTCGTTTTCAAACTCGCGATAGATGCTGTGTGGATACAATGCCACCAGCTCTTCTGGCAGTTTAAATTTGAACTGTGATAGCTTCATATTCTGTTTTCTGATTATTGATTCATTGTTTCTGTTTGCCACATCAGGATTATCCCTCTATCTGCTGACGGCCAAGCCAGCCGGGGAATTGTTCCAGAGTGATGCAATTACCGATGCTCACATCCCCTACCCTTGTGCGGCAGAGCGACGTGAGATAGGCTCCCGATTCCAGTTGTTCGCCGATGTCGCGTGCCAACGAGCGGATATACGTGCCTTTTCCACATACCACACGGATGCTCATCTGCATCATCTCTTCGTCGAAGTGCAGCAGCTCTATCTCGTCGATGCGAACCATCTTGGGCTGTATCTCGAAATCCTTGCCCTTGCGACTGAGCTGATAGGCACGTTTGCCGTTCACGCATACTGCGCTATACATGGGCGGCACTTGAGGCACCGACTCACCGACAAACGATGCCAGCACTGACTCTATCCTCTCGCGGGTGATCTGCGAGGTGGAGAACACCTCATCGACAGGATGTTCCATGTCGTGACTGGCAGTGGAAGCACCGAGCTGCAGGGTGGCCACATATTCCTTGGTGTGCGCCTGCAGTGTTTCAATCTGCTTCGTTGCCTTTCCTGTACACAGTATCAGCACTCCCGTTGCGAGTGGGTCAAGGGTTCCAGCGTGCCCCACCTTCACCTTGTATTTCATCCTGCGCGTCAGCAGGAAGCGGATGTGCGCCAGAGCCTGAAAGCTCGACATGGCGTACGGCTTATTGATATATAGTATTTCTCCTGTTCGGAAATTCATTCTTCTGATATCAGCATAGTGAATAGATGATGACCGCGGCACCTATGATGGCACAGTAGATGCCGAAATAGATGAGCTTGCCCTTCTTCACAATGTCAATCATCCAACGACAAGCAAAGCAACCTGACACAAATGCCGCAAGGAAGCCCACCAAAAGAGGCACCGTGCCGATGCTGCCAAACACATTTTCGCCCTTAGCCGCCTTCATCACGTCCAGCAATGCCTCGCCAAGTATGGGGGGAATCACCATGAGGAAGGAGAACTGTGCCAGCTTTTCTTTCTTGTTGCCCAACAAAAGGCCGGTGGCTATCGTACTGCCAGAGCGCGACAGTCCAGGCATCACGGCGCAAGCCTGCGCTATACCTATAATAAATGCATCCTTGATGCTGATGCGACTTTTCTGTCGCGGCTTGGCATAATAGGAAAAGGTGAGCAGGGCCGCAGTCACCAGCAGCATGATGCCCACGATGAGCAGTCCGGAGCCGAAGATTTCCTCTACCTTGTCCTTGAAGAACACACCGACGATTCCTACAGGAATCATCGACACGAGAATGTTCAGCACATACTTTGTCTCATCGTTCATCTTGAACTTGAACAATCCCTTGAATATCCAGTCTACTTCGCGCCAAAGAATTACCAGCGTGCTCATCACTGTTGCCACGTGCACAACCACGTCGAACGCGAGATTGTCTTCTCCGCTCACGCCTAAAATCTCCTGACCTATCGTGAGATGGCCACTACTGCTCACTGGCAGGTATTCTGTAAGTCCCTGAACCAATCCCAGGATCAATGCATGTATCCAATCCATGAATGCTTATTTGACAAGTAAATGATCGTTATACTTTAGCCTTATTCCTTTCTGTCGCTTGGTTTGCGCAGGATGGCATATACGATGGAGACGAATCCCACGAAGGTTATCATTGGAGCCACAGTGATGTGCATGGTGTCGAAGATGGCAGGGTTGAATGTTTTCTCGTTGGAAGAACCACCGCTCATCAGGATGAAACCGATGATAACCACCAGCACTCCCACTGCCAGCAGGATGTAGTTCACACGGTCGAAAGCAAAATTTCTCTTATCCATAATATTATTTTTTAATCTTTATTCTTAACTAAACCTTATTGATATAACCTATTTTGTTTGTTAAAGCCATGGTGTTTTCCCAAGCCCGTCAAATTTTATACAGCTCGCCTGCCTTCATCTTCAGGAAACGGTTCACTGAGAAATAAGAACAGAGCACGGTGATGAGTATGCCGAACACCAGCACGGCACCCGCTGTGATTGCCATCACAGGCCATGTGATAACTGTCAGCACATCAGGTTCATGGTAATAAAGTACATAGATGCATGTTCCCAGAACGATGATAGCAATCAGGGCAGCCACCACACCGATGGTAATGCTGCGACGAATGAAGGGTCGGCGAATGAATCCCCATGAAGCACCCACCAGTTTCATGGTGTGTATGCTGAAGCGTCGCGCATAGATGCCGAGCTTCACGCTGTTGTTGATCAACGAAAAAGAAATAATGGTAAGCAGCACTGCGAGCACGAGCAGCACCACGTTGATTTTGCTGAGCGTCTGGTTTACCTCATTGATTAGGTCTTTGGGATATTCCAGTTCCTGAACACTGGTGTTCTTCTTCAGCTCTTTTGTAATCCATTTCAGGGAATCATTGTTGGCATAGTCAGCCTTCAGCTGTAGCTCAATGCTGCTCAGGTATGGATTGCCGCCGGCAAACTCGCTGGGATCCACACCAAGTTCTGCCTTCTGTTCCTTTAGCACCTGTTCCTTGCTGATATACGTAAGATTGCTGATATATGCACGATGTTCCAGATCCTTGCAGAGTTTCTTCGCCTCTGGGGTTGTGATATCCTCGGCGAGCATCATTGTCACCGTCAGGTTCTCTTTCACATACGCAGAGAGATTGCGCGCTGTGAGCACGGAGAAAACAACCATTCCTAATAAGATGAGCACCATGGCGGTGCTTATGCATAAAGTTACTGCCTGCAATCCTCGATGGTTGCGGGCTTTATTCTGTTTTTTTTCCATTCTTTACGGCCGTAATACACCTAATTTGGTGCAAAAATACGTATTTTTAATCAGAAATCAGAAACAATTATCGGAATTTTTCATTCCGACGCAGTTTTTATCTGTATTTAACAATTCTCTATTCAAAAGAACGTATCACCAGTAGGAGAAAACCATCTGCACTCCAATGACTGTATCCAATCGCATAATCCCACCTCATAATAAACACTCAAACCGAAAAATCAATGTTTTTTTTTCTGTTTCCGGGAAAATGATTACCTTTGCACCAAAAACACAGAACATGTCAACGATAATATACCCCAGCCCAATATTCGGACCTGTACACAGCAGAAGACTTGGTGTTTCATTGGGCATAAACTTGCTGCCTGGCGACGGCAAGACATGCACCTTCGACTGTATATACTGTGAATGCGGATTCAACGCTGATTTCCGTCCGCGACAGAAGATGCCCACGCGCAAGGAAGTGGCAGAGGCATTAGAGAGGAAACTACAGGACATGCAGAAGAACGGTCCATCACCAGATGTCTTCACCTTCGCTGGCAATGGCGAGCCTACGGCAAATCCTCATTTCCCAGAGATTATCAGCGACACCATCCAGCTGCGCGACCGCTATTTCCCCAATGCCAAGGTATCAGTATTGAGCAATTCAACCATGATAACGAAACAACGCGTGCGCGATGCATTGATGAAAGTAGATAACAACATCCTGAAACTCGACACTGTAGCTCCTGAGTATATCCGAAAAGTGGACCGCCCCAATGCGTACTACGACCTGGCACAGATTGTTGAGTCTATGAAACTGTTCGATGGTCATTTTATCATACAAACCATGTTCATGAAAGGCACATTCAACGGAGAGAATGTTGACAACACTGGAGATGAATACGTGGAACCGTGGATCAAGGTTGTGAAGGACATACGCCCACAGCAGGTCATGATATATACCATCGACCGCGAAACACCGGCTCATCATCTGATGAAGGCTTCCCATCAGGAACTTGACGCAATCCGCGACCGTGTAAAAGAAGCAGGCATCCCATGCTCCGCCTCATATTGAACAACCGAAAGGTATTATTCACTACCAACAACAGCTATTGAACAACCGAAGATATTATTCACTACCAACAACAGCAAATGAAACAATATACAGATGCCGAATTGGCGAAAATTCTTGATAAGGACATTTTCCACATGATCTCAGCAGCAGCAGATGAACTGGGACTGGAATGCTACGTAGTAGGCGGATATGTGCGCGACATCTTTCTGGAACGCCCCTCCAACGACATCGACGTGGTGGTCATTGGAAGCGGTATCTCCGTGGCAGAATCTCTGAAAGAGAAACTGGGACGGAGGGCTCGTCTGTCAGTGTTCAAGAATTACGGCACGGCGCAAGTGAAAGTACGAGGGATGGAAGTGGAATTCGTTGGGGCACGTAAAGAGAGCTATAGCAGTGACTCACGCAAGCCCGTGGTGGAGAACGGAACACTGGAAGACGACCAGAACCGTCGCGACTTCACCATCAACGCACTCGCCATCTGCCTGAACAAGAACCGCTTTGGTGAACTCGTTGACCCCTTCAACGGTTTATACGACCTGGAGGATGGCATCATCAGAACACCACTCGACCCAGATATCACATTTTCTGACGACCCGTTACGTATGCTTCGCTGCATACGCTTTGCCACACAGCTTAACTTCTACATTGAGGAGGAGACTTTCGATGCCCTGCGGCGCAATGCAGCACGACTGAAAATTATCAGTAGCGAGCGTATCGCCGACGAAATGAACAAGATCATGATGAGCCGACACCCAAGCACAGGTTTCGACTATCTATACCGCTCAGGGCTGCTGTTCATCATCCTGCCTGAACTGGTGGCTCTCGACAATGTGACGAAACAGAATGGAAGGGCTCACAAAAACAACTACTATCACACCATGGAAGTTCTGGAGAATGTGGTGAAGAGCCAGGTGGAAAACGAAAAGCAGAGCTGTCAGAAAAACAACGAGCAGGTGCATCAGGAGGACAAGCAGCTATGGCTGCGCTGGGCTGCTCTTCTTCATGACATAGGTAAGATGAAGGTGCGGCGCTGGGATCCCTTGGCAGGATGGACTTTCCACAATCACAACTACGTGGGTGCAAAGATGGTGCCTGAAATATTCCGTCGCATGAAACTGCCATTGGACAACAAGATGAAGTACGTGCAGAAATTGGTGGAATTGCACATGCGACCTATTGTCATTGCCGATGATGTGGTGACCGACAGCGCGGTGCGGCGCCTTCTCAACGATGCCGGCGACGACATAGATGACCTGATGACATTGTGCGAGGCTGACATCACCAGCAAGAACCAGGTGAGGAAATCCCAGTTTCTCGACAATTTCCGTATCGTGCGCGAGAAGCTGAACGACCTGAAGGAGAAAGACTACAAGCGACTGCTGCAACCTGTCATCGACGGAAACGAGATTATGGAGATGTTCAACCTGCGTCCGTCAAAAGAGGTGGGCGAGCTTAAAAAGTATCTGAAAGATGCAGTGCTCGACAACAAAGTACCCAACGAGCGTGAGCCACTCATGCAACTTCTCTTGCAAGAGGCAGAAAAAAAGGGACTCGTAAAGGCTGCAAAAGATAGTTAATTGTTGCAAAAGTTCTTTTTTTCATCACAACACTATTAATAATAATGTGTACTTTTGCACTTTGAAAACTCAATCCTCAGAAAAAGTTTTCCCTTGAAATATGATGAATAAATATTATTACAGCAAAATAAATATGAAAAGTAAGAATTTAATGATGGTGGCATGTGTTGCGCTGCTTACTTCTTGTGGAGGAGGAAAGCGTGGTGGCATGCCCAACTTCGGTGACAATGAGTATCCTGTACAGACAGTACAGATACAGAGTACATCCATGCAGACCACATTCCCTGCCACAATCAAGGGTGTGCAGGATGTGGAGATCCGCCCCAAAGTGGCAGGATTCATCACAAAGGTCTGTGTCAAGGAAGGTCAGGCGGTAGGAGCAGGACAACTGTTGTTTGTGATTGACAACGAGACTTATCAGGCTGCGGTGCGACAGGCTCAGGCTGCCGTGAATACTGCAACAGCACAATGCAACACGGCAAAACTGACTTTTGACAACAGCCAGCAGCTATTCGACAATAAGGTAATCGGATCATTCGAGCTTGAGTCTGCCAAAAACACCTACCAGAGCGCACAGGCACAGCTCGCACAGGCAAAAGCATCACTGGCTTCAGCAAAGGAAATGCTGAGTTTCTGCTATGTGAAGAGCCCCTCTGCAGGTGTCGTCGGCTCTCTTCCCTACAAAGTTGGAGCCATGGTCAGCTCAGGCAGTGTTCCTGCACTCACCACAATATCAAACATCAGCAGCATGGAGGTATACTTCGCTGTGTCAGAAAAAGACATGCTCACACTGAGCAAGACGGCCGGCAGCACTAATTCTGCTATCAACAGCTATCCGCCAGTGAAACTACAATTGGCTGATGGTACAATCTATGGTCATGAGGGAAAGGTTGTTAAGGCAAGCGGTGTGATTGATGCAGCCACTGGCAGCGTGCAGATGATTGCCCATTTTCCCAATCCAGAGCGCCTGCTCAAGAGTGGCGGCTCAGGATCCATCATCGTGGCTAAGGATGACAACACGGCAATCATGATTCCACAGTCTGTGGTTTCTGAGGTGCAAGACAAAAAGTTCGTCTATGTGTTGGGAAAAGACAACAAGGTGAAATACACAGAAATCAGTGTTGACCCACAAACCGACGGCGTCCATTTCATTGTTCGCAGCGGACTGAATGTCGGCGACAAATATGTAACCAACGGCATTACCAAGCTTACCGACGGCATGGAAATTAAGCCGATCACTCCAGAGCAGTATCAGAAGAAAATCGATGATGCAGCTAAGATCGGCACCGACGGCACTGCAAAAGGTTTCGTTGATGCAATGAGTGGGAAGAAATAAAAAGATGGTAGAAAGAAAAAAGTAAAGAGAATGACTTTTACGACATTTATAAAACGCCCAGTGCTCTCAACGGTGATTTCCATCGTTATTGTATTGCTGGGTTTCATCGGACTGGCAACACTGCCCATTGAGCAGTATCCAGACATCGCACCGCCAACGGTTGTGGTGTTCACCAGTTATCCTGGTGCCGATGCAGAGACTGTAAAGAACTCTGTGCTCGTGCCGCTGGAAGAGAGCATCAACGGTGTGGAGGGCATGGATTATATTTCTTCGTCGGCATCATCTGGCTCTGCCAGCATTTCCATTCTGTTCCGTCAGGGCATGAATGCTGACATGTGTGCCGTGAATGTGCAGAACCGCGTGCAGCAAGCACAGGCACTGCTGCCTGCTGAGGTCACTCGTATCGGTGTCACCGTCATGAAGCGCCAGACATCACAGGTGATGATGTTCACACTGACCAGCGACGGCCGCTACGACGACGAGTTCTTGACAAACTATAACAACATCAACATCGTTCCTGCCATCAAACGTATCCAAGGCGTCGGCGATGTGCAGAGTCCTGGTGTGAAGACCTACTCCATGCGTATCTGGCTCAAGCCGGAAGTTATGAAGCAGTACGGATTGATGCCCTCTGATATCAGTGGCGTGCTGGCAGAACAGAACATTGAAGCTGCTCCCGGACAATTCGGTGAACAATCTAATGTCGCCTATGAGTATGCCATGCGCTATACAGGCCGTCTGAAGACAGAAGAAGAATTCGGTAACATCGTCATTTCAAGCGATGCCAACGGACAGACGCTAAAGCTGAAAGACGTGGCAAAGATCGAACTCGGCGGCTTACAGTATTCCGTATCCATGAAGAACAACAACATCCCCTCTGTGATGGGTATGGTTCAGCAGATTGCGGGTTCCAATGCCAATGAGATAGCCGTCAACGTGAAAAAAGAGCTGGAAGAGCAGGCAAAACTATTCCCTCCAGGAATGGTGTACAAGATCAATTATGATGTTACAGAATTCCTCTACGCCTCTATCGAGGAAGTGGTATTCACGCTATTCATGACATTAGTATTGGTGTTCCTTGTGGTTTATATTTTCTTGCAAGACTTCCGATCCACACTGATACCATTGATTGCCGTGCCTGTATCTTTGATTGGTACGTTCTTCTTCCTGAAGATATTCGGTTTTTCCATCAACTTGCTCGTGCTTTCTGCATTGCTTTTGGCAATTGCCATTGTGGTCGACGATGCCATTGTGGTTGTAGAGGCTGTCCATGCTAAACTTGATCAAGGCTACAAGAGTGCTCTCACGGCTTCCATCGATGCCATGAACGAGATATCGGGTGCTATTATCTCCATTACGCTTGTGATGGCATCTGTGTTCATCCCGGTGTCGTTCATCGGAGGAACGTCAGGAACCTTCTATCGTGAATTCGGTGTAACGATGGCTGTAGCCATCTTCATTTCAGCCTTAAATGCATTGACGCTATCGCCTGCCCTGTGTGCTATATTCCTCAAACCGCACGACAAGGATGGAAAGGAAGTTAAAATGTCACGTATAGACCGTTTCCATTTGGCTTTTAACACTTCTTACAACAAGGTGTTAGGTAAATACAAAAACAGAGTAGAGAAACTGGTACGCAAACCTATCGCCATCGGCATAGCAGTACTGATAGGTATTGCAGCACTCGTTGCAACGATGATGACAACAAAAACAGGATTGGTACCAAACGAAGATACAGGTACTCTGTTCTGCACCGTTTCCATGCCTCCAGCAACATCAGTTGCAAGAACCACCCAGGTGATCAATCAGGTGGACTCTATCCTGGCTGCAAATCCGGCTATTCTTACCCGTGAGCAGATCCAGGGTTACAACTTCATAGCCGGTGCCGGTTCCGACCAAGCAACATTCATCATCAAGCTTAAGCCTTTCGAAGAGCGTCAGAAAGGTTTCTGGTGGAAACTGTCCGGACTGTGGCAGGGCGACGGAGTCTATCGTTTCCTTGTCAATCCATACGATGCCAATTCTGTACTCGGTTTGATATACAAGCAGACAGCGGCTATCAAGGATGCACAGATTCTGGCATTTGCTCCGCCTATGATTCCTGGTTTCTCCGCCAACAGTGGCGTATCACTGGTGATGCAAGACCGAACAGGCGGCAGCCTGAATCGCTTCTTTGAAATCACTAAGGAGTATCTGGCAGAACTGAACAAGCGACCAGAGATACAGATGGCACAGACTTCCTACAACCCCAACTACCCACAGTACATGATTCATGTGGATGTGGCAAAATGCAAACAAGCGGGAATTTCACCATCAACGATTCTGACAACGTTACAAGGTTACTACGGTGGTCTGTATGCCTCCAACTTCAATGCTTATGGAAAACTCTACCGCGTCATGGTACAGGGCGACCCAGCCACGCGCATGACCCCGGAGAGTCTGAACAGTGTTTATGTACGTACACCCAGTGGCATGTCACCTATTCAGGAATACTGCACGTTGGAGCGCGTATACGGTCCGTCGAACATCAACCGTTTCAACCTGTTCACGTCAATCAATGTGACTGCAACCGTAGCTGACGGATACTCTTCAGGTGAAGCCATCAAGGCGTGCGAGGAAGTTGCATCACAGACGCTTCCTGCAGGCTACACCTATGACTATTCCGGACTTACTCGCTCCGAGGCAGCGTCAAGCAATTCAACTGCACTCATCTTCGTGCTCTGTTTCATCTTCATCTATTTGATTCTGTCGGCACAGTACGAATCCTACATTCTGCCTTTGGCAGTGGTGCTATCAGTACCCTTCGGACTGGCAGGTGCATTCCTCTTCACGCAGTTGTTCGGTCACTCCAACGACATCTACATGCAGATATCGCTCATCATGCTCATCGGTCTTCTTGCCAAGAACGCCATCCTCATTGTACAGTTTGCACTCGAGCGCCGACAGACGGGTATGGCAATCTCCTGGTCGGCAGTCTTGGGTTCTGCAGCTCGTCTGCGTCCTATCCTCATGACATCACTTGCCATGGTGATTGGTTTGCTGCCAATGATGTTCGCCTCGGGCGTAGGCAAAAACGGGAACCAAACACTGGGTGCAGCTGCCGTAGGCGGCATGCTTATCGGAACCCTGCTTCAGATTTTCGTTGTACCCACGCTATTCGTCATCTTCCAGTCGTTACAGGAGAAAATCAGCCCTATGAAGTTTGATGATGAAGAAAACCTTGAGGTGGAAGCTGAGTTGCAACAATATGCTCATCGTCCTGTGGAGTATCAAGTTGAAGAGTAAAAGTTGACAGATTTATGAAAAAGATACTTATGATTGCAGCCTCCGCCATGATTATGGCAAGCTGCGGCCTATACACAAAATATGAACGTCCCGTCGTGAACACCAAGGGATTGGTACGCGACGTGACATCACTGACCGACACGCTTGTGGTGAAAGACACCACAAGCTTCGGTAAACTGCCCTGGCGCACTGTCTTCACCGACCCACAGCTCCAGGCACTGATCGAGAAAGGGCTCGACAACAATGCCGACCTGCTCAACGCTGCACTTAACGTAAAGATGGTTGAGGAGGCTCTCAAAGTGGCTAAGCTCGCCTTCATCCCTACATTAGCCTTCACACCGCAGGGAACCATCGCATCTTTCGATGGCGCAAGGGCTACCAAGTCCTACTCCCTGCCAGTCTCCGCCAGCTGGAACGTCGACCTTTTCGGCAACCTGCTTAATTCCAAGCGCAGCACACAGATGCAGCTTCTCGCTACCAAAGACTACCAGACGGTTGTCAAGACGAACATCATCTCTGGCATTGCCAATCTTTACTACACCCTACTGATGCTCGACCGTCAGGAGGAAATCCTCAACGACATGATCGGACTCACCAAGGATACATGGGAGATGATGAAACTGCAGATGCAGCTCGGACGCGCACGCTCCACAAGCGTGCAGAGCGCAGAGGCTGCTTACTACTCCGTTCAGGCGCAGGCAGTTGATTTGAAACGACAGATACGCGAAATGGAGAACTCGCTCTCGCTGCTCATCGGACAGCCGGCACAGACCATCACACGCGGAAAAATTGCCGACCAATCGCTCCCCACAAACTTCAGCACTGGCATCGGCATACAGTTGCTCAACAATCGTGCCGACGTACACGCCGCTGAGATGACGCTCGCTCAGTGCTTTTACGATGTTAACACTGCTCGAAGTCGCTTCTATCCCAGCATCACCATCACCGGCACTGGCGCTTTCACCAACCAAAACGGTATGGTGAACCCAGGCAAGATGCTGTGGAGTGCTGTCGGAAGCCTCGTACAGCCCATTTTCCAGCACGGACAGATTGTGGCTGGGCTGAAGGTGGCGCAGATGCAATACGAGCAGGCATACAACACTTGGCAGAACGCCATTCTCAAGGCAGGAAACGAGGTTAGCAACGCCCTCGTGCTTTATAACTCCTCTGCCGACAAGGCAAAGCTCGAAGCACGACAAATAGAGATACTCACGAAGAATGTGGAAGACACAAAGCAGCTCTACAAGAGCAGTACCTCTTCCTATCTTGAGGTCATTCAGGCTCAGAGCAGCCTGCTCAACGCTGAGATCTCCAAGGTGCAGGATGACTTCTATAAGATGCAGGCGGTGGTGAACCTTTACATGGCACTTGGAGGAGGATCAAAATAGTTCAGAGTTCAGACTTGAGAATTAAGAATTAAGCTCTGAGTTAGAGTTCAGAATTCATAATTTAGAAATGAAGTATTTATGGCAAACGAAATAAGTCCAAAGGCCGAGATCAGTCCAAAGGCAGTCATCGGCGACAATTGTAAGATATTCCCTTTCGTATACATCGAGGATGATGTGGTGATCGGTGACAACTGTATCATCTTCCCCTTCGTCAGCATCCTCAACGGCACGCGCATGGGCGGACACAACAAAATCCATCAGGGGTCGGTGATTGGTGCATTGCCACAAGACTTTGACTTCCGCGGAGAGAAGACAGAGTGCATCATCGGCAATAACAACATCATCCGCGAGAACGTTGTTGTCAACCGTGCCACACATGCGGGCGGACAGACAATAATAGGTGATGCCAACTTCCTGATGGAAGGATCGCATATATCTCATGATGTGAAGGTGGGCAACCAGTGTGTATTCGGCTATGGCACAAAAATTGCTGGCGACTGCCTGATCGGCAACGGTGTCATATTCTCCTCCAGTGTAATTGAAAATGCGGGCACCCGCGTTGGCGAAGGTGTCATGATTCAAGCAGGTACCACATTCTCCAAAGACATTCCACCTTACATCATCGCTGGCGGCAATCCCGTTGCCTATGGTGGAGTGAACATGACCATGTGCCGTTCTTACGGCATTGACGAGAAGGTACTCAAACACATTGCCAACGCCTATCGCTTGGTATTCCACGGTCAGACCAGCGTTTTCGATGCTGTAATGCAGATCAAGGATCAGGTTCCAGATAGTGAAGAGATCCGTAAAATCACCTCATTTATCGAAGGATCAACAAAGGGCATCATCAGCAAGATCTAAGTTTTCGCAAAAATACATATCATAAAAGGCAGACTGAGTTGCAGCCTGCCTTTTGTGTTATTACACCGCTTTCACATGACCATGCTTGCCTCTTGTCTTTTATCTCTTGCTTCAAAATGTTACTCCTTTACAGAAAAACTTTTTTAGAAGTGAGAGATTTCTTCTTGACAAGATGGGACTATCTTTACTTTTGGTTAACGTCTCACTATGATTTCCAAAGTTTCAAAATGGCATAGGTACCGAGCACCTGAAGCAGCAGTCCCGGCCAGCCTATGGTGAAGTCGGCAACGGTGGCGGCAACGCCACCTGTGATAGCGAGTTCTGCCAGAAACCCACATGCCTCGGTGCCAAGCACAACAGCGATGAGCACGTACAAGCTCACGCTCTTGAAATGCTGCGCAGCCAGACCAGCGACTAACGCCAACAGCGACAGTTTGACAATCATGAGCGTCATGACACTTGCAGCAGGCAAACCATATATTGCATGATTCACAATGGGCGAAGCCACAGCAGCGAGCAGTGCAGCACGCCAGCCGAACTTATAGGCTCCAGCCATGATGACCAGCGATAAAGGCGCGAAGATAATACCGCCTTGCGGGATAAGGTGGAACAACTGAGGCAGCGCTATGTTGCACACGACAAAAAGCGTAGCCATCATGTACATACGAATCTCGCTGTAAGAGAGCGAGTAGAGTCTGATACTTGTTTCCATGAGTCTATTTATATATAGTTAGAAATTGAGATTCACACCACCCATAAACGTTGCCCTTGGCATGGGATATCCGAGATTAATCTCGTAGCTCTGCGCCAGAAGGTTCTCACCGCGTAACCAAAAAGCGACATTATTAGAGAAAGAATAGTTCACCGTACATCCAAGCAAGCAGGCATTCTCCTTGGTCACTGCATCGCCAACGGCAGTATAGAGACCGTTGATATATTGCAGCCCTGCCACTATGCTCCACCTGTCATAATAGTAGTTCACAGCAAATAATCCTTTGTATTCAGGAGCAGCCACGACAGGATTCTTCATGTGAAGAAGTGAGTGGTTGGTGTTCAATGCCCAGTGACTGTCCAAACGATACTGAGCCTCCAATTCTAAACCATAGTTCTCGATAGCACCTGTGTTTACATTCTGACGATTGACGGTTTGGATCATGTTGTCACCTTTTATATAATATAGATTAGCACCATAGGAGAAATTGATGAGGCGATGACGCCATGAGAGTTCGTAGTTCCATAAACGCTCTGGTTCGAGAACCTCAGTGGAAGGTGGATAGAGATACATCTCACGCATCGTGGGATTACGGAAACCCTTGCTGACCATGGTCTTGATCTCGCCAGAGGCAAGGGGACGAACAACGATTCCAGCCTGAGGCACACACTCTGTGCCTGTCACGCTGTGATGATCCATTCGCAAACCTGCGTCGACAGTAAGCCATGGCAACACGTCCTGACGGATATCTACATAGCCTGCAATCTCGTTGCGATAGGACTTGGCACTCTGCTTGTTGGGCGTGTCGAGTACCTCGCCTGTTGACTTCGATGTGTAATAGGCATTGCCATAGATATGCATATAGTCGATGCCAACGGTGAAAACGTTGCCATCAAACAATCGCGCACTCTGATACCACGACACCCCAGTTAGCGCATCTTTGGAGCGGAAGTAGCGCTCTGTGGGACTGGAAGGATTGGCTGTACCGTCATCAATCTTGTGGCGACCAAAATTAGAATACACGCTTAAGGCACCACTTGTATGGTTGTAGTGGTTCTCCAAGGCTGCCGACACCATACCGCGAGTAATCCACTGGTCGGCATCGTAGAGCGGACTGCTGACAGCGCCAGGATAAGAGGCGTTAAAATGTGTGACATCGGCATCTACATAAGTGTTCCAATGGTCGCTGATATCGTATCCGAGTTTCATGTAGCAGCCATACTGCTCAAAGCCCATGCGAGGGCGATGGTTGTCGGTGCGACTATACTGTGCTGCGACGGTGGATGAGAAGCGCCCATTGCGCATCTGGTTAGAAACCTCTCCCTGTAGCGTGCCGTAGCTGCCTGCACCGATTTTGACATCTGTCTTCATACCATCCTGATGCATCGAACGAGTTACGATGTTAAGCACACCGCCCATGGCATTGCTGCCATAGAGCACAGAAGCTGGACCACGAAGTACCTCCACGCGCTCAGCCATCAACGTCTGATAGCTGTCGCTGATGGGATGGCCGTAGATGCCTTGATACTGTGGATGACCGTCGATGAGCACGAGCAACTGTCCTGCGCCTCCAGTGATACCGCGCAGGCTGATACCACCAGCAGCTCCCGTCGACACACCGTAGCCCATCATCGAGCGACTGGTCACAAAGATACCCGGCACCTGCTGCATCACAGTGGGCAGTACGTTTGTCTGCTGCTGTTCTGTCAGCTTCTCACGATTGATAACTGTCACCATCATGGGCAGATGGCGCACATCAACGGCATTGCGTGTTCCTGTTACGACCACCTCCTGAAGCGAAAGCGAATCATTGAGTGGTGTTGCCGATGCCGATGATGCCACGAGCGCAAAAGCAACGATTAGTTTTTTCTTTCTGTTCATTTTGTTTGTGTATTAACCTGTTTACAATCTATTATCTCCTATCTAATCCTAATCAATGGCTGAAAGTTGTCAGGCATGTGCTTCAGAATAACAATTCTCGCCAGTTGCTCCACGACAAAGCTTTCTGTCCCGTCCTTATTTCTTCCAGGTTTTATGGTTCTACTATCATAATTTTACACTCAACATTTTACAAACGAATTGTGGTTAATGTTAAAGTAGCTTGTATATCATAAAGTAAAGATTTACGATTCCTGCTGCAAAGATACAAATAAGCTATCACAAAACAAAAATAATCTATCATTTTTTATACAGCAGTATTTAAAAAACGACACAATCAATTATCGACTGAGCAAACTCCTGTGTATTTTGGAACAGTGGATTTTCAACTTGGCCACCATTTCACCTTGAGAGGAACAAAAAAAGAAATCCAAAGTATCAAACATTGATAGTTTGGATTTCATTTTGGTCGGGATTACTGGACTCGAACCAGCGACCTCGCGCCCCCCAGACGTGTGCGCTACCAACTGCGCTAAATCCCGATCCTTAGTTGCAAATTTGCATTTGCGGGTGCAAAAGTACACACTTTATGCGAGATAACCAAATTTTCGGCTAACTTTTTTTCAGCTTTCCTTCCAACCCACCTTTTCTTTCATCCAGTTGATGAGTTTGTTGCCTATTTTCCGCTCTATGCCAGCCTGTGTTGTGGGAATACCAGTCTTTTTCGT
Organism: Prevotella sp.; assembly: GCA_017471245.1. Taxonomy (GTDB): domain Bacteria; phylum Bacteroidota; class Bacteroidia; order Bacteroidales; family Bacteroidaceae; genus Prevotella. The sequence goes on from JAFUVB010000043.1 coordinate 47,644, forward strand.
AAAAGCCCGTTTCAGCTTGGTGATTCCCAAGAACTCCTTCCAAGAGAACTTAACAGAAAGACCTGGTATACCTGTCTTGCTATACTTGTTTTTGGTAGTTCTCTTTCGCGAAGTAGTCTTTTTCGTAGAACTTGCAGTCTTTTTTGTTGTACTGGTAGACTTCTTCTTGGTAGTAGTCTTTTTCTTGGTGACCGTTGACTTCACGGCATCAAGCTGCTCTTCCTCTATGGATGATGTATCGAGAAATGACATATCTATAATCTGTTTTATGATTTGGATGCGAAATTACAAAAAATATTCGTAACCGAGAACAAAAAGCCATCTTTTTTATTTACAGGTGTAAGTATTTCGTTTTTTTTATATACCTTTGCAGGAAAAACAAAAGACATGCAATATAAACTCACTGCCCCCGGGCATATAGATACTATAGTCAACCTTCCAGCATCCAAGAGCATCAGCAACCGAGCGCTAATCATCCATGCACTTTCTTGCTGCGACGCATCCATGCAGCAACGGATGAACGAAGAGGCTACACTGCCCCACAACTTAAGCGACTGCGACGACACACAGGTGATGATTGCAGCACTGCGCGACATGCCAGAGACAATCGACATCAAGGCGGCAGGCACTGCCATGAGGTTTCTGACAGCCTATCTGAGCGTGACTCCCGGCACTCATATCATCACCGGAACGGAACGAATGAAAAACCGTCCCATCAAAGTGCTTGTGGATGCACTGCGCTATTTGGGAGCCGACATTGAATATTTGGAGAAAGAAGGCTATCCCCCACTCCGCATAACAGGCAAAGACTTGGAAGGAACCCATTTGGAGATACCAGGAAACGTGAGTTCACAGTTCACAACAGCACTGCTCCTCATCGGTCCTGTATTGAAAAACGGTCTGGAACTTGAACTCACCGGAGACATCATTTCACGTTCATACATCGAACTCACGCTTCACATCATGCACGATATGGGCGTTAAAGTGGAATGGAGCGACGTGAGAACCATCACCACTCAGCACCAGCGATACGAGCCACGGCCATTCACCATCGAAAACGACTGGAGCGCAGCCTCATATTGGTATGAAATCATGGCACTCCTGAACAACCTTCCCATGACCGCAAAAGGCGAAAGCCGCGACTGCATCAGGCTCAAGGGGCTGGCAGACGGGTCACGCCAAGGCGACTCTGTGGTGCGCTACCTGTTCTCCATGCTGGGTGTGAAAACCATTTTCGAGAACACTGAGCCCGGGGTTCCCACGACAATAACCCTGAAGCATGTACCCACAAGAATCCCACGACTCGACTACAACTTCATCAATCAGCCCGATCTCGCACAGACATTCGTCGTCAGCTGTGCATGCATGGACGTTCCGTTTCATTTCACCGGGCTCTCTACACTGCGCATCAAGGAAACCGACCGCATGGATGCGCTGATCAAGGAAATGCGGAAGATAGGATATGTCATCAAAGAGAAAGACGGTTGCGAGCTATATTGGGACGGGGAGAAATGCGAACCCACCATGGAACCCATCGACACCTACGAAGACCATCGCATGGCTCTGGCATTTGCTCCGCTGTGCATCAAATTCCCTGAACTGCGCATCAACAACCCTCATGTGGTAACCAAGAGCTACCCCAATTTCTGGAACGATCTCAAACGGGCAGGATTCACCATCGAGGAATGACATATCTGATTCTCTCACTGATTGGCTTGGGCATTCTCGCCGCTGCAATAGGTCTGCTGTCACACAATAAAGACGGCGGTTCCAGCGTTATTATGAAGGGCGAATCCTCATGCGCCACCTGCAACGGCGACAACGACAAATGCGAGCAGGAGTGCATGATGGAAGCAGCCACCAAAGACATAGTGTATTTCGATGACGAAGAACTCGATGCCTTTCGCAACCGCGCTGCCGACAGCTATACCGACGCGGAGGCAGAACAGTTCCGCGAAATTGTATATACCATGAAACAGTCTGAGGTCAAGGAATGGACGCGAAGCCTCACGCTGAGAGGAATCGAGCTGCCCGATCAGGTGAAAGACGAAGTATTTCTCCTGATAGACGAGAGTCCGTCAAGATAGCACTGCCATGTACAAAGGTAAAGAAAAAGCACATCATCAGCTCAGAAGGAAGCTCCATCAGAAAGCTTTCGGCTTTTCGCATGTGCGCACACATCATCAGTGCGCACACAACCGATGGTGTGCCAGCTGTGTGCTCGCCTTCACACTGATTGTTTCATGCTCCTTCTTCCTCACCGGCTGCTCCACCGACAAGAACACATCACAGACGCGCTGGTGGCATTCGTTCAACGCGAAATATAACACCTACTACAATGGAGCACAAGCCTTTATCGACGGTTCCTTGGAAAAAGAGAACAGCAACAAGGACAATTTCACAGAAATCATCCCTCTCTTTACCGTAGGAAACAAGAAGAGCCGCGAGATAGGCAAGAATAATTTCGACCGCACCATCGAGAAATGCCAGAAAGCCATCAGGCGCCACAGCATCAAGCGCCGCCCCCAATGGACCAAGAGCCGCAAGAAGACGGAGCGCGACATAGAATGGCTCAACCGCATGGAATACAACCCGTTCCTCTGGAAGGCGTGGATGCTGATGGGAAGGGCACAGTTCAGCAAGGGTGCCTTCGAAGACGCTGCCTCCACCTTTGCCTATACCAGCCGCCTCTATGCCACCCAGCCCGCCATCTACGGCAGGGCGCGCGCCTGGCTGGCAAGATGCTACATCGAACAAGACTGGATCTACGATGCCGAAGATGTGATCAACAAGATGAAACGCGACTCTCTCGACTGGCGTGCCGTGAACGACTGGAACCGAACCTATGCCGACTACTATATCCACACCGGGCAGTTCGCTGAGGCAATTCCCTATCTCAGGAGCGTAATCCGCCACGAGAAACGGCGCAAGCAGAAGGCGCGCGAATGGTTTCTGATGGGACAGATGGAGGCTGCCTTAGGCAACCGACAGAACGCATACAAGGCTTTCAAGCATGTGATCAGCCAGAATCCGCCCTATGAACTGGAGTTCAATGCCCGCATAGCCATGACCGAGGTGATGGCAGCCGGCAGGAGCAAGCAGATGATCAGCCGTTTGCGCCGCATGGCTGCCTCCGACAAGAATGCGGAATATCTGGATCAAGTGTATTACGCCATCGGAAACATATATCTGGCACAGAAAGACACGGCAAGCGCAATTGCCGCCTACGAGAAAGGAAACGAGAAAGCCTCGCGCGCGGGTATAGAGAAAGGTGTACTGCTGCTCCATCTCGGCGACCTCTACTGGACAAAGGAGAAGTTCAGCGATGCCCAGCGGTGCTACGGCGAAGCCATCGGCCTGCTCGACAAAGACCGCGACGATTACGAGCAGCTGTCAGAACGCTCATCCATACTCGACGAACTGGTGCCTCATACCGAGTCGGTTCATCTGCAAGACTCCTTGCAGGCGCTGGCAAAAATGAGTGAGAAAGACAGGAATGCTGCCATCGACCGTGTGATTGAGCAACTCAAGAAGAAAGAAAAGGAGGAGCGCGACAAACTGGCGGAGGCTGAAGCAGAGCAGCAACTGATGAGAAACGGGCAGAACACCAATGCCCGTCAGCAGCAACGCCCTACTCCGCAGACCGGCACTCAGCAGAATGCAGCATGGTATTTCTATAATCCCACTGCCGTAACCCAGGGAAAGACAGCCTTCGCACGGCAATGGGGAAAGCGCGAGAATGTGGACAACTGGCAGCGTATGAACAAAACGGTGGTGGCAGGTATAGACTCTCAGCAGGAAAATGATGAACTATCCGACGAGATGCGCGACTCACTGGCACATGTAGCAGCCGTGGAAGACTCGCTGAAACAGATGAACGACAGCGCCCAAAACGATCCGCACCGACGAGAGTATTATCTGGCGCAGATTCCGTTCACCGAAGAACAGGTTCTCGAAAGCAATCTCCTCATCATGGACGGGCTGTATAACAGCGGAGTTATTTTCAAGGACAAGCTCGACAACCTCGTGCTCAGCGAACAGCAGTTGCGCCGTCTCACCGACCAGTATCCCGACTTCGAGCGCATGGATGATGTGTATTATCATCTGTGGCTGCTCTATCAGCGCAAGGGCAGGCCGCAGACGGCTGATGCCTACCTCTCACTGCTCAGGCAGCAGTATCCCGAAAGCCAGTGGACAGCATTGCTCGGCGATCCCCATTTCGAGGAGAACGCCCGCTTTGGAACTCACATCGAAGACTCTCTCTATGCCGCCACCTACGACGCATTCAAGGCAAACCGCCTCACAGAAGTGCTCGCCAACCGCGAAATATCCGACAAGAGATTCCAGCAAGGCGCCAACCGCGACAAATTCGTGTTCATCGGCGGACTCGCCAAACTGAACAACGGCAACAGTCAGGGCTGCATCGATGACATGCAGGAGGTGGTGGAAAAACATGCGCAAAGCAGTGTTAGCCCGCTCGCCGGCATGATTATCAACGGCGTGAAGGCGGGTCGCCGGCTCCATGGCGGCAAGTTCGACATCGGCGACATCTGGCAACGGCGCACCATCGTGCTCAGCGACAGCGACTCCATTGCTGCCAAGACGTTCTCCGACGAGCGCAATGCCGAATTCGTGTTCATGCTTGCCTATGTTCCCGATTCTGTCAACGAGAACAAGCTGCTCTACGAAATGGCACGCTTTAACTTCACCAGCTTCCTCGTGCGCAACTTCGACATAGAGATAGAAGACATCGACGGGCTACACCGAATGAAGATCAGCGGATTCCACAGCTATGACGAGGCACTGCAGTATGCCCGACAGCTCTACAAGCAACAGCCGCTCACACCGCTCATACGCCCCTGCCGCCGCATCCTCATCAGCAAGGAAAACCTGGAACTCTTAGGCACCCACTTCAGCTATAACGACTACGACGAGTTCTACGAGGAGCATTTCATGCCGCTCACCATCAGTACCGAAGAGCTGCTGAAGGAACCCGACACGATAGAATTCGAGAACATGCCCGACGGAAACGCATCCGCCACACCTGCCGACAAGCAGAAAAAAGAGGAAGAAGGAACCGAGATACCCGATGAAAACGAATTCGAAGTGGAATGGGACTGACATCAATACAGTAAGAACGAACAAAAAACAGGAGGAACCACGATATGACAAACGGACTTCTATTATGGGTTGACGATGAAATAGAACTGCTCAAGGCGCACATCCTGTTCCTTGAGAAGAAAGGATATGAGGTGATCACCGTGAGCAACGGCACCGATGCCATCGACCAGTGCCGGCAGAAGACCTTCGACCTGGTGCTGCTCGACGAAATGATGCCTGGCCTGAGCGGACTGGAAACACTCCAGTATGTGAAGGAGATACAGCCCGCCACACCCGTGGTGATGGTCACCAAGAGCGAGGAGGAGAACATCATGGACCAGGCCATCGGCTCCAAGATTGCCGACTACCTCATCAAGCCCGTCAATCCCAGCCAGATATTGCTCACGCTCAAGAAAAACATCCACCGCCGCGAGATAGAGACAGTGGTGACTCAGAGCGGCTATCAGCAGAACTTCATGCAGATATCCATGCAGATTGACAACTGCACCACGTGGAAAGACTGGATGGACGTTTACCGACTGCTCGTGAAATGGGAACTGGAACTGAGCAGCACCGACAGCAACATGGTGGAAATGCTCCGCATGCAGAAGGAAGAAGCCAACAACGGATTTGCCAAATTCGTGAAGGCAAACTATCTCGAATGGATGGAACAGCCGGGAAACGAGGCACCCGTCCTCTCGCCCGACATCTTCAAGACCCACGTTTTCCCGCGCCTCAACAACGGCGAAAAGGTGTTTCTCATCGTTATCGACAACTTCCGATTCGACCAGTGGCGCATGCTTGCACAGGAAATCGGCGACATGTTCGACATCGACGAGCAGCTCTACATGAGTATCCTGCCCACCGCCACACAATACGCACGCAACGCCATCTTCAGCGGACTGATGCCCAACAAGATTGCAGAGATGTTTCCGGAGCTATGGGTCGACGAAGACGAGGAAGAAGGCAAGAACCTCAACGAAGGGCCGCTCATCCAGACACAACTGGAGCGATACCGCCGCAAAAACACCTTCTCCTATCATAAGATAAACGACTCTCAGGGCGGAGAACGGTTCATGCAGCAACTGCGCAACCTGGAACAGAACGACCTCAACGTGCTCGTGGTTAACTTCATCGACATGCTCAGCCACGCACGAACCGAGTCGAAGATGGTGCGCGAACTGGCAAACAGCGAGAGTGCCTACCGCTCCATCACCCTCAGCTGGTTCCGCCATTCCGTGCTTTCCGACCTCTTCCGCTATCTGTCGCAAGGCGAATTCACCGTGATAGTGACCACTGACCACGGCAGTATACGCGCCGACAAGCCTGTGAAAATCATCGGCGACCGCAACACCAATACCAACCTGCGCTACAAGCTGGGCAAGAACCTGAACTACAACCCCAAGGAAGTGTTCGTCATCAAGAATCCGCAGAAAGCCCATCTGCCAGCACCCAACCTCTCCACAAGCTATGTGTTTGCCACGGGCAACGCGTTCTTCGCCTACCCCAACAACTACAATTACTACGTGAGCTACTACAAAGACACCTTCCAGCACGGAGGCATCTCCATGGAAGAGATGCTCGTGCCGCTCATAACGCTCAAACCCAGGAAAAGATAACAACCAGCAACAATGGAAATCAGAATCAACGACATCAACAGCATAAACGAGGCAGCGCGCCAGTTTCTCAACTATTTTCAAGAAAAGGCGCTCGCCCCAAGCACCACCCTCCCCCATGTGTTCGCCTTCTATGGCGGCATGGGCGCAGGAAAAACTACATTCATCAAAGCCATCTGCGAGCAATTGGGAGTGGAAGACGTGATCACCTCCCCCACCTTTGCCATCGTCAACGAATATACCGCAACCGACTCTTCGCCTTTCACTCTTGGCTCTTCACTGATTTATCACTTCGACTTCTACCGCATCAAGAAACTGGAAGAAGTCTACGACATGGGCTACGAGGATTATTTCTTCAGCAACGCCCTCTGTTTCATCGAGTGGCCTGAGCTTATCGAGGATTTACTGCCCGAAGATGCCGTCAGGGTAAGGATAGAAGAGGATGCTGAAGGCGGTCGCACGGTGTCTGTAGACACACAACTATGAGCACCGCTCCCTTAGCAAAGAACAGAATTAATGTGTAGATGCGCATAAAACACTGTATACCAATTGGTTAACAAATCCCCTGCGTTACCTGCTGCGTTACCCGCTGCGTTACCTGCTGTGCATTTCATTGACCGTTGAACATTTACCATTGAACATTGAGTATTGAACATTGAACATTGAGTAGTGAACATTGAACATTGAACATTGAGTATTGAACATTGAGTATTGAACATTGAGTATTGAACATGAGTACAGGATGTTGGTTAGCTTTAATGGTCAATGATTAATGGTCAATGGTTAACGGTCAATGTTCAATGGCTAACGGTCAATGGTCAACGGTCAATGGTCAACGGTCAACGGTCAATGGTTAACGGTCAATCGTCAATGGTCAATGGTCAATGAAATACGCAGCAGGTAACGCAGCGGGTAACGCAGCAGGTAACAGAAAGAAATTGATAAGATACTGATATATAGTCATTTACGTACATCGACACATAAACTTTGTTTTTGGAGTAGTAAAGAGGGATGAAGCAAGAAGCAAGCTATTAGTAAAAACCTTCGTTTTTAACTGTCAAAACATACGCTTTTGGAGGTTAAAACCTATGCTTTTGGAGGCTATAATCTATGCTTTTCCACCCCAAGACCTATGGTTTTTCGCTTAAAATGCTCAACGTTCAATGCTCAATGGTCAATCGTCAATGGTCAATCGTCAACGGTCGTCACCAATATCGTGTTGCCCTGCAGTTCGGCATTCACCTTCTGCATGCGGTTTATCATTTCAAGCACATAGTGGATGTCCTTGTTTCGGGGGATGATGAAACGCATGTGATATTTCAGCAACTGCGGTTCGTGGCATTCTACGCCCACATTATAGCAACGCCCCATCACTTTGAGAATATCCGACAGTTCGGTGTTGTCGAAATAGAAATAGCCATCGCGCCACGAAACAAACGGCTCCGTGTCAACAGCATTCACGCTGATCATACCTGTGCGATGCAAACTGATCTGCTGTCCCGGCTGAATCTTCACAGGCTGCTGCTGATCGCGCATCTGAACACTCACGCTTCCCTTCACCAGTGTTACCTTTTCTGATAGATCAGAATAGGATGTCACGTTGAATTCTGTTCCGTAAACCGTGGTCTGCGATCTGGAGGTGCTCACGATAAACGGGCATGCCGCATTCTTGGTCACCACGAAATAGGCTTCGCCCTTGAGCTTCACCTCACGCTTAGCCTTTCCATAGCCGCTGCTGTATGCCAGCTCACTGCCGGGATGCAGAAACACCTGCGAACTGTCGGGCAGCACCAGTTCCAATGATTGTCCGTAGGGAACATTCACCACATATTTCTCATCCTCGCCAACGGTTTCAACCACCACTTTCCTGTCTGCCTGATTGGCAGAAGTGGTCATGTTCATGGCCATCTCCTTGCCTTTCGCGTTGCTGATGCTGATTTGCTGTCGGCTGTATTCCTGTGCCAGCTTATTGTCTTCTGCATTTTTGCGCGGCATGAGCAACACGATTGCGCCGATGAACACTGCTGCCGCCGCAAGGATATACTTGAACCGCGCACTCAGGACAGATGCCCGCACACTATGCTCAGGCTTGCAGAGAGGATGCTCCTTGTGGAATTGCTCCAGCGCCTGCTCCGCATCCACCGTTCCCTGCTCTTGTGCCAACAGGCGAGAAGCCATGAAGATGTCCTCGCAGCCCTCAAGGAGTTCTGCGTCGGATTCCAGCCTCTGCAGCTGCTCATCGGTGAGCATTGCCCCAGGTTCCATGATATCCAGCATCTCGTCTGTCAGTTCTTTCATCTCTGTTTTATTTTTTATTTAAACGTATGTGTTTTTTAAAAAGGTATTGTTTTAACTATTTTTTATCATTAGCACCCTCCTCTACCAATCATCCTTTGCTTTTTGCCTTTTCTCTTTAATGAATTTCAAGGCGCGCATCACGTGCTTCTTCACGGTTTCGGTGCTGATGCCCATCGTTTCAGCCACTTCTGCATATTTTTTCTGCTCAACGTAGCAGGCTGTGAATATCTCGCGGGTGGGCGATTTCAGGGAATCAAGCACCTGCTTCACCTTCTGCTCGCGCTCCTCAGCCTCAATCATGTCGTTGTCACGCACATAGATGCTGGTCACTTTCTGGTAGAGCGCGGCATATTGCTGGCGCGTGCTGATTCTGCGCAGCAAGTCGATGCACTTGTTGCGCACATCTTTATATAGATAATACCTCACCGTTTTCCTCTGTAGAGAAGCAAAGTTCACCCATACATCTTCGAATGCATCACTCACCACGTCGCGGCTGTCTTCCTCGTTGTGGAGAAACTGCATGGCGAAGAAGTATAGTTCCTGATAATATTGCCGGAATAGCTCGTCAAACTCTTTCTTCTCTTCCATTCTCTCTTACAAAACTGCATGCTATGATCATACACCGGCTTCGTGCAATGATCGTGCACTAACTGCGTGCAAAGATAATGCAATTAGAATACAAATCAAAAAAAATTAAAACATTTTTCCATCAAATCATACCCTAAAGATGGTTTCATCCGTTTTATTTTATATTTAATCGATAAATCCGACTTATTAACCTAAACAGTTTTTTATGAGAAAAAAAGAGAGGTTATTGTTGTTGGTTTTGCTTTTGTGCGGCTCCTTGATTACGGCAAGCGCACAGAAAAGCAACAACATCACCATGAAATTTAGTAATGAAGCTCTTTCTTCGGCATTGCAACGTCTGGAAAAAGCTTCGGGTTACAAAATCATGTTCACCTACGAGGACATTCAGCAATACCGCGTGGATGGACAAGTGACTAACGTTTCCTTCGAAGGAGCCATGCAGTATCTGCTCAACGGAAAGCCGCTCGACTACAAGATCAACGGCAATCTGGTGAACATCACCTTGCAGAGAGCTTCGCGCCAGGGCGGAAACCGCGAAATCAGCGGTATCATCAGGGATGAAAGAGGAGAACCGCTGCCCGGCGCCACCATCACGAATGTGAAAGAGAAGGGCGGCCGCGAGACTTTCATCGCCATCACCGACCTGAACGGTCACTTCAAGCTCACTCTGGGCAGCGATGTGCGTCAGGTGGAAGTGTCCTACGTGGGCTTTATTCCAAGAGTGGTAACGCTCACCGGCAAGGACAGCTACGACATTCAGCTGCAGCCAGAGGCAAATGCCATCGACGAAGTGGTGGTAACGGGTGCATTTGAGCGCAAGGCGAACACCTATACGGGTGCCGTCACCACGGTGAAAGGTGAAGAGCTGCAGAAGGTGGGAAATGCCAACATCCTGCAGTCGCTGAAGAATATCGACCCATCGTTCCTGCAAATTGAGAATCTGAGTGCTGGTAGCAACCCCAATGCAACACCCGATTTCCAGATGCGCGGTTCCTCTTCCATCTCTCAGGTGCAGGGCGAATATGCCTCAAATGCCAATCAGCCGCTGTTCATCCTCGACGGATTCGAGACCACACTGACAAAGATTCTCGACTTGGATATGAATCAGGTGGAGAGCGTCACCACCCTGAAAGATGCCACCGCCAAGGCCATCTACGGTTCAAAGGCTGCCAATGGCGTGATCGTGATCGAAACGATACGTCCGGAAAGCGGCAGGATGCGTGTCACCTATACGGGAAGCATGAGTCTTGAGGTGCCTGATCTCACCAGCTACAACCTGACCAATGCCGAAGAGAAACTCCAGACAGAGCGCCTGGCAGGTCTGTTCACAAGCGAGAATGCCGAGACGCAGATAGCATTGAACCAAACCTACACCAACAAATTGCGTGAGATTCTGGCTGGCGTGAATACCGACTGGCTGGCTCAGCCCGTGCGCAATGGCTTCGGTCACAAGCACAGCCTCTACCTTGAAGGTGGCGACAAAGCCATGCAGTATGGCGTTAACCTTTCCTACAACAGGATAGGCGGAGCCATGAAGGGTTCCGACCGTAACACATTGTCGGGTGGCATCACGCTTTCTTATCGCATCAAGAACTTCCAGTTCCGCGACAAGCTGTCGATTGATTATAACGACAGCCACAATTCGCCTTACGGAACTTTCAGCAACTATGCCAGGCTGAATCCCTACAGTCGGCTTTACGACAGCACTGGCAACTACGTTCAGGGCTACGATTACGAGAATGTCTATCGGCTCACCATTTACAATCCGCTATTCAATACCACGCTGAACACCATTGACAAGACTGGATATACAACCATACAAAATGACTTCTATCTTGAGTGGTTCATCACGGAGCAGTGGAAACTGACAGGTCGCTTCGGCATCGTGAACACACACAACACCGTGGAACAGTTCAAACCTGCCAATCATAGTGATTTCGCTTCCGTTACAGATGTGTTCCGCAAGGGATCTTACTATCAGGCAAATGGCATGCGCACGGATATTTCTGCCGACTTGGGCATGCAATGGTCTAAGATGTGGGCCAAGAACCTGCTCTTCATCAACGGACAGTTGAACATCTCCGACACCAAGTTCAACACTACCGGACTTACGGCAGAAGGATTCCCCAACGACTTCATGGATGACATCAAATTTGGTGTTGCCTACGCCAAAGAAAGCAAACCAACAGGCAGCGAGGGCATCACCCGCAACTGTGGAGGGCTGCTCTCTTTGAACTATTCTTATGATGAGCGCTATCTGTTTGATGCCAACTACCGTCTGATGGGTAGCTCGGAGGCAGGCAACAAGAACCGCTGGGGTTCGTTCTGGTCGGTAGGTGCCGGTTGGAACATCCACAATGAGCCGTTCCTGAAGGACAGCAAGGTGGTGAACCGCCTGAAGCTGCGCGCTTCCTACGGATATACCGGCAGCCAGGGATTCTCCAGTTATGATGCCATGCCCACTTTCGTCTATTATGGAAGTCGCTCTTTCGATGGTGCCATTGGCTCGTATATTCAGCGACTGGCTAATGAAACCCTGAAGTGGCAAGAGAAATACGATACCAACTTCGGTGTCGACTTCACGTTGTTCAATCGCCTGTCTGGTCGTGTTGACTATTATATCGCCACCACCAAGGGTATGGTTACCAACGTCACCGTTCCCTACAGCACAGGTTTTACCACCTATGTCGCCAACCTCGGTGAAACAGAAAACAAGGGTATTGAGGCTTATCTCAATTATAAGATATATGATGCAGGCCGCAACTATGTGAACATCTTCGCCAGTGCTGCCCACAACAAGAACACGCTGAAGAAAATCTCTAATTCGCTGCGTGCATGGAATGACTCACAAGATGCCGTTGCCTTGGCAAACAAAACCACAGCTCCGCAGGTGAAATACTTCGAGGGCTGCTCCATGAATGCCATATGGGCAATGAAATCTTTAGGCATTGATCCGCAAAACGGTAAGGAGATCTATGTGAAGCGCGACGGAAGCGTGACCTACGAGTATGATATGAACGACCAGGTGGTATGCGGTGATACACAGCCAAAATGGAACGGACTCTTCGGTATCAACGGCGAGATCAACGGCTGGGGATGGAACATCTCGATGAACTACCGTTGGGGAGGGCAGCTTTATAACTCCACATTGGTCAACAAGGTGGAAAACGCCAATATCCGATACAATGTGGACAAGCGCGTGATGACCGACCGCTGGCAGACTCCGGGCGACATGGCTCTTTACAAGGCAATCACCGATCTGAGCATCACCTATCCCACATCTCGTTTCGTGCAGGACTACAACCTGTTTACCCTCTCTTCACTTTCTATCTATTACGACTTCCGCAATTGCAAGTTTGTGAAGAACTCTTTCCTTGAGCGAATGAAGATTACCGCCTATACCAACGACCTGTTCGTCATTTCAAGTATAAAGACAGAGCGCGGTACCGACTATCCGTACGCCCGCACATTCTCACTCTCAGCACAGGTTACGTTCTAATTAACAACAAAAGTAAAAGTTAAAAGTTATGATGACTAATACAATATATAATAAGGTGGTAAAGGTGATGCATCCTTGCTTGATGCTCATTGCCGCATTTACCTTTGTCGCTTGTAACGATTGGCTTGACGTAGATCCAAAATCCCAAATCAAGGAAGAGAAACACTTCAGCCGTGAAGGCGGATACAAGGATCAGCTCACCGGCATCTATACAGCTATGACCACGCAAAGCATGTACGGATTGAACATGGGCATCGGCTTTACGGAGGTATTGTCTCACACATACGACATTAACCCCAATGGAAGATGGCGCTATGTCAACGACTTCGACTATGCCAACGCTGGTGTAGAGAACACGATCACCTCTATCTGGAGTTCCACGTATAATGCCATTGCCAACTGCAACATCCTGCTGCGCAACATTGAGAAGGCAGATCCGGAATTGTTCACCGGTTATAACTATCATCTGTACCGTGGCGAAGCCCTTGGTCTGCGTGCTTTCCTGCATTTCGACCTGATGCGCCTCTTTGCCTGTGCTCCTGCAATGAATGCCAATGCCAACGGAGTGCCTTATGTTACGGAATATTCTACGGACATCGTTGGACAGAAGAGCGTGAACGAAACGATGCAGCTCATTATCAACGACCTGAAAGTGGCGCATGATGAATTGGCATACGACACATTGGACACACATGAATACGTAGGTCAACAGATCATCACCATGAAGCCTACTTCTTTCAATTTCTTCGCATGCTGCGCAACACTGGCTAAAGCCTATCTTTGGATTGGTGACACGCAAAATGCATTGAAGTATGCCAACGAAGTGATCGACTGGAATGCCAACCACTGGAGTCCGGGATTTGATTGGATTCACTATACATCCATGCAACAGACCAATCGTAATGAGCTTGACTGTACTTTCAGCTCAGAACATCTGTTCCGCCTCGTTATCAACGATTGGGAAGATATTGCCAACTACTACTTCATGAAAGATGGAGGTGTCGACGTTCTCTCGCCTTCTGATGCGACTGTTGAGGACATTTATGAAATATCTTCCGGATTAGGAACCGACTATCGCTACACCAAATGCTTCGAACAGGATGGTGAAAAACGTTATCTTGCCAAGTTCTGGTATAATGCCGGCAGTCGCTATAACAACTATTACCCGCTCCTGCGCATGTCTGATGCTTTCTATATTGCAGCAGAATGTTTGAAAGACAGTAATAAAAAGCGCGCCATAGAGTTGCTTAATACGGTTCGCGACAACCGCAACCTCTATCTGGTGCCTCTGAGTGAAGATCTGACAGCCGAACAGATTCAAAACGAAATCTACAAGGAGTATCGCAAAGAATATATCGGCGAGCACGGAGAGGTATTCTTCTACTGCAAACGTCTGAACTTGAGTGAGATTAAGGGAACTTCCACCCGTGGCAGCAAGAATGTATATGTATTGCCGATACCGAGCAATGATCAGGAGTTTGGAGGATACTCCAATTAGTTCATAGTTTATAATTCATAGTTTATAAATTTACAGTTATGATTTCAAACAAATATTTCAATAAAACGGGGATGTGGACATTGGGAGTGTTCACTATCTTCCTGCCCCTGTCTTCTCTTCTTTTCTCTTGCAGCTCTACGGATGAGGACTTCTTCTATCAGGATGAACCGCGTGTGCGACTGGTAGGAGAGAACATCTGGGCTGCCGGAACAGACAGTGTGAATCTCTCTTTCGTTGCCTTCGGCTCCGATATAACGGAAAAGGAAATCTTGGTGGATGCACAGATCATGGGCGGGGTGGCCGACCGCAACCGCGTGGTTAACCTCTCCATTGACCCGACCCTCACCACGGCAGATGCCAGTATGTATGAATGTCCTACTTCGGTTACCGTTCCTGCCGGTGAAGCCAAGGGAACTTTCAGTGTGAAACTGAAGCGTGTGGCTGCCATACAGTCGAAAACCGTGCGCCTTTATATTAAGGTGGCCGACTCTTCCGACTTCAAGCCTGGTGTGAATGAAGAGAACCATATCGTCATGATATGGAACGATATATTCTCACGACCGAACAACTGGGATAAGTTGCAGCCATATTTCGGTGAATACAGTGATGTAAAGTACCGCTTTATGCTTGCCAATTCCGGTGGAGCAGGCGAATTCAGCACCGACACGATGTCGTGGGCGCAGTTGATGAGCTATAAGATTCGCTTCCAGAATGCACTGAATGACTACAATGCAGCCCATCCGGGCAATCCATTGACCGACGAATACGGCAATCTGGTAACATTTGAATAATATGATATACATAATTTCAGGTCATTTTATTAAAACAGAAAGATTATGATGACAAGAATAAATAAACGATTGTTTGGTGGAGTTTTCTCTTTCCTGCTTCTTGCGGTTGGCATGCTGACAGCTTGCTCGCAGGATGACGGCAACTATGACTATCTGCCTGATGAGGAAGTGAGCAAGATAGAATTGGAGACCGACACCACGAAGTCTAAGAATCCATATTTGTTAAGGAGTATTGATCCCGGTCAGCATCTTGAGTTTTTCATTAACGCAAAATATGCTTATCCGGAGCGTCTGCACTATAAGTGGTTCTACCTGAAGAGTAACAATGCTTACTATCAGGCAGAGCAGGTAGGCAATGCCATGGTCTATCCTCAGGCACAGGTAATCTGCGAGCAAAAAGATCTCGACTGGACTTGCGACATCAAGCCAGGAACCTATATCTTCTATGTGGAAGCAGAGGATACCGTAAACCACATGAAAGCATATATGAAGATGTCCAATTACACCACGGTGTCTACACCAGGCAATGTAACAGGTCTGTTCCTGCTTACTGAACGTGAGGGACAAACCGACATTGAAGTGTTCCGCAATCCTTTGATGCTGATTTACAATCCTGAAGGATGCGACTACAAGGCTTATAGCACGGCGACAGGCCATTATATGGAGGGAAAACCGCGTTTCATCCATGCCTCACATACGGGCAGCACGGCAAAGAATGCCTACTTAGTGGCTACGGATAAGAATCTATACCGAATCAGTACATCTGCCTTTGCCACCGTGAACGAATGGAGCACCATGTTCTACAACACCCCGGATGTGTTCAATCCGCAGGATGCCATCTTTATAAACAACTGTGAGTTCCTGATTAACAACGACAAGATGCATGTCATCTACGCTAACCAGCCCAACGACATGATGTTCTCTGAACCGATTGCTGGCGACTACGAGGCTTATCCTTTCCTGATGAGAGCAACAAGAACCACATGGCGACCTGTGGCAGGCGCCATCAACTCATGGCAGGTGATTTATGACAAGAAGAACCATAAGTTCCGTCCGTACTTCTCTGGTAGCTCTCAGGTTAGCAACTTCAAGACTACGATTGATGATGCCGTTGTGGATGCCAACAGCGTACCGGGAGATATAAAGAGTGTTTTCCAAATGGGCAGCAACTATACAGGTGTTGTCACGCATATTAGCGGTAAACCGTATCTGTATCTCTATAACTTCTACAACCGGGTTGACGAAGGTGACCTCTCTGCACAGGGCGCGCGTTCCATCATCGATTTGAGCGGATGCGAGGATATCATGAATGCCACCATGTACGCAAGCAACACCGCCACGGGAGGCTTCTATTATGCCACACCGAAGGGTGTCTACGGATTCTCGTCACTTTCAGGAACGACAACTTCCAACCTGATATATGCTTGCGAAACCGGTGAAGAGATCACCTGTGTTTATCCTGGCGGTAGTATCGGCGGCGGATGGCCTACCTCAAACGTTATCCTTTGGGTTGGAATATGGAACGAAGGTAAGCAGGATGGAAAACTCTTCCAGAGTGAAGTGGATGTCGACAACTTGGTGATTCGTTCACAATGGGGACCGATGTTCGGTGCTCCGGATAACCCGGTCATCACCACCGGCTGGGGAAAGATTGTCAGCATGTGTAACATCAGTGCTGAGTAAAAGATAGTTTGAGGGTGTGTCATTTTGGCACGCCCTCGCTAATCTTGTAATATAAATACAACAATAAGAAATGAAGAAACTACTATTTGTTATTGCCGCAATGGTAATGGTAATGAGCGCAAATGCTCAAGAGTTTATATTGAAGGGAACACTGAAAGGACTTCAAGAAGGAAAGTCGCTTGTGCTGGTTCCCATGAGCCATGATAATGAGCAGCCTATTGCTGAAACAAAGGTGAACGTCGATGGCACATACCAGTTTATTGCCAAGGCTGAATTCCCCCGTTGTGTATACCTGCGCGTGAAGGATGCCCACGGCGGAGAGCTGATCATGGTGGAGAGCGGCGTGAATACCATTGTTAATGCCGATGTGGTGGAGGCCAAAAGCTGGGATGCAATGTCCATGTTTAATTTCTGGAACGTGGAAGTGATAAACTCGCCGCTGACAAGAAAGCTGAAGCAATATCAGCAAATACGCAGCGAACTAAATGTGCTCTATGAAGAGACTCATGAGCCTTACAATGCCATTTGGGATGAAATCAACAAGGCACGGCAGGAGAAGAATCAGGCATTGGTTGACTCTCTGAGTAACTCTCCGATGGCAAAGAAAGCTAATGATGAGGAGACGCGCTTTTTCAAGACCGTGGAAGAACGCTATAACGGTGCTATCATGGAGAACAAGGAATCCTACTGGGGACCGCTGTTGGCATTGCTCTATATGAGCTATTTCACTCCAGCCCAGAAGGATATGTATGAGTCGTTCTCTAAAGAGGCTCAGGAGAGCTGGTACGGACAGAAGGTGAAGAGCGAAATCTTCCCCGGCGGCGGTGCCGGTGAGCAGGCAAAGAGCATACAGATGAAGGGTGACGATGGCAAGGTGGTTACCTTGGAGCAGATCTGCAAAGGTAAGAAATATCTGCTCATCGACTTCTGGGCAAGCTGGTGCGGTCCCTGCCGCAAGGAGATTCCCAACGTGAAGAAGCAGTATGCTGCTTTCAAGGACAAGGGCTTTGAAGTGCTGAGCATCTCTACCGACAAGGACGAGAAGGCATGGCGCAAGGCATTGGATGAAGAAAAGCTCGAATGGCCTAACTTTCGCGACGTGATGGGAGCGGCTGATGTGTACAACGTGCGCGCCATTCCCGCCATGTATCTCATTGATGCACAGACGAAAACCATCATTGCTTCAGGTGATGACGTGCGCGGAGAGAAACTTGCCGCTAAGCTTGCAGAGCTGCTTCAGTGAGTTTTCGTGGCAAGTTTCTACTTTGCGAGTACTCTCCTTGGCTAAAATATCGGCTGTTCCTTTGAGGACCATAGGTTTCATGGTCCGAAATGTATGGTTTCGTGGTTCAAAACCATAGGTTTCATGGGCTAAAAACATAGGTTTGAAGCGTCAAAAGCATAGTTTTCGGGGACCAAGACCATAGGTTTGTGCGTTAAGAAGCATAAAAACAGCAGCCATGAGGCTGTTTTGTAGAATAAAAATGCTAACTTTGCAGAAAATTATGCACACGATGAAAAAGATGTATTTTACTTGCCTGTTGGCAGCAATATGCTGGTGGCAGGGCGCAAACGCACAGAAGACTACTCTGAAAAGTAATGGATACCCCATCACACAGGTGAATTTCACGCAGGTGAAGGTGGCTCCCAGCTCGTTCTGGGGACAGCGCATGGAGGCTGCGCGCACAGTTACCATCCCGTTGGCATTCAGCAAATGTGAGAGCGAACACCGCTACGACAACTTTGTGAAGGCAGCCTACACGCTGCAGCATCCCGGTCATGAGGGACTGAAAACCGAGGCATGGGACGTGAGCAAGTTCATGGGGTTCTCGTTTGATGACACCGATGTGTATAAAACCATCGAAGGAGCGAGCTATGTGATAGGCAGTTCTGTGGGAATTGGCAAGAAAACGCATGCCAAGAAGCATTCGTCTCCACTCCTCAAATCCCCCACTCCTTCACTCCTCCACTCCTCCACTTCTCCACTCCTTCACTCCTCAACTCCTTCACTCCTCCACTCCTCAACTCCTTCACTCCTTATAAACTACATCGACTCAGTGCTCAATATCGTGGCGGCAGCTCAGGAACCCGACGGCTATCTATATACCGCCCGCACCATCAACCCGCAGAAACCTCACCAGTGGGCGGGCAACAAACGGTGGGTGAAGGAGGAAGACCTGAGCCACGAACTGTATAACCTGGGACATATGGTGGATGCTGCCTGCGCACACTATCAGGCCACGGGCAGTACCAAATTCCTCGATATTGCCCGCCGCTATGCCGACTGCGTGTGCCGCGAGGTGGGTGCAGGCAGCGGTCAGGCTTGCGTGGTGCCGGGTCATCAGATAGCAGAGATGGCACTGGCGCGCCTATATTTGATTACTGGCGAAAAGAAATACTTGGACGAAGCCAAGTTCCTGCTTGACCACCGCGGCAAAACCACCATCACCCATGCTTACAGCCAGGCTCACAAGCCAGTGGTGGAACAAGATGAAGCCGTGGGGCATGCCGTGAGAGCCACCTATATGTATGCAGGCATGGCTGATGTGGCTGCCCTCACGGGCGATTCCGCCTACATCCAAGCCATCGACCGCATTTGGCAGAACATCGTGGAGAAGAAGATGTATATCACCGGCGGCATCGGATCGACCAACAACGGCGAAGCCTTCGGCGACAACTACGAACTGCCCAACATGAGCGCCTATTGCGAAACCTGCGCTGCCATCGGCAACGTGTATGTGAACCACCGGCTTTTCCTGCTGCACGGCGAATCGAAATACTACGATGTGCTGGAGCGTACGCTCTACAACGGACTGATTTCGGGCATGAGTCTGGACGGCGGACGGTTCTTCTATCCCAACCCCTTGGCAAGCATGGGACAGCACCAGCGCCAGCCGTGGTTCGGATGTGCCTGCTGCCCGTCGAATATCTGCCGCTTCATCCCGTCGTTGCCCGGCTATGTATATGCCGTGAAAGACCGCAACGTGTTCGTAAACCTCTTCCTCGCCAACGAAGGAACGCTCAGCGTGGGCGGCAAACGGGTGGTGATTGAGCAGGCGACGGACTATCCATGGAACGGCGACATTGCCATCAAGGTGAAAGACAATAAGTCGGGCGTGTTCACCATGAAGATACGCATTCCCGGTTGGCTGCGTGGCGAGGTTACTCCCGGCAGTCTCTATGAGTATATCGACAACAAGCGCCCCTCCTACTCCATCATGCTTAACGGCGAAACACTGGCTATGAGCAGCGAGGAACAGCAACCCGGCAGCGACGGCTATGTGAACATCACGCGCCGATGGAAGAAAGGCGACGTGGTGAACATGCATTTCGACATGGAGCCGCGCGTGGTAAAGGCTTCTGAAAAGGTGAAGGCCGACAGGGGCATGGTGGTAGTGCAGCGCGGTCCGCTGGTATATTGCGCCGAATGGTGCGACAACGATTGCGACGTGATGACCACCCTGCTGAACCAGCAACCCGCTTTCAGCAGCAGCCAGATCACGATTGCCGACTGCCCGATAACGATGCTCACCACCGATGCGCAGAGCTTGCGGTTCAACGACAACGGAAAGCTGGAGACAAACGATGTGAAACTCAACCTGATTCCTTATTATGCTTGGTGTCACCGAGGCAGCGGCAACATGCGCGTATGGCTGTCGAGAGACCTGTCATCCACCATACCGGCACAGCCCGAGCAATCCAAGAAATTAGATCACAATAAGGAGTAAAGGAGTGAAAAGGAGTATAGACAAAGCCGTTATAGCATGGCTGACGATGCTGCTGATGCCCGTAGGAGGCATGGCTCAGCAGACGAATAGCCACCGCATCAGCACGGTGGAAGAGGTGAAGGTGAACGTCAAGGAAGGCAATGCGCCGCAATTGCCCTATCAGTTGTGGGTGGGATATGCCGACGGAAGGCATGAATACCGACAGGTGAGGTGGAGCAATTCGGCATTGGAAACCGAAGAGCGGCAGGCAGATGCACGGCAGACACCAGCAGGAACGCACTACACCGTGAGCGGGTTTATCATCGGCGATGAGACAACGAGCCATGGCTATCCCGTGAAAGCAACGGTCACCGTGGTCAGCAACACCCTTTCCCCCATTCCAACGCCCATGGCAGAGCCGCTGCCACTGAACAAAGTGAGTCTCATGGGCGACAACCGACTGACATGGAACCGCGATCTCGACATCGACCAGCTGCTCAGCCTCGATGTGAGTCAGCAGCTTTATAACTACCGCGACACCTACGGCATGGATACCGATGGCTATACCATGGCCGACGGATGGGATTCGCCGACCACCAAACTGAAAGGACATGGTGCGGGTCACTATATGTCGGCAATGGCAATGGCATATGCCTGCTGCAATGATCCTGCGAAAAAGGCACTGCTCAAGAAGAACATCACCCGCATGGTGAATGAACTGCGCCAGTGCCAGGAGCGCACTTTCGTATGGAACAAGCAATTAGGGCGCTACTGGGAAGCCCGCGACCTGGCTCCAGAGAACGAACTGAGGGAACTGAAAGGCACCTGGGCTGACTTCGACCGCTACAAGCGCAACTACCAAAGCTATGGCTACGGCTATCTGAACGCCATTCCGGCACAGCACTGCGCACTTGTTGAGATGTATCGCCCCTACAACAACGAGGAATGGGTGTGGGCACCCTATTATTCCGTTCATAAGCAACTGGCGGGACTGATTGACATTGCCACCTACATGGACGACAAGAAGGTGGCTGCCAAGGCTTTGCTCATCGCCAAGGATATGGGACTGTGGGTGTGGAACCGACTGCACTACCGCACTTTCGTGCAGCAGGAAGGAACGCAGGAAGCGCGACGCAGCAAGCCTGGCAACCGATATGAGATGTGGAACACGTATATCGCGGGCGAAGTGGGCGGCATGGCGGAATCACTGTCACGCCTTTCTGAGATGGTGAAAGACAAGCAGGCGAAGGAGCGTCTCTTAGAGGCTGCCAACTGTTTCGACAGTCCTGCCTTCTTCAATCCGCTGGCAAAGAACGTGGATGCCATACGCACACGTCATGCCAACCAGCACATTCCCATGATAACAGGAGCATTGCGCAGTTATCGCGGCAACCGAAATCCTTACTATTACCAACTGGCTCAGAACTTCTGGACGATGGTTCAGGGCAGATACCGCTATGCCATGGGGGGTGTGGGCAACGGTGAGATGTTCCGCCAACCTTATTCGCAGATGACGAGTATGTGCACCAACGTGAGCCATCATCCGCAGAAGGGACTTGTGGCAGAACCCACACTGAACGAGACCTGCTGCGCCTACAACCTGGCAAAGCTGACGAAAGACCTGAACTGCTTCAATCCCAACGATGCCCGATACATGGATTACTATGAGCGATTGCTCTATAACCAGATAGTAGGATCGGTGAATCCGCAACAGTATCAGACTGTTTACCAATATGCCGTGGGCATAAATGCCTCAAAGCCTTGGGGAAACGAGACTCCACAAGCCACCTGCTGCGGAGGAACGGGTGCGGAGAACCACGTGAAATATCAGGAAGCATGCTATTTCACAGATGACAACACGCTGTGGGTGGCACTCTATCTTCCCACCACAGCTGCATGGGATGCCAAGAAAACCATCATTCAGCAAGACTGTGAATGGCCGGCAGAACGTTCCACCATTCGCATCGTGAAAGGAAAAGCCACCTTCGCCATGAAACTGCGCGTTCCCTATTGGGCAACGGAAGGCTTCGACATCAAGCTCAACGGACAGTCGCTGCAAACCCGTTACCAACCATGCAGCTATGCAGAAATACCCGCGCGAAAGTGGAAAACCGGCGATGTGGTGGAAATCATCATGCCGTTCAGCAAACATATTGACTTCTGTCCCGACAAAATGATGACAGCACCGAAAGACGGAAAGATGGCAACTTACAACCCGGAATGGACGGGTGCGCTGATGAATGGTCCGTTGGTGATGGCGGCAGAAGGCATACACAACTGGGATGAAGCAACGCTGAACATATCATCTGATATGAATGAGGTGGTGCAACATGCCGCTATCAGGGGAACAGGAGCGAAAGCCAACCTCTATACCATGACTTGCAATGGCAGAACATTCATTCCCGACTATGATGCCGACCAGCATGTCACCCACTATTTCCGCCTCTCTTTCACCGATATTCTGCCTCAGGAAACTGTTTCGGGTGCGGCAGAAGAAGCCGATGCGGCAAATGCCGCGCTGAAAGAAGTGATGCAGGTGGCGGCAAAAAGAATCAGCGAACAGGAGGAATGGCTGGCACAAACAGAGAAGGTTACACCCGATGCTCCATGGGCGCCCCATGCTTTCGCCCGCATGAAGGCACTCTATCAGCAAGCGAAAGAACTGGCAAACCGCACTGACGACAATGCACTGGCACAGGCAGAGCAAATAACCGTTGACCTGAATGCCGTCATCAACACCATGCGACCGGGCAACCTGCCAGAACTGGAAGACCTTGAAAAGCTCTCAGCTCTGCTCGAAAAGGCGAAGAAAACAGCCAATCCGTCGCTAACCCTCCTAAAGAGCATCAAGTATGCAGAGATGGTTGTGAGGTATGTTAGCGACGGAAGTGGCACAAGGGATATGATCGAAAGAGCTGTCAGGGAGTTGTCGTTTTAGAGGTGAGAGAAATCAATCTGCGGCATGGCACCGTTCTGCGTGCAGACGAAAGCACTCACTTTCACGGCAATCTGATGAGCCTCCTTCACTGGTTTTCCATTGAGAAGTGCGGCACAGAAACTGCCGGTAAACGAGTCACCGGCACCCACTGTGTCGGCAACTTCCACTTTCGGAGTGGGCAGGAATGATGTAATGTCTTTCGTAAACACATAGCTTCCGTTGGTTCCGCAGGTAAGCACCAGAATGTCAAGACCGTACTCTGCCATCAATTGTCGGCATTTCTTCTCCTCATCAAGGTCGGGCAGAGAGAACATCCTGCTGACAACCACCAATTCTTCATCGTTGATTTTCAAAATATTACACTTCTTCATCGACTCCTCAATCACATCTTTCGTATAGAATTGCTGACGGAGGTTGATGTCGAAGATCTTCAGACAATCGGCAGGAGTGGCATCCAAGAACTTGCCAATGGTCTCAAACGACACGATGCTGCGCTGCGCTAAAGAACCGAAGCACACGGCACGGGCATTCTGTGCTATCGTCTCCACCTCAGGCGTGAACGGGATGTTGTCCCAAGCCACGCCTTCGCGTATCTGATAGGCGGGTATTCCCTGCTCATCGAGCGTCACCAATACGGTTCCCGTTGGATAAGGCACACGCGGCATACAATAGTTCAGCTTGTGTTCCTCGAAGGCTGCAATCGTCTCTTCTGCCAACTTGTCCTCCCCCAGTGCGCTCACGGCAATGGTGTCAAGACCGAACTGAGCAGCATGATAGGCAAAGTTTGCCGGTGCGCCGCCTAATTTCTTTCCTTCTGGAAGCATGTCCCATAATGCTTCACCTATGCCGACCACATATCGTTTTTCCATCTGCATTTCCTGCAAAATCGTCTGGTTATTCTAATAAAAGTATCAGCTATGCACAAGCGTACCAATCTCCTCGCCTTCCATCACCTTCTTGAGGTTGCCCACGATGTCCATGTTGAACACGTAGATGGGCAGGTTGTTGTCGTTGCACATCACAACGGCAGAGAGATCCATCACCTTGAGGTTGCGTGCCAGCACCTCTTCGTAAGTGATGTCGGTGAACTTGGTTGCAGTGGGATCTTTCTCGGGGTCGGCAGTGTAGATGCCGTCCACGCGCGTTCCCTTCAGCATCACGTCGGCCTCAATCTCCACGCCGCGCAGCGAAGAACCAGTGTCGGTGGTGAAATAGGGTGAGCCTGTTCCTGCGGAGAAGATGCACACGTAGCCGTCGTTCATCGCATCGATAGCCTTCCACTTGGAATAGAACTCGCCCACCGGCTCCATGCGGATCGCCGTGAGCACCTTGTTCTTCACACCTGCTGCATCAAGCGCACTGCTCAGTGCCAGTGAGTTGATCACGGTGGCCATCATTCCCATCTGATCTCCTTTCACGCGGTCGAAACCTTTCTGGGCTCCGCTCAGGCCTCGGAAGATGTTACCGCCGCCAATCACGATGCCAATCTGCACACCCATCTCATGCACTTCCTTAATCTGCTGTGCATATTCCGACAGCCGCTGCGGGTCGATGCCCGTCTTACCGCCAGCAGCGAGACTCTCGCCGCTGAGCTTCAACAATATTCTCTTAAATCTTGCCATGATATTTTAATTAAATGATTATACCACAAAAGCTATCTCCTTGAAGGCAAATGCCAGCAGCTCGCGGTTGTGAACACGCTGCAAGAGCAGATGACCGTCGTTACTCACATCCACAAAGCGTAGCTGCTCAACGGTGCCGTCGGGATAGCGATAGTCATGAACCTCGCCCCTGCGATAGAGCGATGACCGGTATTCATTGCGCACCGCCTGCCAATCGCCGTTGCTCACCTTATTTATATATTGTTCAAGGTTGTTCACCACGTCGGCAAGCACTTGCTCACGATCGACCTCATGTCCCAGTATCTGCGCCAACGAAACGGGGTTGGGCGCATCACTGAGAAACGCATGCTGGTTCACATTGATGCCCGTACCGATGATGCAGTCCTTGATTTGGCTTCCGCGCAAAGTGGTCTCTATCAGCGTTCCGCATAGCTTACGGTCGTTCCAGTAGACGTCATTCGGCCATTTGATGCTGATGCCTGCGGTAAAGGCTTCGAGAGTAGACTTCAGAGCCAAGGCATTAGCCATGGAGAGGATGAACTGATCCTTGGCAGCCACCTGCTGAGGATGGATGAGCACACTGAATGTGATGTTCTTGCCAGCCTCGCTCTCCCACTTGTTGGTGCCACAGCCGCGCCCCGCCTTCTGGAAATCCGTCCATGCCACAACCATCTCCTCCTCATCCGTCGATGGATAAGCAGCCAGGTAGTTGTTCGTGGAGTCAACCTCCTTGATGTATATCGTCTTTATCTTCATTTCTTTTTCATGGTTACATCCTTGCCGGGAGGAAGGCGTCAACAATATGGTTCACAGTGAAATGTCCGGTATCATCACCCGTGATGGAAACGATGTCGAAACGAATGTCCGAATTGATGCGATACAGCCTGACAAACCGGCTGGCGGCAATGCTCAGCGAGCGGATCTTGCGCCAGTCGACAGCTTCTTCCGGCTCTCCAAACACGTTGTTGCGGCGGGTCTTCACCTCCACGATCACCAACGTGTCGCCGTCCATCGCCACCAAGTCCAGGTCGCGGTGACCGTCTTTCCAGTCGCGAGCCAATATGCGGTAGCCTTTCCTTTCAAGATAGTCTACAGCCTGCTGCTCGCCCCATTTCCCAAGTTCATTGTGCGCTGCCATAGTGAGAAGGCTTATTTTTTATGCAAATTTAGCGATTACGGCGCAAAATACCAAATAAAATTTCGTATTTTTGCATCCGATATGACAAAGAACGAAGAACAACAGAAAAAAGACGAGTTCTATATGCAGCGTGCTTTAGACGAGGCACGGATAGCGCTCGAAGCGGGTGAAGTGCCAGTCGGGGCGATTGTGGTGTGCAAGGA
The DNA here is from genome assembly GCA_017471245.1 of Prevotella sp. Taxonomy (GTDB): domain Bacteria; phylum Bacteroidota; class Bacteroidia; order Bacteroidales; family Bacteroidaceae; genus Prevotella. Next base: position 74,325 of record JAFUVB010000043.1, read on the forward strand.
CAGGATTATCTCACGTGCACACAACCTCACGGAGACGTTGACCGATGTGACAGCCCATGCCGAGATGCAGGCAATCACGTCGGCAGCCAATGCCCTCGGCGGCAAATACCTGCCCGACTGCACGCTGTATGTCACTGTTGAGCCGTGCACCATGTGCGCCGGTGCCATCGGATGGGCGCAGATCAAGCGCATCGTATATGGCTGCGACGACGAGAAAAGGGGCTATCACAAGTATGCGCCCCACGCCCTGCATCCCAAGGCAACGGTGACAGGCGGCGTGATGGAGGCGGCCTGCAAGGAGCTGATGCAGCAATTTTTCAAGACGTTGCGATAGCATGCAACCGCAAAAGCTGTCGTATGGACGGTTGAAACAGGCAGTTTGGATGTCCGAGGGCGGCACAACGGAAAAGTAAATGTCTTGTACTGAAATAGCTTGACACGTTTTTCGCCATAACAACAATAAAAAGTTATGACAAAAGACAATCAAAAGAAGTTCACGGATGACTTTAAGCTCCGTGTGTTGAGCGACTACTACGAGAGTGGTATGTCAAAGAA
>JAFUVB010000010.1 GCA_017471245.1 Prevotella sp.
AACGCCGAATCACGCGACTGGACACCAATAGTCTCATATTAGGGGCTGTTGTCTGTGAGGTTGGCTGTCGGCGAGCCAGCGTACATAGACGGCAGCTCACTCTTTTAACAAACACCCCGACAGGCTGAACAGGGGGATTATTAAAATTAAGTAATTATGAAAAAGTATTATTTATCGAGTTTTCTGATGGCCATGATGGCTATGATGTGTGTAACAGTATTTACTGCTTGTGGTGGTGACGATGATCTGCAGAATAGCATTCCGTCTGGTGATGGGGGCAGTTCCGCAACAGGCAGCACCGAGTACTTTGAACCCTGCTTGGACTTCGGCAGCAGCATAGACCATGTGAAGCAGTACATGTCCGGCTCTGTCTGGCAGTTGGCAGAGGAAAGTAATGAGTATGCGTTGCTTTACTACAACGACAAGACCACTGCAACTGTCAACTACATGTTCTTCAGCAACAAGATGCACATGGTGAGTGTTACGTATATTGGTTACAGCGTAAGCAAGGCCGATGGTTTCAAGGCTGAGATTGAGAAACGTTATGGAATCACGATGAAGAAACAGACGGACACTTCTGACACAAGTCTGTACGCATATTCCGGCGAAGCAACCATCAACGGTCTGACGGTGGCCATCCTTATGCCGTGCTACGAACAGGCTATAAACATCATCTATGGATTGCCCGACTGATTTGATTGATAAGTTTTCTTATCCAATAGTAAGCATGTTGAAGAATATGGACTAATAGTTACAGGCAAAGCGATTATGAATGAAGAGACAACAAAAGAAAAGCTGCAATTGATGACATACATTGAGAGTCTTCAAAATGCTATTGGAATAACACTTAGTTTGATACCAGCAGAAGAGTCGGAGGAAGACAGTCGTATTTTACGGTCCCTTCATGGGATTAATGAAGTAAAGTCTTATTTGACGGAAAAGCTAAAAAGCTTTGAGTGACATGGATATGAAACATATTAGCACATTAGAACGGCTGGAAGCACAGAGTGACGAAGCAGACATCAGAGCTGCTGCAGTCAGTGAGTGTGCCAGTAGAATACGAAACCGAATGTAATATGCCGATGGAATTTGACTATTACAGGCTCTATCTTCAGAAGTTCTTGCAGGACACAGGAAATGACCTCATGAACGACGAAGAGTTTATCAGCAGTCAGGCAGAACTGGCCGCTGAGGAATACGAGAATGTCCGCCGTGACGGTGCTTCTGTGGCAGTAGCCCAGGAGTCCGCCATGGCGGTATTGCTTAAAGGAGTTTGATTGTAGCAATAACTTATCTCATAAATTATAAGAATAAAAGTCAATGGAGAGAAGAAGGCTAACCAAAGAAGATGTAGAAGCCCAAGTGTCTGCACTCACTCCAGGAAAAGGGATTGAAGCAAAGTTTTATAACAAGGGCGGCGCAGTGGTGGTTACATTTGTTTGCTCTAAAGGGGAGGACGGACTGACAAGAAGGACTTTCTCTATCGGGAGGAAGTCAAGGATGCTACACGACTGTAGCATCTTTGGAACGGCATGGCAGAAGTTAATAGAAGAATATAAATTACAGCCTCCGAAGGAACTGACATTAATAATGGTATCGAAAAGAATGACGGAACAGATCACGAGTTTCCAAAAAATCATGAGGCCATATAACCATGATTATGCATATCCTGTTAACGAAGGCCGAATGCAAGCCGAGAGTCTTAACCGCAAGCGGATACAGGATTACAACGAGCGAAAAGATGAGTTCTGTCACAGTGTGGGCTTGCGTCGCATAAAGTTATTCTTGAACAATCTTGTGAAGAATGGAGACCATGTGGCAAAGATGTATCGCATCGCGCTGGAAATTGAAGGCGTAAACCTTGCGGCCAAGAAAGCCTTAATGAAATATCATTCTGACTATAATAACTACAACCTAAAAGAATCGATGCTGCATGAGTTGATTGCATTATGTTTGGCGAATAATGTGTGTTACGGCATACAGCGTTCCACAGCTCCTGCCGCTTCACAAGTTATTTACTTTGAGCTACCTGATTGTGAACAAATCAGCTTCCATACAAACTTGTATGATGCCAGTAAATTACCGGCCTACAAAGGTGAATGGGACGGCCAGAATTGCTCGACTATGCGCAAATTGGAATCTGCCATTTGGACAAGATACAAGAGCTTGCTGAAAGAAAAATATAAGATAGCATAATAGGCAATCAAGTCATAAAGATAGAAGCAAATATGAAGTTTACTATGAGAAAGATTCTATTTCTGGATTTCGACGGCGTGATGGTGATGGATAGGTACCAGACACAGCTGATGGCCTCTGGTAGTCCGTTACGGGATGAACATGGAGCCAAGTTCGACCCTATCTGTGTCGAGTTCTTGAAGGAGATCATCGACAGTACCGATGCCGGAATAGTAGTGACATCGACATGGAAGATGGAGAGGGGACTGGACGGCATGCAACGCATGTGGCAAGCCCGTAACCTTCCTGGCAAGGTGATAGGGATAACTCCAGATATCGACCCCATCCACCGAGGAAACGAGATACAGGCATGGTTAGACGCACAGACGAGCGCAGTCCGCTATGCCATCATCGATGACTGTCCTATCCTGGACTTCTTCAAGGAAGAGCAGCTGCCACACCTCTTTAGGGTGGACGAACGGACAGGACTCGATAAAGAGACAGTAAAGCGAGTTATTACCCACCTATCCAAACTGTAAACAATTCTGCCGAATTACCCCTTTTTAGGGAATAAGCCAGAAAAATAACCTCACCATTTGCCCTACAATGGCGTTTCTCGGCATCGGTGGTATAGTTATACCTCCTAAAATCGGCTAAAATAAATAATTGCGACATTTTTAATATGGAACAGAGCTTTACAGAGGAACAGAAGCAGTTGCTTCAGAACAAGGTGATGGGCAACGGTATGACCGTCTGGGAATATATAGAGTCGCAGAGCGAGGACGACCGCCCTTGGGTAATCGCTGGGATACTCTCGTGTATGAAGAAGGGCTACGGTCTGACGATGCTGGAGATCAACAGCGAAGCCAGAAGCCTTCGTGCCAGGAAGATAAACGGTTTTAGACAGCCAAACAGGTGTGATTAGGCCCTCACGGGCGCCCGTGATGGGAACTATCGGCACCTGGTTTTCCCGCATCGGTAAAACGAATTGCACAAAAAAACATTGTAAAAGAGCGGAAAAATGGCAAAGAAGAATAAGAAAGTGAGTAAGACACTACTGTACATTGACACAGAGGCCACCGGACGCGACGCGAAGAAAGATCACGTTGTACAAGTGTCGTGGATTCTGACGGATGAATACAACAACCAGCTCAGGAAAGGTGACTACATCATCAAGCCGGAAGGGTATAAGATACCCGCTGAAGTTGTTGCCATACATGGCATAACGACGGAGATGGCCACCAGCCAGGGGAAACCCATCGGCGAGGTACTGCCGATACTGCTGGAGGTTTGGGATATGGCATGGGCTGTCATCGGTCACAATATCATGCATGACTTCCACCTGCTCAACAATACTTGCAAGCGCAAGACAGGCAAGGCACTAAAGAGGAAGAACTTCTATTGCACACAGCAGCTGTCAGCCAGTTACTGCAAATACAAGTTGCCTGATGGTAATATTAAAACTCCTTCACTGAAAGAATTGTATGAATTTCTATTCGGTACACCCTTCAAGGCTCATAACGCCCTCAATGACGCACAAGCGGCCAGACGGTGCTTCCGTTCGCTCCTTCACAGGAAAGTTGCCAGGCTCGACTGGAATCACACTTTCACCGGATACATAGTGAAGTCAAAGACGTGTCAGGCATCGGACACGACAGACAAAAGCCAGAAGACTGTATCAGGCACGGAAAAGAAGAGAAACAAAAACAGGTTTTACCGTATGCTCTTTGACGGTCAAACCGTCCTCAGTGCCGAGAAACTTGGTGACCTGATGAAGGTATGCAAATACAGGAGTGACCGCCACAGAGGCGAAGAGACATCGGTGATGGAAATCTATGAGTGTGAACTGGGAAAATCTACCTGTAGGCTCGTATACACCTGCAATGCTCCATGGGACTGGACTATCTCTCCGAGGTTCTACGAGCTAATAGATTTCGGAATAAAGCATATAGGACGCTTTAATGCCTTAGGCAAGCTTTATGAGGAACAGAAAACTCATGATAAAGCTACCGGACGTGAAGGAAGTTCCAACATCAGGCAGGCTGTTCCCCGTCCTGTCCAGCAACAGTCACCCCGAAATGTGTTCTCGTATCTGGTATGAGCAATGGACTGGCAAGTTCATGGACGGCCGCAAGTCCGTGAAGCAATTTCTATTGTTGATGATATATCGGCTACCAGAGGTGTATCGGTGTAATTAGGCCCTGCGGGCGCCCGTGAGGGAACAAACAATCCCTGTATCGGCATCGGTAACAGCGGCCTGCGCCCATAGTTAAGAGACTGCCACCCATCACAGGTGACAGTCACATGTTGCCAAAATAAATCCAAAGGCAAAGCCTACATATCAACACTCAACGTCTTAGACTCTTTCCCTTAACCGGTTTCATAAACAGGCTACGCGGGTTCTTAAGCCAGTCATCATCCTTTTTCTTGGGCAAGTTGTTGTTACCACCGCCACCGCATGATGGTACATATCCAGCATTATTCCCAAGGACTACATTAAACATTGTAGCCATGGAGTCATTGAATGCTGCAGCAATCTCAGCGAAGACACCCAGTGTTTCGTCGATTGCCTTAGAGTTCTCAAACTCTGCAGGCTTATCAATAAAGAAATCCTTGATATCCTTGAAGGTGTGTCCCCAAAAGTTATCAGCTTCCTCAGATCCAAATTTTCTGATAAAAAAGTCCTTCTCCTTCTCATTCGGCTTATAGTCCTTTACCGATGCCTTATGAGATACATTAGCATCCCAATCCCCATTCGGGTAATCCACCCTGCCAAAGATATTACTTGCATATTGTTTAACACCACTCACCTTGATACCATACGGCATTTTTCCATTCCCGATGCACTGTTGCTTGTATTCCTCACGCTTCGCAATATAGAACTCTTGTGAGAAGTAATGCAGTGCGAGGCCACGGGCAGCTTCGGTCTTGTCTTGTTCCTGCTGGTACCAGGCATTATGACCAGCTGACAGTGGCTTTTCCATATTCTTCCCGGCAACGGTAGCAGTGATATAGCTCTTGCCATCCTTTGTAGACACCGATGCCGTAAAGCCAGTGAAGGATATAGTCCTGATTTTCGGGACCACCGGCTTCACTGCAGACTTCGGCTTGATTGTTTGAACTGTTGTTTGTTCCTTGGATTGTTGCCTGCGTCGACATTCCTCTGCCGCCAAAGCAAACTTGTATGCTTCTACTGCCTCTGATTTATTTTCAGACTCTTTCGCATGTTGTAAAGAATCGATGGACATCTGAATATATTCCTGTTCTGTTTTTGACAGGAATGCATCTACACCTACATTCATGTGAGGTATCTGTACACCGAGTTTCTTCAATTCCTTCTTCATATAGTCAACGACATTGAATGCATTCAAACCCTCTGGAATTGGCACTAAAGACTTAGGTTTTTCTTCAAAATAAGTCTGGCTATTCAGTGTCTTAGTTGCAGTTGTTTCTTTCAGAATCTTATCATCGACAAATGCTGCATAGGCATGTTCTGCAGCAATCTCGGCATTTACCTCCCACCTCCAGTTACCATTAGTATGCTGTGTCTCAGCAAGCGAAATGAGTTCAATAGCTTTCTGGCAATTTTCTTCTGCTGAGAGTGAGACGGCTTCCGCACTGATGAAACTGGGTTCGCGCCACGATAGTTTAAACTCTTTCAGTTTTTTCTGCACGATATCATAGATATTCGATGGTGTGATGTTATCTCGCTTAGCAGTTCTCTCATCACGATATTCCTGATTTACTTCCTCAGCCAAATCAGCCGGAATGATTTCTTCAGTCATACCCTTGCCATTCAAGAGGGCAGACAGCTTCATGATGTCGGAACCATTATAAATCATACCCTTAGAGTTGTCAATAATGCTATAGCCTTTCACTTTGCCATCTTCGCCCTTATGGAAAAGGATTTCAAGACCTGCAGTCCGCTTCAGGTCTATCAAGAACTGTTTGAACTGAGCCTTTTTGAGTTCTGTCAGTTCAAGACCACTGCTCCCTTGGAACCTGGCTCTCTTGGCCTTACCTTTCGTTGCAGTTTTTGTATGAACCTTTCCACTCTTTGTTTTGACCGTTTCCGGAATGTCAACGATAGCACTTAGGGACTTATCACGATATTTGCTAATGACTGCCCTAACCTGTTTGAGGCGCTTAAGCTGTTCCTCTTTATCGGTTTTTCTCTTAGCCATATTCTCTTCGGCCTTGGCTTTGATTTCATCGATATTGACTGTTCCCACATTCTTGCAGGCTCGGTAGACTTCAAGATTATTGTTTTCTTCATCGACATGGAAGTGATATCCATTGGCACGAAGTATATGCTGGAACTGGTTCAGCGATGTATAGTTATAGTCCAGCATCTTATCAAGTTGTCTATCATGTTCAATACCTCGAAGTTGATCGAGAATCCTGCGGGCTTTGACACCCTCCCAGGAGTTATTAATCCATCTTCCTGTTTTCTGGTCAACTCTTACCGTTGCAGCATGAAAATGGAAGTGGTCGGTGTCATTATGTGCCCAGATGGCCTGCGGCTGATCTTTGTAGCCCAGCCTATCAAGGGTGTCCTTGAAGTTCTGGAGGAGTATAGTCTTTTCCTCTTCAGACGGAATGCCAGGATAAGAGACCATGATGTGTAACTGTGGATGCTGCACCCTGTCATTTCGGTCGGCTATCTTCTGGAGATATTTTTTCATGGTGTCCGCTGCATGGAAATTGTACTGCTCCAGCGGGCCGAAGTTTCGCATGGCGACACATTCAGCAACACCCTCTGCCACCTTATTCTCGTTGTAGTCAACAGCTGCGAAACTTGTCGCCGTTGCACCCAGTATCTTTATAACGCATGGTACTGCCATAACATATATTATATTAGTAAGCGGTTCATTATTTCATTTTCTCCTTCCATTGCAGAAAGAGTAGCATCCCTTGCCGGTTCAAGGTTTGTAGAAATCTCACCAAAGATGCTATAAAGATCATCATGAATGGACTCGATTTCTTTTGCGAATTTCAGCAGACTATCTGCCCTGCTACCAAGGGGTATACCATCATCTTCTGCTTTCTGTTGCAAATAGTTTATCTTGTGGGTAATCTGATTCAGGTTCACCCCAATAGCATTCAGTTCTTTCACGAGTTTTGTTAGAGTATAAAGACCTTCCTGTAGTTCTTTCCTATTTCCGCTTATAGCCTTTATCAACGGTTCAGCTTCTTTTATACCGACAGGCTTATTATCATAAAAGTGCTTGACGGCATAGCGAAGAACTTCAGATTTAGTAGCCTTCTCACGACCACCAAACCCTCCTTTCTCTACTATCTGTTTCAACTGAAGTGCTGTAGAAGAATCCAGTCTTAGCTCAAACCTAATGTCTTTTGCCACAACATTCCATATTTCATCTACCTCTGGGACATCATCAATCCATTGGAAAGTTATGACCCTGCCTATCTTTCGGAAGGAAGAACATCCGGCATTCTTGATAATATTCATCACCTTGTCTATGTTATCTTTCGGGAAGGTCACCATATAAACAATGCTATCCTTCCTGGTTTTTTTTCTCAGCCGGTAACCCGTCAATGAGGCTACGACATATGCTGCCTCATTATAGCAGTTATATACTGAGCCAGACTCTACTATGTAAAGAACCATCCATATTGGCCAATACTTATTTTGGCTTTTAATGATTCTCGCCTCGGTGATTCTTTTCTCATTCACATTCATGACCTTCTTTTTTTGTTGCGAAGATAGTCACATTATTATATATAAAAGGTCTTGAAAAATAAAATCTCATATATTAACAATTTTATGACCGAATTGGTAATATATGAGTCAAAAGCGGAGCCAAAGCAGCCCGACTTGTCGGAGCTGCACCCCCTCGATAGAGGGCGAGATGGGGCAAGGAAAGTACAAAAAGAACGATAGTTCAATTTTTGTACGGACGATGACCACTTCTCGCCTAATTCCTCGATATTCGGATTCCGCCATCGGGTCACGAAAATGTATTCCGTCGAGTTCGGAGAGTGCTGCGCCATTTTAGGAATAAAAGGCTGCATAGGGAATGTAAGTTTTGTGCTCGCCTTGTTAGTGGAAGTGACGCACTTTCTCGGAAGTGTTGTGCTACCATATTTGAGACAGCAGTGACGCAAGAAAATACGAAGTGATGCTGCAATGCCTCAATGGTGATTGGTCGTAAAATTGTTAATATATGACTTTAAATTTTTAGTGAGGTGTTTGCAACAATAAAAGTAGTACCTTTGCTGCAAACTTTTAATAAACAACAATATGGACAAAGAAATAAAGACTGCGGTAAGAATACCGTGCAATGCGACGGTGAAGAATTACACTGTTGCAACCCTTCAACGACTGGGGCTTGATGCGGTGCCAGGCAAAGTGTATAACAAGATTATCTCTGGGGAAGGTGTCATACCTAAGAGCAATGTTGAAGCCAACAAACTTGTTGGTATGCTGCTTAAGAAAATACCCTTCTTCTTACCTCCTGTACCACCAACTGCTGCGGAGATAGAAAAATACAAGGAGTTTAACGAGAAATGGTGTGCTGCTTTGAAGGAAAATCAAGTGCAGCAATTCCAACCAGTATATCTGCGCGACGAAGTAGACAAGGTGCTGGAGCGTAGGAACTACCAT
>JAFUVB010000044.1 GCA_017471245.1 Prevotella sp.
ATTTGTAGTGCCAACAGCCAGTGTGCAAACATGCTAACTCTTTAGGCGGCTTAGGACAACTGTCGGGGACACCAAGCCCGAAGAGGAAATTATACATTATGAAAGATAAATGCCGATGCCTACAAAAGGCACTGGCAAGGATATTATGCTGTATGTCCCACAATAAATAGTGATTGTAAACGGAAAAGAGAGGGGTGGTCTAAACTTTTATAGAGGAAATATAAAGAAAAAGATTGAAACAGCAAAGAATTTGGAGGATTTTTTTTAGAGGTGAGAGGTGAGAAGATTAGAGGTGAGAGATATGCACTGAGATATAACGTTCTATACTCATGACTATATCATAGTTCCATTCTCTTGCCTCTTGCTTCTAAATCTATTCTCTCACCTCTAAAAACTCACCTCTAAAATACTAAATTAAGGCTGCTTTCCGATGTAAGCCAGGATGCCGCCGTCAACATACAGCACGTGACCGTTTACGGCATCAGAGGCATGAGAAGCGAGGAACACAGCCGGTCCGCCCAGCTCTTCGGGCTCAAGCCAACGGCCTGCGGGAGTCTTGGCGCAGATGAAAGAGTCGAAGGGATGACGGCTGCCGTCTGGCTGACGCTCGCGAAGTGGAGCCGTCTGCGGTGTGGCGATATAACCCGGACCGATGCCGTTGCACTGGATGTTGTACTCACCATACTCTGAGCAGATGTTACGGGTGAGCATCTTCAGACCGCCTTTGGCTGCGGCGTAAGCAGAAACAGTCTCGCGACCCAGTTCGCTCATCATGGAGCAGATGTTGATAATCTTACCCTCGCGGCGCTCCATCATCTCGGGGAGCACGGCAGAAGAAACGATGAACGGTCCCACAAGGTCGATGTCGATCACCTGCTGGAACTCGGCGCGCTTCATCTCGTGCATCGGGATGCGCTTGATGATACCCGCATTGTTCACCAGAATGTCAATCTGCCCCACCTCGGCGTGAATCTTCTCTACAAGAGCCTTCACGTCGTCTTCCTTTGTCACGTCACAAACATAACCCTTGACGTTTTCGATGCCTGCCTCCTTGTAGTTGTTCAGTCCACGCTCAAGGGCAGCCTCGTTGATGTCATTAAAAATAATGTTCTTGATGCCTGCAGCCACAAAAGCCTTGGCGATGTTGAAACCGATACCGTAAGATGCGCCGGTAATCCAGGCGTTCTTACCTTCTAATGAAAACATGTTTGCCATTTCTAATTAAATTTTTTAGGAGTGAAGGAGTAAAGGAGTGAAGGAGTGAAGACAAATGTCTTGCTCCATTCCACCCTTGCTACACCTACATTCCATTGTTTATACCATTGTTACTAATAATTCCGTTGCAGTAACCTGCTAATAATCGCCCTGCCTCATCGGCACTTTCGTGTAGTAATGCATACTCGCGGTCGTCTATATAACCCAGATCACGAGAGAGGACGATATAATTCTGGCATTCTGCCAGGCTCCCTTCAGAGATGTTCAGGAAACGGAGTTTGTCGGCCTTACTCAGTTTTTTGTATCCCTCAGCGATATTTGCACCTATCGAAACGGCAGCTCTGCGGAACTGTGAAACAAGTCCGAAGCGCTCTTCTTCGGGAAAATGCCCTGTGATTGTGTAAACCAAGCGCGTGAAATAATGAGCCTTTTGCCAAGCAACAATACTTTCAAATGAAAACTGATTCATAAAGCTATTGTCTTAACTCCTTAACTCCTTTACTCCTTAACTCCTTTACTCCTTAACTCCTTAATTCCCTTACTCCTTCACTCCTGAACAGCCTACTTCAGATCTGTGATCTTCGAGAAATCCTGATCGCCATAGTCAAGATTCTCGCCGCCCATACCCCAGATGAAGGTATAGTTGTGAGTGGCTGCTGCACTGTGGATGCTCCATTCTGGAGAAAGCACTGCCTGGTCGCCCTTCATCCACAAGTGGCGCGTCTCTTCCACCTCGCCCATGAAATGGCAGACTGCCTGGTCTTCTGGAACCTCAAAATAGAAATAGGCTTCCATGCGGCGGCTGTGCACATGTGCAGGCATGGTGTTCCACACGCTGCCCGGTGCCAACTCCGTCATACCCATCTGCAACTGGCAGGTGGGCAGCACCTGGTTAACCAGCATCTTGTTGATATTGCGCTCGTTGCTCATCTCCAAAGAACCCATGTGAGCCACAACGGCATTCTCCTTGGTCACCTTCTTGCAGGGATATGCAGCGTGAGCTGTGGTGGAGTTAAAATAGAACTTGGCAGGCTTCTCGCTGTCTTTGGAGCAGAACACCACGTCGCGGTCGCCGCGCCCGATATAGAGAGCCTCCTTGTAATCCAGTTCGAAAACCTCGTCGCCCACCTTCACGCAACCGGCACCGCCCACGTTGAAGATACCGATCTCACGGCGTGTGGTAAAATAAGGAGCCTTCAGGGGATCGATGGCTTCAAGCTTCAAGCACTCTGCCACAGGCATGGCTCCGCCTACTACCATTCTATCATACATGGAATATACCATGTTCACTTCGTCGGCAGCGAATACTGTCTCAATGAGGAAATCGCGACGGATGCGCTTGGTGTCATAACTCTTTGCGTCTTCAGGATGAGCCGCATAACGTACTTCATAATTTGTTTTCATATAGCAAAATAATTTGATTTGTTTGTTTTGCTGCAAAGTTACGAAAAGTCGAGAGAAGAACAAAAGAAATTTATTTATTTTTTCTTCCGAGACGAAATAACTTTTTCTTTTCAATGATAAGGCTACTAAAAAAGGAATCTATTTGCATTATTGCAAACAGACTCCTTACGTCAATTACCATCTTATGAACTATGTTGGGTGACTCGGATTCGAACCGGGAATGACAGAACCAAAACCTGTAGTGTTACCATTACACCATCACCCAATCATTAATTTCGGCTGCAAAGGTACGAAATAAAATTGAAAATCATCAAACTTTCAAAGAATTTCTTACTTCACAATGAGCAGATAATAGTTTTTCTTGCCGCGCTGAACAAGTAAATACTTGTTGTCGATCAGGTCTTCTGCCGTTACCGGGCGGTTGAAATCGGTCAGTTTCTCTTTGTTCAACGACAAGGCTCCGCTCTTGACAAACTCACGAATCTCGCGCTTGGAGGGGAAAACGGCTGCTGTCTGTGTGAACAGATCCACGGCCGGCTGTCCCAGATCCTCGCGACCGATAGTGAACTGCGGAACACCATCGAACACATCGAGGAACGTCTGCTCATCCAACTTCTGCAAGCTCTCCTTGGTGGACTTGCCGAAAAGGATGTTGCTCGCCTCAATGGCTGTGTCGAGTGCCTCCTGCGAATGAACCAACACGGTGACCTCTTCTGCCAGTCGGCGCTGCAAGATGCGGCGACCGGGATCCTGCTTGTGCTCTTCCACCAGAGCATCGATCACATCCTTCTCCAAAGAAGTGAATATCTTGATGTAGCGCTCTGCGTCGTCATCGCTAACATTCAGCCAGAACTGATAGAACTTATACGGTGTGGTGCGATTCGGATCAAGCCAGATGTTTCCGCTCTCTGTCTTTCCGAACTTCTTGCCATCGCTCTTGGTGATGAGCGGACAGGTGAGTGCGAAGGTCTCCACTTCGTTGCCCAAAGTGCGGCGAATCAGTTCCGTTCCTGTGGTCATGTTGCCCCACTGGTCGTTACCGCCCAGCTGAAGCTTCACGCCCTTGTGCTGATAAAGATAGAGGAAGTCGTAGCCCTGCAACAGCTGATATGTGAACTCGGTGAAGGAAAGACCGTCGCGTGCAGTTCCGTTCAGGCGTTGCTGCACACTTTCCTTTGCCATCATGTAGTTCACGGTGATGTGCTTGCCCACCTCACGGGCAAAATCCAGAAATGTGAAGTCTTTCATCCAGTCATAGTTGTTCACCATCTCGGCTTTGTTGGGAACGTCGGCATCGAAGTCAAGAAACTTTGCCACCTGTTTCTTGATGCATTCCTGATTATGATAGAGCGTCTCGTTGTTAAGAAGATTGCGCTCCTGACTCTTTCCCGAAGGGTCGCCGATCATACCAGTAGCACCACCCACCAAGATGATAGGCTTATGCCCGCAACGCTGCAAGTGGCGGAGCATCATGATGCCACAGAGGTGACCGATATGAAGTGAATCGGCAGTAGGGTCAGTACCCAGATAGGCTGTCACCATCTCTTTCTGCAAGAGTTCTTCCGTTCCTGGCATTATCTGTGCCAGCATTCCGCGCCAGCGGAGTTCTTCAACAAAATTCTTTGTCATTGTATGATAGTATTTAATAATCGCTTTATAAGACTTATAGGGCATATATGGCTTATAGGGCTTATAGGACTTATAGTCATATAGCCTTTTGCCTATTAGGTTATTGGCTCTATAGCCTTTGCCCCGCCAGCAGTTTCCCTGCCGCGCTGATTACGGCACAGGGTCATAACCGCTGCCACCCCAAGGGTGACATCTCAGTATTCGCCTCACCGACAGCCATAGCCCTTTTATCGGGCCATGTTTGATCAGTGCCTGCCGTGTATACTCTGAGCAAGTGGGAGTGAAACGGCATGAAGGAGGAGTGAACGGTGATATCGCCTTCTGGTAGATGAACACCGGCAGGAGCAGGATTCCTACGAATATCCATGATATTCCTTTCATCACCTTCTGCAATGCCTTCTTCATAGTTTCTCGTTCATTCGTTTCAACAAACCCACAACACTGCGCTTCACCTGCTCGCTGCTATGCAACTGGTTATCCGTCCAGATGAATGCCATTGCCACGCACTTGCCTGCAGGAACATGAAACAAATCCTTGTGGTGCCTATATGCCTCGCGTATCTGCCGCTTCACGCGGTTGCGCTTCACGGCACTCTTGAAACAACGCTTGGGAACACTAATCAAGATTGAAGCATCCGGCTCTCTGTCGCTCTCCCGGGAATACTTGACGTAAACAAGCCTGATGGGGAAGCCCACCATGGAACGCCCCTTGCCACCGCTGAAGAGCCTATCAACAATCCTTTTGCTCGATATCCGCTCTTCCTTGCCTAATGTAAGCAACCGAGATGCAGGCATTCTTCTCGCATTCTGATTATTTACCCTGTTCGGAAAGGAAATGACGCAAGGCTCCTGTCATCGAAGGAAACTTCTCTGTGGGAGCCTCAAGCCCTACATTCAATCCAGCCTCATGGGCAGCCTTCGCCGTTGACGGACCGAATGTGGCTACTACGATATTATCCTTTGTCGTTCCAAAAGTCTTCGTAAAGGCATTAATGCCGGAAGGACTGAAGAACACGCACATGTCGTAGTTGAATGTCTTCACTTCTTCTTCCGTGAAATCATTGCTCATCGTGCGGTACATCACGCATTCCGTATGCTGCAGTTTCTTGGCATCGAGCATCTGTCTGACACTGTCATCATGCACATCGCTCATCGGAATCAGATACTTCTCGCTCTTATGCTTCACCATGGAAGGCAACAAGTCGGCAATCTTGCCCGTCTGTCCGAAGAAAACCTTGCGCTTGCGGTATTGCACATACTTCTGGATATACAGCGCGATCTGCTCGGTGACACAGAAATACTTCATGTCCTCGGGGATGGTAAGGCGCATCTCCTTGGCAAGATTGAAGTAATTGTCTATGGCATGGCGCGAAGTAAATACAACGGCAGTGTGTCCAATCAAACTGACTTTCTGCTGCCGAAACTCCTTTGAACTCAGTCCTTCTACCTTAATGAACGGACGGAAAACCAATTCCACTCCAAACTCTCTGGCAATTTCGAAATATGGCGACTTCTCGCTTGTTGGTTTTGGTTGCGATATGAGAATCTTTTTGATCATCAGTGTCCTAAAAATTTATTTTTAAATTGTCTACGATCAACACCAGAAATCCACCCAAAATGAGCAGAGGTATCAATTCGAGCGCACAAAAGTACAAAAAAATTTGCAAAACAACCCCGTTTCGCCTGAAAAAGATAACGAAACACTTGTAAAATGTCAATATTTTTACTAAAATCAGCACAAATGCCATATAAATAACGGCACTTTGCATCGGTAAATCGAAATAACTCTGCAACAACACAAGCGGGAACAGCGCTATGCCTTCCATGGCTGTGATGAACAACAACGACTTGGTCCATTGTTCGTTTTTTTTCTTATCGAAGAACATCCAGTTGACGAATGCATAGATAAATCCCTTCAGCAGGAAATAGCCGACGAAACAACCAAACAGAATTGCAATCAACTGATATTGCGACTCAAGGATAAAGGTGTCGGCAACCTCTGTCTGCGTATAGAAGAAAACGAGAATGGCAAGCAACAGACAGGTCTGAAGCACAAGGAACGACTGGAATCGGAATTCGCCCGTGGTCTCGGTGATCACTGTCACATTCTCGCTTCTCGGTATGTAAAAGAAATTCTTGGCTTGTCGAAGAATGAACAGGCGTGAGAAAGAATAGGAAACAAGAGCCATGACAAAGCATCCCAACAACAGACTTGTTATCACGTTGTCGTTGCGAATGGAATAGGGAACGGGATCGCCGGCAATGCCATAGCGCCCTCCGCTCAGCTCAGGATGGAAAAGACTGTCGTTGGCAAAGAAGCTCTCCCGGTAATACTGTGGAATGTTCACGTCTTTCACGCTCTTGCCTTTGTCGTGTCCCGGGAGATGCAAAGTGTCGGGGCGCGTGCTCAGATGGGTGAGTTCCGGATGGAAGGCTGCCTGTATGGCAGAGTCCTGTTGTGCCGGCGTGGCATCTTTTGGCAACATGCGCAGCACCTGATAGGCATGAGTAGGCTTCATCGGCTTAGACACATGCAACGTGGCTGAAGCCCCTTCCTCAGAGGTTTCTGCCATCACCGGCTCGCTCTCCGCAGTCACCGGCGACTCATGATGCAAAGTGTCTTGTTGCTGATACATTTACAATCCGAATGCCTTCTTGATTTCGTCCACGCAGTCGAGTTTCTCCCAAGTGAAGAGTTCCACCTCAATGGTCTTTGTCTCGTGATAATGGCTTGTAAAGGTTTTCTTCACCACCTGCGGTTCTCGTCCCATGTGTCCGTATGCCGCCGTCTCCACGAAGATAGGCTGGCGGAGCTTCAGCCGCCGCTCAATGGCTTTCGGTCGCAGGTCGAACATCTGCTTGACCTTCTCTGCAATCTCACCGTCGCCCTCTTTCACATGACTCTTTCCGTAAGTGTTCACATAGATATTCACCGGTTCTGCCACACCAATGGCATAGCTCACCTGCACCAGCATCTCGTCGGCCACGCCTGCCGCCACCATGTTCTTTGCAATATGGCGGGCAGCATAGGCAGCAGATCGGTCCACCTTGCTCGAGTCCTTGCCCGAGAAAGCACCGCCGCCATGAGCACCCTTTCCGCCGTAGGTATCCACGATGATCTTTCTTCCTGTCAAGCCAGTGTCACCATGAGGTCCGCCAATCACGAACTTACCCGTGGGATTGACGTAATACTTGATGTCATTCTTGAACAGAGCCAGCACTTTCTTGCTGTGAATCTGCTCCTTCACGCGAGGAATCAGAATGTTGATCACATCCTCCCTGATACGCTCCAGCATCTTCTCATCGTCGGCATCAAACTCATCGTGCTGCGTGCTCACCACAATCGTGTCAATGCGCTGCGGCACGCCATCGTCACTATACTCAACGGTCACCTGACTCTTCGAGTCCGGGCGCAGATAGGTCATCACCTTTCCCTCCTTGCGAATCTCTGCCAACGTGCGCATCAGCAGGTGAGACAGGTCGAGCGATACGGGCATATAGCGTTCCGTCTCGTTGGTGGCATACCCGAACATCATTCCCTGGTCGCCGGCACCCTGATTTTCATCTTCTTCGCGGTCTACGCCACGGTTGATGTCAACGCTCTGCTCATGAATGGCGGTAAGGATACCGCAGGAATCGCCATCAAACTGATATTCGCTCTTCGTATAGCCAATGCGCTTGATGGTATTGCGCGCAATGGTCTGTAAGTCGATATACGCCTCCGAGCGCACCTCGCCCATAATCACCACCTGACCTGTGGTGACAAATGTCTCGATGGCGCAGCGTGCCTTGTCGTCGTAGGCTAAGAACTGGTCGAGCAACGCGTCTGAAATCTGATCGGCCACCTTGTCGGGATGCCCTTCTGAAACGGATTCGGATGAGAATAAATAAGCCATATCTTTGATACCTTTTATTATTTTAGGCTGCAAAGGTACGATTTAACGAGCAAAACACAAAAGAAAAAAGTTTTTTTCTTCGTATTTTCGAGTGGAATTAGCCAGATTACAAGCAAAAAAATACGCCAGTTCGGGATAAGATTAGAACAAAGTGAGTTGCTTGGTGTCCTCAATACGGTACCCTTGAATAGCCTCTGGCTTGTTGTCAAAGAAGCAATATGCCCCGAGTGCCGCAATGAGGTTCATCAAGAAGTTGTTG